>JBGQJU010000014.1:0-69402 GCA_041499185.1 Pyrinomonadaceae bacterium | reverse complement strand
AGTCCTTCATTTGATTCCCGGAGCAATCGCCACCAAAAGCGAAAGGCGCTCAGCGCTTACGTTCGTGACGCCATGAGGAACACCCGCAGGCGCGGCCACCAACATGCCGGCGTGCGCGTCGCGCTCTTCAGCGCCGATGGTGAAGCGGCCGCGTCCTTCAAGCACGAAATAGACCTTGTCGGCGCCCTGATGCGCGTGGACGCTTTGCGTTTGATTCGCTTCCAGACAATTCAAGCCAACCATGACGTGCCCGCCCTGCCAGAGCGTGGTCTTGTAAAACTTTTCCGGGTTGACCCCGGCGCTTTCGCGCCAATCGATGAAGTGATCCATAGGTTCCCCTCGAATTCGATCTGACTTTACAGAGAGTCGTTGGCCGGCAACCTGCAAAGCTACCACATTCGCGCGCGAGCAACGAACGCTGGCTTGCGGCGATTAACGTCTGACGGGTATAGTCTGACACTCGCATCACTTCGTCTTCGGTTTCACATCATGACGATCGGCGGTTACGCAACACTCGAAGGGACGACGCGCTATCGCGCGCGTTTCAACGATCACACGTCAGAGAACCATTTCCGTCTGGAACAAAATCTATGGCTGTCATCCATCGGCATCGGCACGTATCTCGGCGACGCGGACGACGCAACCGATCGCAGATACACGGATGCGATCACGTGTGCAGTTGAACTCGGTGTGAACGTTATCGACACAGCCGCGAACTATCGTTTTCAACGAAGCGAACGATCGATTGGCGAGGCTTTGCGGCGGTTAACAACCGATCGGGCGTTCGCGCGCGACGGGATTCTTGTCTGCACCAAGGGCGGCTATCTGCCTTTTGATGGCGCGCCGCCGGCGGACGTGCGGCGTTACGTCGAAGAGACATTCGTGCGCCCCGGCATCGCGAATCTCTCGGACATCGTCGGCGGCAGCCATTGCATGACGCCGGCCTATTTGCAGAACCAGTTGGACCAATCGCTGCGGAACATGGCTCTTTCCTGCATAGACCTCTACTACATCCACAATCCCGAATCCCAACTCGGTGTTGTTTCGCGCGAGGAGTTTTACGGGCGACTGCGCGCGGCGTTTGAGTTGCTCGAAAAGAACATTGTCGGCGGAAAGATCAGGATGTACGGCATCGCAAGCTGGAACGGCTTCCGCGTTTCCCCTGACTCGCGCGACTATCATTCACTGGAACAGATCGTCGGTGTCGCGCGCGAAGTAGGAGGCGATTCGCACGGCTTTCGTTTTATTCAGCTTCCTTTCAATCTGGCAATGCCCGAAAGTTTCCTGGTGCAAAACCAAATCGTCGATGGCGAGGCGCTGTCCGTGCTGGAGGCGGCCGAGATCCTGGGCATTTCGGTGGTGGCGAGCGCTTCGATTTTGCAGGGTCGCGTCGCCGCAGGGCTGCCCGAAGCGGTACGCGAACCGCTCGGCTCGCTCGCCACGGACGCGCAAACCGGCATTCAGTTTGTGCGCTCGACCCCCGGAATCACCACGGCGTTGGTGGGCATGAGTCGTCGTGAGCACGTTGCGGAGAACCTGCAGCTCGCTCGCGTCGAGCCGGTTCATCCTGAGGATTTCATGCGACTGTTTTCTGAAAATTAGTTGCCAAAGAGGACGCGCATCCAGCGATGGGCCAAATACGATTCAATTCCTTCGCCGAGTTCTGGCCTTTTTACGTCACCGAGCACAGCAGGCCGGGCACGCGACTGTTGCATTTGCTCGGCACCACGGCTGGTCTGGCCTGGGCCGTCTATTCCATCGCGACTGGCAGATGGTGGCTGTTTGCTTTGGGCCTGATTCCCGGCTACGGCTGCGCCTGGATCGCGCACTTCTTCATCGAGAAAAACAGACCAGCGACTTTTCAGCATCCACTGTGGTCATTTATCGGCGACTACAAAATGATCGCAATGATGATTGTCGGAAGGATGGACGAGGAGGTCGAGCGCGTGAAACTAACGACCTCGTCATCGGAAGAAAACCCAATGACTTAACTTCGGTCTTCGTCTTAGCGTCTTTGCACCTTTGCGTCTTTGCGCGAAATCAGTTCCCGCAAAAGCGCCAAGCGGCAAAGAAACCTAAGCTGCAGTCAAATTGTTTGTCTCGGCGTTAAGACTCTCGGCATCATCGCCAGCTTGTGCAGATTCAGAATGTGAGCCACGAACAAGGCTCGCGCATAGAACGCGTGCGAAGTGCTGCCATAGCCCCGCCCTTTCGTCCGCGCCTGAATGTATTTCCCCGTTTTGCCAGTCAGCAACTGAATTCCTTTCGTGCGAATAGTCTCGCGAATTGCCTCGTAGTCTTCCTTCACCTGTTTGTAGATCGTCGCATTGTCGAGATCAAATGCGGCGGCTGAATGAAGGAGCGATGAAGTCTCCTGCACGTTCTCAAAGATGCGCGCCACTACGATCATGCTGCGCAGCTTGTCGTAAAGATGACTATCTTCAAACTTGCTGGCGACGACTTCCGCGGGCTCGAGCATCGTGATAGCCATCGACTCTTTCACGCGCACCGTGCCGTCAGGCATGCGTCTCAGCGGCACGACCTTCAATTCCCAGGCGCCAAAGTCGGGCGCTTGCAGCGAATTCTGTGGCAGGCCCAGATAGTGCTCGATCACCTGACCGGCCCAGCCTTTGTTCTTGCGGCCATTCTTCCAGACGGTGATGCCATAACGATCCGCGAGCGGCCGCAGATCTTCGCCGGCAAGCCGCTTGATGCGCGCCAGCCCCTCGCGCCGATCAAGCCGTTGGGTTTGAATTATGAGACTCATTTTCGCGAGAGAATGTTTCGCGCAAAACAGCTTTTTCATTAAGGCGTCGCGAGGACAAAGTGATAAAGTGATCGCGTTAATGAGCCGTACGCAGTTTTCGCGCGAGCGCAGTATAAAATAGAGTTACTAATCGTGGAAGACCGCGGCGAAGGGGCCGCCAATGATGAAAGGCAACATTCCTATTCCTGAACTCGCGCTGGGCGAAGAAGTCTGGCTGATCGTCGTCGTCAGCTCGGTGCGCGAAAGAAGAACACAACAGGGCAAACTGTTTTGCGACGCGCAGGCGCGCAACGCCAGCGGCACGATCAATCTAAAAATTTGGGGCGAGACGCTGGAGACGTGGAAAGAAATGAAGCCCGGACTGTGGGGCATCACTGGCCGGCTGGAGAGTTTTCAGGACCGAGCGCAATTCGTTGTTTCCGAATACCGCCCCGTTACCCTGGAAAAATATCGCGAACATCAAAGCGCCGATCCGGTTCTGCCGCGCGCCTACACGCTGGACATCGAGACACTCGCGCTGCCTGACTTTCGCGACCGCGTTGGACCACAACTCGAACGCGTCTTCCGGCTTGGCCACATGCGTCTGGAGCAACAACAACGATATCTGGAAGACATCGCGGCCGAAGAGGAACGCAGCTACCAGCTCGGATCGCTGAGCGCGACGTCGGGGCGGATCCTCTGCATCGCAGTGCATGTTGGTCCCGTGCCGGGACTCGAATTCGAAGGCGTGCAGATGGGCGAGAGTGAATATGTCTTTGGCATCGACGCGGAAAGTAACGAGCAGGAAGAGAAGCAGGCGCTGAGCGAGTTTCTCGGTTTCATCAGCGGCTTTGACGCCGAGACAGATGAGATTGTGGGCCACAACGTCATTGGTTTTGATCTGCCCTTCATTTTTCAAAGGTGCCTGGTTAATAAGATTGCCGTGCGGCCGTTTGTGAATCTCGCCGACTTTCACGTGCGCGGCGTCTTCGACACGATGCATCACTGGTGGCTGGGCGGAAAACGGCACGTCAGTCTCGACGACATCGCGTGGGCGCTGGGAATTGAATCCAGCAAAACCGCCGAGGTCGAAGGCAGCAAAGTGTTCGAGCTTTACGAAGCCGGTAAGCTGGCCGAGATTCGCGAATACAATCTGAACGACGTGCGCTTGACGAGGAAAGTCTACGAGCGCATGGTGGCGTGCTTTGGACGGTGAGTCCTTATTCCGCCTCGTCACTCTCTGGCGCTTCAGCCGGAAAGGCGATGCGATCATAGACGTCGGCAAGCCGCAACGCGCAATTGATCGAAGTGAGATAGAGATTACCATCAAGCCCGCTCACCAATGAATAAAGCCATTGCCCGCCTGGTTCGCGATGAAAATGGTCGATCTGAGGCGCAGACTGCGAGACAAGCAGATAGTCCGTGAGCTCTGGCAACCAGGTCTGATAGCGCGCCCATTTCACGCCGCGATCAAGCGCCTCCGTAGCAGGCGATAAGACTTCGATGATGACGGTAGGGTTCAGGAGCACGTGGCGGTGTTCATCGTGGAACTTCATCTCCCCGCAAACGACCACCAGATCGGGATAAGAGAACAGACCCTTTGGTGAGCGGCTTCGTTGGATGGCCGGTCCGCTGCGGATTTTGGTGTCCTTGGAAAATGCCTGGCAAGGCGTCCCCAATAACTGCGCGTGGACTATCCCGCTCAAGTTCATGGAAATGGCGCCATGCTGCGGGCTCTCGCCGGCCATCTCGTAGATTTCGCCGTCGAGATACTCATGCCGCTCTTCGGACTCACGTTCGAGAGCAAGGTATTCTTCCACGGAATACAAGACTTTGGTTTCTGGCACGCTCATGTACTTCAGACCTTCACTTCAATGGCAGCTCGGCGGCGAATGCGGGACGATTATAGCTTGAGTCGTTAAGTCTGTCAGGGTTGCGAGAGACAATAGAACCTGCGCAACCTAACAGCCGTATTAGCTCCACGACCTCGGGGAGATCGCGAACGATGATGTAAGCAACACGCGCGAATGATAGAATTCGCTGCATGGAAAACGTTGTTCCGGCTGTAGCCCTGGTCTTGGGTTTGGTCATCGGTGCTGGCGCGATCTGGCTGATCTTCCGCACGAAGCTCAAATACGAATACGACCGCGCGCGCGCAGAAAGCGAAGCGGAACGCGCGACGCTGGCCGAGCGGATTCTTGGCAAGGATAGCCAGCTCCAGGAGCTGCGAGGAGCTTTCGACCGAGCGGTCACGGACAATCAACGCATTCAGGAAGAAAACACAAACCTGCGGGCTTCAGTCTCGTCCCTCGAAACGCGCCTTGAGGAAGAGCGAAAATCCGCGCAGGAAAAACTGGAAGCGTTCAAGCAGGCAACGCAGGAACTGTCCGATCGTTTCCGGGCGCTTTCGGCCGAGGCGCTGCGCGCCAACAACCAGTCGTTTCTGGAGCTGGCTAAGTCTACGCTGGAGAAATATCAGGAGACTGCGAAAGGCGATCTCGAATCGCGGCAACAGGCGATCGATCAACTCGTCAAGCCACTGAAAGAATCGCTGGAAAAGGTCGACATAAAGATCGGGGAGATTGAGAAAGAGCGCGTGGGCGCATATTCGGAATTGAAACAGCAAGTAAAATCGCTGGCCACCGATCAGCTGAAGCTCCAGGTAGAGACCTCAAATCTGGTGAACGCCCTGCGCACGCCGATCGTCCGCGGCCGCTGGGGCGAGATTCAACTCAAGCGCGTCGTCGAGATTGCGGGCATGGTTGAATACTGCGACTTCTATCAGCAGGAAACAATCAATACCGACAACGGCAAGCTGCGACCCGACATGACGATTCGTTTGCCTGGCAGCCGCACGATCGTGGTCGATTCGAAGGCGCCGCTGCAAGCCTATCTCGAAGCCCTCGAAACGCGCGATGAAGTGACCCGTGTGGCGAAGCTAAAAGAGCACGCGCGGCAGATTAGAACGCACCTGAGCAAGCTGGGAACGAAAGCCTACTGGGATCAATTTGAGCAGTCGCCGGAGTTTGTCTTCATGTTTTTGCCCGGCGAGACGTTCTTCAGCGCGGCGCTGGAACAGGATCCGAGTTTGATCGAATTCGGGGTCGATCAACGAGTAATCCTTGCCACGCCCACCACACTCATCGCTTTACTCAAAGCTGTCGCGTATGGCTGGCGGCAGGAGCAGATGGCCAAGAGCGCGCTGGAAGTCAGCAGGCTCGGCAAAGACCTTTACGATCGGCTGCGCACTTTTACCGATCATTTCGCCGACATCGGCAAAGGATTGGATCGCGCGCTCGATGCCTATAACCGCGGCGTGGGCTCGCTCGAAGCGCGCGTGCTCGTCGCCGCGCGTAAATTCAAAGAGCGTGGCGCGCTGGCTGGCGATGAGATCGAGACATTGGAGCCTATCGACAAAGCGGCCCGGCCGCTAAGTTTGGATGAAGGCGGACTGTTTCCGGATTTGGTCGCCGGAGAACCCGAAGCGCCAGAAGAAGAATCGCTGCCGCTACTGAACTCGAAGAGCGTCAGTGCACAGGGAGGCGAAACATGAAGAAACGATTAACGATAACGCGATAGAGCAGACTCCAGTTAGCTCCGAGCGAAGTGGGCGCGTGCGGTTGAAAACTTCAGGAGAGGACCGTTATCTGCTACGATGTCGCCGCGTTGATAATTCAAATGACCCTTACTAAGGAAACTCATAACCCCGTACGATGGAATTGGTAGATGAGTAGAACCGCGGCGAAGCTGATTGGTCAGTTTTACTCACCAGAAGAAGTTGCGTCCACACTGGTGAGATGGCTCAATCCGCGTGGGCATGAGCGCCTTCTTGATCCCTCGTGCGGTGATGGTCGCTTCGTCAAGCAGCATCGCAACTCCGTAGGAATCGACGTGTCTCTCAATTCTTGCCTTGAGGCTCGAGTGCGTGCGCCGTGGGCGAGGATTTTTGAGGCCGACTTTTTCAACTGGGCCAGCGATACCACGGACCGCTTTGAGTGTATAGCCGGTAATCCACCCTTTATTCGTTACCAGAATTTCAACGGCAGCCTTAGACGACAAGCACTTCAACTATCAGCGATCCAAGGCGCCAAGTTCTCTGCCCTAACATCATCTTGGGCGCCTTTTCTTGTCGTCGCTACAAATCTTCTCAAGCCTGGCGGGAGAATGGCTTTTGTCGTTCCGGCCGAGATAGGCCATGCCACCTATTCCGCACCGCTTTTGAATTTTTTGGTAACAAACTTTGAGAGGATCGTAGTAGTGGCAATTAGAGAAAAGGTGTTCCCTGAATTATCTGAAGACACCTGGCTCCTCTATGCTGAGGGCCGTGGCGGGCAAGCGAAGTGTATTGAACTAGCTGTCTGGGACGAGTTTTCTCCAACAACCGGGCCACCGCGCGAAACAAAGAAGATCTCGCTTGCGAGTCTGCGACGGCATGGAATGCGCTTGAGGAAATTCATACTACCTGACGAGGTGCTTGAGTACTATGCGCACCTGTCCGAGAGCGGGCGTGTCGTGCACTTTGGTAGTCTTGCGCGCATCGGTATTGGTTATGTAACAGGTGCCAATGATTTCTTCCACTTGAAACCATCCGATGCCGAGCGCCTAGGGATACCTAAATCGCTACTCAAGGTGGCTGTCCGAAAAGGAGAACAGCTCCCGTCTAGAAGTGTGGATAAGGCTGTTGTAAAGGCTTGGATTGACAAAGACGAACCAGTACTGCTGCTTGATCTTTCGGGAACGGCATATCTTCCACGAGCCGTAAAGGCATACTTAAATTCCGACGCTGGAAATAAAGCGCGCCAAACGTATAAGTGCCGAAACCGCGAGCCATGGTATGTAGTTCCAGATGTATCTAGGCCTGACGCATTTCTAACCTACATGAGCTGGAAGAAGCCAAGTTTGGTTGTTAATGCGGCTAAATGTGTCTGCTCAAACTCGGTGCATGCGGTTCGGTTGAGGCGGCATGTCAAGATGGATGACTTGCTTGTGGCTTGGAATCATCCTTTGTCTAATCTGAGCAAGGAGATTGAAGGGCATCCGCTGGGAGGAGGTCTGCTAAAACTCGAGCCCGGCGAGGCCGGCAGAATTCTTCTTGTAACAGACACACATGCGAAAGACCGATTTGATTATGAACTTCTGGAACGTGGAGTAACTATCGCCCGTTCGTGGAGGCATTGTGCCTAAGTATTTACCTGCATTTCTGAAAGTTGAGTCTGCCCTTAAAGCATTCGTAGTGGCCCCCATCACGCAAGATCAAGGTCATATCAAGCCATTGCATCGCTATGTCGCGCTTCGACTGGTAATCGAACGCGGCTTTCTGCCCGAGGAGATCTCTCCCCGACCTCCTTTGGCGCACAGTCTGCGCGGCAAGAGACGTATGCTCGTCTTTGATGCTCGTCAGGAAAGCAGCTCTGAGAGCTCAATTGTCGGCGGTGTGAAGAGCAAGAACGTTGACATAGTAATCAACAAAAAGGGAATCGGACCTGTTGTGGGAATCTCGCTCAAAGGAACAGTCAAGTCATTCAGAAATCTCACCAATCGCATGGAGGAGGTTATTGGCGACTGCGCTAACATCCACATGATGTACCCGGGCCTCGTGTACGGATTTCTACATGTGCTTAGGGCCAATCGTGCAGGCCAACCAAAGATTGGCAGGGACGATGTCGGTATCGGTCAGGATGGAAATGTCGTTCCCAGCATCGGCCGGTGGCATGATGTATTATCCGAACTCACCGGGCGAACAATGCTTAGCGACGAGGTTATGCTATACGAAGCTGTAGCCTTGCTTTTAGCAGAAACCGTTCCTCCAAATGTGGGAGATCTCGTTCTTTCATTTCCGAGTAAAGAGAGCTCCTTACTCTTGGGTGATTTCTTTCAGAGATTGTATAAGCTTTATGACTTCCGATTCTCTTATAAGCTCGCCAAGACCGTTTCCGCGAGGCGAATAGAGTGGGACATAGACTCTCCAGCCTTTGCAGATATCGCAAGACGAATTTCTCAGGATCTCCATACCGCCCTTGGGTATTCACCCAGACTTGCTACGCCTTAACGGGTTCACGGACGATGTTGGTTGAAGATGCGATGCGCGCGTGCGGTTTCGCGCCCGTTTTGTTATGTTGGACCGGTCAGTTGTCAGTTGCTGGTAGTCAGTTGCAAGATCATTTTCAATTGGCCTGACTACTGGCAACTAACTACTGACAACTGACAATGGACCCTGACCGCATCCGCAACTTTTCGATCATCGCGCATATCGATCACGGCAAGTCGACGCTCGCCGATCGTTTGCTTGAACTCACCGGCGCGGTGACGGGGCGTGATATGTCTGAACAAGTGCTCGATGACATGGATCTCGAGCGCGAGCGCGGCATCACGATCAAGTCACATGCGGTGCGGCTTGACTACACGGCGCAGGACGGCAACGCTTATGTCTTGAATCTGATCGACACACCTGGTCACGTCGATTTTTCTTACGAAGTTTCGCGTTCGCTTTCTGCGTGCGAAGGAGCATTGCTCGTGGTTGATGCGTCGCAGGGAGTCGAGGCGCAGACGCTCGCGAACACTTACCTCGCCATCGATAACAATCTGGAGTTGATTCCGGTAATCAACAAAATCGATCTGCCGGGCGCCGAGCCGGACAAGGCGATCGAACAGATCGAACATCTGATCGGGCTTGAGACGCACAACGCCGTGTTCACCAGCGCGAAAACTGGCGAAGGCGTGAAGGAAGTGCTCGAAGCAATCGTGCGCGACGTGCCGCCGCCCCAAGGTGATTCGAACGCGCCTCTGAAAGCCCTGATTTTTGATTCCTGGTACGACTCTTATCGCGGCGTGATCGTTTTGTTTCGTGTGATTGACGGAGTGATTCGACCTGGCATGAAGATTCGGTTCTTCAACACCGGACGCGACTACCAGGTTGAGACGCTCGGCGTTAATCGGCCGCGCCCGACGCCCATCGACAAGCTTGGCGTCGGCGAAGTCGGCTTTCTCACGGCTTCAATCAAAGAGGTGGCCGATGTCGAGATTGGCGACACCATCACGGAAGCCGCGCGTCCGACCACACAGCCGTTTCCGGGTTTCCAGAAGATCAAGCCGATGGTTTTTGCCGGCCTCTATCCGGTCGATACAAATCAGTATGAAGAGCTGCGCGATGCGCTCGATCGTTTGCGCTTGAACGATGCGTCGTTTTTTTACGAACCGGAATCGTCGACCGCGCTCGGCTTTGGTTTTCGTTGCGGGTTTCTCGGACTGCTGCACATGGAGATCGTGCAGGAACGTTTGGAGCGCGAGTTCAATCTCGAGCTGATCAGTACGGCGCCCAGCGTTCGCTATGTCGTGACGACCACGGACGGCCAGATTGTGGAAATCGATTCACCCGCAAAGATGCCCGACCCGGGCCGCATCGTGAAGATCGAAGAGCCGGTGATTCGCGCCGTCATTCTCACGCCTGATGATTATCTAGGCGGTATTCTGCCGCTGCTGGAAGAGAAGCGCGGCGTGCAGAAGGGTTTTGAATACATTGCCTCGAACCGCGTGATGCTGACCTACGAGTTGCCGTTGAACGACATCGTGATGGATTTCTACGATCGGTTGAAATCCGTCTCGCGCGGTTACGCTTCGCTGGATTACAACCTGGCAGGTTACTGGGAAAGCGATCTCGTTAAGCTTGATGTTTTGGTGGCCGGTGAACCCGTCGACGCGCTGTCGCTTATCTTGCATCGCAGCACAGCGCAGGCAAAGGGTCGCGCACTCGCAGAAAAGATGAAGCAGTTGATTCCGCGCCAGCTCTTTGAGGTGCCCATTCAAGCGGCCATCGGCAACAAAGTGATCGCGCGCGAAACCGTGAAGGCGCTCGGCAAAAACGTCATTGCGAAATGCTACGGCGGCGACATCACGCGCAAACGCAAGCTACTCGAAAAACAAAAGGAAGGCAAGAAGCGCATGAAGAAAGTCGGCCGCGTCGAGATTCCGCAGGAAGCGTTTCTTGCCGTTTTGAAAGTGAACGAATGAGACTAAGATAGTTGGTAGATTGGAGGTCCAATGATGAGTCGTTTCGCGATCATAGGTTGCATAGTGTTAGTTGTTTTCACAGGAGCCTTTTCTCAACAACCCGATTCCGGCATGAAGATGAACGGCATGAAGATGGAAAAGCCGGCCACGCTGATGTCCGGGCTCGGTTCGGTTCATCATCCGGTCACGACAACCAATCCAGAGGCGCAGCGCTTCTTCGACCAGGGTCTCGCGCTGGTCTATGCGTTCAATCACGACGAGGCGGTGCGGTCATTTAAACGCGCGGCGGCACTCGATCCGCGAATGGCGATGGCCTACTGGGGCATGGCGCTCGCGCTCGGGCCCAACATCAATCTCGATGTCGATCCCCAACGCGAGAAGGCGGCATACGATGCCGTGCAAAAGGCGCTCTCGTTAGTCGCTAAAGCTGGAGGCAACGAGCGCGCTTACATTGAAGCACTGGCGAAGAGATATTCGATCGATCCAAAAGCGGATCTGAAAAAGCTCGCCGCCGATTACAAAAACGCAATGGGCGAGCTGGTCAAAAGTTATCCTGACGATCTCGATGCCGCGACGCTCTATGCTGAGAGCGCGATGGATCTGCGGCCATGGCAACTTTGGACAATAGACGGCAAACCCGCCGCAGGAACCGAAGAGATCGTCGCGGTGCTTGAGTCGGTGTTGCGCCGCGATCCTAATCACGCGGGCGCGATTCATTACTACATTCACGCTGTCGAAGCTTCGCCAAATCCGGAGCGCGCGCTGGCTTATGCGCCAAAGCTCGGCAAATTGATGCCCGCGGCCGGCCATCTCGTTCACATGCCCGCGCACATCTACGCGCGCACAGGCGATTACGAAATGGCTGCCCGCACCAATGAAGACGCGGCGGCAGCGGATCGCGCGTACATGCAATCCAGCGGCGTGCAGGGCATTTACCCATTGATGTACTACAGCCACAACCTGCACTTTCTGGCCATCGCCAACACCATGCAAGGACGTTTTGCCGACTCGATGAAAGCCGCAAAGCAGCTCGAAGGCAATGTGGGTCCGGCGCTCAAAGAAATGCCGATGCTGGTGACGCCGCTCATCCTCGTGCGTTTCGGTCGCTGGGACGATATTGAAAACCTGCCGCAGCCTGATCCGAAGCTGTTTGGCATTAACGCTATCTGGCACTTCGCGCGCAGTATGGGTTACGCATCCGCCGCAAATCTTGTAAGGGCCGAGAGCGAGCGCCAGTCGTTTCTGAATTCACTAAAGTTGATCCCGGCCGATGCGCCGTACGGATTGAATCCCGCCAGCAAGATCAAGAGCATCGCCGACAACGTGTTAAATGCACGCATCGCGTCGGCAAAAGGCGATAACAAGACGGCGATCGAGTCTTTACGAAAGGCCATCGAGATTGAGGACTCGCTAGCCTATGACGAACCGCCTACCTGGTTTTTGCCCGTGCGCGAAATGCTCGGTGGCGCGCTCCTGAAGCAGGGCGACTTTTCCGCTGCGGAGCAAGTTTTCCGCGATGACCTGCTGCGAAACAGGCGGAACGGTCGTTCGCTTTTCGGTTTGATGGAAAGTTTGAAGGCGCAAAACAAAGATCAGTCCGCCGCAATGGTCCAGCGAGAATTCGAGAACGCGTGGAAGAACGCTGACGTTAAACTAACCGGGCAGGATCTTTGGCGGTGAAGAACTAACGGCCTGGTCGCCTCAAGGGCACGCACATGAAATCGGTAACAATTTTCTGCGACGGATCCAGTCTCGGTAACGGACGTGCAGAAATGCGCGCGGCGGCCGTAGCGCTGCTTGGCTACCGTGGTTTGTGGAAAGCTTTTGGCGCCTATCTTGGTTCTGCGACCAATCAGCAGGCAGAAATTGTCGCGGCGGCGCTAGGCCTGGAAAGTTTGCGCGAGCCTTGCCGAGTGCATTTGCACACCGACTCGCGCTATGTGATCGAAACGATGAGCGGCCGGTATCGCCGCAAGACGAATCACGCGTGGTGGGAGCGTCTGGACAAAGCTGCCGGCAAACACGAAGTGAAATGGGAATGGGCCGAAGGCCACGCCGGACATGTCATTCAGGAAGCCGCCGACCGCGCCGCGCGCCGCATCGCGAAACTCAGGCGCGTCGATGAAGCGGTGTTGCGAGATGCAATTGACAGGGTCGGAACGATCGACGGAGCAGATTAGCAGACCCCATCCGCTATCGGATAGATTAGAGCGACAAAGCAGCGAATGAAAGATCCGCGATTCCAACTTGGTGAATACCCGAAGAGAAACAACTTCTTCTTCGGCAGGCTGCTGACCGCCGAGGATTTTCAGGCCGAACAAAAATATTTCCTCGAGAAGCACCGACTCCACAATCGCCTGCTGGTCGGTTTCGGTGTCGTTACGGGTCTTGAGGTTTCGACTGACAACAGTGCAAAAGACAAAAATGTGATCAGGGTCAAGCCCGGCATGGCGATAGATTGCCTGGGGAGGGAGATCATCCTCAGCGAACATTTGGAGATCAGAGTGCCGGCGAACGCCGACCTCAAATATTTTTGTATTCGGTATGCCGAAAAGGAAACCGATCCAATTCCGTTCGGTGATGCGGATGGCCTGCGAAATTCAAAGATCGAGGAGTCGTGCGAAATCACATTTCAAGACGCCAATCCAACCCGCGGCCACCGGCGCCGAAAGTCGCGCTGGCTTACGTGCGCGCAGGATCACGCAATTCCGCTAGCCAGACTCAAGCATACGTCCAGCGGCTGGCGAGTTGACGGTCGCTATCATCGGCCGGCGATCGGCTAACCGTCTATTCGCTTTCGCGGCGCTTCGCCTCTATAATTTATCATCCATTAGACTGGGCACTTTATGAGAGCCTCGGGCATTTTGTTCTCCAGAGCGGACATGCTGTCTTTCATTTTCTCAATTCCCGAAAGATCGCGCGCGTTGCGAGTTTTGCGACGAGGTTTGACTGCCGGCCCATTGCTCATGGTCGCTCTGCTTTCGTGCCTCGGTGGGCATTTGATCGCCGGCGCTCAGGGAGAATTGCGTGGCTGGGAATGGCAGAACCCGCGACCGCAAGGGAACGTGATCAATTCGATCCGTTTTGCGAAAGACAAGCGGCACGGCTGGGCCATCGGCGCCGACGGCGCGATACTGCGCAGCGTTAACGGCGGCTTCGAATGGAAAGAGCAAGAGTCTCCCACCAATACGACGCTCTACAGTATTTATGTAAAAGATAAGTCGCGCGCCGTCATCTCGGGCGCGGGCGGTGTCGTCTTGACGACGATAAGCGCCGGCGAGAAATGGGTTCGCAGGCCTACGGGAACGAGGGACCATCTTTTCTGCATCACGTTCGCGCCTGACGATCCATTGCACGGCTGGGCCGTCGGCACTTTCGGCGCCATCATCACGACCACGGACGGCGGCATCAAGTGGAAAGCACAAACCAGTCACACTGGCGCGCATCTTTTCTCCGTCTCGTTCATCAACAAGAAGACCGGCATTGCAGTCGGCGCGAGAGGCACGCTGCTGGTTACGAACAATGGCGGCGCGCAGTGGGAACCTAAAATACAAAGGGACAACGTACTGACGGGCGTAGCATTCACTTCACCGAAACGAGCTGTGGCAGTCGGCTACGGCGGCACGATCCTGCAGACCAGTGACGGCGGCGCAACCTGGAGCGCCACGGACGCTCTCGTCACCACGGATCTTCTTTCGGTTTCCTTTTCTGATGACAACCATGGCTGGGCCTCGGGCGACGGCGGCGTGGTCCTGACGACGGGCGACGGCGGCAAAATCTGGCTGCCGGTCAACGTACGGACCAGTCCGAAACTCAGCACGGTCTATTTCGCTGACGAGTTCACCGGGTGGGCCGCCGGCGGCGATGGGCTCGTGGTGCGCTCGGACGATGGTGGTCTATCCTGGCGGCGGCTGACTGAAGGCGGCCGCGAAGACCTCGCGCACCTCTTCTTTCTCGACAACTCGCACGGCTGGGCCGTCGGCTCGCGCGGCAAAATTCTCTTTACGAGTTCGAGCGGCAGGAACTGGACCGTGCGTCCATCTGGGACGACTGCGCGATTAAATGCGATCACCTTCGTGAACGATAGCGAAGGGTGGACTGTCGGCGACAAAGGCACCATCCTGCATTCGGGGAACGGAGGCGTGACCTGGGAAGCGGTCAAAACTGAAGCAACAGAAGAATTGCTCGGCGTTGACTTTCCCACGCCCGGGAGCGGTTGGATCGTCGGCGCGCGCGGCACAATCCTGCACACGGAAGATGGCGGGCAAACGTGGCATTATCAACTCACCAACACTTTCAACTGGCTGGAAGACGTCCGCTTCACCGACGAGCAGCATGGCGTGGCCATCGGTTCAGCCGGAACGATCCTGCGCACTGAAGACGGCGGAAAAAATTGGAAGCGGATCGATCGCAACCTTAGGGAGTGGCTGTACGCCCTGGCGTTCGCTGACGAGCAGCGCGGTTACGCGGTCGGCGAAAAGGGGATCATCTTGCGCACTGACGACGGCGGCGCCACCTGGAAAGACGTCGAGAGCGGGGTCAGCTCGAATCTCTTCGCCGTTGCCGTCGCCAGCCCCAACGACGTGATCGTTGCAGGCGATCAGGGAAGGATCTTGCGCAGTAAAGACTCCGGCGTGACCTGGGAGATTCAGCCGACAATCACCAGCGCGCCGCTGTTCTCGGTGGCCTATCGCGGCGGGATGAACATTTGGGTTGCCGGACGCGGCGGCGCGATTCTAAAGCGCAACGAGCCAGTTGCGACGGTGAAAATCCCAACGCCGAAGCTCCCGCCCGTCCTACGCGGTGGACCACCAAAGATCCAATCGAATAACCAGAACCCGCTGGTCGATGATGGCGACATCCCACGCGCTCTGCCGCCGGTTAAGAAACCCGTGCGACCGTGAACCACAGTACAAGAAGAAAGCTGCACTCCGATAGGCTGAGGCTTACAACTTATGGACAGGCCGTAGGTGCTCCGTAGATAATGGACTGAACACAGGAGAGGTCAATGCGGACTTTGACACGGGCTCAACATTCTGCGTCTTCAATCGAGAACAAAAACCATGAACGGCGAGAATTGGATTGTTTCAGACACGGACCACCTCGGGGGTAAACCGCGTGTGCGAGGAACGCGCATTTCGGTAGCGTTTCTGCTTGAGTGCCTGGCCAGTGGAATGAGCGTCGCGGAAATCGTCGATGCTTATCCGACGTTGAGCGAGGACGCCGTGCGGGGAGCGTTGCGTGAACTCGCGCACGAAAAGGAAGAGGCCGCGGCGTGAGGATTCTCCTCGACGAGAACATGCCTCGGAAGTTGCTGGCCGCCTTAGCAGGCGCTACAGTTCGCGGCTCTGCCGCCCGATGTGCGGAAGGGTCTCCGACCTTCCGATAGCAGCTTGAATTGATTTTGGGGCTACGCCCCATATTCGAAATGAACAAGTTTCAAATCTCACGAGACTCACAAGCACTCTACATCACTATGGTCGCCAAAGACCGTCTGCCCGTCTTTCAAACTGACGCTATTAAGAAAGTGACCTGTGAGGCTTTGAATGAGCACGAGGCTCTGGCGGCTTTCTGATCTTTGCGTACGTAATCATGCCCGATCATCTTCACGTGATCACAAGCCAGCCGAACACCTCTGCCGAAGTATTGCGTTATGTCAAAGGCATCACCGGCCGGCGCGTAATCGATTATCTGAAGGAAAAGAACTTCAAGAGTTCTCTGGCAAAGCTGCGCCATGAGGAGTGGAAGCGAAGACACACGCATTCACTTTGGCAGCAGGAAAAGAATGTCTTTTCGATCTTCAGCGAAGCAGCGTTTATGCAAAAGGTCAACTACATTCATTTGAATCCAGTGCGCGCGGGATTGGTTGAGAGGGCCATTGATTACCGCTGGTCCAGCGCGCGAATCTGGCAGCGATGTCCCATGGAGGATGAGCCGCTGATCGTCGATATTGATCGCATCGAATGGAGACGCGGGGCGTAGCCCCAGAAGTTTTGGTGGCCGTCTTTCGGAAGGTCGGAGACACTTCCGCACATCAGGCGGCGGAGCCGCGACCAGAACAACAGGTGCAAGTTGGCCCAAAGGACCCGACCATTAACTGCTGGACCATCCCACCTTCTGACTCCTGACTTCTGACTTCCGGCTTCTGATGTTAGCGCCTTCATCCTCCAACACCATGACGGTGATGATGATCACCTCCAACTGCGGTCGGGTTTCTTCAGTCCTTAGATTCAAGGGTCTCAGGCGTGCAACATCACTGACTTGGTCGAGGAGTTTTCGTTCTGGCATTTGCTGCCGAATACTTCATATCGGCGTATTATGTGCAGTTGTGATATCTAATCAGTATGCGCTTCGCGGACTTCAGAGGGATCAAGAGTAAAGATGCGTACGGAAATATCTGCTCTATTCAGCTTGCAATCAGCGGTTGAACCACCTGTCCTGAGTGCCCATATTGGGAATGGCGTTCACATCGAGAGGTTGGAGCCACAATGGCTAGACGAGGTCAGAGTTCAATGTCCGAAGGTTGAAGCACGAGAACAGATTGAACCACTCAATTCTTATACGCACCGCCTTTTTATGAGCTGAACACTGAAGAATCAGAATCTGGTTACCCAAATCTACCAACCCATGAGGAAAAACAACTGATTCTTCGGGCGATTATCCTATCCCGAATAGTTAAGCCTACGTCAGTTGCTTATGACAGCGCTTGGGTAAAGTCTCTTTATCCCACATCCGGACCAGTGGCGCATTACAGTGATCCGACTATCCGTGGCTCCAACTTAGCTTTCGTGATTCCGAAGGACGAGGACTGGAACACAATCACCGAAGCTGACGCGCTGGTAATGGCTGAACTTTGGGATTCCCTGCAGTTTTTTCTTGACGATGCCAATGAGCCACAATATCGAAGAATCGTTCGGGCTATCAAATACCATGAATGGGCATACTCTATCTGGCTTGCAATGTTAAGCCATGTGATTGTTCACGCTGCTTTGGAGTCTATGATTTGCGTATCTGCGAAGGAGAATAGAGCCCAAGTTACTCAGCGCTTACCAGGACTTGTTTCTTTTGGTATTTCGGCCCAGCAGGCCGAAGATATTTACCAAACCTGTTGTGACTTCAAACACGCAGCAGCAGCAATGTTCGCGCAAGCACCAACGAGTACTGGCGCGCTGACTGCAAGCGATCAAAGAAGGGCAGACGCTGTCATCTTGTTAAGGCGGGCAGTAAGAGACTTATTAACCAGGGCGTTCCGTGATAGGACGTTTGCTGACATGTTGGCTGATCCTAATCTTTTGAGGCAGCAACATCCTGTCTATGACAGAAAAGGCAAGTTGGTCCAATGACACAGCTCATCGGTACAACGCGCATATCGTTAGGTGCCTCATGAAGCAATCGCGAGTGCTCCCACAGCGACCAATGTCACACGTCGTCGGTGACAGGGCCGTGGACATCAGCTTGATCGACGGCTCGACGGTGCGTACTCCGGGCGTCGGCGTCTATCTTGCCGATCCGAAAAAGACCAACATGGAGAACTACGGCGTGCAGCCCGACATGTTTGTCGACAACGCGCCGGAAGACAATATCGGCAGCCGCGATCGCCAGCTCGAAGCAGCGGTCGGGGAGTTGTTGAAACAATTACAAGGACCGAGGAAGAACGTCGCGAGCAAAGATTGAGACTAGTGGAGCGCGAAAGAGTTGAGAGCGATCCTGGCGCTTGACCGCCCGTGATCGCCACCCTACGATGTAAACAGGACGAATCAGGTCGAAGGAGAACACGATGTCTGCAGCAAGTCTCAAGGAACGCGTCGACGAGCTGGAACGGGAAGTGCGACAACTGAAATTGGTTGTGGAGAAAGCCAACGGTGATCAGCGTCCCTGGTGGGATCGTCTCGCTGGAGCGTTTAAGGATGATCCTGCGTTTGAGAAGATAGTGCGCGCGGGGCGAAAGTATCGAAAGTCCCTGGCCCGTGGAAGGCGATGATCCTCGTTCTAGACACCGACCATCTCACCGTTATTCAACGCCAAACGGAGCCTGCGTACTCTCACTTGCGCGCTCGGCTCGACATTTTGTCGCCTGACGCGGTTCACACAACAATTGTGAATGTTGAAGAGCAGATGCGCGGCTGGCTCTCGCTCATAGCGGGAGCAAAGAAGCCAGCGGAAGAAGTCTACGCATACCAGCGCCTGTTTCTGATGCTTGGGTTCTTCTCTGAGATTCCGCTGTTGAATTACGAAAGAGACGCCGCCGCATTGTTTCGACGCTTGAGGCATTCACATCCGCGAATGGGTGCGATGGACTTGAAGATCGCGGCAATTACTATGGCGCAGAGTGGACTCTTGTTGTCACGCAACCTCAAGGATTTTCATCCTGTGTCCGGTTTGCTTGTCGAGGACTGGACAAAGCCACAGCCTTGAACATTCATGCACGTATCGGATGGTCCTTAGCGTAAGAGTAAGCGCACCACGCAGAAATGAGGTGCACGATCCAGCCAAGCGTGCCTGCTGTTCCAATCCAGGATACGCCCGTCACGATCAGCCAGATAATCCCGATGATCACTCGGCCGTTATAAATCTGTCCCACGCCGGGAATTAGTAAGCTGAGAATACCTGCCAGAGCTGGATCACGCATTGTTCTACGACCTCCATATTTACCGCTATACGAAGGCAAACGCGAGTTAGTTCGCGGCGCGAGGGAATTGTTTAGGAAGAGTCGTCAGGGTTGACTCTTCAGCTTGAAATCTTTCGGCACAAATTCAAGCGACTTCACAGTACCGTCCACTTTGGCCCGCGCCTCCGGCGCCGGAACATAACACATGACCACGGCGTTTTCCGGTTTGCGAGGGCCACAGTTAATCTCGCGGCCGGCCTCGCTCGTAAAGGCGACTATCTGCATATTTTCGAACCGGTCTGTTCGCAGTTTCAACAGGCGATCGTCGACCTTGACGAGAAATGTAATTCCCTTCGCGTCACAGTCGATGCGGATCAATGTTCCCTGGACGCGCTTCTCGCCATCACCCGGCTTTCTAAGCGCCTCTTGCAGATAGGCAAATGGGTCACTCAACTCGGCAACGGGAGTTGGCTCGTCCGCGCCTGCACGGCGCGAGAGTTTTGGAACGGGGTCATCCGTGCTCGCGGAGTTACTCGCGGCGTTTCGCATCGCTTCGAAGCGCGCTTTCCGTTCGTCAATCACTGCCAACTGAGCGAGCAAGTTTTCAGCATGTTGACACAATTGCGCGTCGCTATTGTTTCCCTTGAGCCGCTCCAGTAGCTGGCGCGCCGTCTTGTAGTCTTCCTGGCGCACGTAAACCTGGGCCAGCATGTACACCAGATCGTTGCGGCCCGGAGACGTGGCCAGAGCGCGCTTGAGCAGCTCGACCGATTCATCGAGTTCGCTTCCAGCCACCAGGTTGACGAAGGCCAGCAGGCTTAAAGACTGGGGAAAGTCGGACCGAAGCGCGATCGCCTGCTTCAATTCAGCGCGTATCTTCGCCATAATCTCAGGCGCAAATTCCGTCACCGTATCGCTCTGCCCCTCGCGACTGAGCGCATAGGCATAGTAGTAATGAATTAAATAGTTCTGCGAGTTTGCCGCGACTGCGCGCTCCAGGCTTTTTCGCGCTTCGTCGACCTTGCCCTGGCGCACATGCACCATCCCCATTGATGCATTAGCCATCGCCAGATTCGGATCAAGCGCCAGCGCTTTTTGCAGATAGCCTTCGGCCTCCTTGCGGTTGCTGTGCAAGAGCAGATCGCCGAGGTAGGCCTGCGCCTCTGCTTCAGTGAGTGGCGCCGCCTGCATCTCGGTATCAATCGCGAGCTTCGTAGCGAACTGGCCGGTCATTGTCGGATAGCGATCGCGCCTGATGTATTCCCGCAGTTCCTTCTCCATGTTTTCAAAACTCATCTGGAAGGCTTGCTGGAACGCCTGCTCCATCGTCACGTTCGTGTCCATCAGCGTTATGAATTTGCTCATCTGAGTGAGCCGCTGGCCGTTGTTGCCGAGGATCAAATAATGCATCAGCGCCCACGACTCGGCGTAGAAAATGCTTTGCTTGTCGCGCTCGTTGTAGTAAGGAGACTGCTGATCAACCTTAAAGAGCGTGCGCAGCGGCAGCATCTTGTTTTCCCGCAGCAGGTAGACATGGTTGGAGATCGGTTTACCCAGCATCACCTTCTGGTCGTCAGTGATGCTGAACGTGCTGTAATAATCGGCCAGGCCTTCGTTGAACCACGTCGGCACATTACCCATGGTGTTGTTGACCAGCAGGTGGGTGTATTCATGGAAGATGACCTTGAAAGGATCCTGCTCGCCACTTGCTTCGGTGGTCAGCGTGATGTAGTTAACGTCCGGGCCTGATTGAAAGTAACCCGCGACGTTCGCATTAGGTTTGAAAGGCCGATAGGAGCTGTCGCTCTTAAAAACGATGACCGTCGTCGGCACTGGCGAATTGAAATTCATTTTAGTGAACAAGCGCGAAAACACCTCGCGAAACTGTTCGAGCCGAATGCCGACCTGCCTGATCTCTTTCTCGCTGGCGTTGCCGACCAGCAGAAAGTTCTTTGAGCGGAGACTCGTCCAGGTATCTTTTGCGGAGACCAGACGATCAGTCGAGGCGATTAGTAAGAAACAAAGGATCGATCCTAGGATTAGGGTGAGACGTTTCATAGTTAGAACTCCTGGCAATGCTTTTGTGCTTGTTCGCTGGTCGGGTTCATTGACACGCGGCCTCCCTACAAGCTTGAGAGTGATAAGGAGAGATTCTGGGACGGCGAGGATCGTGTCATCGAGCACCCGCTTTGTCAATCAAGTGTCGGCCGCAGGCATGAGATTCCCGGGAGTGATTCAGGGCGCAACGTCACCTCATCCAGGCTGGCCGGCGCTTTTCATAACCGGTGATTTCGCCTTCGTGTCGCAGTGTCAGACCGATGTCGTCGAGACCTTCCAGCAGGCAGTGGCGATGAAAATCATCGATTGCGAAGGTGGCGGCAAAGCCTTGCTCGTCCTCAACAATTCGGCGTTGGAGATCGACTGTTAACCGGTACTCTTCAATTTCCCTTGCACACCTGACCAGCTCAGCAACTTGAGCCTCCATAAGAACAACCGGCAGCAGACCATTCTTCAAACAATTGTTCGCGAAGATGTCGGCAAACGATGGCGCGATAATCGCGCGGAAGCCGTAGTCCGCTAGCGCCCACGGCGCGTGCTCTCGCGACGAGCCGCAGCCGAAGTTTTTTCCCGTGACAAGAATCGACGCGCCACGATAACGCGTCTCGTTCAAGACAAACTCGTCGTTCAGCTCTCCGCTTGGCAGATGCCGCCAATCATAAAACAGAAACTCGCCAAAGCCTGTGCGCTCGATCCGTTTCAAGAATTGTTTCGGAATGATCTGATCGGTATCAACGTCTCCTCGATCGAGCGGAACGACGAGTCCGGTATGTGTGCGGAATGGATTCATGAATTGATCCGTTAGGTGTCGGGTGCCAGGTGTCGGGTGCCGGCCCGAGATCTTAACTGCTACCTGAGACCTGAGACCCGATACCGGACACCTGCCTCATTTGAACTCCCACCTTCGTACATCCGTAAAGTGTCCCGCGATCGCCGCTGCCGCCGCCATCATCGGGCTGACCAGATGCGTGCGGCCGCCGCGGCCCTGCCGGCCTTCAAAGTTGCGGTTGCTCGTCGAAGCACAGCGCTCGCCCGGTTGTAGTATGTCGGAGTTCATGCCAAGACACATCGAACAACCCGCCTCGCGCCATTCGAATCCAGCATCGCGGAAAATCTGATCGATGCCTTCCGCCTCGGCCGCGCGCTTTACCGCCTGCGAGCCAGGCACCACCATGGCGCGCACCGAGCTTTTGATCTTGTGTCCCTTTGCCACTCGCGCGGCCGCGCGCAGATCCTCAATCCGAGCGTTGGTGCACGAACCGATAAAGACCCGATCGACGTAAATGTCTTCAATCTTAGTGCGCGGCGCGAGCGCCATGTACTCGAGTGCGCGTTCGGCAGAGCGACGGTCGGCCTCGCTCTTTGCTGCCGCCGGATCCGGGACCTGACCGGTTACCGGCACAACCATGCCTGGACTCGTGCCCCACGTGACGTGTGGCTCTAACGTAGTCGCATCGATTTCAACGGTGCGATCAAAGTTTGCTCCTTCGTCTGTCGTCAATGTTTTCCAATGGGCCAGGGCTTCGTCCCACGCCGAACCGCTCGGCGCAAAGCGTCTGCCTTTCAAATACGCGAACGTCGTTTCATCGGCGGCAATCATCCCCGCGCGCGCGCCTGCTTCGATGCTCATGTTGCAAAGCGTCATTCGCCCTTCCATCGAAAGCGCGCGCACGGACTCGCCGGCGTACTCGATCACGTGACCGCTTGCGCCGTCCGTGCCGATCCGGCCGATTATCCCCAGTGCCAGATCTTTGGCGGTCACACCTTCCGGCAGCGCTCCGCGAGTCAGCACCAGCATCGAACGCGGCTTGTTCTGCGGCAGACATTGCGTGGCGAGCACGTGTTCGACTTCACTCGTGCCGATGCCAAAGGCCAGCGCGCCAAATGCGCCATGCGTGCTGGTGTGACTGTCACCGCAGACGATCGTCATGCCCGGCTGCGTCAAGCCCAACTCCGGCCCGATCACGTGCACGATGCCTTGTTCGGCGGAATCGATATCGAAAAGAGGAACGCTGAATTCGCGGCAATTATTCCGCAGCGTCTCGATCTGTTTGGCCGCAATCGGATCGGTAATCGGCAGACTTCGATCAGTGGTAGGAACGTTGTGGTCCACCGTGGCCACTGTCAGATCAGGGCGGCGCACACGACGGCCTGCGGTCCGCAGACCGTCGAATGCCTGGGGCGAGGTGACCTCGTGAACGAGATGTAGATCGATGTAGAGAAGTGTGGGTTGACGCGCGAACTCTCGAACGACATGCGCGTCCCAGAGTTTTTCAAACAAGGCAAATGGCATAAAACTTTGTCAGTAGTCAGTAGTCAGTTGATCCTACTTTGTATTTAGTTCTTTGTCTCTTGTTCTTTGTGCTTTGTACTTTGCAGCCGGCCCCGCGTCTTAATAAGCACTATCACCAAGGAAAAGTACAAAGAAGAAAGATCAAAACTACTGACTACTGACAACTGACGACTGACTAAACCGCATGATACGCGTGGCGCATATCGGCAATCTCGGCGACGGCCTCGGCAACCAGTTCACCGACTTCAGACGTTGTCGCGGCGTAGCCGGTGTTTCCCGGATCAATATCCGGGGTCCGATAGCCTGCCTTAAGCACAGCCCGGATTGCTTCTTCAATGTCCTGCGCTTCGCGCTCCAGCATTCCGGAGTATCGCAGCAACAGCGCCGCTGAAGCAATCGCGCCTAACGGATTCGCCGTCCCGCGGCCCGCAATATCCGGCGCGGAACCATGCACCGGCTCGTAGAGTCCAACTTCGCCGCCAATGCTGGCCGATGCGAGCATGCCCAGCGATCCGGTAATTACCGCAGCTTCGTCTGAAAGAATATCGCCGAAAAGATTTTCTGTCAGTATGACGTCGAATCTTTTTGGGTTAGTAATCAGGTGCATGGCGCAGGCGTCAACATAGAGATGATCGAGCGTGACTTCCGGATAGTCTTTGGCGACGCGCGTGACAGTTTGCCGCCACAACTGCGAAGTCTCGAGCACGTTTGCCTTATCAACTGAAGTGACCTTGCGCCTTCGCTTCATTGCCGCTGCGAAAGCGACACGCGCAACGCGCTCGATCTCTTCTGCTGAGTAGCGCATCGTGTTGACGGCTACTGAGTGGCCGTTGTCGTTGCGCACGCCGCGCGGTTCGCCGAAATAGAGTCCGCCCAGCAGCTCGCGAACGATCAGAATATCCGCGCCTCTGGCGATCTCGGGACGCAGGGGAGACGCGTTAGCAATTGCGTCGTAAGAGATCGCCGGGCGCAGATTCGCGTAACCGCCGAGCGCACGACGGAGCAGCAGCAGCCCCGCTTCCGGTCGCTGGTGCGGCGGCAGGGTATCGAATTCCGGTGCGCCCACAGCGCCAAGCAAGACCGCGTCGCTCGCAAGACATGCGTCCAGCGTGGCGGGTGGCAAAGGCGAACCGGTCTGCCTGATCGCCGCGCCGCCAATCGGTCGCTCTACGAAATCAAACCAGTGTCCGTGAAGACTAGCCACTGAGTGCAAAACACGGATTGCTTCAAGCGTTACCTCGGGACCAACGCCATCTCCTTCGAGAATCGTTATCTTCAATCGCATTTTTGTTTCATCGAAGTCCCGGCTAGGGACGGAATATTTATTTTATAGTTGTGAGACTCGCTTACTAATTTCCGCCAAGGTGTACAAAGCAGAAGTTGCTACGAATATCAGGCTCCTACGGAGCCAATTGCTCGCCTCGACTCTCGGATCAGGTGTAACTGGAACTGTGCGCGAACGTTCTCGTTTTGGCGGCGGCTTCGATTGGCAACCGCTCTTTAGTGCGCGAGGTGACCGGAAGCAACGAGATCAGATCCTGATCGTAGATTCGCTTCTTTCGGTCGGCCAGCTCGGTAAAGCGTTTGTAGGCCGCGTCCAACTCGGTTGCGGAGAGCGAGTGGCCAAGCTCCGCGTAGCGCAAGCTAAGCGCGTGGCGTCCGGAATGTTTGCCCAGTACGAGCTTATTGTTTGGTACGCCAACTGATTCCGGCGTCATGATTTCGTAGCAGAGCGGATTACTTATGACGCCATGCTGGTGGATGCCGGCCTCGTGCGCGAAAGCGTTGCGACCGACGATCGCTTTGTTGGGCTGCACGTCAGAGCCAATGATCGCCGAAAGCAACTGGCTGGCCGAATAAATCTCGCGAGTGTCGATGCCGGTCTCGAACGGGAGTTGATCGGCGCGCACTTTCATCGCCATCACAATCTCTTCCAGCGAAGCGTTACCCGCGCGCTCACCAATGCCGTTAATCGTGCATTCGATCTGCCGTGCTCCAGCGCCGATCGCGGCCAGACTGTTGGCCACCGCGAGTCCGAGATCGTTGTGGCAGTGAACGCTGATCGTCACTTGGCGATCGCCGACAACTCGTTCGCGAACAGTGCGCACCAATCGCGCGAACTCCGCCGGCATTGTGTACCCAACCGTGTCCGGAACGTTGAGAATCGACGCACCTTCTTCAACTGCAACCGCAAGCACCTCACACAGGTAATCAACATCGCTGCGGGTTGCGTCCTCAGCCGAGAATTCGACTTCCTCGGCAAAGTCGCGCGCGAGCGCCACGGCTTGCCGCGTCATCTCGATCACTTCAGTGCGAGTCTTTTTCAGTTTGTATTCGAGGTGAATGTCCGAGGTCGCGACGAAAGTGTGAATGCGCGGGTGTGCTGCTCCGCGCAGCGCCGCCGCGGCTTTCATGACATCCTGCTCCGAGGTTCGACAGAGCGCCGCCACCGTCACCTCGCGGCACTGAGCGGCCACGGCTTCGACCGCGGCGAAATCACCTTCCGAGGCGATGGGGAATCCGGCCTCGATGATGTCGACGCCAAGAGCCTCCAGTTGCCGGGCCATGCGCACCTTCTCTTCCAGGTTCATCGAGCAGCCAGGAGACTGTTCGCCGTCGCGGAGCGTGGTGTCGAAAATGGCGATTCGTTCAGTAGCCATCGTGATCCTCCTTTTGGGGAAAGGGCGATCGTAGGTCGCGAGGGCCTGAAAGTCAAAGTTATAATGTTTATGAAAAGATAATGTGCTGTGATAACATAACCCGGCCTTCTGAAGCCATAAGTCCGACAAACTCTGGCTTGTCGTCGTTTTCACGTCGTCGGCTCAGTTCGACGGCCCGCGACAAACTGAAGTTTGTCGGACATTTGGGGGAGAACCGATGGATATCAATCAGCTTGAGGTGTTGGTGGCGGTGGCGCAGGAAAAGAGTTTTTCGCGCGCGGCTGAGACGTTGCATCGGACACAGCCGGCGGTCAGCCAGGCGATTCGGCGACTGGAGACAGAACTAGGCGAGCCGCTGTTCGATCGTTCGTCAAGAGACGGAACGCTGACGGCGGCCGGACGCGTGCTTTTCGGTGTGGCGCAACAGATCCTGAACCTGCGTCACGGCGCTCATGCGGCGCTCAAAGAATTAAAGGACTTGCACCGAGGGAAACTGACCTTGACCGCCAATGAATACACGGTGATGTATCTCCTGTCGATACTTCCTGTCTTCCGCGCGCGTCATCCGCACATCAAGATCGAGGTGAAGCGGAGTCTGGCGAGCCGCATTCCGTCAGAAATTCTTGGGCGAGACACTGAGGTCGGAATTGTCTCATTCAAGCCCAGCGACGCGGCCATCGCTGCGGTGCCGGTAGTGATGGATGAGCTGGCGTTGATCGTACCCACCGATCATCCACTGGCGGCAAAGCAGACGGTCTCGGTGCGCGAACTCGGCGCTGAGTCGTTCATTGCCCACAACGTCGCCTCACCATATCGCGAACGCGTGGTGCGGACGTTCGAAAAATACCGCACGCCGCTCAACATCTCGATGGAGATGCCGACGCTGGAAGCGATCAAGCGATTTGTCGAGCAGGGAATGGGCGTCGCACTGATCCCGCGGCTGGCAGCACAGACTGAAATCGCGCGCGGACAACTCGCGGCGCTAACGGTGCGCGAGATGCGCCTGGAAAGACGTTTGCATTTGATCTACCGAAAGGGCGCAACGCTGTCGCATGCGGCCCGAGCCTTCTTGCGAGTAGCAAGGGAACTTGGGAAAAGCCGCCGAGACCTTCTTCATGCCTGAGCACCATGCCGGCCTGGTCAGCGTCCGTCGCGTTTAGCAGTCGTTCCCCGGGCTTTATGTTAGAATGCGAAGCGAAATTTAGTGGCCACAGATTTACGCGGACCTGACTATGGCAGATCAACCGATCGGAGCGGAAGTTTACCGGCGACTCTGTCGCGCGCGCGAGTTAATCGACCACTGTTACGATCACCCGCTCAGTCTTGATCAGATTTCCAGCGAGGCGTGTTTTTCGCGTTATCATTTCCTGCGACTGTTCCGCCAGGCTTTCAACAAGACGCCGCATCAGTATCTGATTGAACGGCGCATCGAGAAAGCGAAAGAGTTGCTCAACTCGGACGAACTGCGCGTGACGGACGTTTGCTTTGAAGTAGGTTTTCAAAGTCTGGGATCGTTCAGTTCGCTCTTCCGAAAATGCGTCGGCCACGCACCCATCAACTACCGCCGGCGCGAAAGAGAGTCGCTGAAAAAGGTCCCTGGTTGCTTCATCCTTATGTACGGACTCAAGCCATCCGATCGGTACCGTCTTTAGCAATTTTCGAGAAGCGAATTTCCCGCAAACTTTTTATGCTCGTTCTCAAAACCTGAGGAGGGGAGCTGAAGCTTATGATTACGAAAATGTCGCACGCGTTGATCTGGGTCAAGAACCAACAGGAGGCGCTCGAATTCTATCGTGACAAGCTGGGATTCGAAGTCGATACTGACGCCATGGTCGGCGAAGACTTTCGCTGGTTGACGATGAGGATAAAGAGTCAACCGGGCTTTGAAATCATTCTGATGGAGCCCAAAGCCGGAATGATGTTGGATGAAGAATCCGCCGCTCAGTTGCGGTCTCTGATCGACAAAGGCGTGCTCGGCGGTGGTGTCTTTGATGCGGACGACATCTACAAAACTTACGACGAGCTAAAGGGGCGCGGCGTTGAATTCAAGGGTCCGCCAACTGAGCAGTCATGGGGTACCGCTACTGTGATGAGAGACAACTCGGGTAATTGGTTCAGCCTGGGCCAGGAGAAAGAAGAGCCGGTAGCTTAGCCATCGCCATTGCCGCCGAACCTGGTGGAGCTTTAGCAACGTCTACATGCTGATGCAACTGGGCGCGATCTTGATCGGCTGGTTTCTCGCGGGACTCGTGGTCGCGAAGTTTGCCGCGCGGAAGACTTCTTCCGGCGCTGTTGAATAAGATTGTCAAAGTCTTGTTGTCCGTCGCCTCAAGGGTGTAGGATACCCGCGCTTGCGAAGGCACACCGATCGTTCATCCAAACAGATCCTAAGGAGAATCCGATGATTAGCAGGAAGAGTTTGATCATATTGCTGGCAACGCTCCTGGGCGCTGCGGCACTCGTCCACGCAAACGTTCCCGATCAACCGTTCATGGAAGCAGCCCGCGCCGATCTACAGAAAGCAAAAGCGGAGTTGCTGGTAGCGGAACACAACAAGGGCGGCCACCGGGCAAAGGCGTTAGGGTTGGTCAACCAAGCCATCGCGGAAGTGAACCGCGGGATTGTGTTTGCTCGCAGGCATAACCATGCTGAGGCTGCTTTCGATCCATTCGCGATATCACCCGATCAGCCCCACATGCGGTCCGCCCTCGATAATCTCAAGAACGCGAAGAACAACCTTGTGCAGGCGACTGCTGACAAGGGGGGTCATCGCGCCAACGCGATCAAGCTCATTGACCAGGCGATCGCCGAAGTCAACCTAGGGATCGCCGCCGGCAGCTGATCTGAACCATCGTCTTCTTATCACTGGATCGACGAGACAGCCGGCCGCGCAAGACTGGCTGTCTCTTCGGTTATTGCTCTGCCTAACCGTGCATCCTCACCCGGGAAGAATTAGAATAGCTTCCGTCAACGCAATATTCTTGTAGACATATCTTGAGTGATGAAGCGACCGGCAATCCGATCCGTCATCATCCTGTAAGGACAAACCGAAATGGACGGAAGAATCAAATGGACTGATCGAAGCTTTGATTTCAACTTTCCCGTTGCACTCTATCCGGAAATGATCGAGCGGGTGCGAGGCACGCCGGCGCGACTCGAAGATCGTCTTCGATCGCTACCCGCCGAGATCTTGACGCGGCGCGATGGTGGCCGCTGGTCCATTCAGGAGAACGCGGGACATTTGCTGGACCTCGAATCGTTACTGATACAACGAATCGACGAGTATGTCGCAGGCGCTGTCGCACTTCATGCCGCCGACATGTCGAATCGCAAAACGTATGAAGCTAATCACAATGATGTGCCCGTGGAATCAATCTTGCGCGTGTTTCGCGATCGACGGACGCAAGTGGTTGAGCGTCTTGATGGTTTTGACCTGGAAATGTTTGCCCGCGCGGCAGTTCATCCCCGGTTGAACATCCCGATGCGGCTGGTTGATATGATATTGTTTCAGGCCGAACACGACGATTACCATCTCGCGCGTATCAGTGAACTGGCGCGGCTGTTTGTGAAATAGCAGGATCGAATTCCCTTTCAATATCAGGAGCATCGCAATGCGATCCAGAATCCTTTTCCCCGTCTTCTTGTTCGCCTGTTTTTTTGTGGCAACAGCAAATGCGCAGCAATCGCTGGACAGTTTGATCGATCGCGAGATCGGATCGCTCGTAGCGACCTACAAAACACTGCATGCCGCACCTGAGCTATCGCACCATGAAGACAAGACGTCTTCGTTCTTTGCGGGCCAGCTAAGAGCGCTCGGCTATACAGTCACCGAACGCGTCGGAAAATTTGAGCGCCCGGACTGGGTTGGCTATGGCGTGGTTGCTGTCATGAAGAATGGTGACGGTCCAACGGTTCTCGTGCGTACGGATCTCGACGCGTTGCCGGTGGACGAGAAAACCGGTCTGCCGTATGCGAGTACGGTGAAGACGAAGAACGATGCGGGCCAGGACGTGAGCGTGATGCATGCCTGCGGCCACGACATTCACATTACCACCATGCTGGGCACGGCGAAGATGCTCGCCGAGTTGAAGGACCAGTGGCGCGGCACGCTTGTTTTGATTGGCCAGCCGGCCGAGGAAACAATTGACGGCGCGCGCGCAATGTTGCGCGACGGGCTCTTCACCCGCTTTCCGAAACCCGATTTTGCGATCGCACTTCACGACAATGCCGAACTCGAGACGGGAAAGGTCGGTTACGTTCCCGGTTACGCGCTGGCCAGCTCAACCACCGTGGAAATCAAGATTCGCGGTCTGGGCGGGCACGGCTCGAAGCCTGAAGCGACGAAAGATCCGGTGGTGCTGGCAGCCGAAGTAATAGTCGCCTTGCAAACAATTGTTAGTCGCGAGAATTCGCCGCTTGACCCAGCCGTCGTGACCGTAGGCTCCATTCATGGTGGCACAAGGCCCAACATAATTCCCGACGAAGTGAACCTGCAACTTACTGTCAGGGCCTACAAAGAGGAGGTGCGTCAGAAACTTCTCAACGCGATTGAGCGCATTACGAAGGGCATTGCGCTGGCCGCCGGTGTTCCTGCGGACCGCGCGCCCATTGTGAAAGTGAGCGAGACCGAGGTTACAAAGGCAACATACAACGACCCGGCGCTTACCGAGCGATTGGCTGGTGTTTTTGTGAAGGCCCTGGGTCAGGAGAACGTGGTGAAGTCGGCTCCGATTATGGGCAGTGAAGACTTCGGCTACTTTAGTCTGGACCATCAAATCCCCACGTCGATGTTTTGGCTCGGAGCGGTGGACCCTGCAAAAGTCAAACAAAGCAAAGAAACAGGCACACCGTTGCCTTCGCTGCATTCAGCTTTGTTTGCGCCTGTGCCCGAGCCGACACTGAGGACCGGCGTCAAAGCCATGACCTCGGCGGTGCTGGAGTTGATGAAGAAGTGACTCATTTCGTGTTGGAGAACAGCAATGAAAAAGATTTTGTCCGTATTGTTTACCTTCCTGGTATTCGCGAGTGTGGCCGTCTCGCACGTGACGGCTCAGCCCGTAGCCAGGAACTCAAAAGAAGACGATGCTCTTTTGAAGACGGACATCGCGTTTGCGGACGCTTCGGTTATCTGGAGCGCCGCCGAAGCATTTGCCGTGTATCTCGCTGACGATGCCATGCAAATGCCGGCAGGAGGCAATCCGGTCGTTGGCAAGAAAGCAATTCTTGCCGGCATGGGCTCGGGCTATGTGCTCTCTTGGAAGCCGAAGAAAGCTGAGGTCGCTAAGTCCGGGGACTTGGGATGGACCTGGGGAACCTACGAGCTGCGCACCGTAGACGCCGAAGGAAAACTGGTCGTGCGTTATGGCAAGTACGTAAACGTCTGGCGGAAACAAAAAGATGGCAGGTGGAAAGTAATCCTGGACATGGGCGACGCGAGTCCCGCGCCGGCAGCTCCTTGATATTGAATGACGGCCCTTTGGGCCTTTTTGTCTCTGCTGGTTAGTCTATTGTGTATGTCCCAGCCAGTCCCCCAGAGCATCATTCAATCGCTCGACGATCGGATCCTGGCCGATCCGGCGATCGGCCCCGAGCTATTCGCACGGTTGCTGGCGTCGCAGCGGGAGCTTGGCTTGTTGCACGGTGACCGTCCGACCTGCCCGTTCCTGCGTCCGCACATTCTCAGTCGCTCGCAGTATGAAGCAATCACGCTTGCGGCGCAGACGATCGCCGCGGCGTTTGAGACGGTGGTGGAGCGCGCACTGGTCGACGATGAACTCCTCAACAAGCTCGGTTTGACCGCGACTGAAGAGAAGATGGCGCGCATCGATCCGGGTTACACGCGCTTGTGTGTGACCAGCCGGCTCGACACCTACATCAGCGAATCCGGTTTTCAGTTTCTCGAGTACAACGCCGAGAGTCCTGCCGGCATAGGCGATCAGATGCAACTGGAAAAGGTTCTTTTCGAGCTGCCACAGATGAAAGAGTTTCTGCGGATAAACGAACACTGGCTGCCAGAGCCGCATCGCCGCTTGCTCGCTTCATTGGTAGCGGCGTATCGCGAGTGGGGTGGTGAAGAAGAGCGCCCGCAGATTGCAATCGTCGATTGGGAGGGCGTTTCCACCGCGAGCGAATTTGAAGTGTTGAAACAGTATTTTGAATCCGAAGGCTACGCGACCGTCATCGCCGATCCGCGCGCGTTGAAGTTTGACGGCGCCGCGTTGACCAGTGGCGGGTTTCGGATCGACATTGTCTACAAACGCGTCGTCATTCACGAGTTTCTCGAGCGATTTGATGTGCAGCATCCGCTGGCGCGCGCTTACGCCGAACACAAAGTGTGCATGGCAAACTCTTTTCGCACGAAGATGGCCCACAAGAAAGCGGGCTTTGCTATTCTCAGCGATCCGCATTACGGACACTTGTTCACCGACGAACAACGGGCGGCGATTCGCCAACATATTCCGTGGACGCGAAGAGTACGCCGCGGAAAGGTAGACTTTGAAGGAAACGAGCGTGACCTCGTCGAGCTTCTTCGAACCGAGCGCGAGCGCCTGGTGCTGAAGCCCAACGATGATTATGGTGGCAAGGGTGTCGTGATCGGTTGGGAAACGGATCCGGCAGAGTGGGACCGGGCGATCGCGCTGGCGCTCGAACGTCCCCATGTTGTGCAGCAGCGCGCTCCGATCGAGAAAGTGTTTATCCCGATGTTCGGCGATCGCGCACATGCGACCGAGATGAACGTCGACTTCAACCCGTTTCTGTTTCACAATGAAGTGGAAGGCGCGCTCGTGCGTCTTTCGGCGTCGTCTTTGAGCAACGTTTCATCGGGTGGCGGCCAAACTGCGTTGCTCGTGCTGGAAGGTATGTGAATGTCCGACAAACTTTAGTTTGTCGTGACTTACCAAAGGAGTCTCTTCTTAAGGAAGCGACAAACTGAAGTTCGTCGGACATTTTCATGGACCACGAATCAGTTCGCAGTTTCTGTCTATCACTCCCGCACGTCACTGAAGACATTCAGTGGGAGAGCGATCTTTTGTTTCGTATCGGCGGAAAGATGTTTGCTGTGCTCGCGCTTGATATATCATACGGGCACGTCATGTCTTTCAAGTGCACGCCGGAAAAATTTGCTGAGTTGGCCGAGCAAGACGGAATTGTGCCGGCTCCTTACGTCGCTCGTTACCACTGGGTCGCGCTGGAGCGTTTTGATGCGCTATCAGCATCCGAGCTGAAGAGTTTGATCAAGAATTCCTACCAAATGGTGCTTACGAAATTGCCGAAGAATGCACGAGCGCAACTCGGCCAAAAGGAAACGAAAACCGCCAAGACGCCAAGCACGCAAAGACGAGTATGATATGGTCACTCGGCGCCGCAGACTTTCTGCTCACCCTTCTTGTTGATTCCTTGGCGTGCTTGGCGTCTTGGCGGTTGAACACGTCTGCGGAAGAACAACATGTCGACGAACTGGTGGGAAAACTTCTTTCAAGGCATCGCGCTCGATTTTTGGCGCGCGGCTGTAACTGAAGAACAGACGCGGGCGGAAGCCGACTTCATTCAGAAGCAACTCCAACTTGATGCAGGCGCAAAGATACTCGACGTCCCTTGCGGCAACGGGCGGATTGCGCTCGAGCTGGCGGCGCGCGGACTCGATCTTACGGGGGTGGACATCGCGTCGGAATTCATTGCAGAAGCAAAGGCGAAATCTGCCGAACGGGGTCTTAAGATAGACTGGCACAACCGCGACATGCGCGACCTGCCGTGGCGCGCCGAGTTTGACGGGAGTTTCTGTTTCGGCAACAGCTTTGGTTACCTCGATGACGAGGGGAATGCGGAATTCTTGAAAGCAGTCGCGCGCGCATTGAAACCAGAAGCGCGCTTCGTCCTGGACGCCCCCGCCATCGCGGAATGTTTACTGCCGACGTTTCAGGATCGCCGCTGGTTTGAGATCGCGGGCATCACTTTCTTGTCAAACAGCCGCTACGATCACGAACAGGGCCGCACCTTCACGGAGTACACGTTCATTCGCGACGGCAAAGTAGACAAGCGCCCAGCTTCGCAACGCATTTACACCTACAATGAACTCGTCCGTCTGTTGGCTAACGCCGGCTTCGAAATAGCCGCGGCTTTTGGCTCGTGTAATGAGGAAGCTTTCAGACTCGGTTCGCAAAGACTGCTGCTGGTGACCCGTAGGAGTTAGCTTTGGAGTGCCGCGACTTGTCGCCGCTTTGGTACGCGAAGTAGTTACTTAGTTCTGTCGCCTGGGATACTATGGAGCCGTGAATCTCTCAGCACAGCGACTTCCCGCAGGACTTTTTCCGACGGCGGTCACCCGCAGCCGTGTGGTTTCCAGCTTTCTACTTACCGAGACCAGCTCGTCGCGATCAATGGTTTCGCCTGATCCTTTCAGACCGAGAAAACCTGCTTTGGTCATGGTCACACCGGCTGCGGTCATGCTGAGGTAGGCATCGATTTCGTCGAGTTGGACGCCCTGTGAAAGAGCATTAGCGTCCAGCGCCAACCTATGAAGATGCTTTGCTTGGTCGTCACTCAGATCTGGAAGCGGTAGATTCTTGAGTGCACGAGGGAACCAGGTTGATCTGCGGCGGAGTAGTATGGCTGACCGTGAGAGTAGGAATGCAAAATAGCGCGCCACTCGCGAATTAATAATCGCAGCAATTACGTGGGCGCTATACTTCAACGGAACAACGACCAGCACGCTATTGTTGGCACAAACTTCAAGAGGATCACCCACTGCGGCTAGCAATGTGACGTAGATCTCCGGCACAAAGCAGCAAAGCGTATCGCTGGGATGATGATTGACCAGGCCTTCTGGTTTATAGTCATATCGTCCAAGACCAGACTGATCGGCCTGGCCCTGATTGTCACGGTAGAAACTAAGATCTTTCCAGATGCTGGCGTCGCTGACTTGCTCAATCTTTGAGAGATCGACCACCTCTTCATCGCTTGCCAGGCTGAACGCGCAAACGTGCTGCCCTCTTAGGAAAGCAATTTCAGTCTCTTTCCTGTCCGTTTCAACGGCTAAGCGTAGTGTCTTTGCCTCAGCTCCTTGTTTGACGGCGAACGAAGCCTTGACGGCCGTCCCTAGTGCGGGCTGCGCCTTGAGCTTTTCAAGGATCGGCATATCGAGCGCCGTAACTTCAAGCGGCCAGTCACCCGTTGGGCTCAGATTGAGCCACTTCTCATAATCGAGTTGCGATGCGTGCTGCTTGAAAAAGTTTTCCTCGGTGATAGCCTGCCGGAGTTCCGCTTTGTGCCGCAGACCGGTGACAATTGTCAACTTCTGTTCCTTCACTGGAGCTTCCTTCCGAGCAAAGATCAACATCGGGATAATGTCTGCGTCCGGAAAGATCTCCTTGGCCATCCATTCCAAAGAAACGATGTGGAAAATTGAGCACTTTCTGAGCGCTATGCGAAGTTGTTCGGCCATTCCCGTATTGGCAATACCGATGGGCGCAACCATTCCCAGAACACCGTCATCCTTCAGCCAATACCTCATCGCGGAGTAGAGGAAGTAGGTCGACAGGTCCGTATTTGTTGATTTGATGCTCGCAAAGATGTCACTCAACACCATTCGGTCGTCTGGCGGTAGCCGCTCGTTCCGAACAAAGGGCGGATTACCGATCACGTAATCGGCTACTTCCTCGATCGTCTCGTCCGCGTCATCTGAACTGTCGTGAAGCTCATCAATTTCCGCAACGAAGGTCAGCGAGTTCCGGTTGTGAATGTTGAAGCCGGGGATGACGTAAGCCTCGTCCGCCCGCTGGCCTCCAGGTAAATATCCAACACGGCAAACAAGAGGCTCAGGTGCGATAGAAATACGGAGAACGGGTTGATGTCGTAACCGATCAAGCATTCACGCACGAGTTGAATTCTGTTTTGTGGCGAGAGAGAGCCTCCGGCCTTCAGCAGCGGAATCAGCGAGCGCACGCCGAAGGTAAACGATCCGCAAGCGGGATCCAGAATCCGCTTTTGCATGATCGCGGCATCATTGGCAATCCCCGTCTGTTCGAGGATGTAATCGACGATCTCTTCCGCAGTGTAGTACTCGCCCAGCCTTTTTCGCTCCGTCTTAGGCCGGAAATATTGGTAAATGCTGCCCAATAGATCCCGGTTCACGTCCTTGAACGAGAAAGCGTTAAGCCGAAACAGTATGCGCTCGAGAATGTCGTGCAGTTCTCCGTTGCCCGCTCCGTACCAGTCGAAAACCGTGGCCTCGAAAAGCTGCGGATAAATATGCGCTACGTCTTTGTAGGCTACTTCGACCAGGGCCTGATAGCGATTCCTGATGTGCTGGACGAAACGCTGCCAGATACCCGGACCCTCGTGCGAGATCTTGCGCGTCGTAAGGCCAGCATCCTCACAGATGCGCACAAAGAACAGCCGGCTTAGCGCAACGTAGGACGTATTCGTTATGAAGATGTCTTCGAAGTGCTCTTCTTTCTCGGTGCCAGCGTAAGTCTGATCATGTTTGAACTGAGGATAATCGACACCGAACAGTTGCAGGACCAGCGCGTGTTTGCGTTTGGCGCGGTAGATGCGCGAAAGGATCTTCTTGCGCGGCTTTTCATCCGAGCCCGCGCCTTCCAGCCATCGCTCCAGCTCGTGAAGCTCGCTCGATGCGGTTTGGTATTCCTGCTTCAATAGCTCAAATTGCTGCCGGCAATAAATCTTGAGACCGCGGAGAGCAAAGTTGAAGGTCTCTTGAAGGTTCTCAATCGTCTCAGGCGCGAGGGGGATGTAACCGGCGGGCAAATCGCCACGGCGGAAACGTTCGTACTGTGGCCTTTCGAGAGAAGCCTCGAACGTCACGCGATGGAGCAACTGCCGGAAATTCCCATCCGTTGCCGGAAGACGCGCGCCAGAGTTGATTTCCAGTAACTCGCTGTCTTCAAGTTGCACCCCGTCGAGAACGTTACCGCTTAGATCGCAAACGTAGAAAGTCCGCGGCGCGCAGAGCAGAACGTAGAAGGTCTCAGCACGGATGTAGCCCCGCTGCAAGATCTGTTCTTTCCAGATTCGCCGACGATTTGGCTCTTTCCTGATGTCGTCGTCGGCAAGCTTTGCTTCGCAAACTATCCACTCGGAATTGTCTTCACCTGAAAACAGCCTGATGTCGGGAGTTCCTTTGGCGCCACGCTTAGTGATCGCATAGTGCTTCGGTGAATAGTGCAGGACCTTGCTGAGTATGTGAGTGGCGAGAGGGGTATAGAGCGCTGTCTCGCTCACAGCGCCCAGTGAGTCAATCGCGGAGATATATTTTTTCAACGACATCAGCGCCGAGCTGAAGACTTCTGAAAATGACGGATCGGAGTTTAAGAGTAACCGAAGTTGAGCGAATCACAAACTGTGACGCCTCACATCTTTTCGATAATCGCCTCCGCAAACTCCGCCGTCTTCGCCGTGCCGCCGATGTCGCGCGTGCGCACGCTCTGGAAATCCTTCAGTTCGTTCATGCTTTGTCGTCCTTGCTGAAACCGATGCGCCGTTTCGGCTGATCGGGCGCTGGCTGCAAGAGCGGCAGCAGTTTTCGATAAATATCTCGCAACACGGAATCATGCTGGAGCAGCGTCTTGTCAATTTCCGCCAGCCTTTTGAGAATTTCCCTGTTCGCTGCCAGTTGCTCGCGCATCTGGATGAAAGCCCGTACCACATACACGCTCATCGCGACCGCCTGCGGGCTATTGAGCACCATCGCAGCCATGATTGCTCCGTGCTCGGTGAATGCATAAGGCGGATACTTGGCATGCTGCCCGCGCTTTAAGATCACAGTTTGTGATCTTAAAGCCACGCGTCCGTCACTCGTCACGAGCCCCTGCGATTTCAGTTCACTGAATTCCTGCCCGGTTAGTTGGAAGATAAAGTCTCCCGGGAAGCGCTCTGCGTTGCGTTTGACCGCTTGAGTGAGTGCCCGCGTTTCGACATCGTAGATGGCCGCGAGATCGGCGGCCAGCATAACTCGCTCGTTGCGAACGGTGAGAATCAGGGACTCGATGGGGGGTTGGTTTTCATGTTTGCGAGCGAGAGAAAAAGCCGATAGCGCGGACGGTGCGACACTCCAGCTCCGCCTGGAGCCAGTCGAGATGATCTAAAGCTTCCTCCGACAGCGGTGAATCCGTACCGAACCGTCGCCTTAGCTCGCGTATCTGTTCGTAGCGCCGCCACACCGCCTCGTCTTCATTGAAACGGCGAGCTAGTTCCTGTGAATCCATCGTTGGCGTCATGACAATTTGATCTCGCACGCAGTTCCGCTGAAGCGTTGTGCGCGCTTCTATTACAGCTTCGAAATGATCGCGTCCGCAAACTCCCGCGTCTTCGCCGTTCCGCCGATGTCGCGCGTGCGCACTTTGCCTTCTTCGAAGACTTTGAACATCGCCGTTTCGATCTTACTTGCCGCGTCGCGTTCGCCGAGGTAGCGCAGCATGAGAATGCCTGATTGCAGCAAGGCCGTCGGATTGGCGATACCCTGGCCGGCAATGTCGGGCGCTGAGCCGTGCACTGATTCGAATACGGCGCCGCGTTCACCGATGTTGGCGCCGGGCACCAGACCCAGACCGCCCACCAGACCGGCGCAAAGATCCGAGACAATGTCTCCGTAAAGATTCTCGAGCAGCATCATGTCAAACTGTTGGGGACGCATCACGAGCTGCATGCAGGCGTTGTCAATGATCTTGTCATCCGCCTCGATCTCCGGATATTTCGCCGCGACCTTGCGGAAGCAATCCAGGAACAGTCCGTCGGAAAGCTTCATGATGTTCGCTTTGTGCATGGCGGTGATCTTCTTGCGTCCTTCACGCCGCGCATACTCGAAAGCAAACAGCGCGACGCGTGTCGAGGCTTTCTCAGTAATGATCTTAATACTCTCGACGACGCCGGGCACGACGACGTGCTCGATCCCTGAATAGAGGCTCTCGGTATTCTCGCGCACGATGACGAGATCGAGTTCCGGATAGCGGCAGGGAACGTTAGGCAGCGCGCGTACGGGCCGGACGTTGGCATAAAGATCGAGCGCCTTGCGCAAGCCGACGTTGACCGAAGTGAAGCCTCTGCCGACTGGCGTCGTGATCGGCCCTTTGAGCGCGACACCGTTTCGGATGACCGAGTCGAGCAGTTCTTGCGGCAGCGTGTCGCCGAATTTCTCCAGCGCCTGCGCGCCGGCGTAATGCGTTTCCCACGTGATCTCAACGCCCGAGGCCTCGATAATGCGCACGACGTTGGAAGCCACTTCGGGGCCAATGCCATCGCCGGGAATCAGTGTGATAGTATGCTTCATAAAGCAGAAGTCAGAAGTCAGTGGTCAGTAGTCAGTCGTCAGTAGTTTAGCTCAGTATTGAACTGTCAGTTGTTATGCCAAAATCCAATTCAACAACAGCATAAAGCCTCCACTGACAACTGACAACTGACAACTGACTACTGACTTTTCGTGATGTCAACCCAGAAAACATTCCGGTCCGGCGATTCTGCCGAGGTTGTAATCATCGGCGGCGGAGTCATCGGTCTCTCGATCGCCCGTGCGCTGGCCTTGCGTGGCGTTAGTGACGTGATGCTGATCGAGCGGGCGAGCCTCGGCGCGGAGGCGTCGTACGCTGCCGGTGGAATACTTGCGCCGCAAGCGGAGGCCGATGGCGACGACGACTTTTTCAGACTGGTGTGTCAGAGCCGCGACATGTACCCGGCCTTCGCTGCGGCACTACGAGAAGAGACCGGCACGGACATCGAGCTTGACACGACTGGAACGCTCTATGTCGCTTTTACAGAGCATGATCAAGAAGAGATCGAGAAGCGCTACGGCTGGCAAACACGCGCGGGTCTAGTTGTCGAGAAACTGAATGCCGAAGACGTGCGACGGCTGGAGCCTTGCGTTTCAGATACCGTACGCGTTGGCTTACGTTTTCCCTTTGACATTCAGGTTGAGAATCGCCGGTTACTCGCTGCTTTGATCGCCGCGACCGAAAGACTCGGCATCCGATCGATCGCAAATACGAACGTTGAATCCGTGCGCATCGAACACGGACGAGTCGCAGGCGTTGAAACATCACGCGGTTTTGTGAGCACGCGCAGAGTGGTGGTGGCTGCCGGCTCGTGGACTAGTTTCATCACGGCCTCAGATACCGCCCTTCCGCCCGTGCGCATCGAACCTGTGCGCGGCCAGATGGTTTGTTTCGAAACTAATCCGCGTATCGCACGTCACGTGCTCTACAGTCCGCGTGGTTACCTGGTGCCGCGCGTTGATGGACGGTTACTGGCGGGTTCCACTAGTGAGCACGCGGGTTTTGAAAAACGTGTGACGGCAAAGGGGCTTCATTCGATCCTGTCGCATGCAATGGAGATCGCGCCAGCTATCTCCAGCTTGCCGGTCACGAGCACGTGGGCTGGTTTGCGCCCGCGGGCGGAGGATGATCTCCCAGTGCTTGGGCCCTGCGCCGAAATCGAGGGACTCTTTTACGCGACTGGTCACTATCGCAACGGGATCCTGCTGGCGCCGCTCACCGGCGAGTTGATCGCCGAAGCGATTGCGGGTAATGTCCATTCGGATCTACTCAGCCCGTTTGCGCCGGACCGCTTTGAGCTAGCAAGCGTGAATTGATTCGCAAGTTAGTGCAAATGAAAGTTCCTGTTTCTTTGATCCTGCTACCCCTTGTTTCCAGCTTTCTGCTGGCACCCGCGCGGGGTTTTGCTCAATCGGGAGGTGTGAAAACCGGCAGCCAACGAAGCTGGCGGATCTGCGCGGGCGGGTCGTACTGCTGGATTTCTGGGCGCCCTGGTGCGGACCGGGTCGCATCACTCTTCCGAAATTGAAAAGTTGGTACGAGAATTACAAAGACAAAGGGCTGGTGATCCTTGGTGTGACAAACTACTACGGCAACGTAGACGGACACAGCGTCACTCCCGTGCAGGAAATCGCCTATCTGCGCGAGTTCAAGAAAAAGAACCACCTGCCGTATGGCGTCGCCGTGGCGAATTCCAGCGCCAACGATCTGAACTATGGCGTGTTCTCAATTCCGATGTCCTTTCTGATCGATCGCCGCGGCAACGTGCGCTTCATCTCGGTCGGCGCGAGCGAAACGGAAATAGCGGCGCTGAACAAGATGATCAAGAAACTTTTGGAAGAACCGGCTGGTGAGATAGACGCGGGGACGGGGAGACACGGCGATACGGAGAAAAAGAATTAGAGCGCGCCTTCCGGTTATTTCGGTATCAACCATGCGAAGCTTCATCTACAGAGTGCACACCTGGCTGGGAATGATTGTCGCGGTGCCGGTGCTCGCCTGGGCATCGAGTGGATTGTTGTATGCGTGGCCCAACGCGGTCGAAGGCGGCAAGGTTGAAAAGATCGACGCGGCTAGAGTGTTGGTCACGCCCGCGGACGCGATGGCGCGGGCGAATCAGTTTGCGCGAAAGCAACTGCCGACAACTGCTTTGACGCTCTTGATGCGCGATGGCCGTCCAGTCTATCAGGCAGTCGGCGGCATGGGCGCGGATTCGCTGTTGATTGATGCGGAGACGGGCGCCGTGATCAAGACGCCGCCGCCTCGATCCTTGACTCGTTACTTTCGTCAGGCGCATTTCTATTTCTTCGCGGGCGCCTGGCAAGGGCCATTGCTGATTGTCTTTTCTGCGCTGGCGTGCCTGTCAGCGCTTTCCGGCATCTATTTGAACCTGACGTTGTGGTTGAGAAGAGGAACCGGAAAAAAGAAATGGTTGGCTCCGTAGGAGCCAGATATTTATAAGCAGCAGTAACCCATTTGAAGAACCTAAGCTCCGTTAGCAGTGACATACCGCCCGTACGGGGCTGGAACTAAATGGAGATAATTAGAACTATAAACATTTCGTCCCTACGGGACTAAGATACGACTTCTCGGTATAATCGAGTTACCCATGCAGGGTTCAAACATCACCATTGGGATCGCGTTTGTCGCGGGTATTTTGTCGTTTCTCTCGCCGTGTGTTCTGCCGCTCGTGCCCGGCTACGTCTCGCTGATTTCCGGCGTCAGCATCGATCGTCTAAAAGATGGCTCAGCGACTGGCGCGCGGCGTGCAGTTATTTTTAATTCGTTAGCCTTCAACGTGGGACTGTCGATGATCTTTCTCGCGCTGGGGACAACCGCGGGTTTGATCGGCGCTTCGATCATCAGCAATCCGTGGATCCGGATCATCGGCGGCCTCGTGATCATTGCCTTCGGCTTGCAGTTGATCGGGCTGCTGAAGATCGGCGCGCTATACAAGGACACACGCAAGTTTTCGCAAGAGAAACCGCGCGGCATGCTTGGCTCGTTCACGCTGGGGATCGCGTTTGCCGCCGGCTGGACGCCGTGTATTGGTCCGATCCTCGGCGGCATCATCGGTCTGGCGGCAACGAGCGGCGGCTGGCGCAGTGGTTTGCTGCTGTCGGCTTTCTACTCCGCAGGACTGGCAGTTCCCTTTCTGCTGACGGGACTGGGCATCAATCAGTTCCTCGGTTTCTATTCAAAGTTTCGCAAGCACCTGCACAAGGTCGAAGTTGTCTCCGGCGTGGTTCTGATCGCTGTCGGTCTGCTTGTCGCCACCGGTTATTCGACCTTGCTCGCGAGCTCGAAGCTGGCGGCTATTCTACCGAACGCTGAAAGCTGGATTAAGGTCAAACCGAACAGCTCGCCGGTTGCCGCAGCGCCCGGCAACAAAGCTAACTTCGAGCCTGCTCCCGATGTTGAGTTTCAGACTCTCGCCGGCAAACCGTTTCGTTTGAGCCAACTGCGTGGCCACGTGGTGTTGCTCAATTTTTGGGCGACGTATTGCATCCCCTGTCGCGAAGAAATACCGGCGCTCAATGGATTGCAGCACGATCTCGAAGCGCGCGGCCTGAAGATTGTCGGCGCTACGCTCGACGACAGCGCCGAGGGTGTTAACGACTATCAGAAGTCGGTGCGGAAGTTTGAGTACGAAGTGTTGATCGGCAGCAGCGACGCTAAAGTAAAATTCGCACAGGCCGTGCTGCCAACCACCTACATAATCGATCGGGAAGGGCGCATTCGTCAGAAAGTTGTCGGTGCGCGTGACCGCGCCGGCTGGGAAGCGGCAGTCAAACCGCTGCTAGACGAAGCGCCGACGACAGCAAAGAACGGCGACTGAAGAGTTCGCCACAGAGGCACAGAGACACAGAGAAAAACGAAAGAATGAAAAAGAGGAGCAAGGATAGCTGGTGATTGCTCGGTGCGGAGAAACAACGGGAATGGGACTGCCAGCGTTTTGCATTTCGCGTTCGCTTTTCTGCAACGCCCGCCCCCTTGTTACACGACCTTGCAGTTTGTTTTTCTCCGTGCCTCTGTGCCTCTGTGGGCTAGATAGATGAGGTAAATCAAATGATCAGATTATTCCTTCTTGTTCTCTTAGTACTCGCCTTCTCCCCCCTCGTCGCGCGCGCGCAAGCGCAAGGCGCGCAACTGCAAAGCACGCCAGCGCAAAGCACGCAGGCGCAGGCTGGCCACGAATACTCGCCCCTGCAAGAGAAGAGCGTCAACTACAAGAACTGGACGCTGAACGATCTGAAAGACAACAAGCCGGTGGATCTGCGCTCGTTGATGCAAGGCAAGAAGCTAGTGATGGTTGTTTACTTCGCTCCCTGGTGTCCTAACTGGAAAAACGAGGCGCCAGTGGCCGCGAGGCTCTACGAAAAGTATAAGAGCCAGGGCTTCCAAGTCATCGGCGTAAGTGAGTATGGTTTGCGCGACGAGGTGAAAAGTTTCTTCTTGCCCATGGGACCACCTTATCCAGTAGTCTCTGAATCCGAGGCGCGCGACGCGCGCGACAAGACGCCGCATTATGGCTATCGTCAGCTCACAGGTGACACGCGGAAATGGGGCTCGCCCTGGAACATCTTTCTCGACCCGTCCGCCTGCGCCAAAGACGGCGACGTGCTGACCGAAAAGGCCTGGGTCGTGAATGGCGAGTTAATCGAGACGGACGTGGACACGTTCATCGGCGATCGTCTGAAGGTGAGCACCGCCGCGATCACGCCATGTAAGAACTGAGTAGGCGCAAGTACGCACAGGAGCCGATTCGCAACCGGCGCGGCACCCAGCATTCCCGGATTTACGGATCCACCGCGGGCATCTTGAACCCGTGCAGCGCAGCATCGGCAGGGCGAAACTCCCAGTGCCAAGGTTCGCCGCTAACTGTCCTGATGAAGCCCAATGGCGGACCGTTTTTCTTAAGAGCCCTGTAGACAGGGTCGTCCTCGAAGAGTTTGTCAGTAGTATTGAGATCAAAGGCCTGCCCGTGTTGGTGATTCGAAGTCCCGGGTACTGCCGCGAGATTGCCTTTGTGTTGTTTGAATAGTTCGAACAGTCTCTTCTGTCTCGGAAAAGATCGGAAACCACTCTCTATCGTAAGCGTGATGTTATCGTTTTCCGCCACTGCGTCCTTCAGCTTGAGATAAGCATCAAGACCCGTCAGTGTAACATTCTCTAACTGGCCGCCGGTTCCGACGATGTCGACGAGTACCTTTTGACCGATGAACTCACCACTCCTCCAAGCCGCGTTGGGACCTTCAGGATCGGCGAAGCTCTCTGCGCTGTATTCATCCGACCAGCCGTCTGCCAGATTGAGCGCCTTGGTCCATCCGATCTCATCCTGGACTACTGGTTGGTCCCCATCGATCTTAGCGTGACTGACTTTTGCGAATTGGCCCTTGGGCGTAGTCTTCGACTCAGTCACAACCACAAAAGTCCCGCGGGGAATAGTACCTGCCAAAGGCTCAAACCCTGGAGGGCCGCCGCGTATGAGGGCGCTTTTATCAACGACCGTCAGGTTGTTTCCCTGCGGAAACAGTACCCAACTTCCGGGAGACGAGCCCGTTGTCTCGTTGGCAAACTGATCTTTGAGATTCGATGCCCGGGTCCAACCGAAAGGTCGTGTCGCCTCGACCGGCTCCGCAAAAACGAAGACGTTCCGGTCACCATCAATTCTCACGTCGGTGATGTGAACCTCAGACAGCTTTGGAATAATTACGGTGTCTCCTAATTCCTTCCCTTCCGGGATGCTGTCGCTTTCTTTGAACCTCAGGGGCTTCGAGAGATCGTTCGGGTCGCGCACAACCGCCTGCGAGTCGATAACAATAAACACTTTTCCGACATACGTTTTGGTAATCATTGGTAGGATCCTCCTTTGGGGGCCCACCTTACTTGGGCGCAGAGTGTTCTGCTGAACGAATCGGGCGACGATACCAGCGAGAGTAAGGTGCTCACTGGCGCCACGCCAACTCTGCGAGGGCGGCGCGGCCTCGACGCCTCGACCATCCGAAAGCGCGAATACTAGTCGTCAGCCAAGGGTATGTCAACAGCAAGAAGTCAGTCGGACTCCTTCGGTATTAACCAGCGCTGACTGAAGTGGCCCGCAAGACGCCCTCACGCCTCGACACGGGTTGTCTGGATCGCTATCATGTTTCGCTTTCGTCGCGCGAGTTGAGTTGTTCTGGCGTGTGTTGCTTCATCCGTCGTTGAACTCGGTCAGCCGAAAGTTGGGTGATCTGATCGGTACTAAGCTCCATCTATGAAACTGCGCTTGCTTTATCACGGCCATTGCTTCGACGGCGTCGCTTCGGCAGCCACGTTCGCGCGCTTTTATAAAGAACAGATCCATCCCCGGGCGGAGGTCCACTACACGGGACTGCTGCATCGCCCGGGCAACCTCTTTGACGAAGAAATGTTTGACGGCGACGAGAATGCGATCGTCGATTTCAAATACTCGTCTTCTGACAAACTGACCTGGTGGTTCGATCATCACGAATCTGCGTTTCTCACTCCTGAAGATGAAGCGCACTTTCGCGCCCACCGATCGAGCAAGAAGTTTCTCGACGCGAATCGCAAATCGTGCACCGAGTTTATCGCCGACGTCGCGCATTCACAGTTCGGATTCGACGATGCTCCGTTACAGTCTCTGATCCATTGGGCACACGTCATCGACGGGGCCCTCTATGAGTCAGCCGCGCAGTGTGTCGAGCTTAAAGAGCCGGCGTTGCAGTTGATGCAAGTGATCGAAGCCGATCCAGACGACGGATTCATCGAACAACTGATACGCCATCTGACGGTGAAATCGCTAGACGCGGTGGCCACGAGCGACGAGGTGGAGCGCCGCTTTCGTCCAATAATGCAGCGGCATCGCGAGACGCTGGACGTAATCCGGCGCAGGGCCTCATTTTCAAATGGAGTCGTCCAATTTGATCTCGTCGACGAAGGCTACGAAGGCTTTAACAAGTTCATTCCTTACTATCTCTATCCCGAGACTACCTATTCTGTTGCCCTAACGCGCGGACCGCAGCGCACAAAGATTTCCGTCGGCTCGAATCCCTGGGCGCCGCACCCGCGCACTCATAACATCGCGAAGATCTGCGAACGCTACGGCGGTGGCGGCCACGCTGTAGTTGGCGCAGTGTCGCTAAAAACCGATGAAGTTGAAGAGGGCCGCGCGGCGATGAGGGAGATTGTAGCGGAGTTGTCGGATCAGTAACGCCGAAGGCATCTGAGTTTCAATACAACAACGAAAACTTGAGTTCTCAGCGTGCCATTAACGATTCGATCTCTTCCGGCTGCTTTGGCACTTTGTCGGTCAGGACGCGCGGGCCGTTGGCGGTGCACAGCACATCGTCTTCGATGCGGATGCCGATGCCGAGGTACTTTTCAGGAATATCTTTCGTCTCGGGTGAGATGTAAATGCCCGGCTCGACCGTCATCACGACGCCGGGTTCGAGCGCGCGGGATTGTTTGTCATAGTAGTAACGGCCCACGTCATGCACGTCGATGCCCAGCATGTGGCCGAGACCGTGCATGTAAAACTGCTTATACTTTTCTTCTTTGATTAGCTCTTCGGGTTTGCCTTTGAGCAGCCCAAGACGGACCATGCCCTCGGTGAGCATTTCAATCGAATGGTTCTTCAACTCCTCGTGCGTCGTGCCCGGACGCACCATCTCGACGCAGGACATCTGGGTCTCGAGCACGAGGTCATAGATCTCGCGTTGCGCTTGTGAATACTGGCCATTGATTGGAAACGTGCGCGTGATGTCCGAAGCGTAGCCTTTGTATTCCGCGCCGGCGTCGACCAGGAGCAACTCGCCATCGCGCAGCTCGTCGTTGTTGCTGATGTAGTGGAGCACCGTGGCGTTCGCGCCGCCGCCAATGATCGATGTGTACGATGGGCCCGCCGCGCCGTGACGGCGAAAAATCTGTTCGATCAATGCTTCGACTTCGTACTCTTTCATTCCCGGCCGCACTGACTTCATCGCTTCGACGTGAGCTTCGGCGGCGATGTCGGCGGCGCGCTGCATCAATTCGATCTCCTCGGGACTCTTGATGACGCGCATCTCATGAACGATTGTGCTGGGATCAATGATTGTCTGAGGCATGTGGATCGGTTTGCGATTTAACGTGCGGACGCTGGCAATCTTTCCAATGATCGCTTGGTCGAGATCTTCATGCACGCCGAGCCGGTAATAGAGAATCTCCGCGCCGTCCAGGATTTCAAGCAGCTTCTCGTCAAACTCTGCAATGGGAAAAGCCTCGTCGGCGCCGAACTCGCTTACGGCGCCTTCAACTCCGGCGCGTTTTCCGATCCAAACCTCCTGCTCCGCGTCGCGTGGTCGCACGAAGAGCGTGTATTTCTTTTCATGCGCAGGCGCGATCACGGCGATCGATTCTGGCTCCTCGAATCCGGTTAGATAAAAGAAGTCGGAGTCCTGCCGGTAGCGATACTGCGTGTCGTTGGAGCGTGTGGCCTCGCGCGCGGCAGGAATGATGGCAACGGAATTCTGGTCCATGCGCCGCATGAATTCGGCGAGTTGCGGTCGGATCATTTGACGATCTCCTTGAACAACGATTGGGAAATTGCGTGTCACTATTGTAACCGAGAGGTCTCGTCAGAACCACCTGCGGTAGCGGGTGGGTCGTGGTTGCAACCGCGGCATGAGCGAAGCGACCATGACCCATCCGCTACCGCAGGTGGCTCTGACACACGCTTTCAGGGATAATACCGTTGATTCGTAATGAGCACCCAAACTCGTCCAACTCTGCTGACTGAAGCCGCAGAGATCGTTTCCTACGATCCGGCCACTGGCGAAGAAATCGGTCGCGCGCCTCTCACTTTGCCGGAGGGCTTAGCACAGGCAGTGAAGATAGCGCGCACGGCGCAACCAGCATGGGCCGCTCTTTCTTTTCGCGAGCGCGGCCGCATCGTCTTAAAAGCACGACAGCTCGTGCTCAATGAAGTAGACGAGATTGCCACTCTGATCTCGCGCGAAACCGGCAAGCCTGTTTCAGAAGCGATCTCGATGGAGATCGTCCAGACGCTCGATCTTATGCAGTACTTCGCGCGCACAACCGAAAAGCTGCTGCGCTCGCAGAAGATCCATATCGGGCAGTATGGCTTGATGGGCCGCTCGTCGCGAATTATCTACAAGCCCCTCGGCGTCGTGGGCATCATCTCGCCGTGGAACTTTCCGTGGTCCACGCCGCTGGCGGAAGTGGTTATGGCACTAATGGCCGGCAATGCAGTCGTGCTCAAGCCGAGTGAGCTGACACCACTCACTGCGCTGAAGATTGGGGAAATCTTCAAACGATCGGGCCTGGCTGATGGTCTGCTAAACATTGTCACAGGCGACGGCTTAACCGGCGCTGCGTTAATCGATGCCCGTGTGGACAAAATCATGTTCACGGGCAGCGTGGCTACCGGCAAGAGGGTTGCCGAAGTGGCCGCGAAACACCTCACTCCAGTCGTGCTGGAGTTGGGCGGCAAGGATCCGATGATCGTGCTCGCTGATGCGGATCTGGAAAACGCGGCGCGCGCCGCCGTCTGGGGCGCTTTCGCGAACGCCGGGCAAGCCTGTGCTTCGGTAGAACGTTGTTACGTCCAGGAATCGATTGCGCCAAAGTTCATCGAGCGCATTGTTGCTGAGACGCGCGCGCTGAAACAGCACGTTGGCACCAACGACGACACAGACGTCGGCGCAATGTCGAGTGAAAAACAATTGAGCGTCGTTGCAGATCACGTCAACGATGCTGTCCGACGCGGTGCGCACATTCTTACCGGCGGCCGGCGCGCACCGAACCTCAACGGTCCGTTTTATGAACCAACCGTGCTGACGAATGTGGACCACAGCATGGAGGTGATGCGCGAGGAAACGTTTGGTCCGGTATTGCCCGTGATGACTTTCAAGACAGAGGACGAAGCCATCAAACTGGCAAACGACAGCGTGTACGGATTGACGGCCAGTGTCTGGACCAAAGACATTGCGCGCGGACGACGACTCGCCGAGCGCATCGAAGCCGGAACCGTGACGGTCAACGAGGTGCTTTATACCAACGCCGTCGCCCAAACGCCCTGGGGCGGCGTGAAGGATAGCGGCTATGGCCGAACACACGGCCGGATGGGGCTACTGGAACTCGTTTCCGCCCGGCACATCCACGTTAATCACCTGTCGTTTCTTCCCGACCTCTGGTGGTTTCGCTACACGCCATTCGCGGGAACCCTTTTCCGCGGCTTCGCCAGGCACTTCACAACCGGTTCCGTGCTGCGAACCGCGCGACTCTTGCCCCAAATGATTCGACGGCTGTTCGAACGGCGCCCCTAGGAGCTGCGGGTGAAGGGAGTTTAGGGCAAAGTATCCTTGCGCCATGCGAAGATCACGTCTATACTCTTCCCCTCGCTCCGGGTAGCAATGTTGCAGCAACGCAGAGATGTTAATTGTTCCTGACGCCGTGGAGCTAAGCAGGCAATCATAAATTAAATGTCACCCGGTGATGACCGGACCTCGTGAAGGTGGTTTATCCTTCCTTCCGATTTGGACTCTGCGCAACGTGAATCATAATAAACGGCATCGTTCCCATGCAATTGAGATTGCCCGCGCGGGCCTCCCGATCTCATTCCCACTAACATGCCCAATACGATTGGAGGAAAAATGAAGAAAGTTTTTGCGTTACTGATTACGATGGCTCTGTGCACTGCCGCGCTCTTGCCCGTACTTGTGCAAGGTCAAGGCCAATCTCGAGAACAGTCCAATGGACCTCAACCGGAAATACAACAGGCAATTCATCACGACGTCTCGCCCCCGCTGCGAGACATTGCGGGTACACCAGGGGCGGAAGGCAGACGCGAGAAGCCTCTGCGGTTAATACCCCTCGGACTCTCCCAACATCAAGACGATCCCGTGGTACAGGGAAACGTCGGCCCACTCGTCGCCACAACATCGGGTTTGAACTTTGCTGGCGTGGGTAATGGCGATTATGGTTTCACGCCCAACGCGGCGCCGCCCGACACCAACGCTGCGGTGGGAGACACCCAGGTGGTTCAATGGGTCAACGAGTCGTACGCAGTGTTTGATAAAACAACGGGAGCGATCGCGGCCGGTTTTCCGAAAGCCGGAAGCTCGGTTTGGTCTGGCTTCGGCGGCGGCTGTGAGACGAACAACGACGGCGATCCGATTGTTCAGTACGACAAAGCGAATAATCGCTGGATACTGACACAGTTCTCGGTATCCACGACCCCTTACCTGCAATGCGTTGCTGTCTCGACCAGCTCTAACGCCACCGGGACTTTCAACCGGTATTCGTTCAGCTACGGGACCAGTCAGTTCCCCGACTATCCCAAGCTCGGAGTATGGCCCGACGGCTATTACATTTCTTTCAACATCTTCACTAACGGAATCACATTTGCGGGCTCGAAAGCGTGTTCCTACGATGGCGCGGCGATGCGCAGCGGCGCGGCGGCCACGCAAGTCTGTTTCCAGTTAAGTTCATCCTTCGGCGGACTGTTGCCGTCTGATCTTGACGGGTCAATCGCCCCGCCGGCGGGTTCGCCCAACTTCTTCCTAAACTTTGGCTCGAACTCACTTCGGCTGTGGAAGTTTCACGTGGACTTTGCGACCCCGACCAACTCAACTTTTACTGGACCGACCACCATCGGCGTTGCAGCCTTTACCACCGCCTGCAATGGCGGGGGCACGTGCATTCCGCAACCCGGTACGAATCAAAAGCTCGACTCGCTTGGTGACCGGTTGATGTATCGCCTGGCCTATCGTCATTTCGCCGATGGTCATGAAGCTCTGGTAGTCAACCACTCGGTCGCGGTTGGTTCTAACCCACATAATAGAGTGACGTCCGTCCGTTGGTATGAGTTGCGTAACCCGAATGGAACTCCGACCGTGTTCCAGCAAGGTACTCTCTCAACCGTCGATGGAATTCACCGCTGGATGGGTAGCATCGCGATGGATAAGGTCGGCGATATCGCGCTCGGCTACAGTGTGTCAAGCGGTAGCATTTTGCCCGGGATTCGTTACACTGGTCGCGTGCCTACTGCCACGCTCGGTCAGATGCAGACCGAAAACATCATTCAGAACGGCGGCGGCTCGCAAACGGGGAGCCTCAGTCGGTGGGGTGATTACAGCAGCATCAGCATCGATCCCACCGATGACTGCACGTTCTGGTACACGACCGAATACTTGAAGAGCAGTGGTTCGTTCAACTGGAGCACGCGCATCGCCTCCTTCAAGTTTCCGGGTTGTCAGTAGGGGAGATTAGTGGCTTCACTCCTTGCTACGGGGCCGTTCGGAGTACACCGAACGGCCTTTTTCCTGTCACTCTCACCGGCGACTTGCTGCGCTAGGATGTCCCGCGCTTGATTTCAGAGCCCTCACGCCAGTAGGATTGCACCACGCTTTATTCCGGAATTTCTTAGTGGTCGAGAGGTAGTAACGCTTTGTGGGCAGCATGGATGCACAGGCGCGAGCGCCGCTATTATGAACGCGACAATAATCGCACCGTGCGACCGTTCGAGTGGGGACTGCCCTTCGTCACGCACCATGTCAACGGCGAAGATCAGCGCGACGTCTTGCGACAGCATAGCGAGCGCGTGATGAAAACCAGCGACGAGTTTTACGCGTTGCGGGAGATCACAGACTTTCATCTCGATGGTAAATATCTGACCTGGACCAGCGCCATTCGCACGCCGTCGCCTGAAAACAACGTTGCGCGCGCTCGCTACTTTCCCGCCAAACCGAAACGCGGCGCACGCCCGCGTTCAGCGATTGTCGTCCTGCCGCAATGGAATGCGCAGCCGAACAGTCACGTCGAAGCGTGCAGGATCTTCAACCTGATCGGCATCTCAGCTTTGCGTTTGACGCTGCCTTATCACGAAGCACGCCGGCCGCCTGAGCTGGAACGCGCGGATCATCTCGTCAGTCCGAACATCGGCCGCACCATTCAATCGATGCGTCAGGCGGTGCTCGACACGCGCGCGGCAGTGGGCTGGTTGAAGAGCAACGGGTACGAACGCGTCGGCATTATGGGAACCAGCATCGGGTCGTGCATTGCCTTTCTCGCATTTACCCACGACCCGGCAATCAAAGTAGGAGTCTTTAATCATGTCTCGGGCTACGTCGCGGATGTTGTCTGGCACGGGATCTCCACGCAACATGTGCGTTTCGGGATTGAGAATCATCTGACGCTTGAAGAGCTGCGTGAGTTCTGGAAGCCGATCAGTCCGGCGCCATTTATCCGTCGCTTGCTCGAGATGGAGTCGCGACCGATGCGCTTCATTGCGGCGCGTTACGATCTGACTTTCCCGGTTGAGTTGTCGCGTAAAGTGATCGCTGATGTGAAGGGGCTTGGTCTGGACCTCGACGTCGTGTGGTTGCCGTGCGGACACTACACCACGGGCGAGCTGCCGTGGAAGGCTCTGGACGCCTGGAAGGTTGCGACGTTTTTCCGCAAGCATTTGTGATTAACCTGAAGTGTCACCCGACATCATCAATCGTCTTCTTGACCAGCTCGACGAAGCGAAGCGCCGTTTTGGTCCGCGCGAACACGTCAACAGCGAACGAATACTTGCCAGTCTCGCGAAAAGGAAGTTCAGAGACGCGGAGGCGCTGATTCGTTTCCACGAGGTTCTTCTTTTTCTTCGCGCTTATCCGCAAAGCGCCAGGATCGTTCGCCTCGCCGAATCGGAGCTTTCGTCTTTCACGAAGCGCATCCGGTTTTTGCACGCGATTGACGCAGACCTCTCGGCATTTGATGATCCGGAAGTTTCCGGTATAGCTGGAACCTCCGTCACCGACACTTTCACTTACAACATCGTCCGCTGGTTATTGCAACAACACCCAACGCAAGTCTCGTTCGACTGGGATTGGTTTGAAGACGAGAACCGTTTGGCGGCGACGTGGCCCAGGTTTTTGCCCTTGCTCGGAGAGGACGCCGCGGTCGAGGCGAACGTGCCATACCTAAAGTGGCTGCATGAAGCAAAAGGTCGTGCACGAGAACTTCCGTGGCTGATCGAAAGGTTCGCATCGTTGCCACTCGAGGAAAAAGAAAAGGCGGAGCTTTACGAGTCGTTGAAACTCTATGTGCGCTGGACGCCTGCTTACCGGGCGACACGCACAGGCATGCGGTTGCCGGTACGAAACGTTTTCTATCACCGACGGCCGCTCATCCGCCGCAAAGACGTCTCGCTCGTAGCTGAGTTGCAGGCGCCACCGCCGCCACTCAAGAGACTCTCGCGCAGTCAGGGTGAGCGTGTTCTCGGCATGACGCGCGAGACGTCAACGCTACGCTATCGCGAGCTTTATGGCTTCACGCATGGAGATCCGGCAAGAGTTTTGCGAGCCAGCATTGGCCGCGGAGTAGATCTGTTCTTTATGGGTGTGCCGCCAGCGAAGCGTTTACCACTGCGCGCTTATCACGCGGCGATTATTTTCAAGAATGGCGTTCCGGTTGGCTACTTTGAAGGCCTCTCGATCTGCGAGCGTCTGGAGAGCGGGTTCAACTTTTATTACACATTTCGCGAAGGCGAAACGGCGTGGATATATGCGCGGACGCTGGCGATCCTGCGATGTCTTCTCGGTGTCACGGTCTTCACGATCGATCCATACCAGATCGGTTACGAAAACGAGGAAGGGATCGAGTCAGGGGCATTCTGGTTCTATCGGAAACTCGGTTTCAGACCAGCGAAGCCGAAACTGTTAAAGCTTGCGCTCGATGAAGAAAGAAAGATTGCGGCCCGCCCTACTTATCGAACGCCGGCGAGAGTGCTGCGCCAACTCGCTGAGGGTCACATGATATTCGAGCTTCCCGAAACGCAGACTGGTGATTGGGATCGGTTTCAGGTTCGCAATCTCGGTCTGGCGGTTCAGCGTCGCATGGCGAAAGAGTTTGCCGGTGACGCAGCAAGGATTCGCAGCGAGTCGTTGAAGACCGTGAGTCGCGCGCTCGGTGTACGAATGACTGATTGGAAGCAATCAGAATTGCGTGCGCTAAACGATCTCGCGTTGGTCCTGGCGTTGATTCCCGATCTCGTCCGCTGGAGTGAAGGCGATAAGCGAGGCGTAGTGCGAATTATCCGCGCCAAGGCAAGCGCTGACGAAGCTCGCTACCTCAGGTTAATGCAAAAGCATCGGCGACTGCGCGCTGAGCTTATCAGGCTCGGATCTGATTAGCCGTCAATCAAACCGACTATCTCACAGCTATGAGTCTAGTCATCTCGACTGAACCTCAGACTCCCGATGCTTTCGCCTCCGCGTGCGGGCTCGCTGAAAACCTCAAGGCTATCGGATTGACCAGTCTCTCGAAATCTCCATAAAACATCTTGATCAACTCGGTGTGCGAGCCTGCGTTGAAAGCGATCTCTTCGTCTTCTCTCAAGCGCTGGTCCACGAACACGTCCATCTGATAGAGATTTCCGAACGGCGGCATGGCGCCGGTTTCGCATTCGGGAAACACTCCGCGAAAATCCTGCTCGCTTGCGACTTCGGCTTTTGGCGCGCCGGTCGCTTTTTTCAGCAGCTCGAGATCGACTTTGTACGAAGCCGGCAGAACCGCCATGACAAGCTTGCCGTCGAGCTTGACCATCACAGTCTTCGCCAGTGCTTTGCCGGGAATGTGCGCCGACGCGGCAACCTCCTGCGCGGTGAAGGCTGACGAGTGGCTGATAGTGACGTACTTAATGTTCTGACCGTCCAGAAACTCTTTTAGCTTGGTGGCTGGCATAACACAACTCCTTTTCCGCTTGTTGCTTTTCAGTGGCGGGGGCTTGGTAAAAGTTTACCGCGAGCTGAGGAGGATTGGAAACGTCAAGCGCGGGTAAAGCGATCTCGCAGGCGCGTCTCCACAATGGCGTCTTCGGCGAAGTCCTCGAGTTTCAGGTAATAGGAAGCGCTCTTGTCGAGAGCCGCTTGAGGCGCCAAGCCGACTATCTCGGCTCCCTCAATTTCGATTCCCAACGATTGCGCGTGTTTGCGAACGGCCTCGTAGGCTTCACTGAGTCCCGTTGTTTCGAAGTCGACGAGATTCATCGAAACCTGGACCAGCCCGCGCGATTTGAGTTCCATGCCCAGCGCCTTCACAGAAGGCAGACCGCCATCGCGAGCCCTAACTGCTCGGGCAATCTTTCGCGCAACGGAAATGTCTTTGGTGCGGAGATTGACGTTGAAGGCAATCAGAAACGGGCGCGCGCCGACCGCAATCGCGCCGGCGGTTTCGTGCAGGCGCGGCGGCCCCACGTCAGGCGCACGTTCCGGATCGATTCCAATCTGTTCGCGTAACTCTTCAAAGCCACGACGCCGCACGTTCTCCAGCTTGACTCGATCGGGCCGGAGCGCCGCCCGCTCATAAAAGTAAACTGGGATTTGAAGCTCGCCAGCAATCCGCTGACCTGCCTCATGCGCAAGCGCGACGCAGTCATCCAGCGTGACTCCGCGAACGGGCACAAACGGCAATACATCAGTGGCGCCGATGCGCGGATGCTCTCCCCTGTGTTGTTGCAGATCGATCAGTTCAGTTGCAATCGTGACCGCGCGCAGCGCAGCCTCAACAACCTGGTCCGGGGAGGCGACGAACGTGATCACGGATCGATTGTGATCGGCATCCATGTGTGTGTCGAGCACGACCGCCGATTCGATGGATTCAATCGCTTCGCTCAGGCGCCTGACCGTTTCGGCCTTGCGACCTTCGCTGAAGTTTGGTACACACTCAACGATGCGATCCATTTCCGATTGCCAATTGCCGATTGCCAATTTGAAGTTTAAGCCACCGCTTCATTCTAAAGCCAACGGCGGCAATTCAGAATCCGAAAAGCCTCGACTCAAAATCTGATGTGGGGGCACTGGGACTTTCAGACCAGAATGAAAATCGGCAATTGACAATGGCTAGCGACCGGTTCATAGACGAGCGCAAGGGCGCCTGGCAGCGCCTCGAAGATCTGCTTTCACTCGTCGACCGCACGGCGCTCAAAAAACTCCAGCGCGAAGAAGTGCGCGAGCTGGGACGCATCTACCGTCGCACGGCCTCGGATCTGGCGATCGCGCGCGCTGAGTCGCGCGATCCGCGCCTGATCAATTATCTCAACAGCCTGGTGATTCGCGCGCACGGGCGCATCTATCGCGCTGACGCGCAGGGGGGCCGGCGCATCCGCAGGTTCTTTACTCACGATTTTCCACGGACGTTTCGCGAGACGTGGCGTTATACCGCTGTGGCGTTTGGCGTGTTTGCTGTGTTTGGCGTGATTGGGTTCCTCGGCACCAGGCACGATCCGGAGTTTTCCGAGCTTGCCGGTGTGCAGCCCGCTTTCCGCGAGCGTTACATTGAAACGAAGACTCACTGGTGGGAGCAACTGAACGAAGAGAACCAAATGGGCTCAAGTTTCATCATTCAAAACAACGTTCGCGTGACGATCTACGTGTTCGCCCTGGGAGCGATGTTTGGCGTTGGCACGCTCTTTTATTTGGCTCGATTTGGCGCGAACATCGCATCGGTACTGGCTCTAACCTATCAGGCCGGATTCGGCAATGACCTCGTGACCTTCATGGTGGGCCACGGAGTGATCGAACTATCCTGTATTTTCATCGGAGGCGGCGCAGGCCTTCTGATTGGCACAGCGATGTTGATGCCTGGAGATCTGTCGCGCGCAGACGCGCTCAAGTCCCGCGGAATTGAGGCCATTCGTTTGATGCTGGGTGTGGCAGTCCTGCTCTTTGTTGCCGGAATCATCGAAGGCTTCATCTCGCCAGCGCCGATCAGTTCCTCAATCAAGTTCAGCATCGCAGCGATCACAGGCCTCGCGTTGTATTCGTATCTGCTGCTGGCGGGAAGGGGAGACGAAAAAAAGGGGAATGGGTAAGGGGGAAAGGTAAATGAGGAGCCTCACGTGACTTAACCATAAGATTCGTACCTTTGAAGATCTGATTGTTTGGCAAAAAGCCATCGCCTTCGTAAAGCAGGTTTATGTTGTGACAGATGAGGGCGAGTTAAGGCGCGACTTTGGTCTCAGAGATCAGATACGGCGAGCCGCGGTATCGATCCCCACAAACATTGCCGAGGGCTTTGAGCGATCTTCGCGAAAAGAATATTTGCTATTCCTGAATATTGCGAAGGGTTCAGCCGGAGAAGTCAGAAGTCTCTGTCGGGTTGCTCTAGACGTCGGTTACTTGAGACAGTCAACCTACGATCAGCTCCGTGAAGCTGCGCTGATAATCAGTAAGTCTCTATTTAATCAGATGGAAGCCATCAGAAGGGCTCCCGTTAGACGAGATTAATAGCGAAAGGCCATTACCGTTCCCCTTTACCCTTTACCCATTCTTTCCCTAAAGCAGCCCACGCTCCTTCACCTGCAAATACTTTTCGAGCAATGCCGGCGCAAGCGCGGCGGCGGTGACGTCCAGGGCCAGCCCACCTTGTGATTCGACCAAACGAAGAGCTGCTTCACGATGATAGATAATCTCTTCGGCAACTGACTGCGTGAACAGATCGCGCACGCTTGCCGGCTCGTCGCGAACTACTGCTTTAAGATCGCGATCGGCGATGGTGACGACCAGCGGCAGATGGCGCGGCCGCAATAGACGCAGGGATGTCAACAACTCGCGTGAGCCTTCCTCGTCTACCAGATCTGTCAGCAGCACGACCAAAGAGCGTCGTTTGCTGTTAGCCGCGATGAATTCGAAAGCGCGAGCGTACGAGGGTTCGATCATCTCGGGCTCGATCGCATGGAGCGCTTCGAGCGCGGCATCCATCTGCTCGCGTCCGCGACCGGGCGGCAGGTAAGTCTTAATTCGGCGGCCGAAGACAACGAGCCCGGCGTTATCGCCGGCCCTCGCGGCCGCCGACATCAAGGCCAGCGCGGCGTGCACCGCAGAGTCTAATTTCGTTTCGGTTTCGATGCGCGCCGTCATCAAGCGTCCGGCGTCCAGCGCGATCAGGATCGTTTGGTCTCGCTCGATCTGGTATTGACGTGTAGTTATTCTTCCGCGCCTGGCCGTCGCGGTCCACGCAATGTGACGCAGCTCGTCACCTTGAACGTAGTCGCGCAGTGATTCGAATTCGCGGCCTTCACCGCGCCAGGAAGTCTTGCGATGCGAAGCAACCAGCGAACGCGCGCCCAGCGCTTTCAATTCAGCTTCGCGCGCGCGCCGCATGTTTGGATAAACTTTTACAGCCTGCGCGTCAGCCACTCTCGTTTCGCACCAGACCAGCCCGAGGCGCGAAAGAAAGCGCACGGCAATCTGACCAAACTCAAATCGGCCTCGCTTGGGTGGCGTCAGTCCGTAAACGAGCGCGGCAGATCGCTGTGCTTCGACTCGCACACGCGCCGCGCGCAGACCTGACAACTTCATCTGCGGCGGATACTCATCTTTGACGATTATTGAAACTACGCGCGGCGTGCGGTTCTTAATGTCGATGCGCACTGCGGTTTCGGCGCCGACCGCGAACCGCCCACCAAACTCGCGTGTCACACTTACACCGGCAGGCAAACGACTCAGGCGCGCATCAACAACGGCAACGATGACCAGCGCGACATCGTAGGCAAGCGTCAGCCAACGCAGCCACGGCCGTCCCCAGGACAGCGAAAGGGGAACGAAACCAAACGCCAGCAGAAAATAGAAGAGTCTTGAAAAAACAAAGCGCACAGTTAGGGGTTTGTGATCATTCCGCCTCTAGCGGATTCAGTAAGGCCAGTTTGGTAATCCAATCAAAGTCCGCTGTGTTCCGCGTGACCAGGGTGAGCCCGTGAGCGAGAGCCGTTGCGGCGACCAGGGGGTCACCGAGCGTGATCTTCCTGATCTGACGAAGCGCGGTTGCCTGCTTTATTACAACATCGGACACACTGAGCATTCTCGCGGCAGCAAAGAATTCCTCGAAGTGTTGTCGCTCTTTTGCGCTCAATCGGGGATAGCCAAGCACCTCGACGAAACTGATCACGGATACTGCTGGTTCATGCTTCGCAATGAACTCTCGAAGCTCTGGGTGCTCTGGCTGCGCTGCATAAATGATGACGTTGCTGTCAAGGAGCATCACAGGTCTCTATCTGGCAACGGTCGATCCTTGCGGACTTCACGCTGCCATGCTGATGGGTCGATAATCTGGGAAACCGCTTTTATTGCCGCGAGTTGCTCCAGAGCCATCGCCATTTTCTGACCTTGATTGGCTAACGAGGTACCTTCTTCCGGAATAGTGATCTCGACGAGCTGCGCCTCCTTTAGATTCGCAGGTGCGTCGTCACACCATTCGACCCTGTCTTTTCTGAGAATGGCCTTGTAAGTGTCTGACATAACGTTACTCCGTCGTCGCTATGCTTGCATACGCCCGGGTCATGACGCAACGCTAACGCGGCACTTCCGCGCTCTTCAAAATATCCGTAATCACCGCATCGGGTGTGGCGCCGTCGAGTTCGGCTTCGGCGCGCAGCAATAGGCGATGACGAAGCACGGGCCGAGCCATGTCGCGTACGTCGTCGGGGGTCGTGAAATCGCGCCCGCGAATTGCGGCGAGTGCTTTTGAACACAACAAGAGCGCCACCGATGCACGCGGGCTCGCGCCGTAGTGGACGAACGGATGCGCGCGCGTGCGCCGGACGATATCGACAAGGTAGGCGCGCACCCCCGGTTCCATGTGAGCGTTGTGCACATCAAAACGGCAGCGCGAGATTGCGTCGGCATCGGCGAGCGGTCGTATATCAACCTGATCTAACCGGCGCGAGTTGAACCCCTCGTCCCAGTTAGCTACCACCTGCTGCTCGTGTTCGGCTTCGGGGTAGCCGAGCAGAATCTTCAACAGGAAACGATCGAGCTGGGCTTCGGGCAGCGGGTAAGTTCCTTCGTACTCGATTGGATTCTCGGTTGCGAGCACCGTGAAGATCGGAGAGAGTTGATAGCCTTCGCCGTCAATCGTTACCTGGCGCTCCTCCATCGCCTCGAGCAGCGCCGCTTGGGTTTTCGGCGGCGTGCGGTTAATCTCATCGGCCAACAACATATCAGTGAAGATCGGACCGCGTCGCAGGTTGAACGTGGACGTCGCGATATTGAAGACGTTAGTGCCAGTGATATCCGAAGGCATCAAGTCGGGCGTGAACTGGATGCGGTTGAAGCTGGCATTGACGATCCGCGAGAGCGTTTTCACCGTCAGCGTCTTCGCCGTGCCCGGCACGCCTTCGATTAGCGCGTGGCCCTCGGCGAGCAGGGCGACGAGAATCTGTTCAATAGCCTCGTCCTGGCCGACGATAACCTTGCGGAGTTCGCCACGGATGTGTTCGACAGTCGAGGAGACGTATTCAAGCATCAGATTTTAGACCTTAGGTTACCTTAGGTCCTGGATTTGCGATTCGGTGAATCAGTAGTGTGAAAAGAAATTGCAAACCCAGGATCTGAAATACTCACTTTCCTCTCCCTGGATAATCCTAGCGCGAGCAATTAAGCCGATCCTGTTCCATTTCGTCAAATCTTTTCCGCTGCCTGCTTGATTTCGCGCGAGCGCATGCGCAGGCCCAGCGCGCGTTCAACCTCGCGCAGTTGCCGCGCCAACTCTACCGACTGGCGTTCGCTAACGGGCGTGCCGTTTACAGTTTCTTCGCAACTGCGCATCAGCGTTTCGAGCCGTGCGCGATCCAACGACGAGCGTGACGCCACGCGCTCTGCAATTTCGGCGCGCGAGCTGTGATAGTCCACGCCGGCGTATCGCGTCAGCACTCGGCGCGTCCGCGAATAAATGTTTTCGATGGCCAGATCGAGGGCCCGCGCGCGTTGCTGCAGCTCGGCCATCGAGGCGACGAACTCGAGACTTGAACGCCGATCGACCTGGGGCAGCGGCAATGGGCGCCCGAACCGGCGGCCGCGCGTCCACAATATGACGAGGATGATCAGGACGATTTGTCCGGCGATAGCCAGGATAGGCGTGCCGGCGAAATACGCTACGAGAGCATTATGCGTTGCGCCTCGGCCTTGATGGTATTCGTCGAAAGCAATCAAACCACTAAGGCCCGCAATGGTGTTGAGGGTCAGTTGCAGATTGTCTTCGAGGCTGATGCCGCCGTTCGAAATCACGTAGGGGTCGCTCAGAATGACAATGCGTCCCCCTCCGTGCGGATAGTCGACGAGCAGCGAGCCTTTGGAATTGCTGAGATGGACCACGGGAGCCGGCGAGGTCACAGGAAAAGTGTTCTTGTTCGCGTTTGGATGAGGCGCCCCGGGCGGCGGGGTTGGTGTTTCCGTTTCCGAAGGGACCGGATTGTTGGCCTCGCCACCCGTTCCGACTTCATTTTCTCCTGTCTGAGCCACTGCCGTTTTCCGCTTTGCGCGCGAGAATTTGACGACGGAAGCAAAGCGGGAGAGCCTGACAGCTTGCACATTGCGCGTTAGCTGAGTTGGCTGGGCCGGGCGCACAGACTTCACGCCTTTGGTCATCTGTTCGGGATTTGCCGAATCAACATTTAGGAAAGGATATTCGAGCAGCGCCGTCGAAATGGTCCACTCGCCGGACTGAGGCAGCAGCCGAGTTTCAGGATGGCGATCGACAATCACCAAGCGCCCGCCGCGTTCTACCCAGCGCAACAAACTCTTTGCTTCATCATCGTCGACGGGAAGGAGCGTCGTGCCGACGATCACGAATGTTGTAACGCTCGCTCCTCCTTCACTGAGCAAGCGGGCGGGCGTCTCGCGCCAGCGCATGACTTTGTAACCCGACTCGCTCAGCAAGTCGTAAAGAGCGCGCGTTCCCGTGGGGCCGGCGTTGTAAGTGGACCTGTTGGGCATCAGTTCCGAGTCGACCTTCTCTTCGGGGGCCACATAAGTGGCGGCGTTGAGCGCAATCAACGCGCCCAGCACAAGCGCGATGGTGACGATAATGGCGAGTCGTTGACGCATCAGGTTGAACTTAGTGCTTCCTTGTAGTCGGCGCGAAAGGCCAGCCACTCGTTCTTGCTTGCCGGCGCGAGACCGTACCAATGCGCCTCGAAACTATTCGTGAGCTTTTCCATGTTCCGATGGAGCGCCTCTATCGAACGCACGGCGCGCAAGTAATCTCGATTGGTCTTGTGTTGTGCGAGACTGATGATCTTTCGATCGCCGAGTTCGACAAGCAGCGCGATGTAGCCTCTGCGAATTGCTCCGCGGAGATCACCAGCCCGCGCCAGAGCCTCAGCATCCGCCAGTAGATCGACCGCGGATTGCTCCGGTTCGAGTCGCTCGCCAAGAACGACGCGCGCTTCGGGCTTGGCCTTCTTTTTAGGTCTGCGATTGCGCAGGAAGCGCGGGGCGAACAGACTTACTGCATAAGCAATGACAGCAAGCGCGATCAGGACGACAATGATCTGCGCGGTACGCGAAACTGTGACGGCACGCCCAGGGCTTAACTGCGGAGGTTTGGGCAACAGGCTACTGAGCCACTTTAGAAAGCGCAGCGCCAGACGCCCGAGCGCGGACTCTCCTTGCGGCTGGCGGGCATATTCAGAACGCTGAAGAATAGCGGCGAGGCGCTGCTTCATTTCAGCTTGGCTGGCCGTAGCTGCCGACCCGGGCCTGTCGATTTCCTCCAAGCGCTCTTCAATTCCCTTGAGCCGTTCGAGAATTCGATCAAGCACGTGGGCTCGATCAGGATCTCCATTGCTGAGTCTCTCAAATTCTTTCAGCTCCTCGTCGAGCCACGAATTATTCACGTCGTAACTGGTCCCATTCCATTCGACCTTTTCGCTTCGCGGCAGGGCCTCGCGCGCCGTGCGCACGTTGGCGGCGACAAACGCAACTCGTTGTAGGTCGGTTTGGCCTTCTTCCTTTTCAGTCAACAGGTCAAGAGCGTCGAGTGCTTTCTGGACGCGCTTGTGATATTCGCTGAGCGGGATGGCGGAGCAGACATTCCCGCAAAACAGAACAAACAACAGTGCTGGTATGAACCGCCAGCGCAGACGCGGAGTTTGTTGCCGGCGCCCGCAGTGACCAGATGCGAAATGGTGACGATTAAGCACAGGATTGTTTAGGACCTAGCTCAGGTTTTCGGTTCAACGCAGGCCGAGCACACTCCCCGTCGCCATCGGCGGCGGTGGCGGCCTCGTTTTGGATTTTTCCGCGAGGGCGGGCGCCAGAGGCGATGTCACGTTCAGCTTTGGCATTTCAGGAAGTTGCCGTGCCGCCAACAGTTCAATGTCGTAACCTTCGTGACGCACGCGCTCGTCTACGTAAAGCAGCGACAGTCCGAGCATCCACACCGGAGCAGGCACGATGTTGCTGGCGTCCCAGACAACGTTGTAGCCGATCGCGTACCATGCCGGTATCTCGCCCTGACTAAAAGGTGACAAATCGACCCCACTGGCATATCCGTACCAACCGAGGGGAATGATCAGAATCATCAGCGCTGAATAAAAGGCGAACGACGTGAACATGACCATCGCCATCAGGCGGCGAATGTTACCTCTGGCGAGCGAGAAACTACGGCTGATTGCCTCTAACACACCTTTGCCTTCCACCAGCATTGCCTGGGGCACATAGGCCACCCGTCCGGCGAGGAAAAAGAAAAGCGAAAAAGCTAAGACTGAGATGACGATGCCACCTATGGCGCCAACGACAACCGCCAACCAGGTTGGCGCAAATTGCGCCAACGCCACCGCCCCAAGCATAACGAAAGCGAATACCATGTACCACGCCACCAAAGCGACTAAGCCGGCGATGAGAACCCAAAACATCACGAAAAAAGTCGCAGCCAACAATCCCCAGAAGCGCGAGCGTACTGCTGCGTAGGTAGCCCGCGCCGAAACGGGTTCGTCCGAGAGCAGGTGCGCCACAAGATTGCGCGTCGCTCCGCCCATTACGATCAGGCTGAACACCTTGCCGGCGACCATTAACAGCACACCAGCCAAAAGCAAAAGAACATAGAGCGCCAGCGACGAACTGCTCGAGGTTGTAAAGACCTTTCCTCGGCTAAGGGCAAAAAATACAGAGCCAACTGCTGACACAATCACCGGCGGCGCGGCGATGCGAATCAGCGTAAAGAAATGACGCCGGTAGAGCCTGACCGCGCGATCGATCAAGTCGCCCGCGCCCAGAGGAGCGAGTGGTAACTGATTGGCTAAAAGCGCTGACATCGATGCGATAGCGTCCGGTTGCGGAGCGGGTTAGTAAAGCGAGATTCTAGCACAGCGCCTGGACGGATAAATCGTTACTGGCCTCAAAACAATCGGGCGTCACTCCAAAGAAGCAACGCCCGATTACGAGATGACCTTCGGCGCAGGTTTAACCTGCGAACCGCCGGTTTAGAAGTTGAACTTGAGCGCAAACTGCATAACGCGCGGGTCAAAGAAATCAGTTACGCGTCCGAAGTTTGTGCTAGTGATGGTTTGGGTCTCAGACACAGTGTAGTTCGTGTGATTGAATACATTGAAAAACTCGGCGCGAAACTCCACGTTGGTCCGCTCGGTGATCTTCGTGCGCTTGATAAAGCTCCAGTCGAGGTTCCAGTATCCTGGCCCGCTGATGGGTGTCAGATGTAAGGAGCCCACCGTGCCGGCGGCAGGTTGCTGGAAGAACTGCGGATTCGCGCGCCCATCTGAACCGACCAACTTCGGATCCAGGAAAAGCGGCCGGCCTGTCACCGGATCGTGGAAGTTACCCACACTGTTTTTCAGATCAGCCAGACTCAACGTCGTTAAGGCCGTGTTCTTACCTGAGCGGCCGCTACGATTCAGTGTGCCACGGCCTGAAATGAAAGAGATGGGCCGGCCACTGCGCTTCTCGAAAATACCGTTCATCTGCCAGCCGCCGATAAGCTTACCGAGGAAGCCGCTGTGGTTCAGGAACCTCTTGCCTGGACCGATCGGGAGTTCCCACAGTCCGTTTGCTTTGAAGAGGTGAGTGATATCATTCGGCTGGCGTTTCTTTTCAACGGCTCCGCCGAGAGTGAGGTCCATAAGCGACGAAAAGTCGGAGCTGCTGCCTTCAAAGTCGGTGTATCCCTTGCTGAAAGTGTAGTTCGCCTGGAAATAGAGGCCGTTGGTCAAGCGCCTGCGTATTTCAGCTTGCAAGCCGTGATAGGTGGACCATGACCCGTTACCAACGTAATCCACTGCTCCCGCTTTTGGATTCACGGGAATAAAGAAGCTGGTGTCTTTCGTGGCTCCATTAACACCCGGTGTCAGATAGGTGTTACGGGAGTTAACGTAAAGAAAAGCCAACTCGCCAACCTGACCTTGATTGATTAGGTTTACTATCGACGAGTCGAGGGTGGTGCCAGTTGCCGTGGTGAATAGACCTCTCCTGCCGATTTGCGGAAAAATGGTCAGTGTCTGGCAGCCCGTAGAGGTGCAGGCCGGATTGCCGGTCAACGCCAGATTGGCTTGCGCGCGGAGGAAATCCTGCAAGAACCCGTTCTCGAAAATTTTGACCTGGTTAATATCAATGCCGCGAAGCAAACTCGTGCCGCGGTTGCCGACGTAGCGTACTTCAACCGCCGTATCGCGCATAATTTCGCGTTCGAACCCCAGGTTCCATTGCTGGACATACGGCGTCTTCAGTTTAGGATCAATCGCGAACAAAGTCGGGAACTGCGACAGAGTTAACTGGTCATCCAGCGTCCGCGGGACCTTGAACGTTGGCGTTGTGAGCGGAACGATCCCGCTACCGCTGACAGTGCCTGAAAGGTTGTTTGGGGCACTCGTCGCAGTCATACCTTGGTTGCCGTCAAGCACGGCGTTCTCGGTCATCTGGATGAGGCTGTCAATCACGAAGGACATGGAATAGCCTCCACGAATCGCGGTCTTGCCTCCCTTGAACGGATCCCAGGAGAAGCTGACGTTGGGCGCGAAATTGTTCTTGTCCGCGTTGTAGAATGGGCGCGTACCCGCTCCTCCACCTGCCACGTCGATGACGACGTTGGGATTACGAAGAGCATCGAGCCCGCCAACGGGCATCAGACCGATCCCGTTCTTTTCGCGAGTCGGGGTGATGTATTCGTAGCGCAGCCCGATATTCGCAGTGAAATTAGGTCTCACGCGCCAGGTATCGGTGACGTAGGCGGAATAATCGTCGTATACCAGGTTGCGTCTTTGCTCGGCCCCTTTGACATACCCTGAGGTGGCATTGGTGACATTGAAAGTTTGGCTAGCGGCGGAGACTGCGCCAGTCAGTAGTGCGAGGAGGCTGCCGGCATTATTGAACTCTGTCGAGCTAATCCCACCCGGAAACTGAGCCGTGTTGGTGGAGCTGAGTGGATTCGTATTGCCACTTCCAAATCCCACAGTGTACTGCGGGATAGTACCTGTAAAGCTGAAGGGCTCAACCCACACGTTACGATAATTTCCTCCAAACCGTACCAGGTGGTTGCTCTTCACCCATGAGGCGTTATCGACGAAATCCTTGATATGGCCGTTGCGCCCGCTCGTCAGCGAATTCTGTACGGGGTTGGTCATGAGCGGGAGCGATAGTCTTACACCGCCTTCATACTGGATGTCCGCGCCAATGAAGAGCGACCTCTGCTCATAGTATCCGGCGCGCAACTCGTTAGTTAGATTTTGGGTAGGTGCCCAGTTCCAAGCGGCGGCTCCATGTCTGCGCCGTGGGAACTGGCCCTTCCCGGGAAGGCCTGGAAACGGCTCTCCAGTGTCATTGAAAGTGTCATTCGGAAAGTCGAATTGGTCGTTGCTGTAAACCACATCAAACCTGTGCTTCTGGGATAGGTCGTAATTGACGCGGTACCCGAAAAGCTTATCCGTGCTGCCTGAAGGAGTATTGAAACTGAAGCCGAAGGTGTTGACGCGATCACCGACTGCCGCGGCTCGATCATTTGGCAGCGGCGTCAAATTGATCAGCTTTTGGATTCTAGGATCAATGGTCCTGCTCGGGTTCAGCGTGAGTACATTGATGGTCTGCAACTTGCCGTTATCCGCACGCTTGTAGGTGAAGCTGCCGGCACGCGCAGGCGCATCCAGTACAGCGCGCGTCTTGAGGTCCTGCGAGCCTTCTTTGGTCATCTCATAGTAGAAGTAAAAGAAGAGTTTGCCTTTTTGGGTGAGCTTAGGTCCACCCTCGCCGAAGCGCGGCAAAGCAAATGGCCCACTGGCTGTGCCCCCAAACTGGTGTTGGTTCAGATATGGTTTCTTCTGTCCGGCGGCGTTATTAAGGAAGGTGTTGGCGTTCAGAGCTGAATTGCGGAGATACTCAAACAGGCTGCCGTGAAATTGACTGCCTCCACGCGGCGTGACCAGCTTTACCTGAGCGGCTCCGGTGCCATCGGCGGCACTGGCATTCTGGGTAGTAATAGTGAACTCACCAACGCCGGAGACACTTGGCGCTGCTTGGGCAAACAGGCCACTGGATTGACTGCCACGTAAGTAGTTCTCCATGATGTTAACGCCGTCCCAGGTGATGTTGTTGTAGCTACCGCGCATGCCATTGATATTGGAGTTTCTTGTGTCGCTGTTCGACGCCACGCCGGCTTGCAGTGAAGCCAACTGCAAGGGGTTGCGCCCGTTCAGCGGCAGGTCGTTAATCTGCTTCTCCAACACCACGGTGGCAATTTCGGCGTTCTCAGTATTAATCACTGCCTGCGTGTCTGTGGCTGTGGTAGTAACAGTCTCCGAGACTTGACCAGTTTCTAACGTCAGGTTAACGGTCGCGGGTATGCTAACGTCCACCTTAACATCCCGGACCTCTGTTTTCTTAAATCCCTGACGTTCGGCATAAACCATATATGCGCCGGGCGTCACGTTGGTGAAAACATAGAAACCATCATCGTTCGAGACCGACTTTCTTTCGCTCTTGGTGGCGACGTCCGTTAAGGTGATCGTCGTCCCGGGCACAAGGGCGCCGTTCTGATCTTTCACAGTACCGCTTACGGTTGTCTGAGATGTTTGCGCCAAAGAGTTCGACGATGTGCCGAAGAGGATTAGGATAGCCATTGCAAAGGCTATCAGAACGCTCAGGCTGGACCTCACAGTTTTAGTTGGAATTGATCGCAGGGAACGGACTAGCCCAGGGGCGAATGCGCCGAAGATTGCAATCATCAGCCGGGGACTTAGTTGGGGCGTTGTGCTCTTGTTCATGGTAATCAGTCTCCTCCATTTGGTTTGAGTTACACCGTAGAAAGTAGAAGTCGAGAGCCGACGACAAGTGCTAAACGCGTATTAAGAAGGACCGATAATTCCTGTCCTGACATTTCCAGCAATTCCTGCGCCAGCCCTGGTAATTATCTCTTCTTGGGTTTTCTGGCTATTTTCACGGCTTCGCTAATTACGGCTTCCCCGAGAGATTTACGTTTCTATATAGATATCCAAATTCTCGGAATTCAGTGGTGCTAACCACTACTGTCCGGTTAAATGTCGAATAGTTTCAATTGGTTAACATTATCGAGCATTTGAAAGTTGTGATGAAAGTCGTCGAACACCTGTAAAAGGGGTGTTTTCTCGAACAGCGTGAGACTCAGAATCTGTAGAATTGTGTAGAGACTGAGTCCCAGGCCGAGACGCTTTTTGATGATCGCCACCAGCACGTAAACAGAGATTGCGATCCAGATTTGAGTCTTGACACTGTTGATTGAAGTGCCGAAAAACTTCTTGATTCGGAGATGTTGTTTGATCCATTTGAAGAAGAGTTCGATCTGCCAACGATAGCGATACAGGCCGGCGACAGTCAGCGCTGGCACCGAGAAGTTGTTGGTCAAGAGCACGAGTCTTTGATCGGTCTCGGCGGAGTAGTAGCTGACGCGGCGCAGCGCGGTGGGATAGCGCAGCGAACTCTTTGGCCCAGTTAAGACGATGGTTT
>JBGQJU010000013.1:0-69489 GCA_041499185.1 Pyrinomonadaceae bacterium | reverse complement strand
CAACAAAATTTATATCGGCAGTGCACGAGCCATTTGTGGTCACGCTCGTCGATCCAAGAAAGACCTGACCCTCGCCGTTGCCTGACGGATCGCAGACGGTGTTCGAGAAGAATTCGATACGAAAGGTCGTACTCGCAGTGCTATTCAGTGTTCCGCTAATAGTGGTGTTGACAGCCCCGGCGGCTGCCGAAGTCAGCACCGGAAAGTTCTGCAGATTGTTGGGTCCAGCATCGGCATCGCAGTTGTCGTTTGGAGTGACACCGTCGAGCTTCAGATCAATGCCCAAAGCCCCGTTCGAAAAAATCGAGTTGCCGAGGATAGCGTTGCCGTTACCCGCATTGCCGTCGATCCTGATCCCGCCTTGATCGTTGAACGCGATCACATTGCCCGAGCCCGCAGTGGTGTTGCCAATAAAATTGTTCGCGGCAGCAGAGTAAATGTAAACACCCGCGCCGGTATTACCCGCCAACTGACTGACGCCGTCCGCTTGCGTGCCGATAAAGTTGCCGATGATCTGGTTGCCGGTAGTTCCGGCGGTGAGGATAGCGACATTGGCGACTGAATGGCCCGAAATCACGTTTCTCGCGGCCGCTGTCGTGCCGCCGATGGTGTTGGAAGTCGCTCGATCAATATAGACTCCGTAGCTGCCGTTGGACATTGCACTCGTGCCTGCCGGGTTCACACCAATGAAGTTACCTTGCACCTGATTGCCGGTGGTTCCGCTTTCCACAATGCTGATTCCAACGCTGTTGTTACCCGAAATCACATTGCCGGCTCCCGCCACGGTTCCGCCGATAACGTTATTGGCGTTACCCGAAGCAATGCGTACTCCCTGCCCATTGCCTAGCGCTGAGCCATCGGCCTTAACGCCAACATAGTTGCCCTGCACCTGGTTTCCCGTGGCGCCGCCACTGCAACACACGTCGATGCCGATGCCTCCGGTGTTTCCCGCGACGACATTGCGCGCGGCGGCAGAAGTTCCTCCAATGACGGCGTTCGTTCCGCCGACGATTATGCCGTCACGAAAGTTGCCGAGCGCAGCGTTGCCTGTTGGATCCGTACCGACAAAGTTTCCCTGGGCAATATTCGCCGTGCCGAAGATCGAGAGACCGTTGTTTGCATTGCCGGAGATGACGTTTCCGGCGCCTGTTGCCGTTCCGCCAATCGTATTGTTAGATCCGCTAACTTCGACGGCATCAATGCTTCCCGGAGAGTTGGTACCGTTGGCCACCCCAGCCGTGCCGGTGGCATTCGTGCCGACGAAGTTTCCCTGAATCAGGTTTCCGGACGCGGTCCCAGCTATTCGGATACCGTTCGATCCATTTCCGGAGATGACGTTGCGTGTCGCCACCGTCGTGCCACCGATGGTGTTGTTAGACACGTTCGAGATCTCTACGCCGAAGGCTGCATTGGCCGCGGCCGCAGTACCCGCCGCGTTAGTACCAATGTAATTGCCACTGATCACATTTCCCCCGGTCACAGTCCCGCAGTTCGTTCGTATCAGAATTCCGTCGCCGTTGAAGCGGTTTATCACCAGCCCTTTCACGGCACTGTTGCCGACGCATATAGTCAGACCGTCGGCTGGCCCTGCATTCGTACCGTTGAGTTCAATCAGGGGAGAACCAGAGAAGCCGGGCTGCGAAGTGCCATCAATGGTGACGGTCTTGTTGAGTGTAGGTAACGCCGATGTCAGATTTATCGTGTGGACGCCCGCGCCGGGAATATTGAATGAGATCGTGTCACCGCCCGACCCGGCGTTGACGGCCTCGATTGCTTCGCGCAGCGTACACTCCGCAGGAGTGCACGGATCACCGGTATGATCCTCGGCGTTAGTGACCGTGAACGTCGCCGCGTGCGCCGTTGGTTGGATCCAGTTTCGCAAATGATGTGACAGCGAAAGGCCGGCGATAAGCAAAGACCCAGCCAACGCCAAAGCCGTAATAAACCGCTTCTGGTTTCTGCGAGTTCGTTTGCGAAACATCTTGAGGGTCCTTTCCGGGATGCTTAAGAACCGGTGACTTGCGTCCCGTGCAGTTTTCAAGTTGATCCATACGCGGGAGGGATCTCTCTGCTTCGAGGAGACAAGCGGGACTCTATTCCGAGGTATGATTTGTTGTCAAGAGAATTGCCCAGGAGAAAAGAGATTCCTTTTCGAAGGCGATTATAGTAGGCGCTTCACTTTCCCGCTTTGGCGGACGGGGCTACAATCCCAAGGCAGCTAACGGCCCGCTACTGCAGGCACTACTAACAGATGGCGGCCAAACCGAGTTTCAATTTGGGGAGAGCGCAAAGATGATGAAGAGGTTGACACTTAGATCCGCATTGTTTGCGGGTCTCTTAATCCTGAGCCTGCATCTGTCTCTGGCAACGATTCCAGCGCCGCGTCAGATCGCCCATGCCAATGTGGTTGCGGTCAACGCACCGGCATCGCCGCAACGTTCGACGCTTGCGCCGATCACTGTAGCGGTGGACGCGACCGACGCGCCGCGGAAGATGCTGCACGCGCGGCTGACGATTCCCGTCAAGCCTGGACCACTGACTCTGTTTTATCCGAAGTGGATTCCAGGCGAGCATGGGCCAACCGGGCCAATCATCGATCTCGCGGGACTGAAATTCACAGCGGCAGGAAAAACAATCGCGTGGCGGCGCGACGATACGGACATGTACGCGTTTCACCTCGAAGTTCCCGTGGGAGCAAACGAGCTGGGCGTCGGTCTTGATTTCCTCTTGCCCGCCAGCGTTGAAGGCTTTTCCTCGGCCGCATCCTCGGACGCGAATCTCGCCGTGCTCAGTTGGAACCAGGTGTTGCTTTATCCCGAAGGTTACGGGTCTGACGATCTATCCTATGTGGCCTCTCTGCGTTTGCCGACCGGATGGAAATACGGTACCGCGTTGCCTTTGGAGACCGTTACAACCACCAGGCAGTTAGAACTCATTCATTTCAAACCAGTCTCACTCACGACGCTCGTTGATTCGCCGGTGATTGCCGGCTCGCACTTTCGCGCGCTGATGCTGACCGACACGGATGTGCGCGCGAAGATGTCTGCGCTGCCGGGCGGCAGTCCGGCGCCTTCATTCGAGATCGACATGGCGAGCGACAGCGAGGCAGCGCTGCAGATGAGCCCCGAGCAAATTGCCGAATACAAACAGTTAGTGCTGGAAACGAATGCTCTATTTGGCGGCCATCACTATGAGCATTATCACTTTCTCTACACGCTCAGTGACAACGTTGCGCATTTTGGTTTGGAGCATCACGAGTCAAGCGACGATCGGGTGGCCGAACGCACACTGCTCGATGAACCGCTGCGCAAGGCGAGCGCGGATCTGTTGCCGCACGAGTTTGTTCACTCCTGGAATGGCAAGTACCGCCGGCCCGCGGGACTGGCCACGGCGGATTATCAACAGCCGATGAAAGGCGACCTGCTGTGGGTGTACGAAGGACTGACGGAATATCTCGGCAGCATTCTCGCGGCGCGCAGTGGATTGCGTACTCCGGAAGATCAGCGCGAGCATCTCGCGGCGATTGCCGCTTATCTGGATCGTTATCCGGGACGCACGTGGCGGCCTTTGCAGGATACAGCGGTGGCCGCGCAGTTGCTCTACTATGCGTCGCAGTCATGGGCGGCGTGGCGGCGCGGCGTGGATTATTACGACGAAGGCGAACTGATTTGGCTTGAGGCGGATACTGTAATTCGCGAGCAGACCAAGGGCGCGCGCTCGCTGGATGATTTCTGCCGCCGCTTTCACGGCGCACCGAGCGGACCGCCAATGGTCAAGCCTTACACTTTCGACGATGTCGTGAATACGATGAATGAAGTGGCGCCTTACGATTGGCGCACATTTTTCACCGCGCGTCTGAATTCAACTGACTCGCACGCGCCGTTTGGCGGTCTTACCAACAGCGGCTGGCGACTCGTTTACACTGAGGTGCAAAACGACTATCAAAAAGCATTTGGAGAGGCAAGCAAGGTTACCGATCTCAGTTATTCACTCGGCATTAAGCTCAACGACGAAGGCACCGTCAGCGACGTAATCCCCGGGGCCCCAGCGTTTGGGTCGGGACTGGGGCCGGGAATGAAGATCATCGGCGTGAATGGCAGAGCCTTTTCGGTCGAAGCAGTGCGCGAAGCGATTCGCGCCGCGAAGGGTTTGTCGGCGCCGATCGAATTGTTGATGCAGAACGGGGGCTCGCTGAAGACTTATCAGATTAACTATCACGACGGAGAACGTTACCCGCATCTCGAACGCGACCCGTCGCATCCCGACCTGCTGCGGCAGATAATCAAGCCGCTGCAACCGCGGGGCTGAATGAAAATCGCTCTGATTCGCCGACTGGCAATCCTGTTTTTGATTGCAGCGTGCGCGTTTGTCGCTCGCGCACAGGACTCTTCTTCCTCTTCCGATGAACCTGGCGTTATCGTTCCCTCGCGGCCGACGGTTTCTAATCCGGCGGAGTTTCAGCGGCCCGGCGTGCTGCAACTTGAATTCGGTTACAGCGCGAATTTTCATGCGCCGGGCGTGAGCACTGAGCAGGACTTGCCGCTTGCTCTACGCTTTGCCATCAGCCGGCGGCTGCTTTTCGAATTCGATGGTGACAGTCCGATCTCGCAAACTGTGGCTGGAGTGAGAACAACAGGCGTGGGCGATACACAACTTGGTATTCAAGTCGTGTTGCAACACGAGAAGGAATCGCGGCCCGGCGTTTCGTTTGCTTATTACGTCAAGCTTCCGACCGCCGGCAACGCGAAAGGATTGGGGACTGGACGCGTGGACCACAACTTCGTCGGGTTCATCAGCAAAAAGATTGGCGAGACAACGGTAGACTTCAACGCGATCTATCTGTTCGCCGGCCGCACCTCAGACAATGGCCACGCGTCGAGCGGCCAGGCGGCGCTGGCTGCTTCACGTAACGTGACAAAACGCTTCGGCATTCAAGGCGAATTGAGCGGGTTCAGTCGCAACGATGAGCAATCTGGCTCCATGTTTGTGCTGGGCGCCGTAACCTATCAGGTCGATCGACGGTTGGTGCTCGATAGCGGCATGCGTTTCGGTCTGTCGCATGACGCGCCGCGGGCGGGCTTTTTCGTCGGCATGACTGTGGGTGTTGCGGACTTGTACCGCCGACATCACAGTGGCAATTGAATGGCTGTCATTTTTTTCAGACTGCGCCAAGTGGGCCGCAATCAATGTCTTGGCGCGTAGGTCAACCAGAAATAGACAGCCTGGCCCACACCAATGAACAATCCGATGACGGCGCCAAACAGCTCGATCGTTTTCAAGTGATGCGCGGCGACCGTAAGGATCAAGGCCTCCAGCTTCTCATTCGGATACTCGGAGACTTTCTTGCGCACGAGTCCGCCGACGTCAAACTCCGCGATCGCTGCGGGCAGGCGCTCGCGCGCTGAAGCAGTGATGCGCTCGACCAGCGTGTCGGTCGCGCGTTTGACGGAATGCTCCGGCAAATGATCGCCGAGCCTGCCAATCGGCGCGATCAATAATCGTTCAACCTGCGACGTCAGAATGGCATTGATCGTGCGCGCCGTGTCGTCGCGCGAGGTAAACGCGAGCAGCGTCTTTGTCAGAAAACTCTTCACGCGTTCCGCTGAGTCTGGGTTCAGTTGCCGCAGTAGCGCGTGCAGAGTTTGCGGACGCAAGCGCGAGAGCGCATCGGTCGCATAAGCAGAAACGGAAGTAGTCAGTTGCGGGCTCTGAGCGAGTTCCAGGATGCGACTGGCAACCTGCGTCTTGATCGTCTCGAACCGCTCCGGCTCGATCTGACCGATGATTCCGTTTAGCGGGCGCGCGAGCACGTTGTCAACCGTTGAATTCAAGAACGTTTCTGCCTGTTGCTCAAACGCCTCGCCGCGCAGGTATTCTTCAATGCGTTTCGGCAAAGTCTTGTTGACCAGATCGTCAACCTCGCGATGAATGCGTTCGCGCGAGATGAAAATCTTCTTGAAGAGCGAGAGCTGCTGGTAATACTCGTCCACCTCGCGTTTGATCAAAGCGCCAATCTGTTTGCGCGTGCCCGCGCTGGTAGCAATGTCGGCCAATTCTTTAACGATGGGCGGCACCTGGGCGTCAATGCGATCCTTGATGAACGCAACCGTCTCAAGGGTGAACATCTCGGCGAGCGTTGCGTCGCTGTGGGCCAGATCATCGAGGCGACCGCTGACGAAATCACGCACTTTCGTTTCGAATCCCTCTTCGCTCACAAGGCGGCTAAAGCGCTCTTCGATGAAACGCAACACTTGCTCGAACGCCTCTTCGCTGACCGTTTCATTCAGACGGCGTGCGAGCAATTCATCTACGCGGGCGTCGACAAACCGCTCGATCGCTGCCGCGGTCTCTTCACTCTTAAGCAGCGCGGCGATGTATTCGGCGAGCCGGTATTGCAGCGAAAAGATCGTGTCGAGCACCGGCGCGCGCGCACCCGCCGGCAGCGCATCGATGAACGAAGGGTAGACGGTCGCGAGCAGCTCGTTGGTGTAGGCCGTGACAAAGCCTTCGACTTTGCGTTGAAAGAAATCAGTTTCGAAGAGCGCGTTGAAAACAGTTTCCTGCGAAACGAGTTCATTGCCGACCGCTTTGCCGATCGACTCGGCCAGACGTTCGCGGTGACGCGGAATCATGCCCTGCGGCCAGACGGTAACCCCGAGAAACCTGATCGGATGATAAGGATGAAACAGCATCCAGATCGCCAGCCACGCCGCGCCGTAGCCGTGCAAGGTGGCAATGACGATCCAGGCGATGCCGATTAGCAGTTTGAAAGTGAACGGATCGATGGCAACTCCTTTCGGTCATTGTACGCTGTTGGTTGCTCGAAGTTCTGCGATGCTAAACAGAGTGGGCAAAGAGGTCAAATGCTTTGTGTCCGACGAACTTCAGTTTGTCGCTGGTCAGTTCCTGATGCTTACTTGCCATATAATTAAGGCAAACGACAAACTAAAGTTTGTCGGACAGCGCTCTTTTGTGAGAGCATACGAACTCCATGACTACACCCGCCATTTCCAAACAGCGACATGTTTCGCATAAAGCGAGCCTGTTCACCGAATCCGTGATTCGCGAGATGACGCGCGAAGCGATGAAGTATGGCGCGGTCAACCTCTCACAGGGCTTTCCGGATTTTGCGGCGCCCGACGATATCAAGCGGGTCGCGATGCAGGCCATCGCAGACGACATCAATCAGTATGCGATCACCTGGGGCGCGAAAGATTTTCGGGAGGCGATCGCGAGAAAGACCCGCTGGTATCTCGGTCTCGACATCGATCCGGAAGCCGACATCACGGTCACTTGCGGTTCAACCGAAGGCATGATCGCGGCGATGATGGCGACAGTCGATCCGGGCGAGGAAGTCATTATCTTTGAACCGTTCTACGAGAATTATGCGCCTGACGCGATCCTTTCCGACGCGCATCCGCGCTACGTGCCCTTGCGCGCGCCTGATTGGAGTTTCGATCGCGATGAGCTGCGCTCCACCTTCAACGACAAGACGAGAGCGATCATCGTCTGCAATCCAAACAATCCCACCGGCAAAGTGTTCACGCGCGACGAGATGGAATTCATCGCCTCGCTCTGCAAAGAGTTTGACGCGCTCTGCTTCACCGACGAGATCTACGAACACATTCTTTATCCGCGCGCGGGAGCTGAGATTCAGCACATCTCGATGGCGCAACTCGATGGCATGCGCGAGCGCACAGTGATCGTCAACTCGATGTCGAAAACGTATTCAGTGACCGGTTGGCGGGTCGGCTATTGCATCGCGCCCGCGGAGGTGACGAGCGGCATTCGCAAGGTCCATGACTTTCTGACCGTCGGCGCAGCGGCGCCATTGCAAGCGGCGGGAGCATACGCGTTGTCGCTGCCGCGTGAATACTATGATCAGTTGCAGTCGGATTACCGCGCGCGCCGGGACCTGCTGGTGCCAATCCTCGAAGAGGCGGGCTTCGGAGTGTTCGTTCCCGATGGCGCTTACTACATCATGACCGACATCTCGGCGTTCGGCTTTGGTGATGACGTTGAATTCACACGTCACTTGATCCGCGAAGTCGGCGTTGCCTGCGTTCCCGGCTCGAGCTTCTACAGCGTTCCTGAACGCGGCGCGCAGCAGGTCAGATTCTGCTTCTGCAAGAAAGACGAGACTCTCAATCTTGCGGCCGAACGGCTCGGAAAACTACGGTCGAAGATCTGAATACTACCAAGGCGACTTCGATTGAATTCACTGGCCCCTATAAAAGGAAGGCGATGATTTGATCGCAAGCGACGCGGCCACTCAATACAGAACCGGGAGCGGTAGCGACCGGGTGCTGGCACTCAACCAACACTATCACGTGTTTTTTACCTCAGTTGAGTCCAGGATCCGCTCGCTAACGCTCCCGGTTCAGTATCGATTAGGCCTCTGCGTTTCGCTCCTGCTGCTTTCGACACCCGCATTCGCCCAACAGATCGCCGATCCGAATTTCAAACCAGTCGTCGCACGGCCCGCGTACACGAAGAATTTTCCCCGCGTGCTCTTCGACGAAGCGCACAACAACGCGCATACCGCGGTCGGCAGTTTCAAACCGTTTGCCGATCTCCTCACAGACGACGGCTATCACGTCGTGCGCAATCACAAGAGCTTTAACAAAGAAACGCTCGATACTTTCAAGGTCCTGGTGATTGCCAATGCGCTGGGTGCGGAAGACGCGGACGAGGAAGGCGCTGATAAGTCGGCCTTCAGCGACGAGGAGTGCGACATTGTGCGCGATTGGGTGCGCAGCGGCGGCGCGTTGCTGCTGCTGGCGGATCACGCGCCTTTCGGCAGCGCGGCACAGAATCTGGCAAAGCGTGTTGAGGTGGACATGAGCAAAGGCTTGACGCGCGACCCGGCGAACTGCGAGAAGGACTCAGGCATTGAGACGTTCATCGTTTACTCGCGTGAGAACAAACTATTATCGGACCACCCGATCACACAAGGCCGCAGCGACGCAGAGAGAGTCAGCCGGGTGATAGCCTTCTCCGGTCAATCTCTCAAAGGGCCCGATGGTAGCGTCGTGTTTTTGAAACTCGCGGATTCGGCTGTCGACATGATTCCTCCGCACGGAAAGGAAGTCTCTGCCGCTGGTCGCGCTCAGGGCATTGCGTTCAAGTTTGGCAAAGGGCGCGTGGTCGTGCTCGGCGAAGCGGCAATGCTGTCGGCGCAAATCGCTGGATCTGACAAGAGGCCGGTAGGAATGAACTATCCGGACATCGATAATAAACAACTGGCGCTGAACATCATGCACTGGTTGTCGGGATTGCTGAAAGAGCGTTAACCCGCAGATTCCTCGGTCAGAACCGCCTGCGGTAGCGGGCGGTTGAACGCTGGTCCGAAGAAACTCACAATCCAGTTCCAACCGCCCGCTACCGCAGGCGGTTCTGACGGTGTAATCTCTGTAATCTGCGGATGTCATTGTGTGGGATGCGAAACGACAATTCATCTGGCTCGCGACCGGCATCGTTCTCGGCACGGTCATCGTCTATCTCGACGCACACGATAACGACGGCAACTTCGTCCCGCGCTTCTTTATCTTCATGGAGCTGCTGTTGCTATTGATCATTTCGGTCATGTTTTATATCTACTCAAGAAGGAGGGGCTAAAACGACGAGCTTGTTTCTGACATTAGTGAGAGTTCAAATAATTCTGTTATTAACATTGTTTTCTAGGGGTCCAGGCTGGGTGCAAGTGAGAAGACCAGCTCACATGCCGCGTATTCATACTATCGGACAGGGCACAGTCTGGAGAAAATCCGACAACAAAGGCGAGCACGGTAGCTTTCTGCCGCCGTGGCAAGAAATCAAAATTGCAAATGTTCTTGAATTCAAGGAAAAGCCAATCATAGGCGATAAAGTCACCATTATCCCCTTGGATGTGGACATTGCCCCTCTGGAGTTGAGAATCGTCAAGGCAGAAAAGAAGGAGGATGCCTGCGATGAGAGTTTACCGGGTTGGTGGGAAGTGGAACTCGAAACGGTCAGGCAGAGAACGTTCTTTGAAATTGCGCCGCGATCTAATCGAAGCGCAGAATTCCCGTTTGATGTCTGCGTGATCTATCCAGCCGTTGAGTTTGCACGTCAGATAAAGAGGGACAGGCTCACCAAGAACATGCTTCCGAAGGGAGTTGCCACTAACACAGCAATTGCGGCTATTGATTTGACGAATGACGGAATGCCTGATGTTCTGATTGTTGAGTATTGTTGTGGACATCCGAGGAAGTCAGCCGGCGTGGAATGCGATTATACTTGTGGCAAGTCCTTCAAGAAAGTTGGGAGCACTTGGAAGCTTATTCATACTTCAACGCCTTGTTAGTTGAAAGGACGTTCAATCCTCTCAGTTCGGCGGCTGCATCGTTTTTGATCTAACAGTAATTCCCTGGTCACCGAGAACCAGCAAACGACGCGTCTCGCCAAAAGGCATGCTCGACGGCAGGTAAGACAGAACGTAGCGGCTCTTTCGCAGCTCGTCGCAGATCGCGTTGGCGGCCTCGCGGGGTTGATCGATTGGGAAAGTCAGACCGCCGGTTCCTTCTACCAGTCTCTCGATTACCTGCTTCGGTTTCGGCACATCGCGACGTATTGCTCCGCGCGTGCGATCCGGCGCCTGGATGAAGTAGACGCTGATGTCCAACCGCTGCAACTCGGACAGTATCTGCTCGAAGCTCGTCTTGCTGCCACGGTCCAGGCCGTCACTGATTACGATGATCGTGCGCTTCTGCCCCGCCAGCGGGCGCAGGGCTTGATCGGCCACCGCGGCCAGGGCGTCGAAAAGGTGCGGCTCGCCTTTCTTGCGAAAACTCCTCAGCGACGCCTTGATCGCTTTCGAGTCGTCAGTCCAATCAGCAACAATCTCGGCCTGCTCGTCGTAACCAACTATCAGAAGTTTGTCGCCTTCGTAAATCTCGTAAGCAAACTCGAGCGCCGCCTCTTCAAGTTTCTCAACGTCGGCGCGGATCGTTAGAGAATTGTCGACGAGCAGAACGATGCGCGCGGGTGACGGATCGCGCGAGAGGTTACGGATGTCCTGTTGCACTCCGTTATCGAAGAGTGCCAGTTGCCTGCCCGTGATGGGAAAGTCAGAAGCGTTGTCGCGCTTGGCCACCAAACTGAGCAACACTCCGCCCTGACTTGATGAATCAGATCTCCGGCCGGCCTGGCCAAGCGCCGAACTACACAGGGCAGCCAGCGTTAAGGACGCAGCCAGAAGCTGAGCTACCGAGGGGAAGCGTGGCGGTCGCTCGCTCTTCCCGGCTCGTGTTGTTTCCTCAAATGGAGGATACATCAGCGCACATTAAGGAGTGGCTTCAATCGCTGGGGACTTTTGTCGATGAAGCGCTGTCGGAAGTTTTCTTTGTTGGGGAGGTTTCTTTTGCGTCGGATTTAGCGCCGCTCGCGGTGCTTTCAGCGGACTCGCTTTTCTCAGCGTCCTTCTTTCCCTTCTGGCCATTGGCTGCGTAGTCATTCACGTAGAATCCTGAGCCTTTGAACTGGATGGACGACGCGGAGATCTGCTTTTCTAAACGTCCGCCGCACTTGCGGCACTTAGCCGGCGGCTTGTCGTTAGTCTTTTGAAATACTTCGATATGAGCTTTGCATTTCTTGCATTGATATTCGTAAATCGGCATAAGGCATCTAACTCCACTGGTCCTTCGGATAAGGGCCAATGCGATTATACGAAGCCGCCCAAGAGCTTGCAAACGACGATGTCCGACAAACTTCAGTTTGTCGCTGGTTGGCTCATAACCCTCCTCCAGATAATCGACAAACTTAAGTTTGTCGGACTTCCGCTTTGCAAGATCGCGCGCCGTTGGTTATGATCCGCTCCACAGCAAAAACTGCCAGTCATGTCAGAAACCGCACAATCTCTTTCGCTTGAGCGCAAGGTCAAGATGCACCAGGCGCGCGAAGCGATCATCGATCGCCTGGCGTTGGATCTGCCGACCGCCATAAACCTCGATCGATTCCTCAATGTGATCGTGTCGGAACTCGGCCGCATGATGCATGTCGATCGCTGCGACGTGATTCAACTGACGGCCGCGAGCGAAGTACGCATCAGCCACGAATGGAGAGAATCGGACGACGTGCCTTCGAGCCTGGGGACCGCGATACCGCTTGACTTAAAAAAACTCGCGGAACACGTCGATATCACCAGGCCGATACGGCTTGACGACACATCGAAGCCCGGTCTCGATCAGAAGGTGCGCTTCCTGGCGGCGAGTTTGCAGACACGCTCGCTGCTGGTGGTACCGGTGGTGCGGGGTAACGATGTCCTGGGACTGGTTGGCCTGCACATGACGCGCTCGCTGCGCACGTGGCTGGATGACGAAGTTTCTTTCCTGCAGTCGATCGCGCGCCACATCGCGGTTGGTTATGAATACACGCGTCTCTACACTGACAAACAACGCGAAGCTGACACGCGGCGCGCGCTACTGGAAATCGCCAACGCGCTGAATGCTCGATCCGATTTCCGCGAAGTCAGCTCGCTGGTGCTCGAGCGAGCGATTGCCCTGGTCGGCGCAGATTACTCCGCGCTCGGCGTACTCGATCCCGCGGGCGGGCGCATTAGCCTGGCAGCCTTCAAAGCAGCGCCGCACGCTGCGACTGATACCGTCAGAGGTTTGATTGACGCGCACGGCCAGTCGCTGGACGTGACGGAATTTCCGCCGATGATGGAATTGCTCGCCGAAGGAAAGACGTTGAAGCTGTTGGAGACGGATTTGCCGTTTCCCTTCCGGCTGATCTTCAACGCCACGCTGGGCGGTCGCGCCGCGCTGGTTGCGCCAGTGCAAGTGGCGGGACAAACGTTTGGACTGCTGGGTCTGGTGTGGAGCGGAGCGCGCGCTGGCTTTCAGGACCACGAGGTTGAGCTGGTCGAAGGCATCGCCGATCAGATCGGCACGGCGCTCGAACGCGATCAGCTTTCCGCCGAGATCATGCACTTGCGCAGTGCCTTGCACGAACGTTATGGCGAAGAACGGATCATCGGACAGACAGCGGCGATTCGCCGCGCCATCGAGCTGGCACTTAGCGTTGCCGACACGCAAACTACCGTACTGATTGAAGGCGAGTCGGGCACCGGCAAAGAAGTGCTCGCCAATCTCATTCATTACAACTCAGGCCGCGAGGATCAGCCTTACGTAAAACTCAACTGCGGTGCGATTCCCGAGACGTTGCTGGAATCCGAACTATTCGGCCACGAGAAAGGCGCGTTCACCGACGCGCGCGCGCGTCGCCAGGGCCGGTATGAAGAAGCCAACGGCGGCACTCTGTTCCTGGACGAAGTCGGCGAGATGAGTTTGTCGGCTCAGGTGCGTCTGCTGCGCGTATTGCAGGACGGCGAATTCACTCGCGTCGGTGGCAATGAAGTGATCAAGACTGACGTGCGCGTGATCGCGGCCTCGAATGTCGATCTAAAACGCGCCGTCGAGATGGGAAGATTTCGCCAGGACCTTTATTATCGTCTCTCAGTTTTTCCGATCGTGCTGCCGCCTTTGCGCGAGCGGCTGGAAGACATTCACCCGCTCGTGATTCATTTCCTCGAACACTATCAACAGAAGACCGGCCGCTTTGTCTCCGGCATTTCCAAAGATTCTTTGCAGGCACTGATGACGTACGAATGGCCCGGCAACGTCCGCGAATTGGAGAACGCGATCGAGCGCGCCGTGATCATTGCGTCAGGCCGGCAGATCGAATTGGAAGATTTGCCGGAAGCGATCAGCAAGACCGTGCTCCAGGAGCGCGATCGGATCAAAGTAGAGCGTGCGAAGGCCGCCAGCGAAGGACGCACGACGACGTTTCAAGTGACTGTGCCGTCATCAATGGACGAGATTGAACGCGCGGCGATCGAGGCAACGCTCGATTACACCAAAGGCGACAAGACGCATGCGGCGCGCGCGCTCGGTATCGGCCGCAAGACGCTGTATCGGAAGCTCGATCAGTATAATGGCAAGCGCGGAGCAACGGAGTGAATGGATTCTGATGGGAACGTTCTATACAAAATGTAAGATCGAAAATGTTGCCGATCGCGATAAGTCTTTCGTCGTTTCAAGGTTGCTGGTTGATACCGGCAGTGACTACACCTGGGCGCCGGCAAAGGCACTGGAAAAGATTGGTGTTGACCGGGAAAGAAGGACGTCGTGTTTGTGATGGCGAATGGGCAACACATAACGCGAAGCCTCGGTTTCGTCTGTTTTCGCCTCGACGGCTATTTTACAGTTGATGAAGTGGTCTTTGCGGAAAAAGGGGATTTGCTCTGGCTCGGCGCCAGAAGTCTTGAAGGTCTGAACCTCAAAGTTGACTCGAAGCGTAAAAAGCTGGTTGCCGGTGGTCCACTGCTCGCTGCTTAGTCCATCGCGCGGGATCTCGCTAATCGTGATGCTTTCTTGCCGACTCCCGGCCTATTTGTTATAGTCCGAACCTGGAATCATTCCCTCGTACAAACAACCGGCGAAGCCCGTGGGCTTTGCTTTTGAAGAAAGGATCCCGCAATGGGAAACGACGACTATCGGCGAGACAGTGGAGACAATTTCTCGACTCGCCTGACATATCTGTTAATCGGTGGCGGCATTGGTGCGATTCTGGCGCTGTTGTTCGCGCCAAAGTCGGGCCAGGAACTGCGCGGTGATATTGCCGACGCGACGCGCAAGGGTATCGACAAATCTCGTGAAGCCGCGCAACAACTCGGACAACGCGCCGGCGAGTATTACGAAGTGACTCGCGATCGCGCCGCCGAGCTTTATACGACGGCCTCGGAGAAAGTCGGTGAAGTCGCCCAGACGGCACGTGAAGTCGCGGCGCGACAAACCGGAACAGTTTCAGCCGCGATTGAAGCCGGCAAGAAGGCGTATCAGGAAGAAAAACGGAAGACTGAGCTTTCGGGCCGGATTGAAGCCGCGCCGAAGTACGAAGAGAAAGCGAACTAGGACATTGCCGATTGCCAATTGCTGATTGCCGATTTGACAATGACTCCTCTCGGGCTACAAATGAGCACACACGATCCCGCCTTCTGGGTGATGGTGGTTGTGGCTGCCTCGTTCTTCACGATCGCGGTGGCGATGATCTTCATGGCCGTCTTTGTCAGTCGCGCCGTCAAGTCCGTCAACCGGCTGGAAGCGAAACTCGAGCCGCTGGTTGATAAACTTACGGTCGTCAGCGAACAAGGCAAGCAGATCGCGGTCCAAGGCAGACAGATAGCCGAGCAGTTCAACGCGGTGTCGGGTCATCTTTCGACGGCGACCATGCACTTTTCCGAGTCGCTGGCGATCATCAAGAGCGAAGTCGCCGAGCTGAAAGAACTCGTCAGCGACACCGCCGTCGAGGCACGCGAGAAGGTCGAGCTCGTCAGTCAAACGATCGATCGTACGCATAAGCAAGTGATTACCACCACCGACTTCATACAATCGAAAGTGATCGAGCCGGCGCGCGAGTTGGCGGCGATTATGTCGGGCTTCCGCCGTGGCCTCGAGGTTCTCCTCGCGCCAATGCCGAAGCCCGTTAATCAAACCTACGGAGAGGATGAGATGTTCATCGGTTGACGCGCCGTTACATCAGGGTTTGAACGACCCGAACCATCGCATCCTCGAGACGCATGGTTCGGGTTTTTTGTCAGGACCGCCTGCGGTAGCGGGCGGTTGGTCGGTTCAAATCCCAAACAGTCACCCACCCGCTACCACAGGTGGTTCTGACAGTACTCCTGCTGTTACTATTGTTGATTCTGGAAGAACTGTAAGCATATGTCTACTGAAACGCCGCTCGACCTGAAGAAAACGATCAACCTGCCGAAGACCGGTTTCGCGCAGAAGGCGAATCTCGCGCAGAGCGAGCCCGCACGCCTGAAGAAGTGGGCCGCGATGGATCTCTACCGCCTGATTCAGCAATCACGCGCGGGCGCGGAAAAGTTCATCCTGCACGACGGGCCACCATACGCCAACGCCGACATTCATCTCGGCACGGCGATGAACAAGATTCTCAAAGATTTCGTTGTGAGATCGCGCACGATGATGGGCTACGACGCGCCTTACGTTCCCGGCTACGACTGTCACGGTTTGCCGATTGAGTTGCATGTGGATCGCAAACTCGGCGCTAGAAAACGGAAAATGTCGCCGCTGAGCATTCGGCGCGCCTGTCGCGAATATGCGGCAGCGGCGCTCAAGCGACAAACCGCGGATTTTCAGCGGCTGGGAATCTTAGGCGAGTGGGACAATCCTTACTCGACGATGTCTAACCACTACGAAGCCGAAACCGCGCGGCAATTCGGCTGTTTCGTGGAGCGTGGTTACGTTTACAAAGGCGCGCGTCCTGTCTACTGGTGCATCCACGATCAGACGGCGCTGGCCGAAGCCGAAGTCGAATACCACCAGCACACGAGCCCATCGGTCTACGTCAAGTTTCCGTTAACGAGCGATCCGGCCCTGATCGATCCGGCACTCGCGGGCCGCAAAGTTTTCGTTCTGATTTGGACCACCACGCCCTGGACGCTGCCGGCGAATCTGGGCATCGCGGTTCATCCGGATTTTGAATATTCGGCCTTCACGCACGGCGAAGAAGTCTACATCGTGGCCAGCGAGTTGCTCGAAGCGGTCGCCGCGAAATGCGATTTAGGTACCAACGACGGAGAAAGCAACAGCGCTGCGCCGCATGTGCTCGCGCGTTTCAACGGCGTGAAACTCGATCGCCTCGAATGCCGGCATGCCTGGCTTGATCGTGTTTCACTCCTGATGGTCGGAGAGCACGTTACCCTCGGCGGCGAAGCCGACGCCGAGACTGAGCTTGACGTGAAAGAGGCGCGCGAAAAACAGCCCGCCAGCAAAGCCGGTACCGGCTGCGTGCATACGGCGCCAGGTCACGGTCACGATGACTTTGTGATCGGTAAGCGCTATGGTCTCGAGATCTATTGCCCGGTTGACAGCTCGGGCCGGTTCACTCCCGAAGTCGAACATTTCGCGGGCCAGCGCGTGTTCGAAGCCAATCAGAACATCGTTGATTTCATGCGTGAACGCGGTGTGCTGCTGTTCAGCGAAAACTATGAGCATCGCTATCCGCACTGCTGGCGCTGCAAGAATCCCGTGATCTTTCGCGCGACGCCGCAGTGGTTCATCTCCATGGATCGAGCTGGCGGAGAGATTATCGAAAAAGATGAGGACGGCCGCGACCGCAGTAATTTCACCAACAATTTCACTGACGGAACGGAAGCGCGGTCCCTGCGCGATGCCGCGCTGCAGGAAATCGAGCGCGTGAAATGGATTCCCGCCTGGGGCGTCGACCGCATGCGCAACATGTTCAAAGGCCGGCCCGACTGGTGTGTCTCGCGCCAGCGCGTTTGGGGCGTGCCGATTCCGGTCTTCTACTGCGCTCGCTGCGCCGAAGCCGTCGCCGACCGGTCAGTCATCAATCACGTTGCGGACATTTTTGAGCAAGAATCCGCCGATGCCTGGCACACCCGCGATGCGCGTGAGCTGCTGCCTGAAGGCTATCGTTGCAGAAAGTGCGACAGCGAGCAGTGGACCAAAGAGACTGACATTCTCGACGTCTGGTTTGACAGTGGCGTTTCTTCAATCGCCGTGCTTGAGAACCGCGCGGAACTGCGCTGGCCGGCTGACGTTTATCTTGAAGGCGGCGATCAGTTTCGGGGCTGGTTCAATTCATCGCTGATGGTTGGACTAGCCGTTCGCGATCGCGCGCCCTACAACACCGTATTGACGCATGGCTGGACCCTCGACGCGCAAGGGCGAGCGATGCATAAGTCGGCCGGCAATGCGGTCGCTCCCGAGGAAGTCATCAAAGAGTCCGGCGCGGAAATCATTCGGCTCTGGTGCGCGTCGTCGAATTATTTCGAAGACATGCGCTGCTCTGAGGAGATCCTCCAGCGAGTCACCGACGGTTATCGCAAACTGCGCAACACCGCGCGCTTTGCGCTCGGCAATCTTCATGGGTTTGATCCGTCGCGCGACACGGTACCAGATGATCAAATGCTGGAGATTGATCGTTGGGCGTTGGCGGAACTTGATGAAGTAATAAGAAAGGTGCGCGAGGCTTACGAAGCGTACGAGTTTCATCTCGTCTATCACGCGCTGTACAACTTCTGCACGGTGACGCTGTCGGCTCGTTACTTCGACATCATCAAGGACCGGCTCTACACGTTTGCGCCGCGCAATCACGCACGTCGCTCCGCGCAGACCGCGCTTTATCGCATCGCCGATGCGTTGGCGCGTATGCTGGCAACGATACTCGTTTTCACGGCCGATGAGATTTGGGAGAATTTGCCGACGAAAGACGGCGGCGCGCGCCCGGCATCAGTTCATCTCATGGAACTTCCGGCAGTTTGCGCTAAGCGCAATTCAGAACTGCTCACAGATTGGAATAAATTGTTCGACAACTATCGATCGTTGGTTCTATATAATCTAGAGCCGCACCGCCACAATGGATTTATCGGCAGTTCGCTTGAAGCAAAGGTGACCATTTTCGCCTCCGGAGATACTTACGATTTGCTCGAACGCTACCAAGATGATCTACGCTATGTGTTCATCGTGTCGCAGGTGAATCTAGTAAGGGTCGTCGATTACATTGCAGAACCGCCCAAAATCCGAGTAGAACGCGCCGAGGGCCAGAAGTGCGAGCGCTGCTGGAACTATTCGGTGCGCGTCGGCGATTCGTCGCGTTATCCGACCGTATGCGAACGCTGTGTCGCGGCGCTCGAGGAGATTGAGCGTCAGTTAGATTAGAGTTATCAGTCCTTCGCGGCTGTGCCGTCTGATGTGCGGAAGGTCTGTGACGTCTGTGACCTTCCGGCAGCAATTGGAGATCGCCGGGGGCTACGCCCCAAAATGGGGGCATAGCCCCAGAAAAACCAGAGCGTTGGTTCCGGTGGGGCAGAGCCGCCACCGCACATCAGGCGGCAGAGCCGCGAAAGCCGGATGCAACGCCATTCGCGCAGGTAAACGCACGATGAACGAAGTCCAAGTAGAATCCACTCCAGCGACGCGCCTGGGCTGGCGCGCGGGTTACCTGCTCGCGGCCTTTAGCCTCTACATGGTCGATCAGGTAACCAAAGCGTGGGCCGTGCGCACGCTGCGTTTCACTGGCGATCTGACGATCGCGCGCAACTTTTTGGATTTCGTTTACACGGAGAATCGCGGCATAGCCTTTGGGCAGTTGCAGCAGAGCGGACGCTACGGTCGCTGGTTCTTTGTCGGGTTGGCTGTAGCCGCGGCGGTCGTCGTGCTCTTCTACTTTGTTCGCACGGCGCGCAACGACGATCGAATCCTGGGCGCTTGCGCGCTGCTCCTCGGTGGTATCACCGGCAACCTGACGGATCGCGTGCGCTTTGGTTATGTAATCGATTTCATAATGGTGCACGTTCGCTCTTATCACTGGCCGACGTTCAACGTCGCAGACGCGAGCATTTGCGTTGGTGCGTTGCTGCTGGCGTATGATCTGATTTTTGGTGGAAAACGCTCAGAGATCAGAAGTCAGAAGTCAGAGGTCAATTGACCGCCTGGCTTTCCGACCTCTGACCTCTGATCTCTGATCTCTGTTCTTCTCTGATCTCTGATCTCTGTTCTTCTTATGTACCCCGAACTTTTTCGCATCGGCAGCTTTCCCATAAACACTTATGGTGTGTTTCTGGCGCTCGCTTTTCTCGGCGCAATCATGATCACGGTCAGACTCGCCGGGCGCGACGGGTTGCCGCGCGCACGCATTTACGATCTTTGTCTGTGGATGTTGCTGGCGTCATTAATCGGTTCAAAGGTTCTGATGTTATTTACTGAGCCTGATTATCGCGAGCATCCGTCGCTGCTTTTCTCGCTCGACTTTCTGCGCTCGGGCGGGGTTTTTTATGGCGGGCTCATCGGCGCGGTCTTGACTGGCCTCTTTCTGATGCGGCGTTACAAACTGCCGTGGTGGAAAACTGCCGACGCCTGCGCGCCCGGCATCGCGCTGGGAAACGTGTTGGGGCGGCAGGGTTGTTTTTCCGCCGGTTGTTGCTGGGGCAAGCCAACGACGTTGCCCTGGGGCGTGAAGTTTACGGAGCTGGGACATGAAATCACCGGCGTTCCCACTGGGGTTTATCTGCATCCAACGCAGCTTTACGAATCGTTCTCGATGCTGATCGTTTTTTTCTTTCTGCTTTGGCTGCACCGGCACCGGCGTTTCAGCGGCCAGGTAATACTTTTTTATGCTCTGATCTACGCAGCGGTTCGCTTCGTGATTGAATTCTTCCGCGACGATCCGCGCGGTGATATTTTTGGCTTAACGACCCTGACGGGTCTCTCAACCTCGCAGTTGATCGGAATTGTGGTTGGCATTGGCGCTCTGGTGTTGCTCATTAAGCGTTGGCGGAACGCTGGCGCGATTGCGAAAGCCGAACGCGTGGTTGCAACACGAACCGCGCGCGCGTGAGGCAACAGACTGTAATTAACAACATAGGGCTGAACCAGTGAACACTGCTACTTGTTTACTCACGATTGTTATTCTCTTCTTTGCGGTTGGTCCCATCAGACACCGGGCGCAGGTTCAATCTTCGCCTGCTGATCCTCTATGGGTCGTCGGCGAGAAGCATCTGCGCAACCTTAAGCAGTTGACCTTTGGCGGACAGAATGCCGAAGCGTATTTCAATGCCGACGGCACGAAGCTCATCTTTCAATCGACATTTGGTGGTATTCCTTGCGATCAGATCTTCACGATGAACGCCGACGGCTCGGACCGGCGCATGGTTTCGACCGGAATGGGCAAGACGACGTGCTCTTACTTTTTCCCGGACGGCAAGCGCATTCTTTACTCGTCGACGCATCTCGGCGACAAGGAATGTCCGCCGCGGCCCGACTACTCAAAAGGTTATGTGTGGCCGGTGCATGACTCGTACGACATCTTCACCGCCAATCCCGACGGCTCGGATTTGAAAAGGTTGACGGACACGCCCGGCTACGACGCCGAATCAACCATTTCGCGCGACGGGAAGAAGATTGTTTTCACTTCGCTGCGCGACGGCGATCTGGACATCTACACGATGGACGCGGACGGTAAGCACGTGAAGCGTTTGACGACCGAACTTGGCTACGACGGCGGGCCATTCTGGTCCTACGACGGCAAACAGATCGTCTATCGCGCGTTTCATCCGCAAACGCCGGAAGAGATCGCGCGTTACAAACAAAAACTCTCTGAAGGCGTGATCGAGCCGACGGTTTTTGAGCTTTGGGTGATGAACGCCGACGGTTCGCACAAGCGGCAAGTGACCAAGCTGGGCGTCGCGAGCTTTGCGCCGTACTTCTTTCCCGATGGCCAGCGGATCATCTTTGCCTCAAACCTGAAAGATCCGCGCGGACGCAACTTCGATCTATTCGCGATCAATGTAGCCGGCACGGGCCTCGAGCAGATAACTTACAACGACACATTTGACGGCTTTCCGATGTTCTCGCCAAACGGCAAGAAACTGGTCTTTGCCTCGAACCGCAACGCGAAGGCCAGAGGCGAGACGAATGTGTTCATTGCGGACTGGGTTGAATGAGCGAGCGGGACGTATAATCAACGTCGTCTAAGCAAGCTGCAATCCAAACGCAAGCGCGCCACTCAGGGCGCAACATAACTTAGCTCGTAGCGTCCCGAAGGACATTTGTCCTGCGACAAAAGGAGTGACCCCCACATGAATAAGCCTCTCCCGCCGGCAAAGTTCAAACAGATTCGACCGCCGAACGAGAACTACACCTATTTTGAAGACAAGGGTGCGCACCCCTTTGTTCACGACGCCATCGGCTTCGAACTAGTCAATGCCAGTTGGCTAGCGGACTTCGCCCTGCTCGCCTACGGCAACGAAGACTTCATCAGAAGATTCTTCAAATTGTCGGGCCTCACAGACGCCGGCTTCCGGTTCACGTTCTTCAGCCGGGAAACGACGCAGTGCTTCGTGGCACACAACGGCGAGTTCGTCGTCGTCTCTTTGCGCGGCACTGAGATTGATAACTTCCGGGGCGCCCTGACTGATTGGTTGCGTAATTTCGAGTTGCTCCCAGTGTCCGATGATTCCGGTGGCCGAGTGCACGAAGGGTTCAAGCGGGACATCAAGGCTGTGTGGCAACAGTTGAAAGATCATCTGCAGCCGCTCTTGGGAAGCGGGACTCGCACGCTTTGGATCACGGGTCACAGTCTGGGCGCGGCGCTGGCTACGCTGGCCGCAGAACGCGCCGCGCGCGACGGTCAGTTCGCCGTGCAGGGTGTGTACACTTACGGCTCGCCGCGCGTTGGCGACGACGGGTTCAAGCAGGCCTACGCGACGCACGGGCTGGATGCGCGCACCTTCCGCTTCGTCAACAATGTCGATGTCGTGCCGAAACTTCCGCCAGTCGACTTGTACAAGCATGTCGGCCAGTTGAAGTTCATCGACCGTGACGGCCATTTGCACCTTGACATGGCAGACGAGGCCGACGCTGTTGAACCGGACCTGTTGAAGCGCCTCAGAGGCAGGGGCCGTGCGCTGCTAGAGAACTTGTTCGGGCTGACAATCCCGGCGCCATTCGCAAATCACGCACCAATTTACTATGCTACCCACATCTGGAATAACGTGCCTTGAAAGCAAAACAGAAAAATAGAAAAGAGAACACCGAAAAGATGAACTGCAAACTACTTCGCCGCTTCTCGTCTTACGTGATCTTGCTGACGGTCCTGTCCGCCGTTGTACTCGCGCAACAACCGGCGCAACAGATAACGCCCAGTGTCGATCGTCTCCGGGAGATCATCTCCTATCTTGCGTCCGACAAGTTGGAGGGACGCAGAACGGGAAGCAGCGGCGCCGATCTGGCAGCAGAGTACATCGCCAGAGAGTTCGCGCGTTACCGTATGCGTCGCAGCATTGGCGTCGATCTGCCCGGCATGTCAATACTGGAAGCTGACTCGCCCCGACGCTACATGCAGGAGTTTCCGTACATCGCTGGCGTTGAATTAGGAAAAGCCAATGCGTTCTCGGTGCATCCGAACAATGGCGCGCCCGTCAGTTTGCGCGTTCGTGAAGACTGGATGCCGCTTGGTTTTTCGTCAAGCGGAAGAATTGATAACGCCCCGGCAGTTTTTGTCGGTTACGGCATAACGGCAGCCGAATTGAAATTCGATGACTACTCAGGTGGGGAAGCAAAGGATAAGATTGCCTTTGTTTTTGCCGGCACGCCGGATAGCGACAATCCGCACGGGCAATTCGCGCGGTATGAAGATGTACGTTGGAAGGCGATTGCCGCGCGTAATGCCGGCGCGAAGGCGCTCATAGTTATCGCTCACGAGGAGAACTTTAAAGAGGATCGGCTAACGCGTCTTCATTACGACAACAGTGGGGGCGATGCTGGGCTAGTGGTTGTTGTGATCTCGCGGCAGGTAGCTTCGACGCTTCTTGTCAATGGCAAGTCTGGTGAATTAGAAAGCCTTGAAAAGAGGATAAGCCGACGTTCGTTGGCAAAGCTTGCGCCAGCCGCTGCTGGTGCCGAAGAATTGGATCTCGTTTCTTTTACAGCTTCATTCTCACTCTCAACGGAAACTCTTCGCCACGAAGTCGCGGCTTCAAACGTCGTCGGCATCCTTCCCGGCTCCGATCCAAAGTTGAAAGACGAAACGATCATTATTGGCGCCCATTACGATCATCTCGGCCGCGGCGGTGAAGGCAGCCTGGCGCCGCGCGAAGGCGAGATTCATCACGGCGCCGACGACAACGCTTCCGGCGTGGCCGGCTTGCTCGAGCTTGCGCGCATCTTTTCTTCGCAACAACCAAGGCCGAGACGCACGATCGTCTTCATCGCATTCAGCGGCGAAGAGGAAGGATTGCTCGGCTCAAACTACTACGTCAATCATCCGATCGTGCCACTCGCCAATACCGTCGCGATGATCAATATGGACATGATCGGCCGGATGAAAGAGAACAAGCTCATTGTCGGCGGCATGGGCACGGCCCAGGAGTGGCGCCCGGAAATCGACTCTGCAAATTCTGCCGAACAGATGAAAGTGACGGCAGGATTGTCCGGGGCAGACGTGCAAGCGACGATTTCGTCCGTGGCGGGCATAACCCTTCCGATCGTAGTCGCAGCCAATGGCAACCCGATCGTGAGCGTCGAATACGCGCGGCCTCTTGCGCTCACGCTTAACGAAGACGGCTATGGCCCGAGCGATCATTCTTCGTTCTATGCCAAACAGATTCCGGTGCTCTTTTTCTGGACCGGCACGCACGACGATTATCACAAACCGTCCGACACGGCGGACAAAATCAATTATCAGGACGAAGCGCGGGTGGTAGGGTTTGTCGCGCGCATAATCAAGGAGATCGACAAGAGCGACAAGCGGCCCATCTACACGGTGGCCAAGAGCGAATCGCAGGGCCGCACGATGGGCTTTCGCGTGTATCTCGGGACGATTCCGAACTATGCGGATTCTAACGACGGTTTGAAGCTCGACGGCGTGCGCGATGATTCACCGGCGGCCAAGGCCGGATTGAAAGCCGGCGATCGTGTCGTGAAGATGGCCGGCCGCGAAGTGAAAAATGTTTACGATTACACGTACGCGCTGGGCGAGATGAAAGCCGGACAGGAATATGAAGTTGAAGTGATGCGCGGGACGGAACGACTGACGCTGAGAATCACGCCCGCTACAAGAAAGTAAAAAGTCAGAACCGCCTGCGGTAGTGGGCGGTTCAAGCGAACTTTTGGAACAGAACGTAATGGAGCGATCAACCGCCCGCTACCGCAGGCGGTTCCGACGGATCACCACCGTGGTTCGCGGTCATAGCCACGGTCGCGATCGCGCCCGCCGCCACCACCACGATAACCGCCGCGGCCACCGCCGCCGCCAAATCCGCCGCCCCGATCAGCCCTCGGCTTAGCTTCGTTCACGGTCAGGTTACGGCCGCCAAAGTCCTTGCCATTGAACTGTTCGATTGCCGCTGCCGCCTCTTCCGGCGTGGCCATCTCGACAAAACCGAAGCCGCGCGAGCGTCCCGTGTCGCGATCTTCGATCACCGTTGCTGATTCCACTGTCCCTACCGTTGCAAACGCCTCGCGCAAATCCTCGCTCGTCGTTCGGAACGAGAGATTACCGACATAAAGTTTCGTAGCCATTATTATCTCGATCCTCTTGGGGCTAAGGAAGCGCGGGCTGATTGGTAATCGCGGATTCCGGCGGGGAGCCTGACCTGAACTTCAGCGAAACGCGACGCGCCCGTTGCTCTGATAATGCGAGAGCAGCTTCTAACCAATTGACAACATGCCTCACTCTCTCCTCAGCCGAACGTCGTCGCTGCCACGGCACGGACAGGCGCAATCATCATCGTTGCGCGAGAGCAGGAAACCTGAACGTCACAAGTATAAGGGAATTCCCGATAAGCGCAAGACCAAACTACTCTAGCAAGAGATCGCATCGATGCTCGATTGCAGGGTCGGCGCTTTTGGCATATATTGCTCGCTTCTCAAGTTTACTAATCACAGATCCGTTGGAAAGGCACTATAGCAATCATGCCCAAAACTGTCTCTATTACGGTCGCGCACGGCGACGGCATCGGGCCGGAGATCATGGCGGCGACACTGCACATCCTGAAGGAATCGGGCGCGGCGCTGGAGATCGAAACCATCGACATCGGCGAAAAGGTTTACCTGGCGGGCAATAGCTCGGGCATCGAGCCAAGCTCGTGGGAGTCGCTGCGGCGCACGAAAGTATTTCTGAAAGCGCCGATCACTACGCCACAAGGCGGCGGTTTCAAGAGTCTCAACGTTACTGTGCGCAAGACACTTGGTCTTTACGCCAACGTTCGTCCCTGCGTTTCCTATCATCCGTTTGTCGAAACAAAACATCCGGGGATGGATGTGGTCATCGTCCGCGAAAACGAAGAGGACCTTTACGCCGGCATCGAACATCGCCAGACGGATCAGGTATTCCAGTGTCTGAAGCTGATCTCGCGGCCAGGCTCGGAAAAGATTGTGCGTTACGCTTTTGAATACGCCCGCCGTAACAATCGGAAGAAGGTCACGTGCTTCACAAAAGACAACATCATGAAGTTCACGGACGGCCTGTTTCATAGAGTCTTTAGCGAGATCGCCGCGGAGTACACGGACATCGAAAACGAGCACTGGATTGTGGACATCGGCGCGGCCAAACTCGCGGACACACCCGAAACGTTCGATGTGCTGGTGATGCCCAATCTCTACGGCGACATCTTGTCGGATGTGGCGGCGCAGATTGCCGGTTCGGTGGGACTGGCGGGCTCGGCAAACATCGGCGAGCACGTGGCGATGTTCGAAGCGATTCACGGCTCAGCGCCCCGACGCGCCGGACAGAACCTGGCTAATCCTTCCGGGCTATTGCTTGGGGCCGTGATGATGCTGGTCCATATCGGCCAGACCAGCGCAGCCGAGCGCGTGCACAACGCCTGGCTGCGCACGATCGAAGATGGCGTGCACACCTACGACACCTACAACGAGGGTGTAAGCCGTGAGAAGGTCGGCACGAAAGAGTTTGCCGCCGCGGTCGTGAAGCGTCTGGGACAGACGCCGCAGATATTGAAGGCCGTAAAGTACAAGGAACTTGACAGCGACGAGTTCGCCGGCGAGACCGTAGTGATCGAACGATCCGGAGCGAAGAAAGAGTTGGTCGGCATCGACGTGTTTCTGGATTGGCTGAAAGGCTCTGCCGATGACCTGGGCGGCGCGCTGACTCAATTGAGCGGCGATGGCTTGAAGCTGGGGATGATGAGTAACCGCGGCGTAAAAGTTTGGCCCGGTGGCCACTCAGAGACTTTCTGCTCCGACCACTGGCGCTGCCGCTTCATGTCGCAGACAGATGGCGGTACGGTAACGCACGCGCAAATCATTTCGCTGCTCAAGCGTTTCGCCGATGCGGGTTACGACTTTATTAAGACCGAAAATCTCTACAACTTCGACGGCCAGCGCGGGTATTCGCTGGATCAGGGGGAGTGAAAGGGGACAGGGAGATGGGGAGACAGGGAGACCGGGGGGGAAAGGCAAAGCCAGTCGTTCGGCTCCGCAGCCCTGTGTCTGCTTTCTCCCCGTCCCCCCGTCTCCCCGTCTCCCCGTCCGTGGCAGCGCCGCTCGTCGCCGTCGTCATGGGCAGCAAATCCGACTGGGAGACGATGCGTTATGCAGACCAGACGCTGACTGACTTTGGCGTGGCTCATGAGTGCCGCGTGATGTCCGCGCATCGCACGCCCACGCTCGCTGTTGAATTTGCCTCAAGCGCGGAATCGCGCGGCTTCGAAGTGATCATCGCCGCCGCCGGTGGCGCGGCGCATCTCGCCGGCGTGATTGCCGCGCACACGCTCTTGCCCGTGCTGGGTGTGCCGATGAAAAGTGACGCGCTGAACGGTCTCGATTCGCTGCTCTCAACCGTGCAAATGCCCGCCGGCATTCCCGTCGGCACGCTGGCCATTGGCAAATCCGGCGCCGTAAACGCCGCTCTGCTCGCCATCGCGATTCTTGCCAACAACCGCCCTGAGCTTCGGAAACAGTTGCACGCCTTTCGCCAGGAGCAAGAGCGAAAGGTGCGGCAAACGACGCTCGAATAACAAAGACGATCGCAATAATCGAACAGTCCCGATTGTGACAGGTAGCCTTTCATGATGTACTTGAAGATATTCGCGGTAAGACTGCGGCAAGTAGGATGAGCGTTCCCACACCTGCTTGACCATCGTTGACACAGCATTCAAACCGCAATACATTTCTCACGAAATCGACGAGTTCCCGATCTTCTATGAGTGTTCGTCCCGTGGGTAGAACCAGGTTAAGGCTGATCCACTGAGCCTGCGCTTGTCACGCATACTCTTTCTGCTCAGCCTTAACTTCAAAGCTTTCCGATGCTCGCACGCAACACCATTCTGCAAAGCCGCTACCGCATCGTTCGCCCGCTTGGCAAGGGCGGTATGGGCCAGGTCTATGAAGCGATCGACGATACGGTCGATTCAATCGTGGCGATCAAAGAGACGTTCGCCAACACTGATAAGCTGCGCAGTGCTTTTGAACATGAAGCTAAGCTGCTTGCGAATTTGAAGCATCGGGTCTTGCCGCGAGTGATGCATCATTTTGTCGCCGGCAACGGACAGTTTCTGGTGATGGAGTTCGTTGAAGGTCTGAACTTGGCCGAATTACTTAAGCTGCGACGAGTCCCCTTTTCATATGATGAAGTCTTGCCATGGACCAATGAATTGTTGGACGCGCTCTCTTACATGCACAGCAGGCCCGATCCCGTCATTCACCGCGACATAAAGCCGGCGAACATCAAGGTAACAAATGAAGGAGAACTCTATCTGCTCGACTTCGGTCTGGCGAAAGGCGCTGCTGGTCAAGAGACCTCGAGCGTGCACGGTTACACGGCAGCATACGCGCCCCTGGAGCAACTGAATAACTCCGTCACCAGCGCGCAGAGCGATCTCTTCTCGCTTGGAGCAACGCTCTACCATCTGTTGACCGCGCATCTTCCCGCATCGGCTGTAAAACGCAATGAGATTATTGACGAGGGAGGTCGCGACCCTCTCATTCCAGCGCACCACTCAAACAGGGAAGTTCCGGAAGCGCTGTCCGCGATCATCTCCCAGGCAATGGCGATGAAACGAAGGGACCGGTTTGCTTCGGCGACTGAAATGAAATCGGTGCTGCGCGAAGCAACATTAACGATCGAACGTGAGCGCGAGCAAAAGATTCTTGATACGCCAACATTGCCCATACCGAGACCTATCGTAATCCCTGGTCCGACTGAGCCGGCGCCAGATCCAAGTCCTCAACCGATGCGCCGCGCGCAAAACCTGATAAGAGAAGATGTGTATCTGAAGACAATTCCATCGCCGCGGCCAGTTGTCCCTCCGCCTCCGAGCGATCCCGGCCAACAATCATGGCCCTCTCGGATTGATTCTGAGCCTTCGCCTGAAGAGGCAAATCGTCTTCGGGTCGAAGAGGAGCGACAACGTAGAGAAGCCGAAGAGCAAGAAATAAAGCGTTACCAGGATGCGGAAAAGGCTGCTCGTCGAGCTGCTATAGAAGAGGAGAAAAGCAAGGAAGAGGAACGCAAAGCTCAGGAAGCTGAAGCGGAGCGCCAACTGGCTAAGGAGCGAGCGCGGCGCGAGGCGGAAAAACAAGATCGGCACAAACGAGATCAACGCCAGCACGAAGCTGAAGAAGCTACCCGACGTGCGGAAGCAGAACGCCAGCGTCGAGAAGACAACGAACGGCTTAAGCGCGAAGCAAAAGAGAAGGAAGCGCGCCGCCGGGCGGAAGAAGCAGAGCGAATTCGCGCAGCAGAAAACCTCAAAAACCAACGCGTCAACATTCCAAAGGCGATTCCCTCGCCGCCTCCGCCCACAGTGGCCTCGCCGGAACCGCCCCCAACGGCAGGGGGAGCAGCGCAAGCAGCCATCAAGACCATAAAGGCTGACCCTCCAGCGAGACTCGTCGGCGACAGTCAGATCCCAATACCTGTAGCCGAAGCATCTGCTGCCGGCGCGTTGAGGCAAACTCATCAGACTGCCAGCAGAGGAACAGGGAAGCCCGCGCATGTAGCACTTTCTCCTCCACGCCGTTTCAGTTCCGTTTTATGGGTGATTCTTAGCATTACCGCTACGCTAACAGTCATTGTGTTGGTAATCGTAAAGGTAGTCTTGGTATCGCCGCCCAAAACACCAGAACATCCCACAGCTTCTTCATCTTCAGTTTCGGAATCAAGCAGGCCAGTGTTTGCCATTAATCAATTGGGATCGATTTCGACTCAATTCGAACCGTTTACAGTTGCTTTAAGTGCAGACGGGCAACTGGTAGCCTCAGTAGTAAAGAGAAGCTCAAGCCTAGAGGTTCATCTTTGGCAAGCGAAAGACAAAGAACAATTGAGCTTTCAAGGAGGTGGCATTAGCGCTTGGGGATCTGTGGCGATAAACCCGGTGGATAGCCAGTTAATTGCTTCCGGAAGCTTTGACGGGACAATTGAATTAAGGCGATTAAATGAAAGCGCCCCAATCAAGGTAATAAGGAGCAATTCAGGCTTCGTGTTCACTTTGAAGTTCAGCGCTGATGGGCAGACACTTGTATCAGCTAGTCGTAATCTCCGTACGGATGTAAAGACAGTTCAAGTGTGGCACGGACCACGTTGGGATAACTTGTCTACCATAACAATAAATCCAAGAGAAAAGATTTCGGCGATAGACGCAGACGACCAAGTTGTCGCAGTGATCACACCTGATGAGGGGTTGGAGTTAAGATCTATTGCTGATAACACCTTGGCGAGAAAGTTAGAAGGGAGTAAACAGATTTCAGGTGATGGGTACTTTAGCCAGCAAGGGCACATTTTCGCACTAGGCGTAGACAAGAAGCCAAGAATTCTGCTATGGCGAACAAATGACGGGCACTTGATAGGAAGCCCTATCGAAGGACCCGATGGGCATGTTAGCAGTATTGCGGTGAGTCCTGACGGACAGTTAGTGGCGGGCGGATGGAGTGATGGGAGTATACAACTGTGGAGGACGGATAATGGCATCCACTTAACCGCTCTCAAGGGCCACGCTGGCGAAGTTCGGGGCGTCTCGTTCAGCTCAAACGGGTTAGTGCTTGCATCAGTAAGTTTAGACAGGTCAATTCGGCTTTGGCAGATCTCAGGGAAACAGCAATAACGCGAAAGTGACGAGGCATTGTTTGAGCAATGGAACGGGGGATGCGCTGCGCTCACAATAAACCTACAGACGGACGGAGGATCAGTGATGAATCGATCGACGTTAAGTAACAATGTTCTAAGGAAGATTCTTTTGGACATACGAGCAAGTGGAGCCGCTCAAAGACTTGTCTATCCGCTTCTTATTTCAGTTGCGTTGGTTTGCTCAAGCTGTCTGACAGTTGTTGCTCAATGTGAAGGGTTCGCTGCAATAACCGGGGCCTATCTGAAGGAGCGTCGAAGCGCCGCTAATCGATCCTCGGCCAGCCGGACTAAAAGTAAGAGGCGAGGAACCGTCAGGAAGGGCGAGGATGCTATACCGAACGCACCCAACTTCAGGCCTCCTGGAAATTCTAGACTGTTTGACGAGTTCGGATCCATCAAGGGATGTGAGATGGCAGCCCGGCTGGATAATCTGGCGGTTCAGCTTCAGAACGAACCGGAGGCAAAAGGATACATTGTCGCTTACAGCGTTCCAAGTCCGCGCCGCAACTACGGCCAAATGCTTGCAGATCGCGCTAAGGATTACCTGGTCAACAATCGCGGGCTCAATGCAGCACGAGTCATAACGGTGAATGGGGGCAAGCGCGAAGAGTTGACAATACAACTTTGGATTTCGTCACCAAGGTAAAGTTTTCCAAGATCCTGTCGAACGATATTGATCTTCCCTTGCTTGAATTATCCCCCGCTTTGGCGGACAATGCCGACATCGAATTGCCCGGAGTCAGCAATTACTTCAATGTAACTGCGCTTTTTCTTTTCTTCCCATCTCGCGCTCGAAGGACGTCCAAAACGTGATCGGCCAGACAGTCTCCCATTATCGTATTCTTGAAGTACTGGGCGAAGGCGGCATGGGCGTGGTCTATCTGGCCGAAGATACCCACCTCGGGAGACGGGTCGCGCTTAAGTTTCTGACTTCATCCGATCACGATTACCGCGCCAGGTTCCTGCGCGAGGCGCGCGCCGTCTCTGCGCTGAGCCATCCGAATATTGCCGCGGTCTTCGACTATGGCGAAACTGCCGACCAGCAGCCTTACATTGTGATGGAGTTGGTCAAGGGGAAAACCCTCAGCAAACTTCTCCGTGAGGGTGGACTAACGCTCGCTCAAGCCGTCGAGTTTACGGCTGCCGTGGCTGAAGCGCTGGGCGAGGCGCACCGCGAAGGCATCGTTCATCGCGACATTAAACCCTCTAATGTGATTGTCACGGAACGCGGCCAGGTTAAGGTGCTCGACTTTGGTCTGGTGAAGCAATTGTTTGACGAGCGATCGCGCGGTTCTGATTCGGAGGCCCGGACGCTCTACGCGATGCACACGAGAAGCGATGTAATCGTGGGCACGCCTCTCTATCTTTCTCCGGAACAAGCCTCGGGAAAGCCGGTCGACGGGCGCAGCGATCTCTTTAGTCTCGGCGCGCTGCTCTACGAGTGTATCGCGGGACAATCAGCGTTCTCGGGTTCGAGCGTGCTCGAAATCGGCGCGCAGGTTATTCACGTAAATCCGCCGCCGCCTTCGACCATTAATCCCGCCGTTCCCCCGGACCTCGATCGGATCGTGATGAAGGCGCTCGAGAAGAACCTCGAAGCACGCTACCAATCTGCCGAGGAGATGCTCAAAGATCTTCGCCGCGTACTGTCGACGCTGAGCACGGACGGAGAGCGGACTCGAATACTTTCAGACCGCTCGACACCGCATTCTCGTCGTTTGCCCACTGGTGCACTCAATACGTTGACTCAAAGTCTGCGACGCCCACGTCTTTCGCTAGCCACGTTTGCCGTCGCGATTGTAGTCACCGGATTTGCGATCTGGGCGGCAATCCATTGGTGGCCGCGCTCAGTTCATAAACCATCACCGGTGGCCAAAGATTGGTACGACAAAGGCACCGACGCGCTGCGCAACGGCGCCTACTATCAGGCCAGCAAGGAACTGGAACAGGCCATCGTCGCGGACGACAAGTTTGCGTTGGCCCATGCGCGCCTGGCCGAAGCCTGGACGGAACTCGACTACACCGACAAAGCAAAAGATGAATTATTGCGCGTTAGCTCGCTCGTGCCTGATCGCACAGCGTTGCCGCGTCTTGATGCCCTCTATCTCGAAGCGATCACGGCCAGCAGCTCAGGTGACTATACCGGCGCGATCAAATCGTATGGCGAGATTGCCGGTCTCTCGCCTGACGAGCCGCAAGTGTACGTCGACCTGGGCCGCGCTTACGAAAAGAATAACCAGACTGACAAAGCGCTCGAGAACTACATCAAGGCCACCAATCTAAACAGCCAATACGCCACTGCCTATCTGCGTGCCGGAATTGGACATACCCGGAAACAAGACGCTGCCAGTGCTGGTGCTGATTTCGATAAAGCGGAGACGCTCTACCGGGCGCTAAGCAACGTGGAAGGAGTTGACGAGGTTTTGCGACAAAGGGGCGTTTTGCTTCGACGCATTGGCAAGTATGACGGCGCGCGCGCGCAGTTTCAGCAGGCACTCGACACAGCACGCGCGGTCGGCCACGAACCGCAGCAGGTCAGCGCCCTGATTGAACTCAGTTACCTGGCCTCCACCCAAGGGTTGACCGCGCAAGCCCAGGATTATGCCAAGCAGGCCGTAGAGTTTGCGCAGCAAAGACATCTCGAGAACCTCACGACTGGCGGTTTGATTGAGCTTGGTAACTCATTTCAGAATCGCGGTGATTACAGCGAAGCCGAGAAGTACTTCAAGCAGGCGCTGGAGTTTGCGCGAGCCAACAAAGGGAGACGACGCGAGGCAACGAGCCTCGTGAATCTCGGCGGTTTGTACATTCAGCAGCTTCGTATTGACGAAGGGCTGTCGTTAGTCCAGCAGGCGCTTAGTTTTTTCCAGGCAGGCAACTACCCAAGGGAGATAGCCATTTGTTTGACACATATCGCCCGCGCAAACCGGCGCAAAGGAGATTATGAAGCGGCGCTCAAGGCGCTGCAGCAAAAACTTCAACTGGCCCAGCAGGGGGCAGAGCAGCCACAAATCGCGCTCTCTTTCGGCGAGATCGGCGCGGTGCTGTTCGTACAGGAGCGATACCCCGAGTCGCTCGAGCAGTATGACAAGAGCTACGCGATCAACAAGGCGATCGGTAACCGAATCTACGTAGCGTACAATCAAGCCAATCGCGGTGATATTTTGTGGCGGCTGGGCAGATACGAAGAAGCTCAACAAGCCTTGAGCGAGGCTTTCGCGATTGCCAGCCAGCCGGATAGCGGGTATAAACAGCTAATTCCCGAAATCGAACGCACCTACGCTCAACTGGCCCTGAGTCAGCGCCGCTTCCCAGAGGCGACGTCAAAGGCGGGACAGGCGCTGGTTCTGGCGGGAACGCAGTACAAGAATGTTATAATTGAGGGCAAGTACACACTTGGGCTGGTAAAGGCTTTCACCGGTTCTGGCCGTGAAGGCAAATCATTGTGCGACGATGCCGTTAAGATGGCCACGGATGCGGGTGACACGGCTTTGCTCGCCCACGCGACGCTGGCGCTGGCAGAGGCGCTGCTAGCGAGCGGCGACGCGCAAGGTGCTCTGGAAATGGCAAAACAGGCGCAGGCAAGGTTCGCGAAAAGCGGGCAGCAAGAATCGGAGTGGCGCGCGTGGATCGTTGCCGCCCTCGCCAGCCGGCGTCTGGGCGACAAGACCACAGCACAGGAGCAACTCGCACGCGGAAAAGAAGCCCTCTCCCGGCTCCAACAAAAATGGGGCACAGAGGTTTTCAACCACTACCTCGCGAGACCTGACGTTCAGGTCTACTACAAACAACTCGGCTGATTCGTCAGCCGTAAACCCAAACTCCCACAATCAAGAAGGAGATAACGATCATGTTAGACGACAGAATTGGCGACCCTAATGAAGAAACGGCCATCGATCCACCAGAGACCGGAGGCGGAGGCGGAAACGCAGCTACGGGCGCTAGCATGGCGCTCGAGCCTCCTGCCGGTGAAGAAGCCGCTCTGAGTGATCCACCGGAAACCAGCGGTGGTGGCGGTGGTACCGGAGTCTAGATCATAGGTTGGCAGCGAAAATCGCACTCGCTTGGCACGGAGTTATCTTCCGTGCCATGGCCTTCTTTTCGTGTGAGTCAATCACTCGCGCCGTCGGGTTAGCAACGAGATTACGGCAACGAACAGTGCTGAACCGATGATCGACCAGATGATCGGAAAGTGAGCCGTGCCGATTCGTACCGTGTATAGTTCAGGAAGGTGCATTGTGCGCGCAAGCCACATCCCGATCAGCGCGCCGATAAACCCAAGGGCGATCGAGACCAGACAACCGCCGTGTGAATAGCCGGTGATCGCCCGCCCAATGGACCCACAAAGGCCGGCAACAATTAACAGAATTATCAGGTCAGTAAGTGTCATTGCTGTGCGCTCCTGCTTTCGGAATTACTGCGGCAACAAAATGGTAACCCAGTGAACTGTATTGCGCGAGTTACTTCGGCAATTGTATGCGGCCGATAGCGCTCTCGCCAATGCTGCCAAAATAAAGCGCGCCGTTGTGTTCGACGACGTTGGCGATCTCCGCGTAACACTCCTTCGATCCATCCTGCAGGTTCTCAACCACTCGGCCACTGGTGTCCAATCCGAGCACGAAGGAGTATCGCTTAGGCGCAGGCTGCAGGAATTTCGGTAAACGAATGACGATTTTCCGGAGGAATGGATGTGGCAGTAAACGATCCAGCACACGATCGCGAGGTGTCACCAGAGCCAGCCAAAACTTGTCACGACCGTTGGAAAGAATTCCGTCCGGGAAGCCGGGCAAGTTATCGATGAAGATTTCTGATTGTCCTCGCTTGGGCTCTTTCAACCAAACTCGATGAACTCGATACATGCCGGTCTCAACCACCAACACAAACGATTGATCCGGACTGACGGCGACGCCGTTTGCAAAATGGAGATCGCTCATAACGACGCTCGTCGTTCTTGTTTTTGGATCGTATGCAAGAAACCGTCCGTTGGGTTGATGCTCCAACAGATCCGCCGTGAAGGACGAAAGCGGAAACTTGCTCGAAGCGTCAGTGAAATAGATGGTCCCATCAGCCGCGACGTCCACGTCGTTTGTGCAGCGAAAACCGATGCCGTTTGCTTCTGTGCTCAGCACGGTTACGGAACCATCTGGGCCAACCGAAAGCAAACCTTTGTTGGCGTCGGCGACGATCAGATTGCCGGCACGATCGAATACCAGCCCGAGCGGTCGCCCGTGCGTATTCGCAAAACTCTCAGGATGCGTTCCGTCTGCTTGCAATCGCACAATACGGCCATCTTCCAAGCCGCCATAGATTCGCCCCTGCGCATCGACTGCGACGTCCTCCGGTGCAAAGCCTCCGCCTGTGTCCAATCGCTGCATGCCTGCGAGGCGCGAGTTGCGTTCAAACTGTCCGGTAAGTGGCGGTGCTTCAGGCGGCGTCCACGCGGCGGGCGAGATAGGCACCGGCCAGAAAAGGAAATAAAGAACGATCGCCGTGATGAGCAGCGCGACGCCGCGAAACAGAGTCTTTGCGTTCATGAAGCCGGGGGACCTTTCGTTGTCCGACAAACTTCAGTTTGTCGTTTGAGTTTCGCTGAAGGCTTCTTTCGTTAGCAAACGACAAACTGAAGTTTATCGGACATCATCTCTCGCCGCGGGCTTTTTCGACAGCGCTTTCCATGTCAACGCCGAGCTGGCGAACTCCCGGCTGATCCATCGGCTCGATCAAGCGCAGCGCTTCGTCCAGAACTCTCCGTTGCTGTTCGGGCCAGTTGGGACGTCCGGCGACGCCGCCGAGTTCGCCTTCGTAAAACGCCGCACGCGGCGGACGGACGCTTTCGACTATCGCTTTCTCGACAGCGAGCGTCATCGTATGAATGCCGGCCAGCTCGATCGCGCGCGCGGCAAGCGACACTGATTGATGACACAAGCGCGAGGCCGGCACGAGCAAAGCGGCCTGAACCTCATGCCTCTTTATCCGCTCGACGAGTTTCGGCAGCATCTCATCCGCGAGCTGCGCTGCGTCGGGTATGAAACCGCAGAAACTCCAGAAGACCGGATTGAGTTGGCCGATAACTCGGTTCTTCTCAAACTCAAACAACCGAGTCAGCGGTACCAGACTATTGAAGTCCTGTTGCACCGCTGACGGATCGTAACCGCGGGCGCAGAATCTTAGGTCCTCTGCTTCAACCTCGGCCGGTATTTCGCGAAACGTCATGTCGCCGTCAGGTAGATTCACATCGAACGGATTGGTGCCGTCGATGTAGGCGCCCGCCGAAGAGATCAGCGCGAGGTTCAGCATTGGCAGCGCTCGCCGCAACGGAGTGAAAGGTGCGCGCCGGTTCTTAACAAAAGGATACGACTCACCAGGATCGTCCGACGCAACTGCTCCGTGATCCTTTCGCCAGCCCGCGAAACGCTTGCGCCACTGATCAATCTGCTCGATTATTTCCACCTTCGATTGGTTCCCCCTTACCGATTCTCTTCTCCGGTGACACTCTCCATTCCTAATCGATCTTTTCGCAAGAGCGTTTCATTATCACAATCATCGCCACGATCACCGCCAGTATCGCCACCCCAAGCGAGACGACTGAATAGTGGTGCAGGCTGTTGAAAGCAATGCGTCGAGGATCGTCCGCGGTGACCTGGTCTATAGGCATTACCATGGCTGCGCGCAAAGCCAGCATCCGCGCCGCGATCACCCATTGACCTACGGCCGTCGTGATGACCAGCAGCATGAGCGATACAACTTCGACTGCGAACAGACCTCGGCCGACGTTTCGTTTGAAAATCAAGATCGCCGCGAGCGACAACAAACCGATAAGAAAGCCGCCGACGTTTATGACTGAGAGCGTGCGCGTGACGATCGTGCCGGCAATCTCGTTCGCATTAGCCAGATGAAATGAGTGAAGCACAGAAAATACGGTCGGGGCAACAACTGCGCTAAAAAACAACGCGGCGCCCAGCCACAGGCCGAGAAGAAAGAGCCTCGTGCCGTTAACAACCGTCATTCTTATTCGTACTCCATGATCTCAGGCAGCAGTCTAATCATCGGCGGTTGAATTTCCGGCGGCGTCAGCGTGCGCGGATCGGGCACAGTCGTCAGCCACGAAAGCGCGCCGTGTAGCTGGTCCAGGTAGTCTTCGATATCCAGCGACATAAACACTTTCTTGCCGAGCCGCTGGAATTTTTCCTTCGCCCGCTGGTGCATCATGCGCGCCGCTCCGGGCCGCCCGATTTGCAGATGATGGAACGCCACAGCCGATTGAATCATCGCCTGCAGGAATAGTTTTTCGTCGGGCCCAACCTCTCCCATCCAGCGCTCTTCCCACGCATCATGCGCCGCATGAAACTCACCGGCATTGTACAGATCGATGCCGGCAATGTATTCGATTGGATACGCCAGGATGTGGGCGTCGCTGTACGGCGGATCCTCTCGACCGATCATTTCAGTAACTTGCCGGTTCACTCAATCGTTTTGCCACAAAGGCGCGGAGACAGAGAGAAGTCTATTTATTTTTTTCCAAGCTCGGCGCGTTTTCGGCTATGTTTTGCTCTGTGCCTCTGTGTCTCTGTGGCTTCCCTTTCGATCGCTGTTCAAGCGCGAGGCGATCACTTTTGCGGCCGTTGCGCCAGCGCCGGTGGCGCCGCTGATCGTCGGCGCCAGCGGATGAGAAACATCGCCGATCGCGAAAACGTTCGTCAGGCCTGTTTCCTGGTCTCCACTTACGCGGATGTAACCACGCTGATCCAACTGCAACTGCCCGCGAAACAGTTCAGTGTTGGGCTCAACGCCAACCCGTATGAGAACTCCACCGACGGCCATCTGAAAAGGTTTGAGCGCGTCTTTGCGCCTTATCTCAACCGCTTCGACTCTCTCGTCGCCGAGAACACGCTGCACGACCGACTCGGTGAATACCGTGATGCAATGCGTGCCATGCAGCCGTTCAGTGAACTCCCGTCGCGCGCTCAAAAGTTTCCCACGATGCACCAGCGTCACGGTCGGACAAACCTCGGCGAGCAGCAGAGCATTTTCCGCTGCGGCATCGCCGCCGCCGATGACGCAGACGTCTCTGCCCGCAAACAGATCCCGATCGCGCGTGGCTGATTCGATGATGCCGCGTCCGGCAAATTCATCTTCCCCGGGAATGCCGAGCTTTCTGCGCCTGACACCAGTAGCAATAATTATGCTGATCGATTGCAACTCTTCGCCGCTGCGCAGAGCGATTCGTTTCGCCTTTAAATCGACAGTTTCGATCTCGACATTGGTCCACAGATCGAAGTCTGCCTCGTCGATACCGGCGGAAAAACGTTCAAGTAACTCGCGGCCGTTGTTTGCTCGTAGTCCAGGATAGTTCTCGATCGGATTGAACACGGACAAAAGCTGGCCGCCGATCTCCGCGTCTTGTTCCAGCACCAGCGTATCCAATCCCAACTCATCACACCAGAATGCGGTGGCCAAACCCGCTGGTCCAGCGCCGATGATTATCACGTCATGCATCGTGAGACTTCAGATTTCAAATCTGCGACCTGGCGTTTTGACCACGGTGCAGGCTGCGTGACCCTGAATCACGTCTCCTTCTTTAAGCAGCGAAGGTCTAGGGTTCCAACCTGCTGCCAGTCGCGCTTCCAGTAATTCGTCCGCTGATGGGACCCGATCCCAGACGGCGACCGCCGTCACACCGCCAAGTCATGTCGTGTCATAAACGAGTATCAACCCATCACGCCAGGGGACCACGACGTCGTGGCTGAACTCGTCTTGTACAATCACCCGCGACACTACGCCGGGAACAAAGGCCCCGGTTCGGTCAGCAAGAGCCCATTGCATCACCAGTTGCAGATTCTCATGTTCAGGCAATTGGCTTAGGACTGCCGCGAACTCGTCGGGACCGAAAGTTGTACGGTTAACTGCACGCATCTTCAGCTTCTTGCAACCGCAGCCTCTCTCGACAGCATCACGCTGCGCAACAGCTTCGCAACCTCATCGGGCGCAATCGCCGAAGGACCGGGCGCACCGTCCTCAGCGACAAACTTGACTGCCGAGGTCATTTCCCTTGTGTCCAACTGCCAGCGTCCTTCGCGCTTTTCGATTCTGTCCAGTTGATTGATAAGCGGATTCAAATCGCGGCGCTCGATGCGTGGTCGGACTAGTGTCTCGGCCCAGGAGTAATACGGATAGTCAATCCGATAGATCCAGCCTCCTGTTACCGGCGTCGTGATCAGGAAGATGTGGCCACAAGCGTAACGCGAGATGGCAGTGTAGGGCGCCGCGTGTCGCGTCGGGCTGAAGCCGGACGGGCTGAATACCTCGGGCGCCAGCGTAATCAGAGACAGTTTCACATCAGCGAATTCTTGAACCGTTGAAGTTCCGCGTTCGAAACTCTCAATCGCGGTGGCGATTCTTTCCCACGCGCTGCGCCAGAGCGGTTCGTAATCATTTGTTCGCGTGAGAACGCGCTCAACTTCCGGCAACACCAGTTCGTAAGCGCGCGCGTCGTCGTCAATTTCTTCACCCGCAAGTTGACAAGCGAGTGGAGAGCCGGTTTCGTCATTCGGCGACGCTTGATCGGAACCTTGTATGACGATGCTGGCGCGCACCGCATCCTCGCCGGTGAATTCAGAGAAGTCTCCGGCCTCGGCTGCAGGAATCAGCTTATCGCGTAACTCGAGCGCGCGCTCACCCGTCAAGACAGTCCACACTGAAAGCACACCGTCAGTATCGAAATGATTGTTCGTGACCAGTTCAATTTCGCGGGTCAGCTCGTTGAAGTTTGGCGACGCGATGAGATTCAGCGCGATTTCCGTCGAAGTGTCTGCCTTGACCGGAGCCGGAGTTTCGTTTCCCTTCCAGTGCGAAAAATGGATGCTGTTGTCGACTGTGCCGTCGACTGAAAGCTTGGGCACGCTGTCGAGGCCTGAATGATAGAACTCAAATCTCATCAGTAACTCCTTACGACCGAAGCGAACGATTACGATTAAAGTGTAGCGTATCCGCGCGCCGAAGCAGAAACCTGGTCTTTAGTTAGCAACCTCACCTAGCTGAAGAGGCTGTGTCAAGGCTCAACTAAAGTAGCAATCAAACCAAAAGATCTAAAACGCAGAGGGCGCAAAGTTCTCCGCAAAGGTCGCTGAGGAAAGGCTTCTTTGCGTTCCTTTGCGAATCCCCTTGGCGTCCTTTGCGTTAAGATTATCGCTCCTAATTCACAAGTCGAGTCTTGACAGGCTCTGAAGCTGTGTATTAACGAGAAGGCCAGCCGACAACCACCCCAACCGCCTTGCAGGTCCATCACGCAGACGGATAGAATGCCGCACGATCAAGCAATCCTTATTGACCCGGACGGAGAAACTCATGAACGGAGCCACTCAACACCAAATGCCTGAGATCACCGCCACCGAACTGAAGCAACGTTTGGATAACGGCGAGGACATTCAGATCGTCGACGTGCGCGAGCCGCACGAGGTGGCAATCGCTAAAATCCCCGACACTATTCACATCCCGCTGGGACAAATTGTTAACCGCATGTCCGAGATCGATCCGAATCGCGAGACCGTGGTCCACTGCAAGATGGGCGGTCGGAGCGCGAAAGCGATCGAGGCGCTAAAACGATCGGGCTTCCCTGGCAACCTCACTAATCTGAAAGGCGGCATCACCGCCTGGTCGAACGAAGTCGATCCGAGCGTGCCGAAATACTAAAGGCAATGTCCGGCAAACTATAGTTTGTCGCTGATCGCGATGCAGAAGCCCGACCCGGGGTCCCCAGCGAGCAGCTTGGCTGGGGTGGAGGCGGTTAGGGAGGACTCGTCACTTAGCTTAGGAGCCCTTGCTTACGCGCGGGCTTCCGCCTCTTAAAGCAACGAACTCGGTCGTAAGGGTCAACGGCAAACTGAAGTTTGCTGGACATCCCGCACCCTTCAAAAATTTCGGCCGCCCGCCGACACCCAACGTCTAACAAGAGGACAAGGGGGCTGCCGAAGCCAGTCGAAACGGTGCCACGCAAGCGTCTTCTCCTCTGGTTCCGGTGTTGTCTCTCCTCCGTGACTTCGGCGCCGGCTCCGACGGCAGCATCTGGAGCCTGATGAATCACAAACTAGACAAGTTATGGAGGACAGAAAAATGAGAATCACACTTTTGAAAGGTTTGTTACTTTCCGCCGTCTTGCTAACCGGCATTGCCACGACGGCCACGGCGCAAACACCGGGAGGAGGACGCTGGGACAGGCGCGCTGACCGCAGAGATATTCGACGCGACACCAGGGACATCCGATCAGATCGTCGCGATCTGCGCCGAGATGAGCGGGAACGGCGCGCCGACATTCGCGATCTTCGCGAGGACAGGCGAGAAGGCGAATCGCGAGCCGAGTTGCGAACTGATCGCCGGGACATCAGGGCTAACACGCGCGATATCCGTCATGACCGGCGCGACTTGCGCTGGGATCGGCGCGACCGTCGAGCAGACGTTCGCGATCTGCGACACGATCGGCGTGGCCGCTAGAGCGCTAACAGAAGACTATCGATTCGCGTGATCACCGCGAAGTTCGGAGGGGCTGAATCCGGATCGACTCGCGTGGCCACGCTAAAAGAGGGACGAGTGATGTGAGGCACGCTCGTCCCTTTTCTTTTCAACCACGGCAATCGGAACTATCCACCCTCAAGCCGTGATGCAAATGCCGCGGGCTACTTTCCCATTTCTTCCAGCTTGATGAAGGGGCTCAATTTCGTGATCACCATTTCGTCGATCGCTTCCATGCGACAAGCAAGCGCGGGCCGGTCGGAGCTTTCGGTTTGTCCCGGCGCGTGATACCAGATCTGGCAGTTCGTGCATTCGCCGTTCCAGCAAAAATCGCCGTATGAAATCGTGTTGAGGGAAAGATACTGAAAGCAGCGCAGCAGCCGGTTGTTTTCGGGGACCTCGACGCGCTTGCCGAGGACTTCAATCGTAATGAGTTTTTCGAACGGGTCGAGGAGATCGCTCTCGACCGGTGCGGGTGGCATCGCCTGAAGACTCTGTTGCGACATCGACGCGAGTATAGCGTTTCTTTGCTTCTCCTTCCACAGATTACGCAGATTGCACAGATGAAAAAAGACTCAAACCGCCACGTTCTTGGCGTCTTGACGTCTTGAATCTGCGTAATCTGCGTAATCTGTGGATGCATCTTTGTCGGGACATTGCTAAACTAAAGGCACACGGAGGTGACAAAGTTGGGCTTAGTCATTTATACCAAACCGGCGTGTCCTTATTGCCAGCAGGCGCGAGATTATTACAATTCGCAAAGTGTTCCTTTTACAGATTATGATGCGCAGAACGATCGCGCGCGTCGGGCTGAGATGTTTGCCTACTCCGGCGGCGATCCGACCGTGCCGTGCATCGTCAAAGACGGTAAGCATGTGCAATCAGGCTGGGGTGATCCGCTCCGTGGTTGAACCGTGCACGACTGAGCGGGCCGTGCGCCGGCAAGAGGTTGGCTGAGAATTAGACAATCCCAGGAATCGAAATCCAATTTACGAACAAGCGGGAGTCTGCGTTTGCTCAGAACGAAAAAATGTCTGAACTACTAACGCTTTCACCAGGGAAGGTCCAAAATGAGAAAACAATTCCACATCTTTACGCTGCTCCTGTGCTTCGTTTCCGTAATCTTAATCACTGACACCGCCGTCCTGGCCCAGATGGACGGAGCGTCAACAACACCGCAACCACCAATGGCCGAGAGAAAACCGAAAGAGACAAAGATTCATGGCGACACGCTGGTCGACGACTATTTCTGGCTGCGCGAAAAATCGAATCCGCAAGTGCTCGCGCATCTTAAGGCCGAAGACGCTTACGCCCTGGCGATGATGAAGCCGACTGAAGGATTACAGACGAAGCTCTACAAAGAGATGCTCAGTCATATCAAGCAGACAGATGTAAACGTGCCGTATCGTTTGGGTAATTACTTTTATTACACGCGCACCGAAGAGGGTAAGCAATATCCAATCTTCTGTCGCAAGAAGGGCAGTCTCGATGCTAAAGAAGAGGTCGTTCTCGATCAGAACGAGCTTGCTAAAGGACAGAAGTTCATGAGCGTCGGCGCGTTTTCTCCGAGCGACGACGGCAACTTGTTGGCTTACTCCACCGACAACACCGGCTATCGACAGTACACGCTGCAAATCAAGAACCTGCAGACGGGCGAGCTTTTTCCGGAGAAGATCGAGCGAGTCGATAGTCTCGCCTGGGCCACTGACAACAAGACTATCTTCTACGTCACGGAAGACGCGGTTACTAAACGCTCTGACAAGTTCTTTCGTCATGCGTTGGGCAAAGACAAGAGCGACTTGCTTTACGAAGAGAAAGACGAACTATTCGATATCGGCACCCAGCGTTCGCGTGACAAAGCGGTGATCTTTCTGGGGGCCTTCAGCAAGACCTCGACTGAAATGCGCTACATTCCGGCTGACAGTCCGGATGCTGGATGGAGAATCATTCTGCCGCGCCAGGCGGATCACGAATACGATGTGGACCATCGCGGCGGCCTCTTCTACATTCGCACCAACAAGGGCGCGAAAAACTTCCGTGTTGTGACCGCGCCGGTTTCCGATCCTTCAGAAAAGAACTGGAAAGAGTTTGTCGCTCACCGGCCGGCGGTAAAGATCGAAAGCATCGATCTGTTTGCCGATCACGCGGTCATGTCCGAATGGGAAAACGGCTTGCAGCAAATCGAGATCACTGATTTCAAAACCAACAAGAAACATCGCCTCGAGTTTCCCGAGCCGGTTTATGCCGCCGGGGTGGGCCGAAACCCCGAATTCAACACTGGCGTGTTGCGCTACAACTACCAATCGCTGGTCACGCCGAGTTCCGTGTTTGATTACGACATGAACACGCGGCAGGCGACGTTGAAAAAGCAAAACGACGTGCCGGGTGGATTCGACAAAGCCAACTACGCTTCGGAGCGTGTCTTCGCCACTGCTGCCGACGGCACAAAGATCCCGATGTCGATGGTTTATCGGAAAGGGATGAAGCGGGACGGCAAAGCGCCGCTGCTGCTTTACGCTTACGGCTCTTATGGCCTTTCGACGCCGCCGACCTTTTCTTCGAATCGGTTGGCATTGCTCGATCGCGGCGTCATCTACGTGATTGCGCACATTCGCGGCGGCGGCGAGCTGGGCGAAGAATGGCGCGATCAGGGCCGCATGATGAAAAAGATGAACACGTTCACCGATTTCATCGCCTGCGCCGAGCATCTGGTCAAAAACAAATACACCTCGAGCGACCGGCTGGTGATTCAGGGTGGCAGCGCCGGCGGATTGTTGATGGGCGCGGTGACGAACATGCGTCCCGATCTTTTCAAAGCCGTCGTCGCGCAGGTTCCTTTTGTCGATGTCATCAATACTATGCTCGACGCGTCGCTGCCGCTGACCACCAGCGAGTTCATCGAGTGGGGCAACCCGGCGGAAAAGCCTGCGTACGATTACATGAAGCAGTATTCGCCCTACGACAATATCGCGCGCAAGAATTATCCGACGATGCTCGTTAAGGTTTCGTACAACGACAGCCAGGTGCCTTATTGGGAAGGCACAAAGTTCGTCGCCAAACTTCGCACGATGAAGACCGACAATAATCCACTGCTGTTGAAGGTGAACTTCGGCGCCGGCCACGGCGGCTCATCCGGCCGCTACGACGCGCTAAAAGAGATTGCCTTCGACTATTCCTTCATGCTCTGGCAGATCGGTATCGCGGAATAGCTTGGCGAGCGAGAAACCGAATCGCAATCGGTATGAAAAGGCGGCTCTCTCACGAGCCGCCTTTTTGATTTTGGCGTGCGGCGACTCGTCGTCGATTTTAGAGTTGGGCAAAGCGGTTACCAGTCACCGCCATATGACGCGTCGCGATAAGGCCAAAGTCCTTAGCAACTGTGCCGCGCGCAACGAATAACATTGTAGCGCTGTTGAACGCAATCCAGCAGGCCAACTCTAAATACTCATCCCGCAATCCAAAGATACAGGGTTCGAGCATCGCCGTTTGCATCGACAAACTTCTCCACCTTCACTGGCGCCCAGTTATCCATGCTGAAACTGTGAGAAACTATGCGCGTGCCTGGCTTTACTATGCTCGTAATTAGCGGCCGGAATCTCCTTGTCGACCACTCGACCAGATAAAGCATCACCACACTCGCCGGCGAAAGATCAACCGTTAGGGCATCTTGCAGTTTGAATGTTACTAAGTGGTCGACTCCAGCCTGCTTCGCGTTAGCCCGAGACGTTTCGACCCAGTATGGCTCGATGTCGACTCCGAGGCCGCGCGCGCCGCACTGTTTCGCTGCGGCAATAATAATGCGACCGTCTCCACAGCCAAGGTCATAAATCAGATCCTCGCTCGTTACTTCTGCAAGCGCGAGCATGCGGTCAACAACATCCCGCGGTGTGGGAACAAAAGGAGCGAGTATGTACAAACGCTCTCCAGTCATTTTGGGGAGACTTCCTTCAAGGCTTTTGTTTTGACTTTATTACCTTTGCCCTGATTCAAGCTTCACTTGCCTGACCCGGTCACGTACAGATCAATGCGACTGACGTCATAGATCTTTTTTTCAAGCGCGTCTAGTTTTTCCGGCGCTCCATAGAAGTCATAAACGCTCTTCGTTCTTCCCTTGATGGTTATGGAGATGGTCTTGGAGGCGGCGTGATCTATCGTCGTGATCGTGCCGTCGCCGTTGTCTTTGGAGGTATAGCTATCCTTGAAAGAAAAGAAATCGACTTTGTAAAACTCAGCTACGAGTTCTTTGACTTGCTCCGGCGGAATTGAATAGACCTGTTTGCCCGGCAGTTTCACGGCGTCGATACCGTCATAGGTAACAGTACCATCCCCCGTGATCGAGACTTTGAAGACGGCACAGCACCCAACGCACCCGCATCGGTTTTCTTGCTTCAGCGTAATCACAACGTCCTTCAGATCGGCGTCGCGGACTTCCTGAGCGGTTGCGACGGCGCACGGCCCGAGAAAACGCAGGAGAAATATGAGCATCAATCCGGTCTTGAAATTCATCGGTCGTCGCCCCCGCCGGCCATGTCGCTTGGATGGTGGCTTCTCCTCGCGGGTTTGTTCGCGAATTTCGAATCTTGAATGGCGTATTGACTGAACCGAGCATTGCGATTCATGCGCGTTGGGAGTTAAATAGAGCCCTCAACAAAGGCAATGATCGGAACCAGCCTGGGGAATTATCGGATCCTCGACAAGCTCGGTGCGGGCGGGCAGGGCACCGTCTACAAAGCGCTCGACACCAAGCTGGGCCGCACAGTGGTGATTAAAGTTCTACCGGCTGAGTTCACAGCCAAAGAGGCTAATCTGAAACGTTTTGAGCGCGAAGCGCGGCTGGCTTCGTCGCTGGATCACCCGAACATTTGCACCATCTTCGATCTCAACGAAATCAACGGCATCAACTACATCGCGATGCAGTATATCGAGGGGCGCAACGTGCGAGAGTTGGTGGGTGGCCGCCCGCTCGATTTGCAAAGCGCGCTTTCGATTGCGATTCAAGTGACCGACGCGCTTGCGGCGGCACACTCACGCGGCATCATTCATCGCGACATCAAGGCCGGCAATGTGATGGTCACAAGCAGCGGTCAGGTCAAAGTGCTTGACTTCGGACTCGCCAAGCTACTCGACAACGATGTTGCGCGCACCTCCGGCATTCATCAGACTGATTTGACCGAGCTTGGCGTGCCTTACGGAACGGCGACTTACGCAGCGCCCGAACAGGCGCGGGGCGACCGAGTCGATTCGCGCGCCGACATCTTTTCCACTGGCGTGCTGCTCTACGAAATGCTGACGGGCATGTGGCCATTTCGTGGGAAAACCGCAGTCGACGTACGCCACGCCGTGCTGCACGACGAGCCGGCCCCACTTTCCGAAATGAGACCCAGGCCAACGCCGCTCCGTTTGCAGCAGATTCTGGATCACGCGCTCGAAAAAGATCCGCGCGATCGCTATCAAAAAGTCGCAGAACTGCGTGACGATCTGAGAAGCGCGCTCCGCACGATCACGAGCGGCGTCGCTACTACGCTTGATGACTTGACTGCGCCAGTCGCGCCACGTCACTTAAGCTCTAAGGGTCCGGTTACCCGCGCGCTGCGCTGGTTCAAGACGAGGACCGGCAGCGACTCCGGCGGTGGCACTCCAACTTCGCCGCGCGTGAAACAGGCGGAAGAGCACGAAACTCCATCCACGAGCATTGGCGATAAGGGGCGCAAGAGCGTCGCGATACTTCCTTTCAAGAATCTCAGCAATGACCAGGAGATGAGCTTTTACGAGTTTTCGCTCGCTGACGCCGTGATTACGGAACTGGCCCACGTTCGTTCGCTGGTTGTGCGTCCTTCGTCGGCGATTGTGAAGTACCAGGGGCAGCAGGTCGATCCGCTGGAAGCTGGACGTCAGTTGAATGTCGACGCGGTGCTTACGGCCAGCTTTCTACGCGCGGGCGAACGCATACGCGTGACGGCGCAACTGCTTGACGTCAGATCGGGCGAGATTCTCTGGAGCGATCGCATCGATGCCAACGCCAGCGACATCATTGGGGTGCAGGACGCGATCGTCCAGCACATCGTCGAAGGGTTACGGCTGGAGCTTAGCCCTGACGAGCAGGTTGAGCTGGCGAAGGGAAGCACCACAAACGCCGCCGCCTCCGAGCATTATCTGCGCGGACGCGATTGCATGGGCCGATTCATTTATCACACGATTGCTCGCGCAGACGTCGATGCCGCAATCGAGCATTTTCAACGAGCAATTGAACTCGATCCTGATTTTGCGCTTGCGCATTGCGCGCTCGGCGGTTGTTACGTCAATCGCGTTCTGAAGGGTCTCGGCGAAGCGGGTGACCACGAGAAAGCCGAGAAGGCATTCAACAAAGCGCTGGCGCTCGATCCGAAGCTGCTCGAAGCGCGCATGCACATGGTCTTCATCTATCTATCGCGCGACGAAAAGGAGCGGGCGCGCGAAGAGGTCGAGCGATTGCGCGACGAGTATCCAAACGACGTCGGTGTGAACTTTGTGCGGGGTGTGCTGGCGCGTCTGGATGGCGAGTATGATCGCGCACTGCGCAGTTTCGATCGCATGGTGCGCCTGAATCCGGCCGAGCTGGTCGTCGCCAGCTACAACCGCGCGCGCATCTTCATGTATCAGGGACGCTACGAAGACGCACTGCTCGAGCTCGATCAGGGCGCCGAGCTGGAGCCTGACCACCCGCTGATCAGAACATTCCGGGCGCGCGTGCTTTTCTACCGCGGCGAGGTGGATGCCGCCACCCGACTGATGCAGCAGGTGCTGCAACACCATTCAAAGATGGATGGCATGCGGCCGATTTTGGCCATCTGTCTGAGCGCCCAGGGTAGGCGCCAGGAGGCGAATGAGCAGTTGACGGAGAAGGTCAAGGAGATTGCGACCGCCGATCACGATATCGCCTACTGGCTGGCTTCAGCCTACGTCCTGCAAGGGAAAAAGGACGAAGCTCTAAGCTGGCTGGAGAGTGCCATCAGGCTGGGCAACGAGAACTATCGATGGTTTAAGACGGACCCCAACTGGACTTCACTACACGATGACCCGCGGTTTAAGGAGTTGACGGAGCGACTTGAAAAAAGATTTCAGGCGGGGAAAGCCAACTAGCCCGGACTTTCTGTTTTGGTCGCGATAAGCCTCAGGCGATTTCAATCAAGTTAGACCAGATAACACCTCAGACTTAACTATCATGGTATGGTAGATAGGATGAAGACTTTCGTAGTAGGAGACATTCACGGCCGCTGTGCCCAGCTTTACACTCTGCTGGAGATGCTCCCGCGCGACGAGGCTTCCGACACGCTCGTGTTTCTTGGCGACCTGATCGATCGCGGCTTCGATGCCCCCGGCTGCGTCGATCACGTGATCAAACTCTGCCACGGAAATCCTGAACGAGTGATCTGTTTGCGCGGCAACCACGAACAGATGATGCTCGATTTCATCGACGGCACGGCCAACATCTGGGTCACGCCAGTGACTGGAGGAGAGCGTACTTTTGAGCAGTACACAGGGCGCCTTTTGCTCGCCAGCACCGAACAGGAACTTGATCAAGCCCGCAGCACGATCGCCGGCAGTGTTCCCGCCGAGCATCTGGATTTCTTTCGCCGGATGCCGTTCTATCATGAGGACGATTACGCGCTCTATGTGCACGCGGGCCTGGACCAGGGCAAGCATCCGCGTGACAGTAGGCCGCAGTCGTTGCTCTGGTCGCGCGATATGGACTTTTACAAGAACTATCGGGGCAAGCCCTGCGTGTTTGGCCACACCCCGACGCCTTTTCTGCCCTGGCGCGGACGCCTTGGACGCCACGGCATTTACATCTTCAACAGCGCCATCGGTCTGGACACCGGCTACAATCAGCAGTCGCCGCTGAGTTGTCTCTCGCTGCCTGACTTCACGCTCTATCAAACGTTCGCCGACGGCCGCGACGAGACCCACCACATCACCTCATTCATTCCCGAAACGTTGAAAGCGATGCAGAAGCGAGCGGGTATTGTCGGGTAAGACTATGGTTGGACGATGACGGCGACAATCAGTATGATAAAGCTATTGAAGCTCTAAGGGATGTTGCCATGACTACCCAAACTCTCAATTATCTAGAAGCCATTGCTCATCTGCCAGCGGGTGGCACGCTAATCTTGACTGACGTTCCCTGGGAAGAATACGAGCAACTTCTTGCGGACCTTGGCGACAAATATTCAGCCAGAATCACCTACGACAACGGAAGGTTAGAGGCTATGAGTCCCTCATCCAAACACGAAAACTTCACGAGAATGATCGAACGCTTAGCACATGTCATCGCGGAGGAAGCCGACGCTACTCTGGAAAGTCTTGGCTCAACCACCTACAAACAAGAATGGTTAGCCAGGGGCGTCGAGCCGGACGGTTGCTTTTACGTTCAGAATGCTGCTCGGATCATCGGAAGAGATCGGATCGATCTTAGTATCGATCCGCCGCCGGACATTGTAGTGGAGATTGATATCTCTCATGAATCCACAAACAAGCTCGCGATCTATGCCGGTATGGGTGTTCCAGAACTATGGCGCTATGCTGATCCGCGCATGCACATCCATCAATTGACCGAGCAAGGTTATGTTGAGGTTTCGGCCAGCCTGGCTTTTCCTGTTCTCACGACTGATGCCTTGTCCCAGTTTCTGGAGCAGAGTAAGACTGAAGGACAAACTGCTACGCTGCGATCGTTCAGCGAATGGCTGCAGGCGCAACGACGGTAAGACCCGAGGCTGCCCTCAAGCGTTTCGTTGCAAAATGAAATCGGCGATCACGCGCAGGAGTTTTGTATCTCGCTCGATGTGATCGAGCACGGCGCACGCTTCCTCATGTACTTCGCTTGCCCGTTGGCGTGCAGGTTCGATGCCATACAAAGCAGGATACGTGGCCTTCTTTGAGCGCGCGTCTTTGCCGGGCGTCTTACCTAAATCCTCAGCGGTTGCGGTCACGTCAAGCAGATCATCGGTGATCTGAAACAAGAGTCCCAACTGCAGAGCATACTCGCTCACCAATCCCAATTCCTGATGACTGGTACCAGCTATGATTGCACCACACCGAGCGGCGGCCATGATCAGCGCGCCGGTCTTTTGAATATGAATCTTTTCCAGGTCAACGTCCGTGTTCTCGCCCGCTTCCGCCGCGAGATCGTGCGCCTGTCCCGCAACCATTCCGACCGGAACACCCGAAGCTCGTGCTACTTCGCTGATTAGTTGAATACGCGTCGGCGCGGTTAAGTACTCGTCTTCAGCGATTGTTTGGAAGGCAAGGGTCTGCAGCGCATCGCCCGCGAGGATCGCCGTCGCTTCGCCGTAACGAACGTGGCAGGTCGCTCGACCACGGCGCATTTCGTCGTCGTCCATGGAGGGCAGGTCGTCGTGAATCAACGAATAGGTGTGAATCATTTCCAGTGCGCAGGCGGTTGAGAGTAGAAGCTCGGTGCGCGCTCCGAAAGTTTCGCCTGTAGCCAAAACCAGAGCCGGGCGAAAACGCTTCCCGCCGGCAAACACGCTCCAGCGGATCGCGCTGTGCACAGCCGCCGGCTCAACCGTCTCGGCGGGAATGAGGCGGTTCAGTTCGGCGTCAACCAGCGCGTGACACTCGGCTAGGAAGCCGTGCAGATCGTTCCCGCGCGCAACCGATAAAATTTCAGAAGCCGTTCTCATCTGGTTCCGTCTCGATACCCAATTCCTTTTCTTTCTCGAACGCGCCGACGACAGGGTGCCCTTGCTGGTCGCGCAGCAGGACCTCGATGCGCCGCTCGGCCTGGCTCAAGCGCTCCTGACACTCGCGCGAGAGACGAATGCCTTGTTCGAAAAGTTCGAGACTGTTTTCCAGTGGCAGGTCGCCACGCTCAAGCTTACGGACAATCTCCTCCAGCGCTTCTAGCGACGCTTCGAAGGTTCTGCCTGGCTGTTCGTTGTGCTTCATAGGTGGCCTCGTTAATGTCCGACAAACTTCAGTTTGTCGTTCCTTTTACCTGCAAACATGTTCTCCCATCAACTGGTCAACAAGCAAATGATCAACGACAAACTGAAGTTTGTCGGACAGAGTCACTAGGGAATCCGGATCTGGGGTAGATTGCGCGGCAGATTCTTGAGACTCTTTCGGATGACCTGCTCATCGCCCTGACCGATCGCCGGCAAATCTTTGATAACTTGATCAACAATCCGCTGCACTAAAGTATCGTCTCGCACAGCGACCACTTTCCAGCCGTCGCCATCGCGTTGCATGTCACACTCCGCTCGCTGGTCGTGAACAATCGCGGTCGCTTTGGCCGTGTCGCCATTCTCGGTGATGTTCACCACGTAAGGCAGCGCCAGGGCCACAATGATGAATGGCTTTTGGCCGGCGTTGTTCTCTGATATCTCTTTGACCCGCGCCGCGACGCCATCACGAACGCTTTGTTTGATCGCGGGCAACAGGCTGGGGACAAGCGCCTCGATCTGCTTGCGCACCGTAGCGCTGAGCGCAGCGCCATAGCGGCCAGCGGCCTTCTCGGTGACTTGAGCCGCAAAGTTATCGACGATCTTGTCCGTGTCTACAATCTTATCGACCGTGGCCATGTCGTTTCGCTGAGCGGCGTCAACGAGCAAAGCGAGCGAGTAGGCAGGTGTGGTCTTGTAGTGCTGCCACCAAAAGAACACGCCAACAGCGACGCCCAAAAGGACAACGAGGACGCCGATGCCCAGGATAGCAAGTACTTTCGCCGCGCGTCTCTTCCGCGGCGCGGCAGGTCCAGGCCGATAGGGAACCTGCTGTCCGCGATCCAGCGCAATGACGAGCCGGCGACGCGTCGGCCGCGCTTTGTCCGTGGGAACTGACATCAAGTTTCCTCCGAGCCTTCGACCCGGCAATCCAGTCTTCCTTTCGCGAGCCGCAAGCGCACCGGATCGCCAATCGATACCGAACGCGCGTCGCGCAAGAGCTGTCCCTCTTTGTCCTGGGCAATTGCATAGCCGCGCTGCAGCACTGCCAACGGCGACAGCGCATCAAGCGCGGCGGCCGCGAGCCCCAGTCGCTGGCGTGCTGCATCAAGTTGCACAGTGGTCGCAGCGTTACATCCGGCGTACGCCGATTCGAAACGCACCCGCGCGTCTGACAAAAGAGCGCGAAGCTGAGCGGGCGATAGCTTGTGACCAACCGCATCCGCACGCCGCTGCGCGGTTTGCAACGCGATGCTCATCAGAGTCTGTAACTCATGTGTCGCCCTGGCCGTGCCGAGTTTCGCATCTCGCAGCCTTGAACGCACGTCGTCAAACGCCTGCGACATCGCCTGCTCCTGCACGCGCGTGCGCGCGTCGATGACACGGAAGCGCACCAGGCGCAGAAGATTGGTGGCTAACTGTTCGAGCGTGGTGCAAATCTCGTCCTCCTGCGCGGCCACCAACTCGGCTGCGGCAGAGGGCGTCGGCGCGCGCAGGTCTGCGGCAAAGTCGGCGATGGTGAAATCGGTTTCATGGCCCACCGCTGAGATCACCGGAATTTCAGAGGCGCGAATCGCGCGCGCAACTTCCTCTTCATTAAATGCCCAAAGGTCTTCCGTCGAGCCCCCGCCGCGTCCGACGATCAGCACGTCAACCGCGTCGTCTTTGCGGCCTTCCGCCAGTGCGCGCCTGTGATGCAGATTAATGAATTGGATGGCCCGAGCGATATCGGTGCCAGCGCCGTCGCCCTGCACACGCGCCGGCGAGAAGAGCACGTGCACGGTTCGCGTGCGACGCGAGATGACGTTGATAATATCGCGAATGGCAGCGCCCGTTGGGGAAGTCACCACACCCACTCGACGCGGAAACATAGGCAGTGGACGCTTCAACTCAGGCGCAAACAACCCTTCGGCTTTTAGTCGATCGCGCAGTTGTTCGAAGGCAACGCGCAGCGCGCCCGCGCCGACCGGATCGAGCGCTTCCACCACCAACTCATATTCACCGCGCGCCGCGTAAACCGTCAGTCGCCCGCGGGCGCGCACGTGCAAGCCATTCTGCGGGCGAAAGCGAATCCGTGTATTCGAAGAGCGAAAACATTTCGCGCGAAGCTGAGCGCCTTCGTCCTTGAGCGAAAAGTACCAATGCCCCGATGAATGCGCTTTGAAGTTGGAGATCTCTCCTTCAACCCACACGGAAGCAAAGCGCGCCTCGAGCGCCCCACGCACCGCGTCCGTTAACTGCGACACGGTCAGCGGCCGGCGCTCGGTTTCGTCGAAGAGGGCTGCGAAGAGTGGCTGGCTCATTTCGTTCAATACAGCTACCAGATGCTTTGAATGTTTGAAGCCTGAATCTTTCGATCCCTGGTGATTAGCGGCAAGTTGAGATGAAGGGCCGTAGCGTGTCAGTCACTAACGTGCTCATCGGATGTCCTCTCGAGGAAAGGTGCCCCACATCTCGCGCCGAGCTTCTGCTATATCTTCTTCGGTGATGTGGACATTAAGATGCGAGAACATCCCCATCAAACTGCGGCGCGCGGTTCTTTGGGTTGAACTCTTTTTTAGAGATTCAACAAACTTCAAAACCTCGCGCTGCTGCTCGGGAGTTAAGGAAAGGATCGTTTCGATAACTGAACTCTCGATACTCATTGCTCTGCCCTCTCGACCATGGCTGGTTTTTTACTGAATGGTAGCACTCCAGGCTGCCTCTAGCGAAAAGCGAAACATTCAACCTCTCGGTCGCTGGTTTAGGCAGCGGCGTTCAAGGTGTTGCCACGCCCACGACTGGGCCCAAACGAACCGCGGCGCCGTCGCGATTGGCGCGGACCCTGACCCGGCGTTGTGTCGGACTCGAGTTTGAGGCGTAGGTGATCGTGTACGCTGTGCGCAACTGCGCGACTACGGCATCGTAAGCGCGCTGCAAGTCCTCCAGTCGATGGATTGGATAGTAAACACCGCCGGAAGCAATGGCCAGCTTGCGGCCGTCCTCCTCGGCGCGCGTGGTCAGCGTCAGGTAACGCGAGCGGAGCGGATCGATTGTGATTTCCGGTTTGGCCACGCTCGATTCCGGAATCAAACCCGAGGGTACGTACAGCGGATAGATCAAAACGCCCGATTCAATCGTCGCTTCCTCCAAAGCCGGAAGGGGAATAAACGATTTGTTGTCGTCGCCATCCGAAAGGATGACAATCGCAGTTCGTTCACCGCGCAGCCGCCGGAGTGGTGTCGACAAAACGTAAGCTACCGAATCGTAGAGCGCGGTCGCGCCACCGGCGTCGATCTCATCAAGTTTTTTCGAGAGCAGACCCCGATCGGTGCTGAACTCCGAGATGATTTGAATGTCGTCGCGAAAACTGACGATGGCGATGCGATCCTGCGGGCTGGCGGTGTTCAAAAAGTCGCGCGCGGCTTTGCGAATAAACTCGATCCGCTCCTCGACACTGCCGGACACATCGAGCAAAAGCACCAGACTGAACGGCTCATTTGCCGGCGTCACGCTCGTCACCGGGCGTTCGACGTCGTTTTCGTAAACCGTGAAATCTGTCGTCTTCAGCCCGCTGATGGCGCGCCCGTTGCGATCGGTGACGCTCGCATGAAGGCGCATCAATTGCGAGCTGACCGCAGCGACAAGCTGACCCGGCGGCGGCCGCTGCAGCAAGGTTGGCCCTTTCTCAGGCGGCGGCAGCGTCTTCGCATATTCGCCAAACATTCTTGGCGATACTTTTCGTATCGCATCGATCAACGGCGCGTCGCCGCTGCGAACGATGGCCCTGGCCGCCTCAGTCAATGGCCGCTCGTGCAGATCGCTGGGCACCATGCTCGGATCGACATTCAGCAAGATGACTCCGCGTTGGGTTCTGAAGTCGAGCCGGACCTGTCTGAGGGGGTCGGTTTTCTCAGTACTCTTGTCGTCTCCGTTATTCTCACTATTGTTATTTGTGTCTTCCTTGGCGGCCTTCTTGTGTTTGTCGTGCTTGCCCATCCTGGCGCCCAGTGTGCCGGCCAGCATGAACGTGCCTCCTGCTTTCTCTTTGACGTCCGGCAGTTCAACATCGCTCAAATAACGCGGCCGGCTGGCTTCCCACAAAAAACTGTACTTCAACGCGTCCAACGGAACATCAGCGTGAATCGTGCCGGTGTTGGTCTGGATCTCAGCGAACTCGACATTGCCGATGATGTCCACGGCGCCGGCGTCGCTAATGATACGAATGCGCGATCGCGACGGCACCTGCACGGTCAGATCGATGCGATCCTGCTCGCGGCGCGCGCGCACTTCGATTTCCATGGCGCCGCCTCTGCCTCCTGTGCGCACGTCACCCGACTCGACCGGCGCCCCCGCTGAAGTGGCCTGCACCACCACCTTTTTCTCGTCGTCGCTGGCGATAACCCTGACGCGGCCATTCCGGTTTGTAATCGAGATCGAGGCTTTCCCCGGCACGTCGAGTTCTCGCTGAACGTTTTGCCCCAAAGCGCTGCAGGCGGCCGCCAGCCACAACACTAGTGCAAACGCAAACGACTTCTTTTTGAGATCGCGCCGAGCGACCGGTGCGACAAATTGCAGTAGAAACATAGCCGCTCGATCTTGCCTGCGAGAGGGCAGCGGGTCAAGCGCTCATCACAGGCTAAAGCTCGCGCGACAGTTGCGAATGCTCCGCAATCGGCTATCATTACCGGACACGATCAGACCAGTTCCTGTAATCGTACGGCACGAAAGCGAGGAAACAGTTGTCGCAGACAGAGTTGGCCCAAGCGTCCGCCGCCAGGCTCGTCATCCACAACCTCGTCAAGCGAGATCCGCTCGCCGGCTTTGCGGAAGACGTGCGCCTGGGTCTTTCCTCGCAGCCCAAGCGCCTGTTTCCGAAGTACCTTTACGATGAACTCGGCTCGCAACTCTTCGAGGCTATTTGCCTGCTGCCCGAGTACTACCCGACGCGCGCGGAAAACGAGATCCTGACGCGGTTCGCTGACGAAATTGTCGGTTTGACCGGAAGGCTGAACCGGTTGATTGAGATGGGCAGCGGCAGCGCTTCCAAGACGCGTCTGATCATCGAAGCGTTGCTGAGGAGCCAGCCTGACTTACTATTCGTGCCGGTTGACATCTCCGCCTCGGCGCTTGAGAGCAGCTCGCGCATCCTGCTGCAATCGTATCCGCACCTGCGCATCGAGGCGTTTGCCGCTGAGTACTTCGACGGTCTGGTTGAGTTAAGCAAAGGCGAGTGGGGACGAACACTCGCTCTGTTTCTGGGGTCAAACATCAGCAACTTCGAGCCCGAAGACGCGCGGGCGTTTTTGCGCGCCATGCGCAGCGTGCTTCGCAATGGCGACGCTCTGTTGCTCGGAGCAGATTTGAAGAAAGACAAAAAGATTTTGGAAGCAGCTTACAACGATTCGCTTGGCGTCACTGCGGCTTTTAGTCGCAATCTGCTGGGGCGGATGAATCGCGAATTGGGCGCTGACTTCGATCTGCGGGCCTTCAAGCACCGAGCCGTTTACAACGAAGAGGGCAGCCGCATCGAGATTCACCTGGAGAGCCTGCGAGCGCAAACAGTCACCATAGCCAAGCTCGAAATGCAAGTTGATCTGGACCATGGTGAACTGATTCACACCGAGAACTGTTACAAGTACGATCTGGCTGACATCGCGCAGTTGGCGACCGACTCAGGATTCATTTGCGCACACTCGTGGTTTGATGAAGCACAAAGATTCAGTAGCCATCAGTTGCTGGCGGTGTAGGCCTGGCTGAGTAATGAGCGAAGCATCGAACAGCACCCTGGTTGAGTTTCGCGATGTGACATATTCCGTACCTGCCGTTCCCTCCCCAATCATCTCCCAATTGAGTCTGAGAGTTCGACAAGGCGAGACGCTTGTGCTGCTCGGCGAATCGGGATGTGGCAAGACAACGACGCTCAAACTCGTCAACCGTCTGTTGCTGCCGACCGCTGGTGAAGTGCTGGTCGAAGGGAAAGCCACCACTGATTGGGACCCCATTTCTTTGCGCCGGCGCATTGGTTACGTGATTCAGGAGGGCGGACTGTTTCCGCATTTTACGGTCGAAAAAAATGTTGCTCTAGTGCCCAGACTCGAGTGGGATGAAGCACGAATAAGACAGCGCGTCAGCGAATTGCTGTCGCTCGTTGGACTTCCCTTTGCTTCGCTTTTTGCCACAGATGTGCGTGAAGCCAAGAAGCCGGATGAAGCGAAAATAAGACGACGCGTCAGCGAATTGCTGTCGCTTGTTGGACTCGATCCTGGACAGTTCGCTAGTCGTTATCCGCGTGAATTATCAGGAGGCCAACGCCAGCGTGTCGGCGTGGCGCGCGCATTGGCGGCCGAACCGCCGCTGCTTTTACTGGATGAGCCATTTGGCGCGCTCGATCCTTTGACGCGCGCGAGTCTGCAACGAGAGTTTGGCGAGCTGGCGAAGCGGCTGGGCAAAACGGCGATTTTCGTGACCCACGATGTGCGCGAGGCACTGTTGCTGGGCACGCGCATCGGCTTGATGGCCGCCGGACGTTTGCTTTTGTTGGAGACGCCGGAGAATTTTCTGAAATCGAACCAAGCGCAGGCGCGCGCGTACCTTGAAACGCTGCGGCTCGACGCAATGTCCGACAAACTTTAGTTTGTCGAGTTTCCGCAGCAAGGTCACTGACGAAGATCAACGACAAACTGAAGCTTGTCGGACTTACAACAGATGAACTTCTGGCAATTCTTACAAGCGAACTGGAGCGAGCTGCTGACGCTTTTGCGCCAGCACCTTTCACTCGTCCTGATCTCAACTCTGGTAGCGGTGCTGATTGGCATTCCCACCGGCATTCTGCTTACGCGAAAAAGATCCTTGCGCGGCCCGGTCCTTGGCATCGCCAACATCATGCAGACGATTCCCAGCCTGGCGCTGTTTGGTTTTTTGATCCCGCTGCCTTTCATCGGTGGTATCGGCGCGCGCACCGCAATCGTTGCATTGGTGGTTTACGCGCTGCTGCCGATCATCCGCAACACAGTGACGGGAATCCTGGGAGTGGACCCAAACGTGCGGGAGGCTGCCGTCGCCATGGGCATGACTAACCTTCAGATCCTGTGGCAGGTGGAATTGCCGCTGGCGATGAGCGTGATTCTGACGGGCGTTAGAGTCGCTACGGTCATTTCCGTCGGTGTTACCACAATTGCGGCCGCGGTTGGCGCGGGCGGGCTTGGCGTCTACATTTTTCGCGGATTGCGACAGTACGACAACAATCTCTTGCTCGCAGGGGCGGTGCCGGCGGCGTTGATGGCGCTGGCTTTTGATTTCTCGCTCGGCGTGCTGGAAAAGCATTTCTCGGTTGAGTCCAAGAGACAAACGCTAAAGTGGTTGGCGCTAAAGATTGCCGTGGCGACGGCCACCATGGTGCTTCCGGTGTTTATCGCCGCGGGCGTTGATGCGCTCTGGCGAAGCTCGCGCACGCAGACACAAGTCTCTACAAGCGCAACGCGGACTGTCGTCGGCTCGAAAGATTTTACGGAGTCTGTTTTGCTCGGCGAGATTGTTGCGCAGATGCTCGAGGCCCACGGCGTGCTGGTTGAACGTCAGTTTGAGCTGGGCGGAAATCTTCCACACGAGGCGCTAGTCTCTGGGAAGATCGATCTTTATCCTGAATACACGGGCACAGCTTACACCGCGATTCTGCATCACGCGCCGATCACGGATCCGCGCGCGGTGTACGATCAGGTGAAACGCGAATATGCCGAGCGGTTCGGTCTTGATGTCAGCCCGCCGCTGGGTTTCGACAACACGTTTGCCATTCTCGTGCGCGGCGCTGAGGCGCGGCGTCTTCATCTCAAAGCCATTTCGGATGCAGTGCAGCCAGCGCGCGGCTGGCGCGCCGGCTTTGGCCAGGATTTCATGTCGCGCGCCGACGGCTATCCGGGTTTTGTGAAAGCGTATGGTTTGCAATTCGCCGAACAGCCGCGCGAGATGGATTTGTCGCTGACCTACATCGCGCTCGCCTCGGGCAAAGTAGATCTGATTGCCGGTAATTCAACTGAAGGAAGAATCGGGGCGCTCGATCTGGTCCAGCTCGAAGACGACCGCCACTATTTCCCGCCTTATGAAGCGGTCTATCTCGTGCGCCAGGATTCGTTGGCACGTGTGACTGGGTTGAGAGATATCCTGAACCGGTTGAATAATGCAATCTCCAGCGAAGAGATGCGCCGGTTGAATTACGAAGTTGACGGCAAAAAGCGCAACCGTGCGGAAGTGGTGCGCGAGTGGATCCAGCAGAAAGGTTTTTGAAGCAGCCTTCTCACAAAGACGCCAGGGCAAGATTGGCGCTGAACAGAAAGAACAGGAAGAACTACGCAGAGAAGGAAACAAATGAAAGCCGAAGAATTGAAGAATTGCAAAGCCTCAGAATTGACTACAAACTACTCATCTGTATATCTCCTAATCACCCGCATGATTAGAGCAAATCTGCGACGAACCTCAGCAAAACTTCCCAGTCACCAATCAGTCTGTATACGCGCTAATCAATTCCTCGGGAGCTGATCTCAACAGCTCGACCACGGTGTTTACCATAACCTGCATCCCTATGGGGTTTAGACAATTAACAGTGTTTCAGACAAGTGTGGCACGCGGATTGGTAGAGAGAAAGTTGAACGAAAAGTTTTCGGACCGGGTGGGAACATCGAGAGATCGGAATGATGGCGGTTACTAAACTCACGTCCTCAGTGGAGAATTAAGATGATAAACCTGATGTCAGCGGCCACAGCAACCCCGCAACACTTAATCGGCACGACCGAGTTGGTTGCCTCGCTCATGCACAAGCTCTCGCCGGAGTTAATCAACACAATCTGCTCGCTGGGAGTGGACCAGCGTTACTCGGTGATGGACAACTATGCCGAGTTCCTGATGGGCATCCCAATGCACGCAACAAACTCAACCACCAAACTGGGCGTCGATGCCACCAAGAGATGCATTGAAGAGTGGGGCGGCGACCCATCACAGGTCGGACTCTTGATCGCGGCCACAAACACGCCCGAACAGATGTTGCCATGTCTCGCTTCGGAGGTCATGGCCCAGACGCACGGGCTGTTGTCGCGATCGCTTCGGACAGTCAGCATGCAGTCGCAGGGCTGTTCCGTTTTATTGAAGTCCGTTGAGGTCGCACAGTGGTATCTCGCGGCCAATCCAAACAAGCTGGCGATCGTTCTGATGGCCGAAGCGCACACGCCTTTTGTGGCGCCGCTCATGCACGACGAATATCACGGCTATCGCGAACTAATACGCTTGCGTAAGGAGGACAAACTAAATGGCGAAGAATTCGAAAAACAGAGGTTGGATACCACCTTCGTAATCCAGTCGATGCTGTTCGGTGACGGAGCAGTAGCGCTGCTCATCGGGAAGGAAGAAGGAAAGCCCGCCTTTGGCCCAATCTCTCATTTGACCAATGACGAGCCTGAGGATGTCGACTTGCTGACTATGACCGCCAACAGCTCGCATCCGTTGCTCAAGGGAAGGGCCCAATATTTCATGAAGCCCAATGTGCCCAACCGCGGCGCGCACTACGCCGTCGCAACGGTGAAGCAGGTACTCGAAAATCCGAATTCACCGGTTTCCGACCTCAACCAGGTTGACGACTGCATGATTCACACCGGCAGCAAGAAGATCCTCGATGGGGTTTGTTCACAACTCCATCTCGAAAAGGATTCCACAAAAGTTCATGGCTCGTACGAGGTGCTGAAGAACTACGGCAACCTCTCGAGCGCATCGACCGGATTCATGCTGGCCGAAAAGAACGAATGGAACGGTCCCGCAATGGTGGTCGGTTTCGGTGTCGGCTTCACCGCGAGCGCCGGCGTGATGAGTTTGAATTGACGAAGGTCGCGCATGCTGGCGACCAGGGATGGAATCCGTAACGCGAGAAACCTGTCACACGCTGACCGGCAAGGCTTCGGGTTCCGGCGTTTTGCGCCCGTTGAAGACCTGCGCGATCACCTGACCCACCTGATCGAAGTCAAACGGTTTGCCAATGATGCCATCAACTAATCGATCTTCCCCCTGCGGCGGAGCAGTGTTGGTGCCGTAGCCGGTCACCAAAACGATCTTCGTGTCCGGCGCCTGCAAACGAATTTCGCGGGCCGTTTCCCAACCATCCATCTCGGGCATCGCAAGGTCAGTGAAGACGAGATCAAAGTCGCTGCTTGCCAGTTTGTGAATAGCCTGTCGTCCTCCGTCGGCCTTATCAACATTGTGTTTCAAAGCTGCAAGCATATCCGCGAGCGTCTCGCGCACGGTCGGTTCGTCGTCAACCACCAGGATGGAAAGCGGCGACGCTTCCAGCAGATCGAGGTGTGCATCTACAGCCGATACGCCGAGCTCCGCCGCCGGAATATCTATGGTGAATGTAGTGCCGCGGCCAACCTCCGACTCAACCTTAATGACGCCCTCATGCCGCTCGATAATGCTGTAGCTGACTGAGAGACCGAGGCCAGTGCCATGAGCGCCCTTGGTCGAAAAGAAAGGCTCGAAGATCTTTTCGCGAACGTCCTCCGGCATTCCGGTGCCATTGTCAGCGAAGCTCAGGCTCAAACGGTTTCCCTCGTGCGCGCAACTAATTGCCAGCCGGCCGCCCCGTGGCATCGCGTCTACCGCATTGACAATGAGGTTTACAAAAACCTCGCGCAACTCGGAAGCGCTGCCATAAGTGTGCAGACCCGCTTCCGCGTCAAGCGTTACGTCGTAATCGAGCCCGCGCAATCGCGCCTCGTTCTGCCAGCGCGTTCGCGTAATCTCGACAGCGTCGTGCAGCAAGCCGCGAACTTCGAGCAGCTCAAACTCTTTTGCGGGAGACTTGCGGGCGAACGTCTGAATGCGGCGCACCGTGGCGGCGGCATCCTCGGCGGCAGTCTGAATGATCCCAAGATTGCGCAGCAGCGCATCGTCCTTGGTTTGGCGACGAAGCAACTGTGTGCGGCCAAGGATCGCGGCGAGCGAGTTGTTGAAGTCGTGGGCCACGCCTGACGCGAGTTGACCCAGGGCGCGCAACTTGTCTGCCCGCGCTGCGCGTTCGCGCTCTTCTTTCTGTCCGGTAATGTCGCGGGCGATCCCGAGCACCCCGGTGGTGCGGCCTTCGACAACCAGGGGCGACTTGTCAACTCGCGCATAGCGCAGTTTTCCGTCGCGAGCAAAATAGCGCATCTCATACGTTTGCGATTCACCCTTCAGTGCGTCTTCAAGTTTTCTGCCAACCAGTTCGCGATCGCCTTCGTAAACCATGTCCAGGAGATGCCGGCCGATGAAGTCTTCCCGCTTGTAGCCAAGCCCTCGGAGTGTTGCGCTGTTACACCACTGGAAGCGCCCTTCTGTGTCAACTGCGTAGATCGATTCGCGCGCGCTCTCGAGAATATTCGTGAGCAGTGATTGATGTTCGCGCGCGACTGCCTCGACTTTGCGCAACTCGGAAAGATCGCGCGCCGTGCAAACGAGAGCCATTAAGTTGCCTGAGCTATCCCGCACGGGCTCAATGGTTACCAGCAGCGGACGGTTGAGGCGTTCGGGAGTGATCTCAACGGTAACGCTGCGTGCTTCGGAAAGTGCTTGCTCGACGATGCACGCTTCGTCTTCCGCACTGGTCCTTAGAATGTCGCAGCATTTGCGGCCCAGCAGCTCGCGCGGACTGCGGTTCTCCATGCCAGCGCCTGCGCCGTTGACGCGTTTCAGCCGGCCCGCGCGATCAAAAATGAAGATGCCGTCAGACATCGCGTCGAAAGTCGTTTCCCACTCCTGCTTGCCGCGCGCAACCATTTCGAACAACTCGGCCTGCGCGATTCCGGTGGCAAGTTGCGCGGCTACAGACTCTACCAGCGCCAGTTCGTCGTTGGTCCAGTAACGTATACGGTCCGTCTGGTTGATACATAATGCACCGCGGAAAACGCCGTTCACCATCAGCGGGTAATATATCTGTGAACGGAGCTGAAGCTTCTCGGCCTGCGAGCGAATGAGCGCACTGAATGCAGATGGACCCTCGGAATTGTTCAAAGCGTCATTAATGACGATGGGCTTTGGGTTATTCCTCAGATGCTGGCCGATGGGATCGTCATAACGCAATTCGACAGGCTCGATGCCGATGCAGCCAGGCGCGACGTATTCGTGCTCGGCACTTGAAACATGATTCTCGGAGTTGTAAAGATAGAGATGAACGCGAGAGGCGGCCAACGCGCGCCCGAGTTCGTGCGTCGCCGTGTTAAGCACTTCGGAAAGGCTAAGTGAGGCGCGGATTGCGAGACTGAGGTGGTTGGCCAGGGCTTCGCGTGTCGATGTCGCCTCGGCCTTCTGATAAAGCTGCGCCTGGCGGATTGCAACTCCCGTTTGGTCGGCCACCGCTCTAGCCAGGGCGATGTCGTATTCGTTCCAATGGCGAACGACTCGTGTCGTCGAGAGTACAAAAGCCGCCGGCACGTCGTCCCCAACGCGAATAGCCACGTACATGATTGAGCGAACATTGGCCTTGCTCAGGAGCCGATTGTAAAGCTCGGATATGCGTTCCTCGTGAGCAGCGTCATTAAACGCGAGCACTCCATTGTGGTCCAGCTCCTGCATCAGAGGCTGTAGTGACGCCAGATCGAAATCCCTGCCCGCCGGCTCCACTCCCGGGGCGTGAAACTCAGCTACGTTGACAGCTCGTTTTGCTTTTTCGTCTTTAATGAACAATGAACAGCGATCGACGCTTAGGTGTGAACCCAGTTCGCGAACGGCCGTCTGAAAGATTTCAGAGCTATCGAGGGAACGCCGCACCGCCTGCGAGATGCGGTGCGTCAGAGCCTCGCGGGCGGCCTGTTGAGCAAGCGCTTCTTGCGCGCTCCGCCGCTCCGTGATGTCGACGCCGACGCCGGCCACGAACCGCCGGCCCGAACCATCCTTCATCGGAAATTTGAAGACCAGCCAATGGTGCAACGAGCCATCCGGCAAGGGGACGGTTTCGACGATCTCCTGGGGTTTCCCGGTTGCGAGGATCTCGAGGTCGTGTTGGTGAGTTTCCTTCGCCGTATTCTCGGGCAACCAATCAAAGCTTCTCTTTCCACGAAGGAAGGTTAGCTTCTGGCCAAAGAGACGCTCAAACGGCTCATTGACGTATACGTAACGACCCTCTTCGTCCTTCATGAACGCGATGGCCGGACTGTTGTTCATGAAGCCGTGAAAGAAGGTCTGGCTTTCACGGAGCGCCTCTTCCGAACGTTTGCGGTCGGTGAGATCACGCGCAATGCCTTGAATTGCTACCGGTACTCGATCTTTGTAGATGAGTTTCGTGCTTACCTCCAATCGAACGCGGCGATCCTTTTTCGTGATAATTTCTAACTCGTAGACCGAGGCCGCCCCTCCTGTTCTTTTCTGGCTGATCATCTGACGAGCCAGATCGAGGTATTCCGGCGCCAGAACGTCGGCGATATTCATACGTTTGGCTTCTTCGCGCGAGTATCCAGTGATCCTTTCCCCTGCCGTGTTCAGCGAAGTGAAGTTGCCTTTCAGATCATGCGCATAAATGATGTCGTTAGCATTCTCAAACAGCTCACGATAGCCGTCCTCGCTCTCTCTTAGCGCCTCTTCCGCGCGCTTGCGCTCGGTGATATCCGAGAGCAGACCGTCGGCGTATTTAACACCGTCCTTTTCGTAGATAGCGACAGCGCGGTCGTGCCACCACACCCATTGACCGCTACGGTGGCGCATGCGGTATTCCACATTGTATGGCTGGTTCTCAGTGAAGAGCTTGGCATACGCCTCCTGGACACGTTCTTTATCAGCGGGGTGCATACTCTGGAACCAGAGTTGGGCGCCATCGCGATAACACTCCTCCGGCGCGTAGCCAAAGAGCGTAGTGATCCTCTCACCGAGAAATACGGCATGCCCATGCTCGTCGGCTGTCCAAACCGCGTCGGGGATTTGATCAACAAGCCGGCGGTACTGGGCTTCCCGCTGGCGTAGCGCCTCATCTGCTCGCTTGCGCTCGATCGCGAGGGCGATCTGGCTTCCCACTGATGTTAGGAATTCCAGATCCCGTTCGCTATACGCATGCTCCATTTCATAGTGTTGAACAGCCAGTACGCCGATCGTGCGCGAGGGCGTCCGCAGCGGAACACCCAGCCAGGAAGGAGAATCGGTCCCACTCTTCTCGACTTCCCCTCGCTCATACATTTGAGTGGTAAGTTCTTCCGTCAGCAATAGAGGTTTACCCGTTCGCAGCACATAGCTGCTGAAGCCTTTGTTACCCACAGGCCGCGGTGGCGGGACAGGATCGAACTTGTCGGCCCAAAACTCAAAACTGATGAAGTCAGTTTCGGGGTCGTGAAGCGCGACAAAACAATTCTCAGCGTAAAGAAGCTTACTGATCGAGTGATGAATGAGCTTAAGCAGCTCATCCAGATCGGGCGTGATATTGACGCCCTGGATGATCTGATAAATAACTTCGCGCTCGGCCTCCATCCGCTTGCGTTGGGTGATGTCCGTAATCACAGCCTGGATCGCAGCTTCGCCTTTGAAAACGAAGGGCATTGCTCGGACTTCTACGTCTATGACCTCCCCATCCAGGCGGATAAATTTTTCCTCGGCCGGCGCAACGACTACTCCTTCGGTCTGAATCTGCCGGATGCGGCGCGTAACGAGGTCTCGGTAATCCGGATGAACTACGTCCAATGCGGATTTACCGATCAATTCCTCAGGAGTTGATGCTCCCCAAAGCGCTTGCGCCGCGGGATTGACGTAGACAAATTTTCCACCGCAGTTGACCACAATGGCTTCCGGAGATAGTTCAACCAGGCAGCGATAGCGCTCTTCACTCTCTCTCAGCGCCTCCTCAGTTGTCTTTTGCTCTGTAATGTCGCGAACTACGCCGCGAACACGAATCGGGTTGCCCTCCGAATTGCGCTCTACACTGAGTATTCCTTCGAGGCACCGCAGGGTTCCCTGCGCGTCTCTCAGACTATGAATGGAGCGCATCGGCGAGTCCGCTGTCCACGCGCGAGTTTCGGCAATGTCTTTTGCCGCCAAGTCGGCCCCAATCAGTTCGCTCAAGTGTGCGCCAACCAATTCAGTAACGGTTCGTCCGAAGAAGCGCGCACCAGCATCGTTGATACTGGTGAGGTAGCCATCCATGTCACGGGAGTAGATTATGTCAACGGCCTGTTCGACGATTTCGCGATAGTGCTTTTCTATGCGATGGCGCTCCGCCAGCCGGGCTACTTTGACCAACAACTCTTCGTGTCGAAACGGAATGTCTAGGTAGTCGTCGGCTCCCGCAGTCAGGCCTTCCAACGTGTCAATGTCCGACGTGCGAATGCCACTGATTAGCAGTATGGGTATGTTGGCCGTCCGAGGATCGTCTTTGAGTCGCCGGCATAACGCGATCCCGTCTATGACTGGCATGACGACATCGCTGATGACGACATCGGGCTCAAACGAAGACATCAACTCCAGAGCGTGACCGCCATCTCTCGCAGACGCGACGTCATAACCTTCCTGCCGAAGCATTTCCACAAGGAGGTCCAATATCTTTTCGTCGTCATCGACGACGAGGATGGCTCTGCGCTCCGTGCAGTCTGTTCTCATAGAGTTCGCGTGCGATCGGAACTACCGCGCGGCAGTTCGTTGAAAAGCTTGGTTGCGACGAAAATTTGTTGCGGTCAGTTTAGGCAATGGGCAGGCTTTACTCACCCGGAGGAAGGGCTGGCCGTGACCGCTAACCGGGAGTATAACAAAGTTGGCGGCAGTTTGTCATGGGATAATTCAACTTAAACCATGAAGTTACGGGCCTAGAGCGGAACTGAGGACCCGGCCGGTGGGCGTTGTTAGGGCCTCTTCCGGGCGGGAGCTGACGTACCAGAATCTGGGACCTTGGCAAAGTAGCCCTGACGGTAGTTAAGCTTAAGGGTCTCTTTCTTGAGCTCAGGGTTGATGATTTCTACCTGGATGCGGCGATAGGAACCATCCCGAGCCTTGTTTGTAGGTGAATACGCCACCAGATACTGTTCGCGCAAATCATGCTGGATCTGGGCGAAGGCTTCCCTGAGCTCGCGTTCGTTGCGCGGAAAGTAGGCGCGTCCCCCAGTCTGGTCAGTAATCTTACGAAGTGCAGACTCGTTGACGTTAAAGTTGTACCGGTCGCCAATTCCAATCGCATAGACAAGCGCCTCTGCTTTTTGTGCGCGTTCGATGGCTTCGTGCATTTTCACCTGACTAATTGTGTCGTCGCCGTCGGTCAGCAGAATGATCGCGCGTCGAGTGTGTTGCGCGGATTCAGACAGCAATTCGTTTGAAGTGGCCCAAACAGCGTCCCAGATTGCGGTTGCGGCCGCCATGATCTGGTTTGTGCCGGAGATAGGTGGCGTCGTGGGAACCACAATTCCCCCACCAATGTAACCTGATGGAGGCACAAACTCGACTTTGTCTATAGCCCGCCGCAGCCGTTCGATACTTCCCGTGAATCCCTGCTCAAGCGTTACTTCGCCGGTAAAAGAAACGACCGCGGCTTCATCTCGATTAGGACGCAGAGCGGACTCGATAAACTCCCGGGCTGCGGACTTCTCTTCTGGTAGCGTGCGCTCCTCCGACCGACTCGTGTCTATAAGAATAGCGAGCGAGAGGGGCAGGTCCGTGTTTTGTTGAAACGTGAAGATCTGTTGAGGCTGACCGTCTTCGTAGACGCGAATGTCATCTTGTTTGAGCGTAGAGATAAAGCGCTTATGCTTGTCCTCGGCGGTGAAAAAGATGTTGGTGAGGTTGGTTTCAACACGGATTACTTCGTCTGACTGTCCGGGCGTTTCTTCATCCTTTGGCTTCGGTTTCGGCGTCGATGAAGGCGAAGGTTGTTGTTGCGACCCAGTGGTTTGTGGGGGCCGGCCTTCAGCTTGAGGCGTTGTCTGAGCCGAAGGACTCTGAGCAAGACTCAACGATCCTGACTCACCAAAAACCATCGAGGCAAGTAAGACCAACCCGAGCGAACTGATTATGACTCTTCCAGAAAGCATTTATTCTTCCAAGGCGCCAAACAAGATTGTCCGGCGACCGTTACTCAACTCATCAAGGTTTCACCGTATCGGCAATCGCTTTGTAGCCCCGCTTCGTTCTCACTTTCAAATCACCCCGGCCATTGGCAAGCTTGACATCGATGCGCCGATAGCTGCCATCGTACTGATTGTTGGTCGGTTTGTAGGTCACGAGGTACTGGGCCCGAAGCTCCTTGGCGATCTTGGCGAACGAGCGCTCGAGCGAAAGCATATCGCCGGTAAAGAACGCCGTCCCGCCGGTCTCCTCAGCCAGCTTCACCAGATCGCGATCTTTCGCGTCCTTAACCTCCCCCATCTCCACGCCGGGCACTGCCCCAGAAAACCCAGCCTTGGTCGAGATCGCGAAAAGAGTTGTCTCTGTT
>JBGQJU010000012.1:0-70115 GCA_041499185.1 Pyrinomonadaceae bacterium | reverse complement strand
TTCTTCATGCCTTCCTCCTTCAAGAGAAAGGCTCCGATGATTAACCAACTTCGCGCCAGCCCTTATTCATTACTTGTTTTCAAAGAACTGTAAACGATGTCATGGCACTTCTCGGTGTAAACGATGTCGTGGCACTTATCAATTACTCTTTAACAACTGACCACTGACTACTGACCACTGAGGATCTTGATCTTATTCCGATTCTCATCCACAGCGACGTAGACAACTTCTGCCTCCGTGACGCGGACGCGTCCGCTTGACGATCCCACTCGTTCGGTTTCAACGATGACGCGCACAGTAATCGACGTAGTGCCGATGCGCACAGTTTCGGCGTAGAAGCTGACGAGATCGCCAACAAACACCGGCTTGTGAAAGATGATTTCGCGCATCGCGACCGTGACGAATCTTTCCATCTTGGTGCGCCGACACGCCTCGATCGCGCCGGCAATGTCGATGTAGCTCAGGATGACACCGCCAAAGATTGTGCCCTGCGAGTTGGTATCGCGCGGCAGCATTGTGATGCGTATGGCCGGGTCCGTGTAAGAGTTCATGGCGGCATCGTAAATCGGAAGTCGGTGAATGGTAAATGGTGAATAGACACTGGAAGCTAACTAAGCTCCCGTTTAGCCCAATCTGTTATTGCCCTCTTTAGCTCATCGAGATGGCCTTCGAAGAAATGGTCTGCATTCTGAATGACGGCCAATTCAGCAGGCGCGTTCTCCTTCACCTGAGCGACCAGTGAGCGCAAATTCCTTATTTTGCCGAATTCATCCTGGTCGCCGTGAACGAACAGTATGGGCTTGCGGCAGGCGAGCAGAAAGCTGAAATCATATTTGTCTATGGGCGTGCCAATGCTTATCAAGTTTAAAACGCGATCATCTGAACTGCCCACCTCTAGCCCCACGCGTGCGCCAAAGGAGAAGCCGCAGATCGTGATGGGTCGATCTTCGTATTTGTCACGCAAATAATCGAGCCCCGCACGCACGTCATCCAACTCGCCGCGCCCTTCGTCATGAGTGCCCGTGCTCTTTCCCACACCATGAAAGTTGATGCGTAGAGTAACAAGACCTGCGTCGTTCAGGGCGCCCGCCGCGCGAAAGACAACTTTGTTGTGCATAGTGCCGCCACCGAGGGGATGGGGATGCAGCACGAGCGCAACACCACGCGCGGGCGCACTCCCTGGCTCCTTCAGAATGGCCTCGAGTTGCCCGTGTGGTGCGTGGATAAAAAGGTTACCCGCCGGATACATGAATTAGAGTGACAGTTGTCGTGATCTCATTTAGGATTGCTTGGTTTCGCCGACAACCTAGCAAAACTCCTGTCGCCGTGTCCAATGAATGCTTCGCAAAAGTTAAGCGGTGTGTTTGGGTCTGAGGCCGCGCTTCGCCACCTGCAACTGATTGCCGGCGGCGCGGCAATCGGTTTGATCTTCTGGCGGCTCCAGTTTTCCACCAAGTCGATTTGTTGCGGCGATTTTGACGGCTACTATCACATCATGTGGAGCCGGATGCTCTGGGAAGGCATCCGCAGCCGCCATTTCCCGCCCCTCTTCACCTGGCTACCGCTAACCACGCTTAGTCCGAAAAACTACGTCGATCATCACTTTCTCTTCCACATTTTTCAGATTCCCTTCACGTGGTTACGTGATCTACGCCTCGGCGCGAAAATAGCGTCAACGATCTTCGCCAGCCTCGCCGTTTTCTCGTGCTACTGGTTCCTGGTTTACCACCGAATCCGCTACGTCCTGGTCTGGCTGGTTGCCCTGCTCGCTTGTTCGGCGCCGTTTCTTTACCGGTTGAATATGGCAAAGGCACCGCCGTTTGCCATAATCTACCTGATAATCGGCATTTATCTTCTCTTTCGGAGAAAGTACTGGCCACTCCTGCCCCTCGCGTTCATCTTTACGCTGACCTATGACATGTTTGTGCTGCTGATCGTCGCCGCATTCGTTTGGGGAGTGGTAATCGGATGGGCCGAGCGGCGCATTGAGTGGTGGCCCGTCGTCCTCGTTTTGCTCGGCACCGCAGCCGGCTTAGTCATAAACCCTTATTTCCCGCATAACCTTTATCTCCTTTATGAACACCTGAAGATAAAGCTCACGTTTTCTGACTTTTCGACTAAGGTTGGGCAAGAATGGTACCCCTATGAAACGTGGGAGTTTCTAGGTAACTCTTTGGTGGCGTGCATCGCCATGGTTGTTGGCTACATCGCTTTTGATCCTGCGGACAGAAAGCGGTCCCACTATCCACTCTTCTTCTTGATCCTTTCCACAGCGCTGATGGTGATGACGGCGCGCTGGAAGCGCATCGCGGAATATTGGCCGCCGTTCGCCATTCTTTTCGCCGCGTTTGCGCTACAGCCGTGGATTGACGGCGCGCGATCGGCTTTCACCAGTTTGCCGAAAGACATCCTCGACGAGCTGGAGCCGTTTCTTGACAGACACGAGCCCGCCGAAGCCGCCGGGGTGGAGCAGCGCAAAGAGTTGGTGCGAACCCTTGCCGCTGCCGTTGTTGTCGTGGCGCTGGGCATCGCTTTGTTCTTCAATCTACGCGCTACTACCAAAGATATCGCGAACAGCGAGCCGGCGGATCACTACAAGGCCGGCATGCAATGGGTGCGCGCGAATGTCCCGCCCGGCGAGATTGTCTTCAACACCGACTGGGATGATTTCCCGCGGATGTTTTACTTTGATCCGACACATCGCTACGTATCAGGCCTCGACCCAACCTACCTCTACGACCGAAACCCCGAGCTATCAAAACTCTACGATCAGATTACGCTGGGCGATGAAGAAGATCCCGGCCCGCTGATTCGCGAGCGCTTTGGTGCGCATTATGTGTTTACGGACACATCGCACCAGGATTTCTACAACAACGCCGTCAACAGCGGCTGGTTCGAGGTGGTTCATGAGGAAAAAGACTGCATCGTGCTTCGCCTACGCGAGCAGAAGGTTGAGCCACCGCCCGAGCAGAACGACAATGATAACAGTGACAGTGGCGATGCTGGCAATGACAACGGCAGGCCAAAATAGATGTTCGACAAACTTCTGAGCGTCGGTCACGAAAAGAACCGCTGGGGAAAATCAGGGACAAACTTGAAGTTTGTCGGAAACCGAGACCTAAGACATGGCTGGTTATTCAGGAACACCGCTGACGAAAAAGCTCGGAATTAAAGGCGGTTCTCGCATTGTGTTCGCAAATGCGCCAAAAGACTTTGAGCGGGAACTGGGTGAACTACCACCGCATGTCCGTTTTGTTACTCGTCCCGGTAAGGCGGTCGACCTCATCCTGCTGTTTGCCAACTCCGAGTCGGGTTTGAAGAAAAACTTTTTGAAGATGGCAAAGAGGCTTTCGCCCAGCGGCATGTTATGGGTAGCCTGGCCGAAGAAAAGCTCGGGCGTCCCGACTGATTTGTCGTTCAATAGCGTTCAGCGGGTCGGGCTCGAAGCCGGACTTGTTGACGTGAAGATCTGCGCTGTCAACGATGTGTGGTCGGGACTGAAGTTCGTCTATCGCTTAATAGATCGTCCTGGACGCGGTCTGGCCTGAAAGCGTTTTCCACAGCCTGACTGTGGAAGACTCTGTGGAAAAGGTCCAACCTCTTCCTGCAAAGATGGTAAAGGAGAGACTTATGTCATTTCACACGTGTTGGCCTTTCCTGTGGATCCTTAAACGTAGAATGGTTTTGAAATGAAAAACAAAAACTTGCGTATTCTCGGGATTGTGCTCTGCGTTGCTGTACTGGCTGAAGCGCAAACTGAAAAGCCACGGATCGCGCGGGCCGAAAAAATAAGGCAAGAGATAGCCAGCGCGGAGAACGAATTGACTGAAGCGCTTTTCAAACCGGACAAGGAGGCGCTCGACCGCCTTTGGAGCGACGAATTTGTCTTTACTAACCCGGCAGGCAAGGTCTCTCGCAAAGCACAGCGGCTGGCGGCGCTCAAACCTGGTACTCCGTCAATGATCGAATCGAACCATAGCGACAAGGTTGATGTCTATCCGTACACCGATGGCGCAGCTGTCGCGACTATTCTGTCAACATGGAAGACCAAGACCGGCAATGGGGAGGTTGTCGAGCAGTACCAGGCGACACATTTCTGGGTTAAAGAGCGCGGACGATGGCGGCTGGTGGCCGCACACGTTTCAGTCGTCGCAAAATAGGCCGAATTGATTGCCAGAATTCAGAACTCTTATCTGCAACTTCGAAATGCGCCGCTTACGATCACCGCACGTCTCGAACTCAGACATCCGTCACCAATCAACCTGACACCGAACGCATTGAGTTGATCGAATTCCATCATTCGATGATCTCAATAGTGCGTTTCCCTTCGATCGATGAATGATGATCGGCGATTCGGAAAAAGGCGAGGACTACTAATTGTAGGACCAGACGAGTGCGCGTCGCATCTGTTGCGCCAAACATGAGGCGAACGCTTTCTTGAAGATCAAAAAGAATACGGTTTTGCGAGAGAATTTTGATCGCTGAAAAAAGCGATCATGACAAATAATGCATGCGGGAATTTGTTCTTCACGCGAGAACGATCATCTATCTTCTCGCGCTAGAGTTGTTTGCGTCTGCGTGCAAGTGATCGCGATCAGTGATTCGGAACAAAATTGCGCGAAGAAAAAGTTGGACCATCTTGCGCTTAAAAAGTTGTTGCAAAAAGTTCGCTGATAACTATAATCGCTCCCCCTCGCTGAAGAGTGATGATTGCCCGAAGAGAGGTTTTAAAATTATCTGTTGTCCGAATCGCCTGGTTGGTTGCTAGCTCTCATACATTTTTGCGTACGGCCCGGAACCGCAGGCGAATTCGAATTCAGGTATAGCGTATCCGGCTCAAGTTTGAAGATACACTCGGCAATCTAGGCGATCTCCCTGATTAACTTCAGGGTCTTTCGCCAACAAATCATCTCAACAACATTAGTGCGGACCGGAGGGTAGCGAGTGCCCGGCCCGAGGAAGAGTGTTTTCATTTTTGACCCCCACCCTAAGTGGGTATGTGATTTGAGTTGATGGAGTGCCGAAATGACGGAACGAGCTGAGCTTATACCTGACTCAAAGCAGTGCCCTATTTGTTCTCAGGTTCTGGCGTTGACGGAATTTGGAATTTGCCGCGCCCGCAAAGACGGCCGCAATCTGTATTGCAAAGGTTGCATCCGCCGTAAAGTTACTGAAAGCCGCAGGGCTTTGAAGGCGTACAAATCAGTACGACAGCAGTACTTAACGCAGAGAGTTCTGGAGCCTGGTGCAGAATTTCCGGAGGACACTGAAGTGCTGTCTGCGCGACAACAGTATGTCGCGCGGCAGGTTAGCAAAATGACTCCCGTCGAACGCGTTCGCGAAGCGATCAGAAATGGAGCAAGAACTCAGAAAGAAATCGCGCATGAGACCAAGCTAGGTAAAGACGAGATTGGCGACGCGCTGGCGAACCTTTTACTCTGGACCCGGGAAATCAGGACGGAAGTGATTGAAAACACGAGGATGTATTTCATCAGCGAGTTGCCGCCCGAACTGGCGATTAACGAGGAAGCAGGCCAGTCTCTGCCAGTGCCGCCTCGAAAACGAGACGTGCCCAGTAGCTTCAGCTCACTGCAGGTCTTAATGCCTGGCAAAAACCCAGAGGGCGAACCGGAAAAGATTGCTGGCTGGGTCGCGGCTTGATCAGCCGCGGCCCTTATTACTCGCTGAAGGCTTCGAGGACCTCACTGGCATGCTCTTCGGGCTTAACTTTCTCGAAGATCTTCTTGATCTTGCCTTTCTCGTCTATCAGGAAAGTCATGCGATGCACGCCCATGTATGTTCGCCCCATGAACTTCTTCTGGCCATAAGTCCCGTAAGCCTCTGAGATGGAGCGATCTGTGTCGGCCAGCAACGTGAAGGGCAGTTTGTACTTTTTGGCAAACTTCTGACGGGAAGCCTCGTTGTCCAGTGAAACACCGAGGACTTTGATGCCGCGCTTCTTGAAATCTGCAAAAGCATCGCGAAAGGAACATGCCTCTTTCGTGCAACCGGGTGTGTCATCTTTGGGATAAAAGTAGAGCACGACTTTCTGGCCGCGAAAGTCTGCCAGTTTCACCGTGTTCCCGTTGGCGTCGGTAGTCTTGAATGTCGGCGCGGCACTTCCTTCTTTAGGCATGATTGTCTCCGTTCGCAGGTTTTGCACCAGGTTACGTTATTGTAGGCAGCCCGTTCAAACCTGACAAGAAGGTAAACCATGAAGAATAAGACAAAGAGCAACTATTGGATGGTCAAGCAAGAGCCCGAAACCTATTCCTGGGATACGCTCGTAAAGGATGGGCAAACGGATTGGACCGGAGTGAGGAACTTTCAGGCGCGCAATAATTTGCGGCAGATGAAGACAGGCGACCGTGTCTTGTTCTATCATTCCGGTAAAGACAAGGCCGTCGTCGGCATCGCGGAGGTTGCCAAGGCTGCTTACGCCGACCCAACTGCGGATGATCCTCAGTGGGTAGCTGTAGATATCAAGCCCGTCAAAGCGCTCGCAGCACCGGTTCTCCTGGCAGCGATTCGCTATGACAAGCGACTCAGCGGGCTGCCATTGATTCGGCAATCGCAACTTTCTGTAATGCCGCTCACGAAAGATGAATTCGACACCCTTGTCTCAATGGGCAGCAGTAAGAAGCAAAGGAAATGATCTGCGAGGGAGGTTCAAGCAATGTTCAAACAGATTGATTACACTATGGTGATCGTGTCCGACATGAATCGCTCTGTCGAGTTTTATCGCGACAAGCTGGGAATCCCGTTGAAGTTTCAGTCGCCCGACTGGACAGAATTCGTGACCGGAGCGACAACACTCGCGCTTCACGGAGGCGGCATACGCCAGGAGCAATCCGGCGTCGGCAAAGACAAGGCCGCCGGCACGTGTTCCATCGGATTCAATGTGGAAGATGTCGATAAGACTTATGAAGAGCTGAAAGCCAAGGGCATAACCTTCGTCATGCCGCCAACGCAACGAGAAGGCGAGGGAATCAAGCTCGCCGTTTGCGTGGATCCCGACGGTTTGCCGATCTCGTTTGCTCAGATGGTGGCGCAAACGGCCGCAATGTAGCTGCGGGTCAGTCGAAGAGTCTTGAATCGCTGGTGTCTGTCGACGCTTCCTCTGCAGCAACGGAATCGGCCAGACGTGGATACTCTGCGAGAAGTGGCGCAGGTGCGGACACGCGCCGCTCGTCCAGTGCGGCTTTAATCTCGAGCGCATTAACGACCGCCTTGCCTCGAAAGTGGTTGTTGGTGATGACGTAAGTCTCTTTGGTCTGCGCTGCTATCTCCTTTATTCTCGTAATCCACGGCTGTAACTCATCAAGGGAATAGAGATAGTTGTAACGCTCGGCGGGCGCCGCCTTTTCCCGGAACCAATTCTCGTAATTCCTGCCGTGCAGCCGAATGTAGCCGGTTGAAGATGTAGTCAACGCAGACGGTCTGATTGACTTCGCAAAAAGCGGTTGGTCGATGTTGCAAATTCCTACTCCGATTTCTTCGAGCGCTTCGTAAATGGCAGGCTGATTCCATGAGGCGTGTCGAACTTCAATTACCAGAGGATAGTCTTTGAATCTACCGAGCAGGTTGAACAAGTACTCTCGCTCGTCGCTCTCATTCTTGAAAGACCAGGGAAATTGAAGCAACAGCGCTCCCAGTTTTCCTTCATTTGCCAGCGGATCGATTCCTTCGCGAAAAATCCTCTCATCCTCCGCGGTCGCTTTGCCACGCTCATGCGTAAAAACCTGATGCAACTTAGCAGTAAAGGTGAAGTCTGGATTGTGCGAGACGCGCCCCGCCCACGATTTAGCTGAAGAAGGAGCGGGCGGCCGGTAGAAGCTGCTATTGATCTCGATCGTATCGAAGTAGTTCGCGAGATAAGCGAGCGGATCAAACTTTGAACCGGGGGATTGCGGATAGACCACGCCTTTCCAGTCTTTGTATGACCAGCCGGCAGGACCGATCTTGATTCTGGACATCCGCCGCATCACAGATTGACTCGCCCTACTCGTTCGGGTCGGGCGGTTGCACCAGGTCAGGGATACCTGCGAGTACCGCCGCTGATAACGGCTTCAGTTTGAGCTGCTCAGTGAGAAAAGCAATGCGGTCGCGGCGCGCCTCGGCATTCAGCGCATGCGGCGCATCGTAGATCTTGAAGCGTTTCGGCTCGCTTACGACCTTCTCGTATTCGCGCGCTCGCTCAGGCGTTAGAAACTTCTCTTGCGTGGCGTACTGGAGAAAGACGAAGGCTGGCGCTGCGTGCGATACGTACTTGCCTTCATCGAGGTAAGAGTACTTCGCAACGAAAGCGTCGAATTTTTCCGGTCCGATCTTTTGCCGAAACTCTTGGTATTCCGGTGTTTTCAGATTAATTTCGTCCGACATCGGCCCGGCCATCAGGACAAAAGCCTTAAACCGCCGGTCGACTCCGCTCAAGATCGCGCCGACCGATGCGTTATAGCTGTGACCGACGAAGGCAATACGCTTCGGATCCACGTCCTTGCGCGCCAGCAGCAGGTCGACGCCGCGCCGCATATCGACTACCTGTTGCACAAGGTCGACAGTTTGCTGCTCGTTCAGCGGTTCTTTGCTTTCCACATGCCCCGGGCGCGCCACTGGGCCGTCGGTTAAAAGCGACACAACGCCAACCTGCGCAAGCGCCACCGCTTCGTCGAGAAACTGCTTGCGGTTGCGCATAGGCGAGTTGTCCCAATACCAGTGTCCCCAGATCACCGCTGCAAAAGGCCCCTTCCCTTTGGGCACCACAAGGTACGCCGGCACCAGCCCGCCTTTGGGACTGGCGTACGTGATGTCATGGATTGCTGTGTTGCCACGATGCTCGACGCCGATTTCTTTGAACCCGAGTGGCGCCCTTTGATCGTAATCAAAGTGGCGGATCAGCTCAGCATCCTGCGCGAATAGAAGGACTGCGGTAATCACAAGGATTCCGATCGTCATACTGAGCCGAATTACGGTAGTTACGTTCTTCATAGCTCCAGTTCGTTACTCTATTTTGTTCAGATTGACAATACTATAGCGCCAATGCGACGCTCTGCGAATACCGTGATGTTAATTGGATAGGCTTGAAAGGAGAACCAATGCGTCTGACCGAAATGGTTTCGTGCTCTGGTTGAGCGGCTAAGCTGTCACCGAGCTTACTCGCTCAGGTGTTGAGCGGGCTACCACAACAGCCCAAGGACGAGAATCTCCTGGTTGGCTTCGATACGGCCGACGATGCGGGAGTGTATCGTTTGCGCGACGACCTCGCGATCGTGCAAACACTCGATTTTTTCACGCCCATCGTCGATGACCCGTACGATTACGGACGCATCGCGGCGCTCAACTCGATCAATGACGTTTGGGCGATGGCCGGTACGCCAATTACGGCAATGGCTATCACGTGCTTTCCGAAGACGGGTGTAGATCCCGCGATCCTGGGCGAGATCATGCGCGGCGGACTCGAGACGCTGAACAAGTACGGCGTCACACTAGTTGGCGGCCACAGCGTGGACAATCAGCAGATCATGTTCGGTTATTCCGTTACCGGCGTGATCGATCCCAATAAGGTGGCCACGAATGCAGGTGCGCGCGTCGGGGACGTTATCATCCTAACGAAACCAATCGGCACCGGGGTGATCTCCACCGGAATCAAGTTCGCAAAGGTCAGTGAAAAGGTCGCGGCCGCTTCAGTCTTAACTATGTTGACTCCTGGTAAGTTTGCCGCCGAGGCCATGCGCGAGTTCAACGTCAAAGGCGCCACCGACGTAACCGGCTTTGCCCTGCTTGGCCATGCCTGGGAAGTGGCCTGCGCGAGTAAGGTTACAATCGAAATAGACTCCGCCCAGGTTCCCTTGATTGATGGCGCGTTGGAGCTGGCAGCTCAAGGTTTGCTGACCAGCGGTGATAAAACCAATCGCGAATACATCGGTGACGACATTGAGATAGCCGCCGGTGTTGGTAAAGAGCTGCGTCACTTGCTTTATGATCCGCAAACGGCCGGCGGCCTGCTCATTTCGCTACCGGCGGATCGGGCGGAGGCCATGCTCGCGAGGCTGCGGGAAAACTATCCTCGCGCGGCCGTTATCGGCCGGGTTATCGAGCGCGGAGAACGCTCGCTGGTTGTAAGTTAGATCGGCCTGAGCTCAACTCGGCTCTGTCGGGTCTTCCCTCGTGAACAATTCTGGAGGAACGCAATGAAGCGTGGGATTTACTTTCTCTTTATCCTGGTGCTGCTAATCGGTTCGTCTGTCGCTTGCCGCAACCGCAACGCGGAAAACTCCAAAAGAACTCTCCGCCTGAGCATGATTCCAACAAACGATCCGGGCAGGATGCTGCGCGATAGCCAGCCGCTGATGGCGTACCTGGAAAAAGAGACCGGGGCAAAGGTTGAGATGACGATACCGACTAACTATGCGGCCGTGGTTGAGGCCATTGCGAACGATCAGGTAGACATCGCCTATCTGGGCGGGTTCACCTACGTGCAGGCGGCCAGGCGCGCGGGCGTTAACCCGCTGGTGCAGCGCGATCTGGATCAAAACTTTCATAGTCTATTCATTACCAACCCGGCCACGGGCATCAAGAGTCTCGCTGATTTGAAGGGACACTCGTTCGCGTTTGGCGATGTTAACTCCACGTCTGGTCACCTGATGCCTGAATACTTCATGCGACAGGCGGGGGTCGACACGGAAGTTATCGCGAAGGCCATTTACACCGGTGGCCACGACGCGACTGCTCTAGCGGTTGCCAACAAGAAGGTCGACGCCGGCGCGATGGACGAAACGGTCTATCAGAAGATGGTGAAAGACGGAAAACTCGATCCGGCCAAAGCCTCGGTCTTTTACACCACGCCGCCGTTTCTTGATTATGTTTGGGCCGCGCGGAAGGCTCTCGATCCAAAGCTTGTCGACTCGTTTGCCAAGGCATTCTTGAATCTCAACACCAATAATCCTGGGCAAAAATCCATTCTGGAGTTCTTGCGCGCGACGAAATACGTTCGCGCTAAGGACGCTGACTATGATCGGTTGCGTCAGGCGGCGAAGGATGCGGGATTACTGAAGTGATCTATTCGCTCAGGCAGGTCAGCAAGGTTTACAACTCTCGCCACGGCAAGGTGCGGGCGCTGGATCGACTCTCGTTTGACGTGCAGCCAGGGGAACGAGTGGCACTACTTGGGCCCTCAGGCGCGGGAAAGACGACTTTGTTTCGCTTGTTGAACGCGACGCTGAGGCCGACGAGCGGCGTTTTGTTCTTTGCTGGAGCTGATGTCAGTGCGATGTCCGGCAAAGAGCTGCGCGCTGCGCGCCGGCGCATCGGCACTATCTATCAGCAGCACCAGCTTGTGCCATCGCTCACAACTCTGGAGAACACGCTTTGCGGGAAACTGGGAAGCTGGTCGCTATTGCATACGATTCGCAGCGTTTTCCAGCCGTCCAGGAATGAGATCCAACAGGCAATGGCGGCACTGGAATCCGTAGGCTTAGCCGAGAAGCGGCGCTCGCGCGCAGACGAACTTTCCGGTGGGCAACAGCAGCGGCTCGCAATTGCGCGTGTGCTAATGCAGGAGCCGGAGGTGATCCTCGCTGACGAACCTTTTGCCTCGCTCGACCCGGCCTTGACGGAAACTGTCGCTTCACTACTCCTCGGATTGGTACAGAATGGCAAACGAACTCTGGTAGCGACCTTGCACGACGTCGATCTGGCGCTACGTTATTTTCCGCGCATCATTGCACTTCGTGACGGCTCCGTCGTTTTTGATACGACGCCTCACGAAGTCAGCAGAGAAGTGTTGGCTGCTCTCTATGCCACCGAATCGGCGGCAGAGCGAGGGGAGATTTGTGACGAGTGGGCGCCCAACGAGAAGGGCGAGCCGAACTGTGAACCAAGTTGCGCGCGTTAACGAGCGCCTTTCGTGGGACGAAGGTTACCGTCTGAAGCCCAGGCACATCGGTGGCGCCGTCGCTATTGGCGTCGCACTGGTGATTTGTTGGCGCGCGGCTGAAATCCGACCGGGAGCGATTCTTGAACCAGGGACGCTCACAGCGGTTTGGACCTTCATTCGCGGTCTTTTCCCGCCTGACCTCTCGCCGGCGTTTCTTCGCGTTGCCACAGCGGCAGCCGCCCAAACAGTCGCCATTGCGCTCGCTGCTACTTTGCTCTCCGTCTTGATCGGACTACCGCTCGGCGTTCTGGCGACACCGACTTTGTGGCGACGCGGTGTGTTGCTGGCGGGAGAGCGTCAAGGGCCGGGACGTTTTCTATTGTCTGCCCTGAGTAGGACTAGTCGGGCGTTGCTTGGATTCCTGCGCGCTGTGCCGGATCTGATCTGGGCGCTTCTGTTTGTCGTCGCGGTTGGTCTCGGACCACTCGCGGGAGTTTTGGCGCTGGCAGTGAGCTACAGCGCCATGCTCGGACGAGTCTATGCGGATGTCTTTGAAGACGTCGATCAGCGCGCGCTCGAGGCGCTGCATGCGACTGGCGCGACGCGTCTGCAAGTCTTCCTCTACGCCATCTGGCCACAAGCGGCGGCGAGTATCACGGCCTATACCATCTATTCCTTCGAATGCAGCCTGCGCGCCGCCTCAGTGTTGGGATTCATTGGCGCGGGTGGAATCGGATACGAGATCAATCTTTCGATGAGGATGTTCGAGTATGGCCAGGTCAGTACGCTGATCATCACTCTGGTGGCCGTAGTAGCGGCCACCGACGTGGCCAGCCGCTTTCTACGTCGTCGCGTGCACGCGAAAGCCCGAGCGAACTCTAAAGCCCAGCAAGGCGCCGCGCGCGATTCTAAGAGCCCGACAACGCGCAGCCTGAGGAAGACTGCGCTTCCTTTGGCGGCTTTTGTCCTCTTTGCCTGGAGTTTTTACGCCACCGGCTTTCTCAATGGAGCATTCAGCGACTCCGCAATTCCCGCACGAATCGTTCGCTTCGTCTCGCAGATGTTCCCGCCGGATGTCGATCCGGCGTTCTTGAGATCGTTGGGCCGGCCGTTGTTGCAAACCATCGGTATCTCAGTAATGGGAACGCTGATTGGGATAATCGTAGGGGCTATTCTGTCTTTGCCGGCTGCCGGGATACTCATCTTCAGCGAAAAAGACGAAGCCGGTCAGCGGCGTTGGTTTGATCGAGGCTTTCGTTGGCTCACTTATGGCGCCGCGAGATTGGCTCTCAGTCTGCTTCGTTCGATTCCCGAGCTGGTGTGGGTATTGATCTGCATCATCGCGATCGGGCTCGGTCCATTCGCCGGCACGTTGGCGATCGGATTTCACACCGCCGGAGTGCTTGGTAAGCTATACGCGGAAACACTCGAAGAGGCCCCGGCTCAACCCATTGAAGCGTTGCGCGCGATGGGAGCGCGTCGGTTGCAGATTTTGCTTTGGGGAATCTGGCCGCAAGTGCGGCCAACGCTGGTGAGCTACACGGTGCTGCGCTGGGAAATGAACCTGCGCGTCGCAACCATCCTCGGCCTGGTTGGCGGCGGTGGTTTGGGTCAGGCAATTTACAATAATGTTCAACTTGCTTTCTATGCGCGAGTGTCGACCCTAATTGCCATCATCTATATTTTGGTGATTACGACTGATTGGTTGAGCGATCGGCTGCGCAGTCGCCGGGTTGTATTTGGATAAATCGAGGGTCAGCATGGCAACACTTGAGGAATTCGACGCAATCGTGATCGGCTCCGGTCAGGCCGGCAAGCCACTGTCAATCGCTCTGGCCAAAGCCGGATGGAAAACCGCAATCATCGAACGCGCGTACATTGGCGGCACCTGCATCAATTACGGCTGCACACCGACCAAGACAATGTTCAATAGCGCGCGCGTGGCGTATCTCGCGCGCCGCGCGGCTGATTACGGAGTGCACAATGCCGGCGTCACGGTAAACATGGCGCAGGTTCGCGCTCGCAAACAAGGCGTGGTTGAAAGCTTCCGCGATAGCGGTCTGAAGGGAATCGAAAAGACTAAGAACCTCGAGTTGCTGAAGGGCGCTGCGGGGTTTGTCGGCTCGCATCAGATCGAAGTTCATTTGAATGACGGCGGCATGCGCACGCTCACCGCCGAAAGGATCTTCATCAATACGGGCGGACGCCCGGCCAATCCGCCCGTTGAAGGTCTCGAGCTGGTACCCACGCTCGATTCTACCTCGATCATGGAACTAGACGAGGTCCCTGCTCATCTGTTGGTAATGGGCGGAGGCTACATCGGTCTGGAATTCGGCCAGATGTTTCGTCGCTTTGGAAGCGAGGTAACTATTGTGCAGCGCGGCGATCATCTGCTAAGCCGCGAAGACCCGGATGTCGCCGACGAGGTCGCAAAGATCCTGCAGGAGGACGGTGTCAGAGTTTTGCTCAATACAGAGGTCGTGCGTGCAGAGACGGTTGATGGCTCCATCCGCCTTACCGTCAAGACGCCTGAGAGTGAGCAAAGCGTGACTGGCTCGCATCTGTTGGCTGCCGTAGGCCGCAGGCCTAACACTGATCGGCTTAACCTCGCGGCCGCTGGAGTCGAGACCGATAACCGAGGATTTGTGAAGGTTAATGAGCGGCTCGAGACCAACGTACCGGGCGTCTACGCTCTCGGTGACGTGAAAGGCGGCCCCGCGTTTACACACATCTCTTACGACGATTTCCGGATCATCCGCACGAACCTGGTTGAAGGCGGCAATACAACCGTGAACGGCCGTCTTGTGCCTTATACCGTCTTCATCGACCCACAATTGGGCCGGGTTGGTTTGAGTGAAACGGAAAGTCGCGAGCAGGGCTTGAATATCCGCGTTGCCAAACTGCCGATGACCAGCGTGGCGCGGGCTATCGAGATGAGTGAGACCCGTGGTTTCATGAAGGCCGTGGTTGACGCCGACACGAAGCAGATACTAGGCTGCGCCGTGCTGGGCGTCGAAGGAGGCGAATTGATGGCCATGTTTGAAATCGCCATGATGGGTAAGCTGCCTTACACGGTTTTGAAAGACGCCATCTTCGCGCATCCAACCCTGGCTGAGTCGCTGAATAATCTGTTTATGGCGCTGGATGGGTAAGAAACATTGAAGCCCGCGGATGGCCTGGCCTATGATTATCTTCGAGCTTATCGGTAGAATTGAAAATGTAGAATAATTGCCATCGGCGGCCGAATTAGTGACGTTGCGAGATTGCGGAAAATGTGGGGAAGAGGGAGATGGCGCAAGCTCAAAGGCATCGGTCGCGTGCGACTGCCCGACGGTTCAGAGCACGATGCAGAGTTGCACTGGTATGAGCAATACTCGCGGCATCTTGAGATCTTCAATCGCTGGGTCATCAGCCAACGCAATGATTTCTATTTGTTGAAAGCCAATCTGTTTGAAAACGGCCCCTGGAGCGTCGCGCCCGTTGGCGCGTTTCCCGCCGGTCAGAACGCCCACGGCTGTCACCAGATGATCGGTGACGTGTGGGAATGGACGACTTCGGATTATGTGCCCTATCCGGGATTCAAATCGGAATTCGATGAGTACAATGACAAGTGGTTCGTCAATCAGAAAGTCCTGCGAGGCGGTTCGTTTGCTACGCCGCAACTTCATATCCGCTCCACGTATCGCAACTTCTTTCATCCGCACGAGCGTTGGACGATTGCGGGCTTTCGCTGCGCGAAAGACATCTGAATTGCGTTTGTCATGAGTGCACCCCAGAGAAAACCGTCAAATGCGGAACTGATTGCAGCGCTGCGCGAAACCCGCGCAAGGACGCTCGATCTAGTCGCCGATCTCACAGATGACCAATTGATGGGGCCACGCCTCAGCATTGTTAACGCTCTGCGCTGGGAAATCGGTCACCTCGCTTGGTTTCAGGAGTTCTGGATGCTTCGTCATCTCGGCGGACAGCCGCCGATTCTCGCGCACGGTGACTCACTCTACGATTCCGCGCGCGTGGCTCACGATACGCGCTGGGATCTGCTGCTGTTGACGCGTGAAGAGACTCTCGGTTACATGCGGCGCGTGCTCGACCGGGTGATCGAACAGACCGAACATTCAGGTGGGCGACTTCGCGCCGCCGCCGGGCACGACGAGTCATACTTTTTGCAGCTCGTCTTGCTTCACGAGCAGATGCACGACGAAGCAATCACTTACACGCGGCAGACGCTCGCCTATCCGCCACCGCGATTTACTCTGTCTGCGATCCAATCGAGTGGTGAGGCAGAGGCCACCTGTTTGTCGCAGGCTGATGGCTCAGGCGACGCGGAAGGCGATACGCAGATTCCAGGTGGCAAGTTCATGCTGGGAAGCGGGCGCGATGAAGGCTTCGTCTTTGACAACGAACAATGGGCGCACGAAATCGAGGTCGCGCCTTTCGCGATCTCAAAGACTGCCGTGACGAATGAGGAATTCTTGAGTTTCGTCGAAGCTGGAGGTTATCGGCAGCGCAACCTCTGGACCGACGAAGGCTGGCAATGGCGTGAAAGTGTGAGAGCCGAGCATCCCGTCTACTGGAAACGCGAAGCAAGCGGCGGCTGGTTGCGACGCAACTTCGATCAGTGGGTGTCGCTGGAGGATCGTCTACCAGTGATTCATGTTAACTGGCACGAAGCTGATGCTTACTGTCGCTGGGCCAAGCGCCGCTTGCCGACCGAAGCCGAATGGGAACTGGCCGCAAGCGCGGAACCAGCCGCAGATGGTCAAGGCATTACCACGCATAAACGTCGTTATCCCTGGGGCGATGAACCGCCAACACCGGAGCGCGCGAATCTCGACTGGCGCGCATTAAAAGAGGGGGGCTGTCTGCCGGTTGATGCGTTGTCCGCGGGCGACAGCGCATTCGGTTGCCGGCAGATGATTGGCAACGTCTGGGAATGGACTTCAACAACATTTGGTCCTTATCCAGGTTTTGCTGTCGGTCCGTACAAGGAGTATTCGCAGCCGTGGTTCGGCGATCATAAAGTGCTGCGCGGCGGTTGCTGGGTCACGCGCTCGCGGTTGATCCGCAATAATTATCGGAACTTCTACACGCCCGACCGCCGCGACGTTTGGGCCGGCTTTCGCACCTGCGCAGTTCAACTTGATTAATTTCGTTCCCACAGCCTGATGCGAATCGGAATCATCACACCCGCGCCTCCGCGATCTCGCTACGGCAACCGGGTAACGGCGGTGCGCTGGGCGCGGATTCTGAAAAGCCTCGGCCACCGCGTCAGCGTCAAGCAGGAATATGACGGAGGACGTTATGACTTGCTCATCGCTCTTCATGCTCGCAAGAGTCACGACGCCGTAAAGCGATTTCACCAGCAGCATCCTGAATCACCTATCATCGTCGCGCTGACGGGCACGGACCTATACCGCGATCTCAGTACAAGCCCGTCGGCCCGAGCTTCACTTGAACTGGCCACCCGCATCGTTGTGCTACAGCCTAAGGCACTCGATGAGCTTGCGCCGGACCTGCGTGAGAAGACAGTTGTTATCTACCAGTCGGTCGAGTCGAGGCCTCGCACCGGACGAGGGGCGCGCCCCTCATTTGCGCGCGAGTCCCGGCGAAGCTTTGACGTCTGTGTGATTGGGCATCTACGACCGGTGAAGAACCCTTTTCGCGCAGCGATGGCCGCCCGGTTGTTGCCGCGTTCGTCGCAGATTCGCATTCTCCAGATCGGCAGCGCAATGACGAAAGCGATGGCCCGTCGGGCGCGCGCTGAGTCGAAGAGAAATCGTCGTTATCGGTGGCTGGGTGAGCAACCGCGCTGGCGCGTGCGCCGGATTCTTGCGCGCAGCCAACTCACCGTGTTGTCGTCACGCATGGAGGGAGGCGCAAATGTTCTGTCAGAGTCGCTGGTCGCTTCGGTGCCCGTGCTTGCCTCGCGCATTCCGGGAAACCAGGGCGTCTTGCGTGAAGATTATCCCGGCTACTTCACGGTGGGTGACACGCGCAGTCTGGCCCGACTCCTGAAGCGCGCTGAGACGGACGCCGCGTTTTATGCCTATCTGATAACGCGCTGCCGAAAACTTGCTCGGCTCTTCGATCCCGCGCGAGAAGAGGAAGCGTGGGGGAATTTGCTCGACGAAATAGCTAAAGCAAAGAACTCATAAAACACTGAGGTCAGGAGCCAGGGAACTTGGATCTGGCATGGTGAATGTTCCGTCGATCTAGCACTTCTTTCCAAACGATCTAACGCGGCCCTCAAAATAAGTGCAGCTCTGCTGCAAAGGACACACATCGCAGGCCGGACTGTTAGTGCGGCAAAGTAGCTTCCCATGCTGACGCAAGAGCTGATGAGCGCGAATCAGAAAATCACAATCGTCGCCGATCTGACCTTGCAGCGCCTGGCGCACCGAAGCGTAGCTGGTGGAATAGTTCTTGTGCTCCTCGCCAAAGCCCAGCCGCAAAAGCACTCGCAATCCGTTTGACTCCAATGCCAGGACCGGATGCGTTTTGGTGAACAGCAGAATCTTCTCCGCGCCGGGATCGCCGATTGATGGAAATTTCTTCAGCTCTTTCATCGCCTGCCGCAGTGGCAGCTTCAAAGCACTTCGCAAATCGCCTTGGAAATCATTTAGCACAATCTGCGCGATTTCTTTGAGCCGGTGGGCCCGCAACTCAGGATGGATGCCGCCGAGCTTTGTGATGTTGACGAGTTGTTCGGTGGGCGCCAACAGAATGTCAGTGGGCCGCACGCCCACTTGTTTTCGCAGCGCCTCAAACGCTGTTTCTCGCCGATCGTCTTCGACGAGATAACCAATGCTTTCCCACAGAATCAAATGAAGCGGGTCCGAAACCTTTGGCGATTTGGGACGGCCATAATGAGCCACGAGCTGATTGATGATTGTGCGAAAAGGATTATCCGACGGCATCTGGATCGCTTTCGGGCATTCATTCCGCAATCGGGGACTCAAAGCTAAGGACTTCTCGCCGCAGCGGCTTGTCGTCACTCGACCACGGCAGCCCCAACGCTCGCGTCAGAAATTCCATGAAAGGCGCAGTTGCATCGCAGGCGCGCGTTACGCGATCAAGAAAGTCGGTTGCCCAAACCTGTTCATCTTTGAAATAAGTGACCGTGATGAAATCCTTGCGCCTTAAATCGTCCGCAAGCGCAAGATTCGGATCGTAACCTGGTGGCATCCGCTTCATCGAGCCGCCGGCGAGTTCGCACATCGCTTTAAATCTCTTGCCGCTCACAGCCTGCTTCCATTGCGAAGGGTTTTTGACGATAGCCTCTATAACCTTATTCCTGGTCTCCGGATCCGGATGCCAGAGTCCGCAGCCGAGAAACGAACTGCCGGGTTCTAGATGCAAATAGAAGCCTGGCGTCCGCGTCTGCTTCCAAGCCGTGTGGGGGAACCGCGCCGCCGCCATTGTTTGATAGGGATCGGCTTCGGGGCGAAAACGCATATCACGATAAATACGCAGCAACGATCCGCCACTGCGACGAGGATCGGCAATAAAGTGTGCGCTTGTTTTATGAAGCCGCGGACGAAAGTCTTCGATGAATTTCAAAAACGGATCGCGGACGTCGCGCTCATACTTACTCTTGTGCTTCTGAAACCAGTCTCGGTTGTTGTGTCGTTTCAGTTGGCGAAGAAACCAAAAAAGTTCGGGAGTGAAGTGCGCTTGTTTCCGCATAGGCTCAGAATTGTTTCACGCAAAGACGCAAAGGAGCAAAGGCGCGAAGCCGTTTCACGGTTGGGCTTGTGATTCATACGTGCAATTTCCAGCGAGTACGGTTATAATGCCCGAACCCATGAGCCCCAGTCTTTTCCATCCAGCGGTTGCGAACTGGTTCGCGAAGCAGTTTCCCGCTGCGACCCGGCCGCAGGAAATGGCGTGGCCGGCGATCAAAAATCAGCAAAACACGCTGATTGCCGCGCCAACCGGATCCGGTAAAACTCTCGCGGCGTTTCTGGCGGCGATTGATGACCTGGTGTGGCTGGGTCTCGAAGGCAAACTCGACGATACCACGCACGTTGTTTACGTCTCGCCGCTTAAGGCGCTCTCGAACGACATCCAGATCAATTTGCAGCAGCCGCTCGAAGGAATTCAGAAAGAATTGCTGGCGCTTGGCCTGCCAGAGGTCAACATTCGCACGTTGGTTAGAACTGGCGATACCCCGGCAGCCGAGCGCACCGCGATGATCAAGCGGCCTCCGCACATCGTCGTCACAACGCCCGAATCGCTCTACATACTGCTGACGAGTGAAGGCGGCCGCCGCATGCTGCAGACGGCGCGCACGCTGATTGTCGACGAGATTCACGCAGTCGTCGGCGACAAGCGCGGATCACATCTGGCCCTTTCGATGGAGCGGCTTGAGCAACTCGTTTCCCAACACGAAAGCGAAACGCAAAACCCAGATCTCGAATCCCGACACCCGACACCCGACACCCGACACCCAAAGCTCGTGCGCATCGGTCTTTCAGCGACGCAGCGGCCAATCGAAGAAGTCGCGCGTTTTCTGGTAGGCACGCAGAACCTTCGCGAAGACGGCGCGCCGGTCTACACGATCATCGACAGCGGCCACGTGCGCCAGCTCGACATCGCGATCGAGCTGCCTCAGTCGCCTCTGCAGGCAGTGATGTCAGGCGAAGTTTGGGATGAAGTTTACGATCGACTTGCCCAACTAATCAGAGAGCATCGGACGACACTCATCTTTGTAAACACGAGGCGGTTAGCTGAGCGTGTGGCGCGCCATCTGGGTGAGCGCATCGGCGACGAAAACATCGCCGCGCACCACGGCAGCCTCGCGCGCGAACAGCGACTCGCCGCTGAACAACGGTTGAAGGCTGGTGAACTGAGCGCCCTTGTTGCCACCGCGTCGCTTGAATTGGGTATTGATATCGGTGACGTGAATCTTGTTTGTCAGCTTGGCTCGACGCGTTCGATTGCCAGTTTCCTACAACGAGTCGGGCGCTCGAATCACACCGTCGAGGGTTTTCCAAAAGGAAGAATCTTTCCCCAGTCGCGTGACGAATTGATCGAGTGCGCCGCGCTGATCGATTCCGTGCGGCGTGGAGAGCTCGATCGCGTTTCGATTCCCGAACAGCCTCTGGACATTCTTGCTCAGCAGATAGTGGCGTCAGTCGCGGCTGAAGAATGGACCGAAGATGCGCTGTTTGCGATGGTTGGACGAGCTTATCCGTACCGCAATCTCGAGCGTAAGGATTTTGACGAGGTGGTGCGCATGCTCGCCGAAGGCTTTTCAACCAAGCGTGGCCGGCGCTCGGCTTATCTGCATCATGACGCGGTCAATCATCGTCTGCGCGGGCGGCGCGGGGCGCGTTTGGCGGCGATCACTTCTGGCGGCGCCATTCCCGACACGGCTGATTATGCGGTTGTACTCGAGCCGAGCGGTTTAGTGATCGGTTCCGTCAACGAAGATTTTGCAATAGAGAGTCTGCAAGGCGACATTTTTCAGCTTGGTAACACGTCCTGGCGGGTGCTTCGTGTCGAACAAGGCAAGGTGCGCGTCGAAGATGCGCACGGGCAACCGCCATCGATTCCATTCTGGCTGGGCGAGGCGCCAGCGCGCACGCATGAACTTTCAGAATCTGTATCGCGGCTGCGCGAAGAAATTGCCCGGCGAGTTTTGTTGAATGGCAACGGCAGCGCGTCACTTGATGAGCGCGATCAAGTTGATGAGCACGAGGGCGGCGAGCGGCTTCCAGCGGTGGATTTCGCCGCGGCGGTCAATTGGCTGACTGATGAAGTGGGAATCTCACGAGCTGCCGCCGAACAGATTGCCGAGTATCTGGCAGCGGCCAAGGCGGCACTCGGTGTCATGCCGTCGCAACAGAACATTGTGCTCGAAAGATTTTTTGACGACACGGGCAGCATGCAGTTGGTCGTACATGCGCCTTTCGGCAGTCGCTTGAATCGCGCCTGGGGACTGGCCCTCCGTAAGCGCTTCTGTCGCAAATTCAACTTTGAATTGCAGGCCGCGGCGACCGAAGACGCTATTGTGTTGTCGCTCGGGCCGACACACAGTTTTCCGCTCGACGATGTGTTTCGTTACTTGAACTCGAAGACGGTGCGCGAATTGTTGAAGCAGGCCTTACTCGCCGCGCCGATGTGGAATATTCGCTGGCGTTGGAACGTCTCGCGCGCGCTGGCGGTGCTGCGTCGCCGGGGCGGCAAGAAAATTCCCGCGCAACTGCAGCGCATGGATGCGGAGGATCTTTTGACAGCCGTCTTTCCCGATCAGGTAGCCTGCGCCGAGAACCTCGCGGGCGAGCTTCAGATTCCCGATCACCCGCTGGTGAATCAAACGGTTCGCGACTGTCTGGAAGAGGCGATGGATGTCGACAGCCTCGAAGCGCTGTTGACGGAAATTGAGCGCGGCGAGAAGAATCTAATTGCGCGCGAGATGGTCGAAGCCTCGCCGCTGGCGCAGGAGATTCTGAACGCACGGCCCTACGCCTTTCTTGACGACGCACCGCTCGAGGAACGTCGCACGCGTGCAGTGTTTCAGCGCCGCTGGCTCGATCCGGAAACGGCGGCGGACATTGGCAGACTGGATCAGGCGGCGATCGATCGCGTGCGCGAAGAAGCCTGGCCGCAGGTCGAGAATGCGGACGAGTTGCACGACGCGCTGGTTGAGTTGGGATTTATCACTGAAAGGGAAGGCGGCGAGTGGCAGCCGTTTCTCGCCGAATTGAAGACTGATAGGCGCGCTGCAGTGCTTGACGCCGGGAGCGCAAACATCCTATCTGCAACGGCGAGGCGCAGCCTCGTCGAAGGTAGTGAAACTGTCGAGCCGGAAAGGCAGAGCCTTTCCGCACTGTCGAGCGGCAAAGCCGCGACGTCTGGGCCGCTTTGGATCGCCGCGGAGCGTCTGCCTCAGTTACAAGCTGTTTTCCCGTCGGCTTCCCTTGAACCGACGATCGAAGCTCCAACAACCTACTCAAGCACGGCGTGGTCTTTCGAAGACGCGCTGGTTGAGATTCTTCGCGGCAGGCTCGAAGGTCTTGGGCCAACGACTACGGAAAGTCTCGCTGCTTCTTCCGGGCTTGCATTGAAAGATATTGAGGGTACTCTGCTTCGACTCGAAGCCGAAGGGTTCGTCATTCGCGGAAAGTTTACGCCCGGCACGATGGAGACTGAATGGTGCGCGCGTCGTCTGCTTGCCCGCATTCACAGCTACACGCTGAATCGTCTGCGTCAGGAAATCGAGCCCGTCTCGGGCGCAGACTTCGTGCGGTTCTTGTTGGCCTGGCAAAAAGTTGCCCCTGACCATCAGATGGAAGGACCCGAGAGCGTCTCGGCAGTGATCGACCAGTTGGAAGGTTTCGAAGCGCCCGCTGCTGCCTGGGAAGGCGAGTTGTTGCCGGCCCGCCTGGTTGAATACGATCCCTCGTGGCTTGACGCCTTGTGTTTGTCCGGCGAAGTGATGTGGGCGCGGCTGACGCCGGCTGCGTCGGCAAAGAACGGCGCGGAAAAACTGCGCAGCTCCGGTCCGGTGCGCACGACGCCGATTGCTTTGATCAAGCGAAAGAACTTCGCGATCTGGAACGCGGTCTTTCCCAGCTCGTCACTCAGCGAGACTGGTTTCTCGACGATCACGCAGTCCGTCTACGACTATCTCGCTACACGTGGCGCGTCGTTTTTCAGTGACATTGTTGACGGCACGAAGCTCCTGCGCAGTCAGGTGGAAGAGTCACTCGGCGAGTTAGTAGCTTACGGGCTGATCACGTCTGACAGTTTCACCGGTCTGCGCGCATTGTTAACGCCTGCTAACCGCAAGACGCACGCGGGGGCAAGAAGGAAACGGCGTGAGGCGGTCTATGAAATGTCGAGCGCCGGCCGCTGGTCCATACTTCAACGAAATGCTGGGAGCGCAGACATCCTGTCTGCCGTTGGCGATCGTGAAGCGGGAGAAAAGATCGCGCGCATCCTGTTGTTGCGTTATGGCGTCGTCTTCAAACGCTTGCTCGAACGCGAAGGCCTGATGTTGCCGTGGCGCGATCTGTTGCGTATCTATCATCGCCTCGAAGCGCGTGGCGAGATTCGTGGCGGACGCTTTGTCGCAGGCATCTCGGGCGAGCAGTTCGCACTCGCTGAAGCCGTCGGCATGGTGCGCTCGATTCGACGCGCACCCGCGATCGAGAACCTGATCTCCGTCAGCGCCGCCGACCCGCTGAATCTTGCCGGCATCATCACACCCGGCGGGCGCATCACCGCGCATGCGGCTAACCGAGTTCTTTATCGCGATGGCGCGCCGGTGGCGGCACTCGAATCAGGCGAGACGCGCTTTCTGGTCGAGATGAGCAGAGCGATGGAGTGGAAAGCGAAGAGCGCTTTGCTGCGCAAGAGCACGCCGCCGGTATTGCGTTCTTACCTCAGCCGCCGGGCGTGAGCTGACCTGGTTACTGCCAAAAAGACTCTTTCGGAACAAGAATTCTTCTGCACGATCCCAACCATCTCTGGGTGAAATGCGTCTAAACTTCTGGTTCGAGAAAAAAGGATCTGAGCTTTTCCGCCTGCGGCTCGATCAATTCAACCCGATTGGGCATTATTGCCGAACCCAAGCCAGGTTTTTCAAGTGAGGTAAGCAATGATGATAAAGGTAAGACTTGCCCGTCTTCTTGTCGCACTATCGTTGATCCTTGGCGCTGCCGCAGCGGTCGCGGCGCAGGATACTGCGACCCAGCCATCGCCAACCACGCAACAGACGGACGAAGAGCAGCAGAAGGCGAAGGAGGCCGCGGAAAAGAAGGCGGTCGCGTTGCTCGATCAGGTTCTCGATCAGGCGCAGACGCTCAAGCTGCCTGAGAATCGCATCCGCGTTCAGATCACGGCGGCGGACCTCTTGTGGAAGCGCAGCGAGGCGCGTGCGCGTTCGCTGTTCTCTCTTGCCGGCGACGGCGTCGCTGAGATGATGCGAAACACTGATGGCAATATGCAGCGCTGGGCGGCTCAGTTGCGGCAGGAGTTGGTGATGACCGCGGCGCAGCACGATGCGCCCCTGGCTTATCAACTGCTGGCGGTGACCCGCTCGTTAACAACCACACCCGACACCGGCAATAATTTCCGCCGGCCAAACTTCGACGCCAATCTGGAGCAGAGTCTGCTGGCGCGAGTGGCCGCGATCGATCCAAAGCTGGCGGCGCAAAAGACCGAAGAGGCGCTGGCGAAAGGCCAGTACCCAAGCACCCTGAGCCAGGTGCTCGCCGAGCTACAGATTCAGGACAATGAAGCAGCCACAAAACTGACGGCGAAAGTAGTAAGCAAGTTGCAGTCGGAGAATATGCTCGCCAACTTAGAGGCGGAAAATCTGGCGTTGAATCTTTTGCGACCGGGGCCGCGACCCGCACAAACTGCCACAAACGGCACGCCGGCAGTTGCGAACCAGGCGGCGTCAAATCAACCTGGCTCGAATCAACCGGCGTCGAACCAGGCGATCGCGTATCGAGCGGGAACCCCCGTACTCGGCGAATCATCTTTCCAGGATTTGATGAATACGGTAATCGATGCGGCGCTGAGGGCCACACCGCCGCCAGCCAACAATCAGCGAGGCCCAAACAATGCTCGCGGCCGAGGCAATTTTGGTGGCGCACAGAATACCGATCAAAGCACACCCACTGACGGACAGATCGAGCAGCAAAACGCGCGACGACTGTTGTCGGGGTTGCAAGCACTGCTGCCACAGATTGATCAATATCTTCCTTCTCGGGCGACTGCGGTGCGCAACAAAATGACCGAGATCGGTATGGGCAATAATCCGCGACAGGCCTTCAATCAGCTCAATAGTCTCATGCAGCAGGGAACCGCGGACAGCCTTCTGGCCCTCGCGCCCACCGCGCCACCACCGCTTCAGTCGAGGCTTTATCAGCAGGCCGCGCAAAAAGCGCTTGACGAAGGCAATGTGGACCGCGCTCGTCAGATCGCCAATGACCATCTTGATTCCGCGACGCGCGACGCCGTGCTGCAAAAGGTAGACTTTCAGGTGATGGCGCAAAAGGTCGAGACTGAAAACAACGATCAGTTGCGACAGACGCTTGCAAGTTTGCGTTCGGACGATGAGCGCATCGATCTGTTATTGCTGTTGTCCGCGATGGCGCAAAAGAACGACACCAAACTCGCGGTGAAGTTTCTGGGCGAAGCGCAGCGTCTCACAAATCGCCACGCCATAAACTATCAGCAATTCGAGCAGCAACTCAGAGTGGCGCAGGCGTTTGCGGCGCTGGAACCGGCGCGCAGTTTCGAAGTGCTCGATCCGGGCATCGCGCAGCTTAATGAGCTGCTCTCTGCCGCCGCCCTACTCAGCGGTTTCGAAGTGGATATTTTCAAGGATGGCGAGTTACCAATGCATGGCGGCAGCGATCTGGGGGGAATGGTATCGCAATACGGGCAACAACTAGCCAGGCTGGCGAAGATCGACTTCGATCGCGCGCAGACCACGGCGAATAAATTCCAGCTTGCCGAACCACGCATCCTCGCGCAGTTGACCATCGTGCGAAACGTGCTTGGCGTTCCCGAGGCCGCGGCGATTAACAATGGTTTCGGTCCCCGCGTTTTCTTCCGGCGCGGGCAGTAAGGGAAGCCAGGTGTGCTGATGCATTTTTCGATCTTAGATTGATTTCCGAAAGCAGGTCTGTTCAGAAGTCACCTATCTTAGGCATTCTCGGCACCACTGAATTGCCGGCTCTCGGTTGATTCACGTAGTTGCCGCTGTCAACCCAGTCTGGAAATCCGCAGACACTACTCATCGTTGCTATTAAGCTACCACCATACCTCGCCGCGACTTGGCTCAAGCAGGGTTTCTGGCAGACGGCGCCGGCATCTATGTTCGCTGGGCGTTGACCCGCAACTGATTCTGGTTTATACATGCGGACGCTACCTTGCTTCTCAGCAAGCCTGAAACACGGTGAAAAAATAGCGGTCCGCTTGCGCCAACTGGCGGCGGTAAGCACTCAGCCAACTGATTCAGGGAGGACACTCCGATGCCGACGTTAGGAGATTGGTGGAGCGATTTCTGGGACGGGGTCCAACACAGTCCGGCGATTCTGCCTACTCATTACCCTGTCCCGCAAAGTCATGTTGACCGGAAATTGGGAGAGGCCTTTCGGAGAGATGAACACTACTTCGTAGTCAGGGTGAATCAGATCTTCATAAAGTACGAACGGCAACTCTGGACCGAGTACGCGCCCATGGCGCTTGTCGTATCCGAGTTCGATTACAACGAAGAGACGATGGTTGTGCCTTTCGTCGTTGGGCCCAGCTTGCTGGAGAAAGACAAGATAAGGCTGCCATCAGGTTTTGTATTCTCGGACACCAAGGTCGCCGGCATACATCCATACAAGGGCGGGGGCTTGAAACTGACCGTTCTGCTTTATCAGGTCAGGCGCGACGATCTGGCAAAGAAGCTGCTGAAAGTAATCGAGAAGGTTGCTTCAGTGCTCGACTTTTCACAGGCGCTGGCAACCTACATCAAGATCGCCGACGCTTTAGTCGAAACAGTTGTGGACGTGGTCGCCGGCGATGAGACTAATCAGCCAATCATCGGTTTGCGCAAAGAATTTGATCCGGTCGATGACTTTGGGCCCGGCTACTTTGCTTTAATCGACTCCGGCAACGTCAAGATTGACGTGAACAAGTTGTGGGTCAAAAACAACGAGTTGCTCTTCGGCGATTCGCTTGAAACGGCCACCGCTTTTACGGCCGCCAACTATGTCCTTTACAGCATCAGACAAACGACAAAGCGCGATGACTTCACTAAGCTTTCGTTCTATGGGCAATGGAAAGTCGCACTGGCGGAGTCGTGGACGAAGGACCGAGAGAGATGGAAGAGCGCGCAAGCTAATTGGACTACGCTTTGTCAAATGATGTCCTTGAGTCCCGATCTTGTTACCACTCAGGCCGACGCGTTGGCGGACGAATGTCGCGCGCTGATGGAAAGCAACCACAAAAAGGTTCAGGCCTCGAGCGCCGTTATGGGAGGCGAACAGCAAGAAGAACTGATCAACGCGGACACTGAACTGCGAGGCATCAGCCAGCGGCTCGATCGTGTTAGACGCAAGTCGGTCGCGATCCTGGACTGAATACTGATGGCCACGTCGGCGTTGAAAAGGTAATAAGGTGATAAAGAATGCCCGTCTACACGTGCAAGATCGAGCTGAAGAACGAAGAGGAGGTCGTTTATCACGACGTCTTCAACAAGCCGCGGCCTGGGAAGATTCGCGTCTCGGAACTGGACAAAAGGTTGCTCAGGCGTTTCAACTACTGGGTCAGCAGTGACCGGTTGAACGAGCGCGACGATCTGGAGCTGCTCGGTTTGTGTCTTTACGATCTCCTGTTCCCACCCCAATCGGACATTCGCGATGAGTTTGAAGGCAACTACGATTTTGTTATGCGCCCGGACCAGAAAGGCAGCCGTTTGCGATTAACATTGGTCTTTCATAAAGCTGCGGGAGAGCTGGCGAATTATCCGTGGGAATTTCTGTACATGCCGCTGCGGCAGAAGACGCCGGAGAAAGAGGAGCGCAAGGGGTTTTTCCTCGCGGGCAAGAACCCAGAGTTAATTCTGGCTCGGTTCATGCCGGACGTCGAACACCGACTCGGAGAAAAAGAGAAAGAGCTGCGTATTCTGATAGTGTTTTCTAACCCGAATGACTACGATCTGGACGACCTCAACACGAAGGAGACGAAAGACGCTATCGAGACAATAAAGGCGCTCGAGCAACCGGATTCGCAAGTGAAGGTCAAGGAAATCAACAACCCGACTTATGCAGAACTCAAAGACGCGATCAACGAACCGGAGCAGCCCGGTGAAGAGGCATTCAAACCGCACATCGTTCATTTCATCGGCCACGGTGACAAGAAACTCGGTCTCGCCTTGCAGATGACCGAGGAAGAATGCGAACAGAGGAAACAGAATAAGTTGCCGCCAAAAGCAGCCTGGTACAACAGCCAAACGATTTGCGATCTGTTCTCTGACGACCCGCCGCCTCGACTCGTATTTCTTCACGCTTGCGAAGGCGCGAAGTCCGACACGCTGGAAGGCTTTTCCGATCTAGCGCGCGAGCTCGCCGGGGCCAAAGTCCCCGCCGTGATTGCTATGCAGTACACGATTAAGCCAGAGGTTGCCGCGGTCTTTGCGAAGGTATTTTACGAGGAGCTTGGGACGGGCAGCGATGTAGACGAAGCTGTAAGGAAAGGCCGTGCCGCTTTGGGTCTGCCGGAATATGGAGGTAAAGGAAGTTGGAGTGACAAGCGCTTCGGCACGCCGGTCGTTTACCTGCAGAGCGAGAAGCCCATCATCGAAATCCCGCCGAAACCTCCGCCCAAGTCTGGCGCGTTCGATCCTACTCAGAAAATTCCCTGCCCCAATCCAGAATGCAAGGGCTCGATCGAGCCTGACTGTGTTGAGTGTGTGCTCTGCGAGCATCCTTTGATCGAATGTCCTAACTGCAAGAAAAGCAGCGTACATCGTCTGATGTCCCAAAAGATCGGCAAGTGTGGCAAGTGTGGCTTTCGTCTGGGCGAAAGAAAAAACGCTGGCGTGGCAACCAGCGGGTGGACCACACCCGAGAGAACACAAGCACAGACCATACAACCACTCGTCGAAGCCGCACCGGCGACGGCACCACCAAGCTTGCTCGAACAGAGTCCAACCGCGACGATTGTCATACCGGATCGCGGAACAAAGGGAAACTAACACGCTATAGTTAAAGCTGACATGACGGAAGCAACCGCTCTAGAACGAATCCCCTGCCCCAATCCGCTTTGCGCCGGTTTCGTATCCCCTGATCAATCCAAATGCGATTTATGCGCGCAAGAACTCGGGCCGTGCCCAAACTGTGGCAAGCTGATGTCGCGCACCATCGGCAGATGTGGGCGCTGCGGCTATCGTCAAGAACCAACTCAAGCAACGTCCGTTGGATCGCCCGCCGAAGCAGCCCCGCTATCGATCCCGACCGAGACCCAACCGACTCCGGGCGTTCCCCTCGTAGTTGCTTTCGAAGCTTCTCGTCCCCCGGTCACGGAGCAGTTGGCGGAGGCTTATCACCAGGTGGCGGCCAAGGACGCCGACATGCGAGAGGCTACGCGTGTGCTCGAGCAAATACGCAGCTCTTTTCTGACGGAACGAGATGCTCTAAGAATCTGGAAACTGTTGAGTGAAGAGATCGGCTCTGCCGATCCAGCGTCGCTGCGGCCGGCGCTGATTAAACTGCGCACCTGGTTCGAACAACAACTCTTCGCTCAGCAAGAGCGCCGGCTGCGCGAACTGTTCGAGCGCAATGCCGATCTTGGCTGGCGCGAGTGGTTGCGGACCTTCGCAGAAGCGCTCTGCTATTGGCGACTAACGTTAGCGCAAAGCCTGGTCGACTTATCGCTGCCATTTCCGGAACAATTTCGAAGCCCACACGATTTTAAGAGCGCCACTCGCTTGATACTGCACGAGCGCTGGACCGAAGTGTATCAGTTCTTTCCGTACCTCTCGGGACAGGAGTTTCTGCATTCGAACACACGCGCCCGGCTCCTGATAACCGCCGCGCAGATCCACTTGTACTACTTTCCGCAGCCGGAGAGCGCTTTGTCACTCTTGCAACAGGCGGACGCACTCGCGCCCGGCACCGGCCGCATCATCGCCGCTTTGGGCGATTACTATCTGCAACAAACCGATTTTGAAACCGCCCGAAGCTACCTTGACAAGTCTTTGGCGGCCGCTCCGGACGAGGTTGAAGGCTACATCTATCTGGGCGACCTTGTGGACAAGCAAGGCAAGCCGGAAGAAGCAAGGACCTGGTATCAGGAAGCAATCAACAAGATCGGCGGCGACAGCTTAGGCTACACACGCCTCTTGCGTTTGTATGGCCGGCCTGAGTTCATCGAGAAATACGAATCGCACATAATGCCACTTGCGCAGCGCGCGGCCGCCGTTGACGAAACGGGCGAATACAGAGTCTACCTGGACGTTGGCGATGCCTATCTGGCCAGCAAACGTTTCGATACCGCGCAGGCCAAATACCAGGAGGCGGTTGAGCTGGAACCCGACAGACTAGACGCCTACACGTGGAAAGGGTTTGCGTATCTTGAAGAAGGTAACAGCAAGTTTGAAAGTGCCCACGAAGCATTCACTAAAGCAATCGAGGTAGCCCCGGACGCGTATAACGGTTATTGGGGAATGGGTCAACTATGCGAGCGGCAAGAGCAGTGGGCCGAGGCAGCCGACTGGTATGCTCGAGTAGGACAGAAACAACCTGAGTTGCAGACAAGCATGCTGTCCCGAATCGCTCAGATGCGGCGAGAGCTGGGACAGTTTGAGGCGGCGGAAGCCGCCTTGCTGGAAGCGCTGAAGCTCGATGGCAGCACCGAAGACGCCTTGCTGGAGCTGGCTGACGAGTACTATCAGAAACAAGACAAGATGGAAGAAGCACTGGGACTCTTCAAGCAAATGCGCGACATTGAGGGCGAGTCGTTTGAGGCTGTCTATCAGAATCGAGTGGGCAACGTCTGTTTCATTCAGGAGAAATATGAAGAGGCGGCTCAACACTATTTGAACGCAATCAACTCAGACAATAAACAGGCGGTCTACCACTCGAACCTGGCGGGGGTATATGGTCCTTTGAAACGTTGGGCGGAGGCACGCGAACATTTGAAAGTCGCTTTTGACCTGGATGGCGATCAGCAGGAATATGAAACTAAAGCCTCGCTATCCTATAACGACGAAGGCAACTTCCTCTATGCGCAAGGTCAGTTTGAGCAAGCCGTGAACTGCTATACTGAAGCAGAGCGATTGTGGAGCGCCTCTCCTCGCTACCCATGGAACCGCGCGCTGGCGTTCGAACAAGTGGCCTCAACCTCGCCAAATCCGATCGAATTGCTTGATCGTGCACTGAAGGACGCGCATTCCGCGTTGGAACGCGCACAGAGCATCGAAGCCTGGGCGAGTCAATTGGATGAGTTGTCCGATCAAGTGGACCGGCTCGAGCGCAAGCGCAAGCTGGTTACAAGATGCGGACCGATCGTTCTGGCACTGGATCCGAAGGACAATCCGATCCGTATCTCTGTGGGGAGCGATCTGGCCGCGGTCATCCTGAATCCGGAAGGTACAGATCTCTCGGATGAATTCGTGAAAAAGATCGCCGCGTTGCGCGAGCACATTCTGCGGGAACATGGGTTATTCGTCCCGTCTTTGAACTTCTCACCGATTGAAGTTCCGGATCCCCAGGCGAACTATCAGATTCAGGTCATTGATCAGTCGGTTTCATACGGCCAACTGGCAGTTGATCAGGATGATCCGCAAGAGGAATTCGCCCAGCGCATCGAACTCGCTTTGATTCCCTACCTCGACAAACTGTGCGGCCATCAGGAGGCCGCGAACCTCCTTGACCAATGCGAAACAGAGAACTGCGTGAAAACACGGAATGATCCGTACCAACTGCACAAACTGACGCTAAAACTCAAAGAGGTACTGGCCAAGGGTGAATCCATCGTCAACGTGGCCCAACTTTGTGCGGAGTTAGCTCAATCTGGAGTTGAGGGTGATCGTGCGGTAGCAACGGAATCTCAGGCGCCGGCGGCGGAGCAGATTGCCCCAGGCATAGAATCCGTCACGTTCTACCTCAGCAACCAGACAACCGTAAACCGGGAAGAACTAATCCCGGCTCTGACAGGTTTTCAAGCTTTTGCTTTCAACACGTTCGGAATAATCATTCCACAAATCGTAGTCGCGGAGAGCGATACAATCGGCCAGGATGATTTTCAAATCCAGTTCAACGACGAAAAGCTGGCGCCGGTTGACGGCCTTGCCCCGGACGAGCTCTGGATCCAAGCGCCGCTGGAGAGCGTGATTAACAGTTTCCCGGACGCTCGAGCAATGGATTATGTCGGACAACCGGGATGTGTAGTCAGGCAGACTGATGAAGCTAGGCGCGAACTCGAACATGGGGAATATGTTGCGTTTGGGCCGCTTGACTATATTGGTTATTGTTTGGGAACCGAGGTACGGCAAAGAATACATATGTTCCTGCTCAGTGAAACCGTCGAGCACTATCTGTCGATCCTCAGCCTGGAGTTTCCAGCCCTGATTGGAGTGACCCGATTCTTCTTCAGTGCTGAAGAACTAACTGAACGCTCGCGCGAACAACTGAAATCGCTGTCTTCAATCAAGAATTTTCCGCAGGTTTTGGAAAGGCTCTTGAACAGTCTCGATGGCGCTGCCACATAGACTGGCTAGCTGTCGCCGGATTGTTACCTGACAGCTTGATAAATCTGTAATGTGCTCCGCGCCTTTGCGGCTCTGCTGCATTTCTCTATAATCCATCCCACTGTTCCGCGATTAACTAATTTCTGAGATTAGGAGTTTCCTCGATGCCTGCGACAAATCACGTCCACGCAAAATCCGGCGATGTGCTGATGATGATCGGCACAATGAAAGGCGCATTTCTATTGCGTTCTGACCAAGCACGAAAGAACTGGGAAGTGGGCGGCCCCTATTTCCCCGGCCGCGCGATTTACGCGCTCGCTTACGACGATCGCAATGGACGCAATCGCCTTTGGGCGGCGGTCAACAGCCCCCATTGGGGTTCTTACTTGAGTTCCTCCGATGATTTCGGCAAGAACTGGACTGAGCCGGAGACTTATGGCGTCAAGTTTCCGGAAGGTTCCGAAGTCTCGCTGAAGCAGATCTGGCAGATCGCCGCGGGGCACAAGGACGCGCCGGACACGCTCTACTGTGGCGTCGAACCGGCGGCACTTTTCAAATCAACCGACGCGGGCAAGACGTGGTCGATTGTCAAAGGGCTTCACGATCATCCGCACCGGCCGCAATGGATGCCGGGTGGCGGCGGTCTGTGTCTGCACACAATCCTGCCGGACCCTGCGAACAGCAAGCGAATGCACGTTGCTATTTCGACCGGCGGACACTATCGCACGGACGATGGAGGGGAAACGTGGAACGCGCGCAACGTTGGTGTGCGCGCGCAGTTTCTGCCACCCGAAAATTGGTACCCTGAATTTGGCCAGTGTGTGCACAAGATCGTCAGCCATCCGTCGAACTCAAACAGAATGTTCTTGCAGAACCACTGGGGCCTTTATCGCAGCGATGATGGCGGCGATTCGTGGCAAGACATCGCCAACGGCGTGCCCTCTGATTTTGGTTTTGCGATGGAGATCGATCACAGCGATCCGAACACCGGGTTCATCATTCCGCTTGAATCGGACGAGTTTCGCTGCACGCCCGAAGCAAAGCTGCGCGTCTATCGCACGCGCGATGCCGGCGCCTCGTGGCAAGCGCTGACCAGCGGACTGCCGCAGGAGAATGCATTTGAGACTGTGCTGCGCGACGGTATGTCAGGAGACAGTCTGACGCCGATGGGGCTCTATTTCGGCACACGCAGTGGAAAACTGTTTGGCTCAAATGATGGCGGCGAGTCTTGGAATGCGATCATGGAAGGTTTGCCGGCAATTGTGTGTGTTAAGAGTGCGGTGATCTGAAAAACCGACTACCTGGAAAGGAAAAGGCATTCACTAATGAGGATTTTACTCTGGCTTATTATCGTCGGTCTGATCACCAATGTTGCTTTTACCCAACAAAAGTCAGAGCCGCAGTTCAAACTTGTCCAGTTCCACATGGGGCTGCTCAAGAAAGGACCGAAGTGGACTGTGGCGAATACGCCGGAAACGGCGGGGCTTCATCAGGAGCACGTGGCTTATGTGACTTCGTTGCTGGAATCAGGTAAGGCGATGATTGCCGGCCCGCTTACTGATGACGGCGAGATTCGGGGCGTCTACATCTTTCGCGCCCAATCGGCAGATGAAGCAAAGGCCTGGGCCGAAGGCGACCCAGCGGTGGCGGCGGGACATCTGATCGCGGAGATGCATCCGTGGTGGTCGGAAGACGTGATGAAGAAGCCTGCGACACCCATCAAGCTCGAAACATCTTACTTGGGCTTTCTGACGCGCGGCGCGAAGTGGACTCCGGAGCAAACGCCCGCGACTGAAGAACTCCAGAAAGCCCACATGGCCAACATTCAAAGACTAGCGGCAATTAAGAAGCTGGTTGTTGCCGGCCCATTCGGTGACAATGGCAACTTGCGCGGCATCTTTGTGTTTCGTGTGGCATCGTTGGATGAGGCGAAGCAATTGTCAGCCACTGACCCCGCAGTCCAGGCGGGACGGTTGACGATCAATCTGCACCCATGGATGGTGCCGGAAGGAATCTTGCCCTAAAGGTCTCAAGGTCTCAGGTCTCAAATCTCAAGGGTGGTGAACCAGAAACTGCATCAATCGAGGACTTGGGACTTGGAACTTGAGACTAGAGACCTGGGACTGTTACTTGTCTTATGATCACCTTCAACATTGCAGGCTTCTTGACCGACTTTACCGGTGGACAGCGTCGCGTCGTTCTCGACTCTTCGCCGGCGACGGTTGGTGAAGCGCTCGATGAGTTATGGCGGCTGCATATTGGCCTGCGCGATCGAGTTCTGAACGAGCAGGGTCACGTCAGACCACATGTCAATGTGTTTTTAGATGACGAGAACATTCGGCGCAAAGAAGTGCTGAATACCGCGCTGGCGGATCACAGTGAAGTCACAATTCTCCCCTCTGTCAGTGGCGGCGTTTAGCGGCCATTCGGGGTTTAGTCGTAACATGCATACATGAAAGCAATCTGGAACAACACCATTCTGGCGGAGAGTAACGACACCGTAGTCCTCGAAGGCAATCACTATTTCCCGTCTGACTCGATCAAAACGGAATACTTTCAAGCGAGCACGACGCATACCACTTGTCCATGGAAAGGCGAGGCGAGTTACTACAGCTTGGTGGTTAACGGACAGGTCAACCAGGATGCCGCCTGGTACTATCCTGATCCCAAGCCCGCAGCCGTGGAGATCAAGAACCGCGTCGCCTTCTGGCGCGGCGTCAAGGTTCAGAACTAATGAACCCGAACGACGAAGTGGCCGTATAATTTCAAAGCTATGTACTGCCCAGACTGCGGTTCCGAAGAACGCCAGATGAGTCAATATTGCCGCGCCTGCGGCACGGACCTGCGGCCCGTGCGAGCCAGCCTTGAGCGGCCGGATTCGATCACGGCATCCGCCGCGACTGCGCGCGAGGATATCGGCCGTGCGGTGGCTGAGAAAATTCGTGAAGTTGAAGACGCCGAAGATTTGAAGCGAGTCGCTGAAGACGTACTGCCGCAGATCGAAAAATTCCTCGAATCGCCTGAAGAGAGACGTTTACGCCGGATGCGCGCGGGAGTGATTACGGCATCGTCCGGTCTCGGCGCAGGCATAGGTGCGCTAGTGCTTCTGACTTTTACGCACAAGGACGACGTCGCCATGTTGATCACAATGGTGCTCGGACTTGCTTTTATCACTTTCTTAATAGGTCTGGGCCTGGTGTTCAACGGCGTACGGTTTACGCGACCACGCAAGGGATTGAAGGATAGCTCGTTAGACGCCCAGTCGCAGAACCTTTTGGACGTTGCAAGCGCGCCTCAATTACTGCCGAGCGCAGCTCCGCCAGAATTGTTTCGCTCGCCGACGACTTCCGATCTCCAGACCGAGCTGCGCGCCGGTTCGTCAGTGACCGAGCAAACTACTCGGCACCTAAAAACAGAATCGTGATTGGCGAAGTCTTGCAGCGCTGCCCCATTCATATACAATCCCGCAGATGGCTGTGATTCTCGAAGGCGGTTGCCGCGTTTCGGAAATGCGCGAAGGCACTCCTCTGGTGCATGGAACCTTAACCGTGTGGCCACAGATCGGGCGGAGTGTCGGCGCGCAGGCGATCTCGCTGCGCGTGCTCGAATTTGCGCCAGGCATCTCACCTGGAATGCGCAATGAAAGGTCTGAAGAGGTTCTGTACGTGCTGGAAAACGCCGCTGCGATCGAGGTGAACTCCGCAAATGAACCAGCAAGGAAAACCACAGTGTTTATCGATGGCTGCGCCTTTGCAGTGACGACTGAGACCGCGATCTACTTGGGACCCGGGCAAACACTCACCGTTGACCATCCCGGACCAAAGCCGCTGGTGCTGATCAGTTCGCAATGTCCCGAGCCAGTAGGTGACCCAGCTATTGGTCCGCGTGTAACGTCTTCGTCTTCTCGGGAGACTCGACAGGGGGCCTCCCCGCTTGTGCATCTTGCTAATCGCGAAGCGATCCCAACTGCCGATCGCTGGTACCGCGTGCTGATAGACCATGAAGTGGGCAGCGCAAAAGTGACGCAGTTCGTCGGCACGGTTCCGCCGGGCCGCGCGCCGGATCATTTTCACGACTACGAAGAGGTGCTCTTCATTTTGCGGGGAACGGGACGGATGTGGGCCGGCGAAACGCACACGCAGATCGCTTTTGGGTCCTGCGTCTATTTGCCAAAGGGCCAGGTCCACTGCGTTGAAAACACTGGTACCGAAGAGTTGCAACTTTTGGGCGTGTTTTATCCAGCGGGTAGCCCTGCGGCTCGCTACGATGTGTGAAAGACGTTGCCGGGTATCTTTGGCTAAAAACTATGTGCCCGCACTTTTCGTCCCGGGCTTCATCACATTTGGTATGTGCTCATCACCGGTTCTTCTTGAGGAGAAATCTCCGGAAGATTCAGGCCGGTCTCGCGCGCCAGCTCGTTAGCGAGCAGTGTGGGAACCGTTGCGGTATCAACCGGTCGCGAGAAGAGATACCCCTGGCCGTACTCGCAACCGAGCGCCTTGAGTTGTTCGAGCTGCTCCTGAGTTTCCACTCCCTCCGCGATGACTTCCATCCCTAAGTTGCGTGCCAGGGTAACAATCGTGCGCACGATTTCCGCATTATCGTTTGCATCGGCCATTCGGCTGACAAAGGAGCGATCAATCTTCAGATAATTTACCGGGAAGCGGTGCAGGTAACTGAGAGACGAATAGCCGGTGCCAAAATCGTCGATGCTGAGCTGCACACCAAGGGCGCGCAACTGCTTAAACATCGTGGTCGCGGCTTCGGCATTCTCCATGACCACACTCTCTGTGATCTCCAGCTTCAGGCAATGCGGATTGAGCTTGCTTGCTTCAAGGGCTACCTTAACCTGATCTACGAGGTCGGGTTGAGACATTTGTTTTGCGGAGAGATTGACGCTGAGACTCAACAATCGGAAGCATGGTGATTGCTGTTGCCACTCCTTTAACTTCATGCATGCCTGTTCCAGGACCCACTGTCCGATCGGCACAATCAATCCGGTCTCCTCGGCCACAGGAATAAACTCGTCTGGAGGAACCAAGCCCTGCTCCGGATGATTCCAGCGCACCAGTGCCTCAAAGCCGGCGAGTCTTCCTGTTTCGATGGTAACGATGGGCTGGTAATGAATACAGAATTCCTTTTGCTCAATTGCCTGCCGCAGATCACCCTCTAAACGCAGACGCGATACGGCGCGCGCATGCATCCCCTGATCGAACATTTCGTACCGAGCCTTCCCATTCTCCTTCGCGCGATACATGGCCGTGTCGGCGTCTCTGAGAATGTCTTCGGGCCGCTCGTAGCCAGTGGTACTGAGCGCAATGCCAATACTGGTAGTAGTAAACGCCGAGTTCTTATCGAGCTCGAAGGGTACAGTCTGTTCTTGCTGGATCCGCTCAGCGACCCTGATTGCATCGCTGGCATCCTTGATGCCACTGAGCAGGATCGCGAATTCGTCGCCGCCAAAACGCGCCAGCGTATCTGTCGGACGAAGACAACGTTCCAAACGTTGGGCAAACGCCACGAGCAACAGATCTCCATGAGTGTGTCCGAGACTGTCGTTGATGTTCTTGAAACGGTCGAGGTCGAGAAACAACACGCTGAATAAGTGATCGTGGCGGTGTTTAGCGCTTTCGATTTCGGCCTTCAGGAGTTCGGCGAACATCAGGCGATTGGGCAAGCCCGTCAGGGGGTCGTGAAAGGCTGCATGCCGAAAGTGTTCCTTAGTTTCTTCCAGCGCCAGACTGATGCGCTCTTGTTCTGCAATGTAACTATTAAGCTCGAGGACATGACGTTCCGCCTGTTCGGCGCGCTCGCGCTCAAGTTCGGCACGGGCGCGTTCCGCCAGTTCAGCCTGGCTGGCAGACGCCGTAACGTCCTTGACGTATTTGTCGTAACTAAAATAGACAATGGCTACGATCGGTATCGCAATCAAAAAGGCATAGAAGCCGGCTGTACCAATCATGGTAACAATCGCTCCGGCGGCCCCGGCACCGGCGAAATAGGTGATTGATATCCAGAGGAAATTCTGGCTCCACATGTGCCAGATCTTTTGATCATCTTTCAGGGCGTTGGCGATCGCGACCAGACCGGTGTGTGAAAGATATTGCACCAGTCCCATCAGACCGACGGCGATAATGGAAAGCGCGGGACCGTGATGAAGCAACTCCGTCGTCGAGCCCAACGCGAACGTCAAGACAAACGAAGTAATGTAGACCGCGCAAGCCAGACTAGCACCGGCGAAAAGCACAGTCCGTGGTTTCTTGCTGAAGTGCAGCGCGGAACAAGTACCGCTCACCGCGCCGAGTAGCGTGGCTGCTCCACCGCCATAAAGGAGCAGCGCGATAAAAACAAAAGTGTCGTCAAGCGTGATGTTAGTGTTGATGCGCGGAATACGAATCGCGACCCGCGATCCCATTATCAAAGTAGTGAGAACCAGCAGCAGGAAATAGAGATCGATCTTTGCAACCGGGAGACGATAGGCCGCAAAGACGCACACAACTGCGCCCGCCACCGTGAGCGGCCACATGTAGAGATCAGTGAGTCTTTGTTTTGGCAATGCCATACGAGTGGACCTGCCTCAGACTGTTAGTTGGCTTCCGGATGGAGGTAGATCGTGTCGTAGACACCGCGGAATTGAAATCCCGCTTTCTCATAAAAAGCTGCGAGACCTTCTTTTTGCTGATTAATTAGCAGGCAAATTGATTGTGAGTGTTGTAACAGAATGCGACTGAGTTGGGACATACAGCGGAGGCCATGGCCGTGGCCTCGCTCCTGCGGAGCCACGTAAACTCCTTCGATGTAGCTCATTGCAAGGGTATGCGCAAAGACGTCGACTTTGAAAATTAGTCGTCCGTCTTTCCTCCAAACCCAGATTCGTCCTTGCTTGATGCGGCGCGCCATACGTTCACGGAAGCCCAATGGATCTTTCTTCAGCGGATCGATCCCGCATTCCGAAACGATCATTTCAGAATTGATCGTCATGATCTCTTCGAGATCGTTAAGAGTCGCCAGTTGCAACTCGGGCGTGCGACCTTCAAGGCGCGGCGCTGTTCGCAGTTCATACAACAACTCGCGGCGCGCTAAGCGAGGGGTATGCCCAAATTCCGCATAGTGACGCCAAAAGCGTTCGATCATCTGATGCTCGCCCCTCACCAGGTGCGAGACGGAGTATTCGTGTTTGAGTTGGGCAAAGGCCCGCAGCGCTTCATCGCTTTGGGCTTCCAACAAAGTGGCATGGCCAATCAAAGCCACACCCTGCAGGCAACCAGCTTCATCCCGACAGCCATAGAAGAACCCCATATTGAGAGGGCTTACGATTCCGTTGTCGCCGATGTAGCCAGCCATGCAAACCGTGTGAATCGAACGGCGAGAAAGAAATGTGAGGACTTCTTCCTTGTGCTCGCTTCCAAGCGCCTCAACTCTGAGGGAATTTACCGACTCTTCGAATGGAGATAACACTTGCGGCATAACTACCCCGGCCTCAGCGATGGCGAAAGCAGATGACATATTGTTCCTCTCAAACAGTGAAGAGTTGAAGGCAAGAGATTGAAGAGGGAGCGGACTGCCCCTCTTCAATCCAGGAATGCATCAGTCGCCAAAGATCATCGCGTTAGATGCCATGGCTTGTACGGCGGCATCGCCCATAACTACGCCGTCACCCATTACGACGCCGTCACCCATGACTACGCCGTCGCCCATTACGACACCATCACCCATGACGACTCCATCACCAAGCAGTTGGCCGATTGCAAGGAACGGCAAACCGTCGCCCATGACTACGCCGTTGCTGGTCATGATGTTGTCGCCCATGACTACGCCGTCCGACATCATTGTGCCATTAAGCGTGCAGGTCGAATCGGTCACCAGAATGCCATCACCCATCACGACGCCCAGACCATAAATCTTCTGGTACTTCATGATGAGATTAACGCCGGTCGCGTAGTCGTAGTTCAGGATCAAACCCTGCGACCAGGTGAAAGTCTGACCAGCGATGGTTGTCTGTGGAGTCGGAGCTGTGCTCGTAGTCAAGAAGGGATCACCGGCCGGTGTGGACGACGACAGGTTTGTACGCACGAGCTTCGCCACACGCACCGCGCCTTCAACGTTCAGCTCGCCGGCGCCCTGCTCCAACATATTGAAGCCCTTAATTGGCTGTGCGGTGTACATCAATAGCGCCTTAACCATGTTCGGCGTCAGCTTTGAATTGGCTTGCAGCAATAGAGCAGCTGTGCCGGCAACGATTGGCGTCGCCATTGATGTGCCGCTCAGGTACATCATCCGCTTGTTATCGGACTCAGAAACATCGGCATCCAATTCCGGATGTTGCGTAACAAGGAGATTCAGACCGCCCTTGCCATTGTCAGCTTCAGCAAAGATTAGCTTGTTGCCGGGCGCGGCCAGATCCGGCTTGACCAGATTGTCATAGTGTTTCACTCCGTTCGCGTCCGTGTAATAGCTTCGCGTCGGACCGCGGGAGCTATAGGTGGCAATGCCGTCATCGCTGCGTACGTTCGTGCCGAACGTGTTGACAGCTCCAACGGTAATGACCGAAGGCTCGTTGCCAGGCGAATGTATCTGGCCATAGATCTTGTTGCCATTGGCGTCCTTGCCGTTGTTACCAGCGGCGGCCACGACGACGATTCCTGCGTCCACCAATGCGCGCGCCGCGCGGCAGAGCGGATCATTCTTATAAGAATCGACTGCTGAGGCGCCGAGACTCAGGTTGACGACGCGAATGTTGTACTTGTCTTTGTTAAGCGGATTCGTCGAACTCAACGGCTTGGTCGGATCAGCCGGACTGAGAATCCAGTTGAGCGCGCTTAGCACAGTGGACGTGCTGCCTGTTCCCTGAGAATTCAGCACACGCAGGTTGATGAGACTGGAACCGGGGGCGATACCCTGGTACGTATTGTTGGTATCTGTGCTGAGGCCGGAAGCAGCTGAAGCCACGTGCGTGCCATGACCATATGGATCTATGTCGAGCAGATTCTCAGTCGTGAAGTCTTTCCTAAACGTGACATAGCCGTTGACGGTCACGTGTGATTTGTCAATGCCGGAATCGAGCACGGCGATGCCAATACCTGTGCCGTCAAGCGTAAGGGCTCTGAGTAATGGCACGCCATTGATGATGGACCCAATGCTCTGCGTGCGCACCTGATCAGTTCCGGTCGTAGCTGTAATGTGACCAAAGGACTCGAGCCCTCTGTCTGGTGAAAGGTGGTTGGTCAAATTGCTGCCAGCCAGCTCTTCAATCGCTTTGACGGGAACCTGAACCTTGAGCACGCCGAGCTGCGCCATGCGATTGTTGATCAAGACGCCATTGCGCTTCAGCAGCGAGGCCAGTTCCGCATTTCTCACGTCATCCACTTGCAGAATGACGCCGACGTGATCGTTGGCGGAACTCGCGCTCTGCATCAATGCGCGCAGGTCTGCGGAAACCTTGTCACCAACAAACGCCTGGTCGTCGGTATCGCTCTCTTCGTTTTCGGATAGGCCACGTTTGCCGGACTCTGAGCCCTTAGCGATCTCGTCGCCGATACGAATTGTTTGGAAGAGACTGGTCAGCGATTCGTCGCCAGAAATGTATGTGGCATAGGCGTCAGATGTAGCCGCGCCCACCACGCGCAACTGGCCTTGCTTGAGCGCGTCACGTATGGCTGCCGAGGCCACCTGATTTGCGTAAGTACCTACATACTGATGAAGCTGATCGACGAAAAGTATGATCTCACCTTCCGCGGCTGCGGCTTCGGTCAAGATCGCCTGCAAGCGAGCAGCAAACTCGCTGGTGTCTTTCGCGCCAGCCGACAGTGCCTCGAGATTCAGACTAAAGACCTGCTTATTCAGCAGGCCCTCCGGCACTGGGCCTGAGATGATCTCTCGCGCCAGGCCCGCCGCGATCTCAAACTGATCGCTGGCGCCTGACTCGTTAATGAGCACCGGGTTATGCTGCGGATCCTCAGAGAGAATACTGACGATGCGGTTAAGCTCTGCTTTGTGACGCTTAACAGTTTCGAGCTGGCCGGCGCGCGCCAACTTGGTCAGGTCTACCGCGTAGCGCGAGAGCGCTGAATCAGCGGGCCTGCCATCTTGTCGGGCAGTGGCGCGTTGGGCAAGTCGAGCGTTTCTAACCGTGCTCGCGGGGCTATTCACAAATAACGAAGCCAACAGCGCCAAGCTTGTCAGCCACGTTATGGTGGTGGATTGTTTAGTTATCTTCATGTTTCTATTTCCTTAATCGTTGGGGACCGTGCCCCCGTCATCATTCATGCGAACGCCGTTTGTCCACTTGCGGTTGACGTTTGCGTTTCTTCGGGAACTCCCACTACCGTATTCCCGTTGCATGGAACTTAGGCTGGTAAGTGCGTGCCGCCTGAGGCTTTCGCGCAGAGACGGCTCTTATCGGCAACCATGATGATTTGAAAGAACTCGCTCGAGACTTCCGAGCGCAACCCAGATTGCGAGCGTTGTGCCAAACGAGAAAACGGCGCGAAATCCCAAAAACCCCAGCAAAAGCTATGTAAACTGGAAGATTGAAGCAGTGAGGTCTCAGGTCAGACTGAGCAAAGACTTCAGATTGATTGAATCAGTCATTCAGAGTGACGTGAGGATTTCCGATCATTAGATCGGAGTGATGCGGAGCGCTATCAGGTCATCAATTCCGATAAAATCTCCATGGCTTGGCGCACCTCGTCATCGGTGTTGAAGAAGTGCGGTGAGACGCGCAGACCAACGTCAGGCCGGCAATCAACAAACACGTTTCGTTCTGCCAGTCGCGCCACCATCGCCGGCCCGTCGCCGACGCCAATCATGACTGAGCCGCCACGCTCGTTAACGTTGTGCGGACTGTTCACCCGCCAGTCACGCTCTAACGCGAACCCGATCATCCATTCGGTCCGTCGTCGCGACTCGCTGGCGATTGTTTCCAGACCTACTTCTAGGATGATTTGCAGACCGGGCAGCGCTGAGTAGAGCGCGGGAATACTCGGTGTGCCCTGAGCGAAACGGCGCACCGAACGCGCATAGCGCATCGGCGAGTGAGCGAAATCGAACGGAGCGTCGTGCGCGACCCAGCCTGTCAGTCGCGGCTTCAGGTCATTTTGCAAGTCACGGCGCACATAGAGGTAGCCGCAGGCAGGCCCGCCGCACAACCACTTGATCGTGCCGCCAATCAGAAAATCAACTCCCCAGCCCGCGGCATCCAGTTCGACCGCGCCCGCCGACTGATACACGTCCAGCAGCACCAGCGCGCCGACTCGGCGCGCACGCTCGACGATCGCTTTGGCATCGACGCGATAGGAGCTGCGAAACGATGTGTGAGAGAGAGCAACAAGACAAGTGCTGTCGTCGATCTCTTCAAGGATGCGTTCGAGTGGGACCGTAATCCCATCATCGGAAGGAACGACTTCAACTCTCGCGCCGAGTTGGTTTTGTGCTTCCCAGATGTATTCCATCGAGGGAAAATCAAGCGCGCTCGTGACCACCTTGTTTCGTTTCGTTTCCGCGAAGTCAAAACACGACGCCACATTCGAAAGAGCAATCGAGGCGTTCGGTTGGATTTGTACCGAGCCTGGGGTTCCTCCGAGTATTTGGGCGATGCGATCGCCGACGCGTTGCGAGAGTTCCCACCAGCTTGTAGCCCAGGCGTCTTCGCCGGTGTGATGCTCCCACGCGTCGCAATACTCCAGCATCGATGCGCGCGCCGCTCGCGGGACCGGCCCCAGACTGTGACTGAGCAGATGAATACCGGTTGTTAGAGTGGGAAACTCTTCACGGCGGCGATTGAAGGTTGGTTCGGACATTTCTTATCGAAGCGAGCGATGCATTGCCGGGAGCGCGGACATCCTGTCCGCAGTGAGCGCGAAACGCGAAAACTGACGAGCCTGCGGCTCGTTTGCGGACAGGATGTCCGCGCTCCCAGCGTCTACTCGCGAATCTGCGCGAAGGTCTGCTCCATGCCGAGCGGATCTTTTACTAATCCTTCAAAGATCCCTTGGGCCTCTTCGCCAATCGGCGGGTCGATCGGCTCTTCGCGAATGATTCGCAAAATTTCAGTGGCAACAAACTCTTTCGTCATCTTCGGCACATCTGCACTGCGACTCATGTCGGTGTCAATCGTGCTGGGCATCACGGTGATCACGCGCACGCCTTTATCGGCGAGATGGGCGCGCAGGGCCTGGCCCAACGAAAGCAATGCCGCCTTGGTGGCGCAATAAGTTCCAACGATCGGCAGATTGACTTTGGCGAAGATCGTTGCGATGTTCACGATCATGCCGTCGCCTTGTTCGATCATCGCCGGCGCGAATGCCTGCACCAGGCGAACGACTGCCAAATAGTTCGTTTCGATCTCGTTGCGGATGTCCGCGAATTCAGCGTTGAACGGACCGCCGTAGACGGCAATGGCCGCATTGTTTACCAGAATATCCACCGGCCCGAGCGCGACCACGGCGGCGACGTCCTCTTCGAACCGGACATCGAGCCGGACCGGCGTTATCGGCGCGCCGTCCGCCAGCGCATCGGCCTTGAGTTGTTCAATGTCTTCCGGCTTGCGCGCGCCGGCGATGATTTCACGCGCGCCTGCGCTCGCAAAGGCAAACGCCAGCGCACGGCCAAGGCCGCGATTCGCTCCGGTGATCAGAACTCGCTTTCCTTCAATCTCCATCTTCAATCGAGGGAGGCGAAGCGTCCGCTCTCTCGGGCGCACGCCAACGAGAATATGCGTAAAGCCCCGCTCCCACTAGTCCCCACACTATTATCAGCTCGATGCTCGTCAGCGAATGCTTGGCAATACGATCTGGCAAATTCTGAGTGCGCAACGTCTCTACATCTTTCACCAACTGCACCACGATCAACACGCCCATCGCGACCACTGAAAGCATGGCGCTAGACTGCTGAATCCATCTCGGAATGCCGACCGTGATCTCGTCATACAGTTTTGGATTCCATCGCGGCAACAAAAGAAACGTTAGACTATGCAAAAAGTAGAGCACGACTAATGCAAAGACGGCAACGTTCAGCGCCAACGCCATTTGGTTGCTGATGAGCAGCAACACGCAGGCAGCAAGCGTGAACGTCAGCGCGCGGATCGGTGTCGCCGTGCGCGGATTGATGAAACCGATCCAGGGTGGCGCCAACCGGTCTTCGACAAACATGAGCGCAAGCCGCGAGGGCACCAGCATCGTGCCATTCAACGCAGTCATAATCGCCATGATCGCTCCGAACGTAACAAATCCCACCGCGCCCGCCGGCAGATACACCGCGGCTACTTCTGCCATCGGTGCGCCGCTGGTTTCCAAACGCCCACCCGGCAACACGCCAAAAGAAACTACGGACATTAGCAGGTAGATCAGCCCCGTTGCGGCGATGCCTTTGAGAAAAATCATAGGCAGACGCCGCGTGCTGTCTTTCACTTCGCCTGCTGTCTGGGCGAGCGATTCAAAACCGGCATAAGCGAAGAATAGCGGCAACAGACTTGCTCCAAAACCGCTTAAGCCATGCGTGACAAATGGCGTGTAGTTGGACCGGTGGATCGCAAACACGCCCGGCACAATCACTACCAATAGCGCCAGCCCCTTCAGCGCGCACATCGTCACCTGCATTCGCCCGAACCACCGCACACCGGCAACATGGATCGCGTAGAACAAAATCAGACCGGCCAGGGCGAGTGGCAGGTGAAATCTCTCCGGACTCAAGCGACCGCCGAGCAGGTTGATCAGGTAACCCGCGAGTGCGTCCGCCAGGTATGCTCCCGCGCCAACGTATGAAATGATCTTCAGCCACGAGCCGATGTAAGCGATACGAAAGCCGCCGAGCGTGCGTGAGATGTGCAGGTATTCGCCGCCTGGCTCGCGGCCCAACGGCGTCGAAATGAATACGGCATACGGAATCGACGTAGCGAGAATTACTGGCACGAGGACGAAGTACCCGAGAATCACGCTCGGCCCCGTCAGCGCGCCCGCTTGAAAGGTGACTTTGAAGATGCCAGCGCCGATAAGAATCCCAATCAGCGCAGCGTAGGATTCAACCGTGCCGAGGTCGCGGCGCAAGCGGCCAACGATGTCTTGGGAATTTGGCGGGGCCATTTAATGTATGTTATTTCCAGCGTCGCCGCTTATCGATTCATCAATTCATTCGAAGGTCGACTCGGATCCAAAACCTTCTCCGCACTTTCAACCCCTGCGATTGGTAACTTTTCGGTATCAATCAAACCAAGCTGCGCCAGCACCGACGCCTGGTCCCAGTAGATGTGTTCGTGCGCGAGTTTGCCATCACGAAAGTGAACAATCACGACTAGCGGCACCCTCACGTGTTTTCCAGTTGGCGCAACGCCGGGCAGCATCCAGTCCATTTTGATCGTATGCGTGAATTCAAAAACCATTTCATCGACGACGCGATCGACGCCGATGGTGCGCGAGACCGGCGTCATCGATGTGTCGGGCGGCATCTGCGGAATGAACCGCCGCGAATAAAACTCGCGCAACTGATCATGGCCCACGCCTCCGGTCAGCACGGGAACGTGATTAACGTATGCGTCAGGCACCATGGTCTTGAGTGTGTCTTCGGTATCGCGCGTGGCGAATTCGTATTTGACGTGCTCGTCCCAGGTGTCTGAGAGCTTCTTCTGCGCGCTTGCTAACCCGGCGCCAGCGAGATTACTCACGAAGAATTCAAGCGTTCTTAGATTCGCAAGCTCGGCAGCCTGCGCGTTGTAGTGTTCCCCGCCGGGCCGCCCAAACGCGTGATCTTGTTCTGCATAAACATGAATATTCGCCAGCGGATTTTGATCGACCACCTGATGGATCTGCGCTTGTGCTTCGGGCGGACAATATTCATCTTTGCCTGCGATGTGCAGCATCAACGGGCAACTGAGATTCTTTGCTTCAGCTAAGGCCTTCTCGATGCTGACGCCGTAGTAGCCAACCGAACAATCCGGTTTGTATCTCACGGCAAGCAGATAAGCGAGATTGCCACCGAGGCAGAAACCGACTGCGCCAACTCTTCCGGTGCAGGCCGGATGGTGGCGCAAAAACTCCATCGCCGCCGCTGAGTCATCAACGGCTTTTGCTTCGTTGAGACCTTGATAGAGGGCAAAGGCCTTCTGCCATTCGGCCTCGGTCTGATCCGTTAGCTGTACGCCGCGTTCCTGTCGCCAGAAAAGATCAGGGCAGAGAGCGACGAAGCCGCGCGCCGCATACCAATCGGCCACGCCGCGCATGTACGCGTTGACGCCAAAGATTTCCTGCAGCACCACGATGCCTGGGCCATAACCGCTCGCGGGCAAGGCGAGATACCCTTCAAACTGTCCACCATCCAACGCGTCGATCGTAACCATAGCGACTCCCTGGTCGAACTCGAAATATGTTGACGGAAATAGAGAGCGGGCAATTCTAACCCACGGCCCTTTCGGAGAGCTAGGTTTTGTTGTGGCGCAGCCATTCTCGCCCGCCGGAGCACAACTCAAGAAAGTTGCACGTGCGGCAATGAATGGCTGGGTGAACGGGAAAGTCTGTCGGCTCGCGTGAAGAGACGATCTCAATCATTGCTTCATCGATGGCGCGAGCACAGACGGCCGGCTCGAGTAATTCTTCGGGCAGATTGTACTCGACATTCGGATCGAGAAAGTGAAGTGTGACTTTGATTCGGTTGTGATCGTTGACGGGCGCGGGTAGTAACTCGCGAACGGCAAGAGCGTAGGCTTGCATTTGCAGTTGATAATCTGAGGCCAGCCGCCGTACGGCTTCGTCAATTTCCGTGGCGTCTTCCGCACGTTTCTGTGGGGCTGGCTCGGTAAAGTCGAAAGCAATTTGTTGCACCGTGCTAACTACGGCAGGTATCGCTCCAGCGCCTTTGACGCTCCGCTGGGGACCCCGAAGCGTCCGCGGTCCCGGCAGGCGGTTGGTTTTGAAGTCGATGATTTCGACGTCGCACGCGTTACTTGAGGGCGTAACCAGAAGTTTATCGATTGCACCCGTCAAGATTCCCAGCGGACGACGGATACGAAATCCCAACTCGCTCCAAAGACCACCATTGTTTGACGGCCAGGCGATTGAGTCGGCTGCACAGTGAGCGCGCGCTTCATTGATGCGTTGAAACACTTCGCTCGCAAGATAATGCTCGGCCAGCGGCAGCAACTCCGTCACGGCCTGCTCTCCATCTATGTCGGGCAATCGATCCGCGAGCTGCGCCTTTCTCAGTCGAATGAGATCCTGAAAACTCTGGCGCAAACGCACGACCGGATCGTCACCGGGGCAAAATATTTCGCAGAAGCGGTGAATGACTGCCCCCTTGAGCGTCGCGGTCAAATTGGCAGGCGGCTCGGGAGCTTCCGCATCGTTCCAGACGGCCATCTCTTCCGACGATGGCAACCGCAACACCCGATCGAAATAGTATTGACGCGGACAACGGCGATAGTTGATCAACTGTGTGACGCTGAAACGATGCAGGCCGGCAGCTCGCCCAGGTTCGATCAGCTTCAACAACGGGAAAGCTTCAGCGAGTGAATCCGCAGCTTCCCAAGTCTTTTCCGTCGTCGTTGCCTCGGCAAGTATTGGTTGCTCCGGCTGGTCCGCAAGGTTCAGTGAAAGCTGAATCTGGACATCGTCAGTTAGATCGATGACGCCGCTCTGCGTTTGAGCTTCCAGACCGAGCGATTGCCAGATCCACTTCAGCCAGGTATCGCTCTTGCCGGTGAGACCTTCGAGTTCCTTGGTTGTGCCCGAGAGTATCAATCGATCCTGCGCGCGGGTCGCCGCGACATAAAGCAGCCGCATGCTTTCAAACTGCTCGCGCCAGGCGTGGCGTTGTTCGAAGCGGTTAAAGGTACAGCCGGCAACTAACTTGCCGCGTCCGTCTGGCACCTTCAGAGTCAGACCGCGATGACGATCCGAGAGGAACCAGTTATCCATCACCTTAGAGTATCGCTGCAGCTCGGGAATGATGACTACAGGAAATTCGAGACCCTTGGCCTGATGAATGGTCATTAAGCGCACGGCGTTCGTGGCTTCATCGATCTGCCCTTCACTTTCGCGGCTGCCGATCGCCTCGAATTCCTCAACGTAGCGCACAAAGTCGCGAATTAGATGAGTGCCTGAGCGTTCGAAGCGCTCGGCGAGCGTGAACAGCCGTTGCACATTCGCCAGCCGCTGCGCGCCGTCGAAGGTGGCGGCAATCACAGTCAAGTATTCTGAATGTTCGACTGCGAACCGCAACAGATCGCCGAGGGCGTAATGATGTCGACGCACCACCAGATCGTTGATTAGTTCGGCCGCGCGATCGAGCAGCGCGTGTTCCTCATCGCTGATAAATGCTATCTCGCGATGCCGGCGCAGTGCGGTAACCAGATGGCGCGTGTTCGTGAAGTGCAGCAGCGGATCGCCGCTGTCTAGTTCATCCAGCCACGGCGCGCAACGCAGCGCCAGCAAGGCATTGTCCGATGCGCCGCACAGTGGTGAACGCAGCACCGCCGCCAGCGCCAACTCATCGGTTTTGTTATCGAGAAATCGCAGTAGTTGGATCAGATCGGTGATTTCTTCGCGTTGGTAGAAGCCTCGCCCAAGCACCGTTTGATAAGGAATATTTGCGCGGCGAAAAGCCGATTCGTACCGTTGCACATTGGTCATCGCGCGAAACAGGAGCGCGATACCACTGTACCTGGGAGCGCGGGCATCCTGCCCGCCTTCAATTGGAATTGCCAACTTGTCTGAGTGGATAGTGCCTGCGCTCCCCGTAAGGTCGATAATCCGTCGCGCCAATTGTTCCGCATCAAGCTCGCGAGAGGTTTGCTCCGCTTTTGGATCGTCATCGTCACCCGACGCTTCCGTTGTCACCAGCAACTCAACCAGCGGTCCGCTATCGCGCAGTTCACGTTTCGCTTCGCTCGGTTCGTGCTCGACATAGCCCAGCTCTTCTCGCTCCTGCTGAGTGACCTCTTCTTTGGGCTGGAACAATCGCTCGAACAGGTAATTGAAAAAATCGATCAGCGGCGGCTGACTGCGAAAATTTAGCAGCAGCGGTTTTGATTCACCGCCGGCCGCCGTCAACGTGTTTGTCATCTCGCGGAAGACATCGACATCCGCACCACGAAAACCGTAGATCGACTGCTTGCGATCGCCGACAATGAACAGGTTCGCGCTTTCGCGGCGGCCTTTCTGAAAAGCGAGCCGCTCGAGCAGCCTTCGCTGCAAACCATTCGTGTCCTGGAACTCGTCAACCAGAAAGAATTTGTATCGCTCAGCGGCACGCGTTAGTACTTCCGGGCGTTCCAACAGTTCAAGCGCGCGCAGTTCGAGATCGTCGAAATCAAGCGCCGACAGTTTCTGCTTCTCGTCATTCAGTCGTTCGTCGATGCGCGTCAGCACGTTGACAATCTCGAGCGCGTACTGTTTGGCGAACAGGTCCAGGCAAAGCTGCGGAACCCGCCCGAGCAGATCCTTTTCCCAAATCAACTCGTCTAGTGCTTTTACGTGCGACGCAAGATCGCCCCGGGCCTGCGGGCGCGACTTGCGGAAACTCTCGACCGCGCGACAGTAATCAGCCAACGCTTCGGGCTCGGGGATGGTATGAAGCAAAGGACGCAGATTGGACCAATTGGAACTAACTTCTGCTTGATTGTTTCTTTGCGCCGCAGTTGTCCTTCGCAATATCAGAAAGTCATTCATCGTACGCGATAGCTCATTGAGTGCCTGCGCATGATCGTCTTCGGTCGAGTGACTCTGCACGGTCTTCCGCGCGAGGTCTTTCAATGAAAGGCCCTGTCCACGGACTTCGCGGTAAAGTTGCGCGAGCGCGGCGGCCAACTTGCCACGTCCGACGCCGAGTGTTAGCCGTGAGATTTCGACGTGGCCGGAGCTGATAAACTCCGTGAGCGCTTCCTCGACCACGGCTTCCAGCAGCATCGCCGCGCGGTGCTCATCGAGCAAGAGAAACTGTGGATCGACACGCGCTTCGACCGGAAACTCGCGCAGCAGCCGCGCGCAGAAACCGTGAATTGTCGTGATTACCGCGCCATCCAGCGTGCGTTTGTAATCAAGCCAATGCTTTCTGTCTTCTCCCGATGCCCTTTGCAGGATGTCATTGAGTTGCTCTCTGAGACGCTCGCGCATTTCGTTCGCCGCGCGATTGGTGAAGGTGATGGCGACGATTTGATCGATCGAGAGCTTGCGCTCGCGCAGAATGTGCAAGTAACGCTCGACCAGCACCATCGTCTTGCCGGAACCCGGGCCGGCGGTTACAGAGATGTGCCTGGTTATTTCGTATGCTGCCGCGGCCTGTTCAGGTTGGAGTTGTTTTTGTTTCATGGCAGCGGCTTTGCCGCCCGATGTGCGGAAGGGCTCTGCCCTTCCGGTGTCAGGGTTTATTGTTGGGGCTGCGCCCATATGTTTGGCGCCGTAGACGATGGTGATCCTGAACGCCCTACCGAATCTCAGGGGCGTAGCCCCGAAGTCTTGGCTTCAGCTGACGGAAGGTCACAGACAGACACAGACCTACCGCACATCGGGCGGCAAAGCCGCGAACAGTACGATCATGGGAGTCCACATGTAATCTGGCTAGTCGACTCTCATTAACGGCTTACCGGCCGCAAACAGAGTAATCTCTCCATCCTCACTCACCTTAACTGCGATCCCTCGGCGTGAGATGAATTCAGCCGCTCGGGTCCGTGCTCCTTCGCTCGGACTTTTCAACTTCCCTGTGTTGACAATAACTCCAAATCTCTCCAGCGTTCCGTCCCAGGCCAACAGAGTCGCCCCGTCCACTGCAGCAGCGTTGCACATCATGGAAACTGGCACCTCAACAATTGGTCGCTTACAAAGCAAAGACTGAAAAAACTCTTCTGTTAGCGATGCTGGAATTGATGATTCCTTGGGTTTTCTTCCGTTCCCGTAAATGCCGAATAGACCACCTTTCCCACGCTCTCGCAAAGAGAGACAGAGAATTCCGATATATCCAGCCAAGGTACGAGAACGATCGCGGGACAAACGCTTCTTCGAGTTTTTCCATAAGAGTTCGCTTAGCAGACCGATGAACCTCTCCATCGGGAGAACGCGCCACGCTCGGGCGCTTCTTATGAAATGAATCTGGGACCCTAGAATAACCAATACCTCTCGTTTGCGGGTTAACAAGAACGTAACAGCATTGCGTTTGCGCGAAAACTCCATGATCGGTTGGTACTCGTACGGAGCCAAATACCAGGGCCGGCCCTTCGGCATTAGCGGCACATCCGAATAAGGCGAAAGATTAATATAACTCTGGTGCACCTCGCCATTCCGTGTGCAAATGAGAAGATTACGATGTCCGGCAAATAAAGCTCTGGTCTTCTTTGACAGCAGGAGGTCCCGGAGCTTTATTGCTTTCAACTCGTCTTGATGTCTTCTTGTCCGCGTTACGGCGACACCTATCTCAGGCGCGCGTCCCTCATAACTCGTCGTCATTAGTGATTCGACAAATTGAAATGCTTCGTCTAACACATCCCTCTCAATGGGAACCTTCCAATCTTGATCTACAAGAGTTTTCAAGGCGAGAGCAATAATCTCTTCATCCATTCTCTGGAGCCAAGACGACGTAAGATAGTAGTATGAGGCTCCTATGCTTTCGCCCGCCGCAATATGTGCAGCGGCTATTGCGTACAGAACGATCGCTTCCGTTCTCGACATCGGATGAGCAAGTCCGATCACAAGCTCAAACAGGCGGTTTATGGCGGGAACTTTGATAGAGATCCGAGCGGTTCGATTTGTCGGAAAGTCGTAGGCCTTCACCACTTGATTGTGCAATTTAACCATCCTATATCTCAGGACGGTACCGCCAACAATTTTTTTTGCGTGATGCTCCGTAGAAGCTACTAAATTAGCCAAATGGAGGCGGCCCTCGGAAGGTCTCAATTCTTGGTCTGCCTTAATCTCGTCGAGAATCCATCCGGGAATTAGCATTGAATGATCCTGATGATCCTGATAAGGATCGTTGAGAATTTTAACCTCGTTATCGACCTAACCGTCATCTCTTCGCTTCTTCCTCTCAATCCGATACCGGTCATATCGGCACACCGCCGCAAAATCGCAGAACCGGCATGTCTTTTCCTTCTCGGAAGGATTTACCACGAACTGCCCGGCGCGCATGTGATCTAGAAAATCCCAGATCTTCGCGATCACTTCGTCGCGAATCTGCTGCCACTCGTCATCGGCAATGACGGCGCCCGCTCGAGCACTGATTCCGGAGTAATCCAACGCGCTCGCGCGATGAAGTCCTTTATTCCGGCGGTCGTTGCCGCCGCGTATCACGTAGTAGCCGCCACCGGCGATCGTGTGACGCGGGAGTATCAATTTCTCCAAAGCTTCCAGATAAATGGGAAGCTGCAGACTGCGGCCCGACTTGATGTCGTCTTTGGTGGATCCAGTTGACAGTTTGTAGTCATAGGCGATGAGCGTGTTGTCGCCGGCAATATCGACGCGATCGATTTGACCGCTGATCTTGATCGTCTCTTCGCCGACGAAGGTGGAACGAGTCAGCTCGAGTGGTTCATCTTTCGAGTGAGGATCTCTCGCCGTGGATTTCATACCGCCAAACGCGACCTCAAAATACGCCGGCAAGACTCCATGAGCAGCAGCCTTTTCTTGCATCTCCAGCTCATACAAAAGCACCTGATCCAGCAGGATCTTGCGAATCTCGCGATCGATCTTCCAGATCTGTTTGTTCAGCGGCGGCACGACTCGCTCGTGTTCGTTGAAGACTCCGTCCGCCAGATCGCGCAGCTCTTTTTGCAGCGCTTCGCGATCCAATTTATAAAGCGGCTGGCGTCGATGCTGCTCGAAGAAACGCCGCAGAATGTCGTGCAGCAGCTTGCCCGCGTCGATCGCTTGCAGATCGAGCGCCGCTTCACCACGCGGCTCCAACTTCAATACTCGCTGGGCAAAGAAACGGTACGCGCAATTGCCATACACACTCAGGCCGCTCGCGCTATGCACAAAGTTCGGACCGAATCTCTGGTTCAGCAGGGCAATCAGATGCGGATCGGTGATCTCGCCGTCGTAAGGTCCAAACGATTGACTGGCGCGCTCGCGCTCGATTTCGATGCGCCGCAAGGCGGAGTCGCTCAGGAAACCATCGTTGCGCGCCAGGGTCAGCATTCGCTTGATGCGTGGCTGTGGCAGTAACTCCCGTTTCTCGCCGCGATGAATGTGCCTCTCTTGCTGGCGCACCAACGCGACATCCAGTTCGCTCGTGGTTGAGACTTCCTCCAGGTTCTTGGCGTCGTAATCGCGACGAATCGTCTCAGCTTCAATCTTAAGTGGCGCGACGGCACGCCGCAGCTCATCGATATAATAAGAGGCGACGGTTTCAGAATCGTCTTCCAACAATAGCGGGCGGCTGAGGTAGAGCCGTTCGGTGGCGCGACACGCTGCCTGATAAAAATAGTGTTCCTCTTTCAAAAGCGTCGCCGGCGAAATATCTTCCAGCGTTAGGCCGTAAACTTTCAGCCGCTCGCGCTCTTCATGCGGGTAGATCCAGTCACGCGAAGCACGCAAGGGAAATCCACCTTCAACCAATCCCGCGATGAAGACGGCGCGAAAGCGCAGTCCACGCACGTCCGTTGCTTCGAGCACGCGCAGGCCTCGCGCATCCCTGGCGCCAAACAGTTGCGACTGCGAGCCGAGGCAACGACGCACCTCTTCAATGAAAGTTGCGAGCCTGGTTGTTGTTGCCGCATTAAACCCACCCGCTACCGCAGGTGGTTCTGACCCGATGTCAGCGGCGATCTCGATACTCTTGATGGTCGCCACAAAAGCGCGACGCAGGGATTCGAGACTATTGAAGTTGAGCATTGCTAGCGGGAGTTCGCGGTCTTGAACTGCACTCCTGATTGGCTTTGCAATTTGCTCGCGAAAACAGAAGTGATCGAGCAATTTCATCAACGCCAGACGCAAATCGGCAGGCTTGCCTTCGCGGGAAATGGCTTGTATCCGCTCGGCGAAACTTTGAATCACGAGCGAGGCCCAGGCGATCGCTGCGGGATGGATGTCGCGCGATGGGCGACGCTTCTTCTCGACGTCCGCACTCTCAACCTTTGCCGTTTCGGCGTTCTCGATCTGGTCGGCCTCGTCCGGATCGCGCGCTTGCTCGGTGGTGTCGATGTTCAGAAGTTCTTTGGTTGCGGCGGCGGCGGGAAGTTCTTTTATCAGTTGGCGGGCGCGGTTTAGCCACTCGCTCACGCGCAGTTCGCTGCCTACATAGGCGAACGTATTCTCAAGTGAGTCCGCGTCCCACACACCGATGCGGTAACGATTTTTTAGTTGTGCTTCGCGTTTGGCGTCAGGCGTTTGATCGCTTTCCCGCAACAGCCCGGAGTGCTCGGCATTGAACTTCGACAAAAGTGAGCTCAGATCTTCCTCGCTCAGACGGAAGTATTCCGACTTGATCAGGTCGGCCAGCGCGGAAACTTTCGGAGTAGTGATTTCGTCACGCGAAAGCTGCTCGAGAATCGCAAACAGTTTGAGCGCTGCGCGGTTGGCGGGAATGTCGTTGGCTACAATCCTTGATTCCAGATTGCAGGGCAGCGATTCTTCGCGCATCACGCGAGCGATCGTGTCGGCGTACGACGCGCGCTGACGTACGACAAGCGCGACGTCCGCCAGACTGTAACCTTCACGCAGGACGAGCCGTTTGATCTCTTTGGCAACTGCGTGAATCTCGGTATCGCGATCACCAGATTCAAAGTATCGGATCTCGACTGCCTCCCCGCTCCCAGGGTCTTCGGGTTGTTGCTCGGTAGATAGTGAGGGATTGAACAAGTTTTCCCGCAGACCCGAGAGAGCGCCGCGTGTAAGAGCGATGTTCTTATAGCCGCTCCACTTTTTCTCAAAAGGCGCGACGGACGAAATATGCTCGATGGTTTCCTGAAACGGCAGAAAGATCTCCGGATTGCGCTCGTCGTGATTCAGATTGACGATTACCTTGGGAATCCGGGGAACTAACCGACGCAAGATCTCGCCCTGCACCGGCGTGAAGTCAAAAAAGCCATCGAGCACGAGCAGTTGCACATCGGCCAGCGCTGAGATTTGTACCTTTTGCCCGTCAAGCTCGCCGTTGAGAACTGAGAGAGCGCGCAAACTATCCGCGTCTGCTTCGGTGAGCCGATGCCGATTCAGCAACTCGCAATAAGTCGAGTAGATCAGCGCGACCTCTTTATCGAAATCAATCTGCGTATGAACGCCGCGCTTCGTCGCACTTGTTTGTGGTGCAAGGTCATTGGTGCGGGCCGCGATGATCGCTGTAACTTCGGCGGGTGACTTGGCGGCCCGCTCGATCTCGCCAATCAGCGTCGCGATCGTATTGATGCATCCTTCGCGATAGGCGAGCGGGGCGATTGCTTTCAGTTTGCCCGTACCCATCAGACGCGCCAGAATCTGCGAGATCAAACTTCGTCTTAGCGGCAGCTCGTCTTGGTCGATCGGAACGCGTGGTGTAAGCGTCTGCCCACTTTCGTCAATAGCAGCTGAAAGAATTCGCCTGACAAGACCACGAAAGAGATAGACGGGCAACTCGCCCCAAACGCCGCGATTATTTTCACCATCAAGAATACCTTGCGTGACGATCTCCAGCAGCGGATGAGAAGCGGCGAGATACAGAAAGCTGTTAGCCTTGTTTTGTGAGACAAGATCGGCGCAGCGCTCGACCAAACGCGAACGATTGTTGCCAAGCAGCGGACCTAACCAGATTTCTTTTGACACCCTAACTCCATGACTCGAGCCTGGCGGAACCATTCAACGAATTATCAGAGATCGCACGGTCAATCGTCTCTTCATAATTCGCTTCCTCCGATCTGTCGGGTCAGTCCTTGAGATGCGCGTCCACGTAAGCCCTGGCGCTTTCCGGCGTGCTGACGGAACGGATGAATTCGACATTGCTAATCGCCCAGGCGATGTGGTCCTTGGCAAACTGAGCGGATTCATCGGACGACGTACCGTCGGCTTTCACCAGACCGATCTTTTTCGCTACTCTTTGAATCAAGTCCTGATCTTGCGTCATGCTCGCCGCCTGAAAGAGCTTGTGCCGGTCGTCGTCAGACATTGACGAGGACGAACTGGTTGAGGGCGAAGCCGAAGAGTTGCTGTTGCTGGATCCGCTGTTTTGGTTTCGGTTCGAGTTCGAGTTCGAGTTCGAGTTCGAATTCGAATTATAGTTGTAGTTCGTAGAGCTGGGTCGGTTTCGATACAGGCTAAAATAAATGATGCAACCTACGATTATGATCACAATCAAGCCCAGGCAACCAGCCGCGCCGCAGCCCGCGGCAATGTTTTGATTCTTGGTCATTGGTTTCCTCTTTCTCTAACTGGTAGTTGAATAACTATTGCTTCACACGTTCAACGCCTGGCCTTCATCCACGCGATGCAACGTTCAAGGTGTACGTGCATGTTTGCCGCGCTCGCGTGATGAATACGTCCGTGACCCGGCAGGACCCACTCGAAGTCGTAATGCAAAAGCTTTTCCATCGATCGTATCTGCTCGTCCCAGGAATACCAGCAAACGCTTCGAAAGGCGGTCAATGTTTCGCGCTCGGCTGACCATGCAAGATGATCGCCGCTGAATAAGAAGCGGTTTTGGTAGAGCAGGACCACGTGGCCGCGCGTATGGCCTGGAGCCGGAATCGCAATCAGATCGCGATCCAGTTGAACTGCTTCTTCGCCGGCGATCGCGTGCTCTATTCCGAGTCGCTTCGCGCCGTCGGCCGCATGCATGACGCGAACGCATGCAAACTTCTCGGCAAATCTCGCGTGGTCAGCAACGTCGTCGCGGTGCGTCAGAAACATTTTGCGCACGCCACCCATCACTGCGATGCGCTTGACGAGTTGCGTGGCAAAGCGCGGCGAATCGACGAGCACATTGCCACCCTCCAACTCAGGACGCAGGATCAAATAACTCCACGCGCCAAAGCTCGACTCTGCGGTGAATCCGCAAAAGTATACATTCTCCGCGACAGGCGCGGGAAAGGGGTCAATGCCGGCGTGAAAGTTGTGACGCTGCAAGGTTCCGATCGATCCGGTGGGACAAGCAACCAGCGCCATCAACGCGCGCCGCGTCTCCTCCGCCGTCGCCGGTTGGTGATAGACGACCGACGCCTCGCCGACATCTCGAAACGACTCGGGCGCAATCTGACGGCAGGCGTCACAATCGATGCAGCTCGAGTCGACGAAGAAATCGCCCGGAACATTTTCGGGCAGGCGTTGTTGGACATTGGCCATGCTAACTGAAACCTTGTACAGAATAATGGCGTAATGAGGGTTTCCGTTCAAGCACTGACGGCCCCGTTGCTTGCGCGGCGGATCTCCAACGCATAAGATTGCAAGTCACATCGCCCAAATATGCTATTCACTTCAGGAGAATAATAATGCGAACAGCCCGAGACGTTTTTGTTGTTTTGTGCCTTTCATTGCTAATGGCCATCACCGCTGGCGCAGCTCGCGGTCAGGGCACAAATGGTCCGACGGTTAAGACCGTTGAGGTCACGCCGGCAACGACCGACATCGAAGTCGGTCAAAAGGTGAAGTTTTCCGCTGTGGCAAAGGATGACTCGGGCAAGCCACTCGACGAGAAGACCGCTGTCTGGTTTGCGGCGCCGTTTGATCTGGCGGCCGCGGACGAGAACGGCACTGTGAGTTTCTATCAACCGGGCGAGGTAACGGTCGGAGCGCTCATCGCCGGTAAACCGGGCTTCACAAAAGTTACCGTCAAACCCGCGCCGGTGAAAACGATTGAGATTGATCCCTTGAGCGCGCCGATCATCGTCGGAGGAACGATCAAGTTGAACGCTACTGCGCGGGTTTTCAACGGCAACCCGCGCAGCGACGTAAACCTGGCCTGGGCCTCGGAGAATCCGTCCGTCGCCGCAGTGGACGCCGCCGGCATGGTCACGGGAATCGGTCCTGGAAAAGCAACGTTGCGCGCCAGCTCAGGTTCAGCAAGCGGAACGGTCGCAGTCAACGTAGTTAAGAACACCCTGAGCGGACTATCAGTCGAACCTGCTTCCGCAAACGGTCGCACCGGCGACGTGATCCACTTCAAAGCGGTGCCAAGCGGTTCAAGTGAAAATTTTGCTCCGCGCTGGGCCGTGAGTGGCGCCGGCGCGACAATCGATCCCGATGGCGGGTTTGTCGCCGAGCAGCCGGGAACTTACATCGTGACCGCAACGATCGGCGCCCGCATCGCGAGTGGGTCCGTGGTGGTTACGCCGCGGAAAGCCGAGCGCACGCTCGAAGTCGTAGGGCGCGCGCCGTTGAAAGATGTTCAGGGCGCGGAAGAGTGGATCATGGGCAACCATGCCTACTTCTCCACGATTTCAGATAGCTTCTTCGTTTATGACATTTCCGATCCCGCGCATCCAAAACTGACCGATACCATTAAAGTTGACGCGCGCATCATCAACGACATCAGCACCACCGCGGACGGAAAGATCCTCGTTATCTCGCGCGAGGGCGCTTCGAATCGTAAGAACGGCATCGCCTTCTATGACAACTCCGATCCGGCACATCCAAAACCAATCTCTGAATACACGCTCACGGTGACGGGCGGCGTGCACAGCGCGTTCGTCAATGGCCACTACGTCTATCTCACCGACGACGCGACCGGCTCGATGCGCGTTATAGATTTTGCCGATGTGAAAAATCCGAAAGAAGTCGCGCGCTGGCAAGTTGATAATCAGGTGGCGAATACGGTCAAGACCGCCGAAGGCGAAGAGGTCGGCGGGCGGTACTTGCACGACTTGCAAGTGAAGGACGGACTAGCCTATCTCGCTTACTGGCGAGACGGACTAATCATTCTCGACGTCGGCAATGGTATTAAAGGTGGCAGCCCGGAAAAGCCTGAGTTCGTCAGCCAGTTTCGCTTCAACCACAACGAGCTTTACGGTAATGGCTGGCTCGCCGGAACGCACTCAGTTTTTCGTTATAAGAACTATGTCTTCATCGGCGATGAGGTTTTCCCCGCGACGTTCAATCTTGTGTCCAGGAAACGCATTCCGGTGCGGGGCATTGCTCACGTCATCGACGTTTCCGACATCGAGCACCCGCGCAAGGTGGCAGAGTATCCGGTTCCCGAAGCGGGCGCTCACAACATGTGGGTCGATAACGACATCATGTACATGGGCTACTACAGCGGTGGCGGTCGCGTGGTCGATGTCTCAGGCGAGCTGCGCGGCGATCTGTATCGGCAAGGACGCGAAATCGGTCGCATCTGGACCGGAGACGCAGAAGGCTATCGTCCGAACCTGCCGTTCTGCTGGGGCGCGCAGCCGCAGAATGGGTTGATCTACTTCAACGATATTCACACCGGCTTGTGGATCGTGAAGCTTGGCGAGCGAAAGGAAAAAGGATCGACGACCGCGCCTGGGCAGTGAGCTGGCAGCAAAAAAGATTTGACGGATATTCTCCAACATCGCCGGTTTCTCGCCGTTGCGAGCAATCGTATGGCGTGATACGGTAACCCAGTTTTTGATCTCCAATCTGATCAGAATCGTTCTTCGAGGCTTTCAGGAAACATAGACACCGCTGACTATGGACAATTCTGATAAGGGAAGTGTTGTGTCCTCCGATATCGAGTTCGAAGTAACAAAACTAGAGGCTCGGGCGGACAAGTTAAGGGGATTCCTTCAATACGCCCCTCGGGCTTTTGTTATGGAATTCGCCGGCACTCCAAAATCAGGCAAAAGCACATCTGTAGAGGCCATCCGTCACTTCTTCACGCGCCAAGGCTTTCGGGTCCATGTATTGGCAGAGAGAGCCGCAGTTTGCCCTATTCCAATGAAGGGACACTTGTTCTTTAACACGTGGTGCGCTGCATCCATGCTCGCAGAACTTCTCGCGAATGTGGAGACGGAAACGGATCTTATTATTATCGACCGAGGCCTATTCGACGCGCTTGTCTGGATGACATTGCAGGAAAAACGCGGCGAGTTAACTGCCAGCGAAGCCAGAACGATAGAGACTTTCCTCTTGTTAAGCCGTTGGCGTAGATTAGTTGATTTGGCGATCGTTATGAACGTGTCCGCTGAAGAAGCGCTTGATCGTGAAACCGCCAATCGCATCACCCAAAAGATGGGTAGCATCATGAACCCGCCAGTGTTGGCTGCTATTACTGAGTCTGTCGAAGAAGCGTCGAAACGCTACGGCTCCAGGTTCGGCGCAATTATCAAACATCAGACTACCGGGCAAAAGCCTAGGGAGTCGAATATCGAGTTAGTGTCGAAGATTCTAGATTGCCTGGAAGCTTTCCTGAATCCGGAGGTACTGGTTGTTCCAAGAAAAGAATTGCAGACACTTCCACTAGAACGTGGTGGAGCCTTTGGGGAGAAAGCTGTTATCGATGCCATCTCATGCATTAAAGAATGTGGGAGATTCATGTCAAGAGTGGATGCTGAATTGGAATCCGCGTACGTCCAAATCATTCCCTGCGGCTTATTGACCTACGAGGATCAAGTGTTCTTGTTTCAGCGAAAGGAGGCTGACCCTAAGTATCGACTATACGGCAAAGCAACGATTTGGCAGGGATGCCACGTCACAAAGGGAGAAGGTACCAGTATTCCAGAATTATTAAAGTCGACGTTGCAGGAGAGAGTGTCCGGTTCTCTCTTTGTGAGTAGAGTCTTTGCCGCTGACCCCGCAGGATACTGTTGGGACCGTGATGACGCCAAAAGCAGCCGTCATTTTGGACTCGTCTATAGAATCCGTATCGACAACCCACATACGGCGATGGATCTCAAGAAGAAGGAGTTTCGAAAAAAGCGCGGTCATGGACTCGTTGGGGAGTTTGTGGATTTGGGTGATTTGATAGGCCATGAGGACGAGCTGAGCTTAGAAAGCTGGTCGCGAGCCATCCTTAACCAGATTGGAAGTGGGTCATGAGTGAGAATCTCAAAATCTCTCGTTGTGGCTTCATTGTCATGAAGTTCCAAATTGATGGTGCGTCCCACTACCTGATGCGTCGAGATCCAAGGTGGAAGGACATAAATTTTATTGGTGGTCATGAGCGGGATCAAGATGGCCGAAGTCTAAGAAGAGCAGCTCGACGCGAACTACTCGAAGAAGTCCCAGTTCTTCGAAGTTTCAATTCTTTTGAACTGTCACCGCTGACTGATGAGTTTTCTCACGGGCCCGTCTTTTCCTATTCAGCTGCATCCCAAGTGAAATACCAGCTGCAGTTCTTCCTAATTGCGTTTCTCAAGAATCCCAAGCCCCTACTGGAAAAGCTCGGGACTCGTACAGCCAATGTGCTGGTAAGCCAAGACGATCTAATGGTTCCTCATTTTTACCGCGTATCGGGACTTGTCGCTGCGCTCGACAATTCGCTTCCTGGCGGACTTCAGAGCATTCTATACAGTTGGCCAAATGATGTTGGGCCTACGATGAGAGACATCAGTGTTTCACAAGGTAATCAACTGAGCCTGAGATTGAATTGAGGACTCAGGCCCTTAGGTCACGTGATACACTCCCAAACCAAACTCATTAATCAATCGGTGCAGATACGAACGGCTGATGCCCAGTCGTTTTGCGGCTGCGACCTTATTGCCGCCCTCGCTTTGCAGGGCGCTCACGATCATCCGACGCTTCAGTGCTGTGGCGGCGCCCTCCAGTGTCGTTTCGTCAGCTCTACTGGAGTCCGGCAACACGCGCAGCAACTTTTCGGGCAGGAACTCCAGTCCTAATGTTGGACCACTGCTCAGCACGACCAACCGCTCGATCAGGTTTTCCAATTCGCGGACATTCCCGGCCCATTCGTAATCCTGGAGCGCTTCAATCAGAAGCGGATCGAGTTCTGGCCCGGGCCGCCCATGTTTCTCTGCCACCTTAGCCGCAAAGTGGGCCGCGAGCACAGGTATGTCTTCTCGTCGATCACGCAGTGCAGGCAACGTCAGTGGCACTACATTGAGGCGGTAAAACAGATCGCGGCGAAAGGCGCCCGCCGCGACTTCCTTTTCCAGATCACTATTGCTGGCGGCAATTAAGCGAATGTCCACCGTAATAGTTTTTGTTCCGCCCACGCGCTCGAACGCTCGCTCTTGCAAGACGCGCAACAGTTTCACCTGCACCGCCGGTGTAAGCTCGCCAATTTCGTCAAGCAGCAGCGTGCCGCCGTCAGCCAATTCGAAACGGCCTTTTCTCATTTGCGTTGCCGAAGTGAACGAGCCCTTCTCGTGACCAAATAACTCTGATTCGATTAGCGATTCCGGCAGCGCGGCGCAACTGACCGCCACAAATGGTCCATTGGCACGCGGGCTCTCTTCGTGAATGGCGCGCGCGAGCATCTCTTTGCCGGTGCCGTTCTCGCCGATAAGCAAGACGGTCGCGCTGGTCGCTGCTACGGCGCGCGCCTGTTTGATTGTTTTCTCCAGCGCCGCGCTCGCGCCGATCAGATGACCAAAGCCTTTCGTCGCCGCCAGCGCATCCCGCAGATGGATGATCTCTTGCTCGAGTCGGCGCAGGCGCACGGCCTGACGCACGATGTGCAGGACCTCGTCCGTCTCAATCGGCTTTTGAAAGAAGCCGTAGGCTCCGCGCTTCACCGTTTCCCGCGCCGCGTCCTTCGAATCGCTTGCGGTGATTACCACGACCGGTACCGGCGGCCGCTCGCGGCGAGCCGCCTCGACGATCGCCAGGCCTTCAGACAGATCGTCAACATGCGGAGGCAAATGCAGGTCACTCAAGACGACGTCAATACGTTCGCGCTGGATCAGCTCGACAGCTTCATCTCGCGACCTCGCCTCGAGCACGCTATAGTCCCCTTTGAGCGCCCAAAAAAGTCCGTGGCGAACTGCGTCGTCGTCGTCAACCACGAGAACAGTTCCTTTTGTTTCTACTCGATTGCCCATCGTCAACTAATGCACGTCACCTCTAGCCGGAGCCTCGATGGCCACCGCCGTTGCAGTCTCTAGTTCATATTGTGGGAGGATTATCAGGCGCAACCAGACAAGATTGTGGACCGCTTCGATCTAGTCACGCGACTTGATCTGCGCCGATGCTAACACGACACGAAATGTTGTGCCAGAGCCTTCTGCAGATTCGACTTCAATTGTGCCGCCGTTGGCCCTGACGACCTCGCGACAGGTGTAGAGTCCCAGGCCCACTCCATTGGGCTTCCTTGTGGCAAATGGGCGGAAGAGTCGCTTCTTGATGAACTCTGCGCTGATACCGACGCCAGTGTCGGTCACACTGAAGAACACTTTGCCGCGATCCGCGGGTCCGGCTTCGACTGTGAGTTTCCCTTTTTTGCCGACCATCGCTTCCAGCGCGTTCAGTACGAGGTTCTCCATCACTTTCTCAATTCGTTCGCCGTCAGCCAACGCCACCAGACGCGCCGGAAGGCGGTCGTCGATTTGATGTGTTTCGCTCAGGGGTTCGGCGGTTTGGGCCAGCACGCGCTTCAACAACGGCACGAGGTCGGTCGGCCGAGGCATTTTGAATTCGCCGCTCAGCGTGTTTACGGGATTGCTCAATCTGGTAACGAGCGCACGGAGTTTGTCAGTGGCGTTCGTGAGCGCTTTCATCGCGTCGGCGCGAAATTCCGGATTGTCAGAGTGCCGTTCCATGTTGCCGACCATCAGCGACAGGCCCTCAATCGCGTTTTTCAGATCGTGCGTGAGCATCGCCGACAGTTTGACGAATGATTGAAACTGCCGCGTCTCTGCCTCGCGCGCGAGCTGTTCGCGCATGCGTTCGGTCATCAAGTTGACGCTGTCGGCCAGCAGCCGCATGTCGTCACTCGAGCGCACCTGCAAAAGCTGATCGAGTTTTCCTCCCGCTATCGCCGCCACGCTCGCGCTGACGCGCTCGATGCTTCGCATCTTTCGCTGGTAAAAGGCCGTTAGCAAAACTGCCGCCGCCAACCCGATCAGCAGCGAGAGCGCGATACCTATCCATCCGGCGACTCGCGGACCATGCGCTACGAGCGAATAGTTGCGCGCCACAGCCAGCGAAAGATTTACGGGCTGAACTGGAGCGTAGACGGCCAGCCACTGGTCGCCGTCAGAAGATTCATAGAAACTCGAGCCGCTCTGACCGGAGACCATCGCACGGGCAGCAGGCGCGAAATACGGCATCGACCCGCCAATCGGTTGGTGCCTGAGATCATTGTTCGTGTGATAGACGATCTTTCCTGAAGCGTCCAAAACGATCACCTGCCGTGATGGCGCGCCGGCGCTGTCCGCCGCTAATGAAAGCTCCAAGCCTCGCGCCGCTTCCGAAAAGAGCGAATCAAGTCTGAGGTCGGCCACCAGCGCCACCCGCAGTGTTTTGGGATTATCGTCTTCCGCGAAAACAGGAACCGTGCATCGCAGAGTCTCTCCGAACGACGCGTGCGGGGCGATCGAACACAAGACTGACTGCTCGCCGACGGTCCAGACGCGCCCGTCAGGCTGGGCCAGGCTGGGGAGGAGATCCTTCGTGCGAAAGATCGCCGGGCTACTTCCCGACATGTCCCTTCGTGGCTCGGCGCTGAACATCACTCGTCCGCTGGGATTCACAGCGGCGATGCCGGCGTAGAACCGTGGATTGCTCAGCACCGCCTGCACTTCTCTTTTTACTTCATCCGGCAGTTCACTGGCCTCAGGCGCCCCGACGCGCGCAAGGGCGGCAGATGATTGTGGACGCTGAGCCGCACCATTTGCCGCACTATTTGCTCCACTGCTTGATAGCCGCGTTTCCCGCGTCGCTGCCGTGCGGACGTAATCACGCATCGGTTGGGCGCGCGCCAAAAGCCTCAGCTCGTCCTCGCGCTCGCGCAGCAGGGCCTCGAAGTCATGGGTCACGTCAGCCAACCCATCTTCGAGATCGCGGCGCAGTAACTCTTCAGTCGCTTTTGATCCGTTGCGAAAATTGACGAGGCTAATGAGGAGTAAGGGCGCCACGCAAAAGAGCAAGAAGGTGAGAAAAAGTTTCGGCCGGATGAGCAACGCGCGTTCTCCTGGAAGTTGAGTCCAGACGAGATAGTACTCCATTCGTCATTGATGTCCCAGACCAAAAGTCTGTGCTACGCCGGCACTCGTCCGAATTCCGCCAGCAGCGGCGCCAACGCTTGAATGACTTGTGCGTGCGCCGCGCCATTCGTAGCAACAAGACCATTGAGGTGTTGCAGTTCCGGTGAATTGTAGCGAATGGACTGGCCGAACAGATCCGTGAACGATCCGCCTGCTTCTCTGAGAATCACCTGCGGCGCGCACGTGTCCCATTGTTTCGTGCGTGGCGACAGATGGATATAGAGGTCGCACTGGCGCTCGACGATCAGGCCGACTTTGATCCCGACTGAGCCGCGCCGGATCTCCTGCTTGACGCCAAACGCTTTGACGACTCGGTCCATACGTGGGCTGCGGTGCGAACGGCTCGCGGCCAGACACATCATTGAGAACTCGTTTTGATCGGACACATATGCTTGCTCGGGCTCTTCGTTCTGTCGCTCGATCCACGTCCCCTGGCCTCGCACCGCGCGATACAACACACCAGTCAAGGGTTGATAGACAACGCCGAGCACACTGTCGCCGTCGTGGGCGAGCCCGATCTGCACGGCAAAATCTCCGTTGCCGTCGATGAAGCCGCTGGTGCCATCAAGCGGATCGATCATCCAAACGCGGCTTTTCCCCAACCGTCGATCAGTATCGACCGACTCTTCCGCGAGAATGCCATCATCAGGAAATTCCATGCGGATCGCATGAACGATGAGATCGTTTGCCAGACGATCAGCTTGCGTCACCGGCTCCCTGAGATCGAGATCATACTTCTGCTCGATGTCCAGCGGCCCATCGTAAAGATCGAGCACGGCTGCGCCCGCCTCGCGCGCGAGTTCGACAGCGAGGCGCAGTTCGCGTTTGTAGACTCCTGTTTGGGTCTCGATCATCGATCTTGATTAGCCGAAGAATTAGCCACAGAGGCACAGAGACACAGAGAAATAGAAGCAAGAGGGATCTGAGAGAGCGTGTTGCTCATGATTATGGCTCTGCTGCTCCTTTTTTTCTGCTTACTGCTTACTGCCTTGTGCCATCTCTTCTCTCTTCTCTGTGTCTCTGTGCCTCTGTGGCTATGCTTGTCGCGTGGCTTCGCGGACGACGTCCAGCGTCTTATCAATGTCAGCGCGCGTAGTCCGAAAGTTTGTGATGCACGCGCGCAACGCAAACTTGCCCTTAACGGTAGCGTTCGAAAGATACGCCTGCCCGCCGCACTGCACCGCATGCATGATTCGCGTATTCAACTGATCAAGCTCCCCGTTTAGCCGAACGAGATCGTCTCCGGAAGCTGAGTTCAATTTCGCTCGCAGGTCGCGCGGCACGTAACGAAAACAGCAGATGCTCAGCTCACCCGGCGCGAGCAATTCAAAATCCCCTGCTTCCTGAACCCGCTCTCGCATGTACGCGCCCAACGAAATGTCCTCGCTAATCGCGTCGGCGATCCGGCGGGTGCCGTAGTAGCGCAGCGTCAACCAGATCTTCAGCGCGCGAAAACGTCGCGATAGTTCGACGCCGTAGTCCCAGAAGGCAAACGCCTCGTCTCCCGCATGTCCGTGCACCTTGACGTAGTCAGCTTCGTTGGCGGCGAATGCCGCGCGCGCAACTGACGTATTGCGAAACAATAGACACCCGGAATCGACGGGCGTGTAGAGCCATTTGTGAGGATCGAGCGAGACGGAATCCGCGCGCTCGATGCCGGCAAACAGACGCCGCTTGCGTTGATCAAGAGCGCCAAGTGCGCCATAAGCGCCGTCGATGTGAAACCAGAGGCCAAACTCCTTCGCCACATCCGCGATCTCATTGAGCGGATCGATCGCGCCCGTGTTCACTGTGCCGGCACTCGCGACGGTACAAAACGGTTTCAGGCCAAGCTTCAAATCGCTCTCAATGCGCTCGCGCAAGCTCCGTACGTTCATCCGAAATTGATCGTCTGATTCGACTGCGCGAACTTGATCGCGACCAATACCGAGAGTGTCAGCCGCTTTAGGAATCGACATGTGAATCTGATCGGAAGCGTAGATTGTCATCGGCGCCTGCGCCGACCATAATCCTTCGCGCGAAGGATTTCCTGGTGACTTCGCACGATGCGCAATCAACAGAGCGATCAGATTGGCCATCGAGCCGCCACTAGTCAGCAATCCCTGTGCGTTATCGCCGTAACCGATCAGCGAGCCAAGCCAGCGCACGACCATCCTTTCGACCTCGGTGGCCGCTGGCCCAGAGCGCCACGAGGTGACACTTGAATTCAGCGCCGACGCGATCAGATCCGCGAAAGCGCCGGGCGGAGTCGCCGGTGACGCCACGTAACCAAAGAAGCGCGGATGGCCGTTGTGGCGGCTGCCGTCGATGATCGCGCGAACGTCGTTGAGCAACTTCTCGATTGGCTCGCCTTCGACGGGAAGATCAGAACCGAGCCGGCGCACCGTATCACCGCCTGACGTGTCCGGGAAAACCGGCAGCTCGGAGACGCGCGCGAAATAATCCGTTACCAGCGCCACAGCCTGTGACGACAGCTTGCCCATTGCCTCGTCCGAAATATCGAGCGAGGACTCGCGTGCGTTTGCACTCGCGCTCTTCTTTTCTTGAGAGTTCTTCATTTGATTCCCGGAGCAATCGCCACCAAAAGCGAAAGGCGCTCCGCGTTTACGTTCGTGACGCCATGAGGAACCCCCGCAGGCGCGACCACCAACATGCCGGCGTGCGCGTCGCGCTCTTCAGCGCCGATGGTGAAGCGGCCGCGTCCTTCAAGAACAAAGTAGATCTTGTCCGCGCCTTGATGCGCGTGGACGCTTTGCGTTTGATTCGACTCAAGACAGTTCAAGCCAACAGTGACGTGCTCGCCCTGCCAGAGCGTGGTCTTGTAAAACTTTTCCGTGTTGACCCCAGCGCTTTCGCGCCAATCGATGAAGTGATCCATGGGTCCCTCGAGTTTCGATCCGACGTTACAGAGAGTCGTTGGCCGGCGACCTTCAAAGCTATCACATTCGCGCGCGAGCAACGAACCCTGGCTTGCGGCGATTAACGTCTGACGGGTATAGTCTGACACTCGCATCACTTCGTCTTCGGTT
>JBGQJU010000011.1:0-71066 GCA_041499185.1 Pyrinomonadaceae bacterium | reverse complement strand
CCTGTACGACGCAGTTGAGCGCTTGTATCCGGTCGCTACCGCTCGCGGTTCTGTAATGAGCAACGGGTTGGTCTGAGTTCCGGCCCGATCGCAAACAGCACCAGTACCGTTCCGAGACAATGGTCGACGCGCTCCGGACTTTAGAACTCGCGAATGATGAAAATGCCACACTGCTCACAATGGTACTTTCGAAATGCGCGATAGACGCTGCACGTGTGTATCCCGCGCAGAGAAACCCTTCCCCGCAAGTCAGCAACACAGATTCACAGCACTACCGGGTAGTAAGCGCACTTGACGCTCGCGGAGGCATCACCTAGAGTACGAAGCTTCGCAGAATGTCTGGTCTAGCGAGATAGCTGAGCAAAGGGCTTGGATAATAGTGGCAATAAGAATCGAGAATCAGTGCGAGAGAAAACTGCCAAAGGATACGACGTCCCTTATCGAAAAGGCGCTGGATAGCCTGCCGCGCGAACACACGCGAGGCATCGAGAGGGTGCGTCTGGTTGAATCGATATCAGAGCCGAGGATCAGAGCGACCGTGCAGGCTTCCGATTTGCCGGGGCTTTACCATCCGCGTCAGGGCGCCAAAGGTCCGTGGCTCGAGGTAGCGATAGGCGTTCTTCTTCCAACGGATAAGCCGATTCATAAACGAATCATCCCTCGACTTTCCTTTAAGGGAAACGTGACAGCAGTGTTGTTCTCGCTCGTTGGTCAACACTATCATCTGACACTGCGCCATTCCGTTAAGAAGACGCAGATCGAGCCTGCGGTTCGACTCTATACTGAAAAACAATTGAAAGCGTGGAACGAGAAGCAACACACCATCCGTGCGCGTCTTTTCAAGCCTTTGCAGCCCACCCTTGAGCGTTGGGGCAAATCGCTGCAGAAACGCGCGGCGGCAGAGAAAAAGAAGGGCCTCCCGTCGAAATAGGATCGTTCTCCCCAATTGGGGTCTGTCTCAGAACTCAACTGAACTAATCAGGCATTAAAAGGCATTAACGTTAACGCAAAGGACGCGAAGACAATTCGCAAAGGAACGCAAAGGAGGCTTTTCCTCTGCGGCCTTTGCGGTAAAGTTTGGTCTTTCGTTACGACTCAAGTTGGTTTTGAGAGAACTCTGTTTGGAACGGGATGGGAAAGTGGGTCATTTGGGTGAAGGTGTTTGGTCCTCTTCGTGATCATTCTCGATCCTCTGATCTTTCTCGACACTCTCAGCCACTTTCCTCAAAGCATCGGCCACCTCATGCGGACTTACGTTTGTGCGGCGGAACTTCACTTCCAAACTAAACTCTTTTTCAGGTGAGGCGTAGCGGAACGTATAAGGTCTTGCTTCGGGCGCGATCCGCGGCCCCATCTCCTGGCGCCTGACCTCGCGCGCGTCATCCCGAGTCAGTCCCTGCGCCGCAATTTGTGAGGCCAGACGCCTCATCGCTTCGTCGTCGGGCTGGCGAAGGATTTGCAATAGAACCGACTTCGCGCTAATACCAGACCGGCGACACAGGTCGCGCACGTCTTCGGGAATGGAAGCGATCGAAACAGCCTCGGTGACGGTGCTTCTGCTCTTCCCTACTTTTCGCGCCACCTCTTCGTGGGTGTAACCAAACCGCTCGCAAAGAGCAAACAATCCGTCTGCTTCCTCCCAGATCGTTAAGTCCTTGCGCTGCATATTCTCGATCAGCGCAATCTCGGCGACGCCACGGTCGTCGACCTCCATCTCGATACAAGGCACTTCGCGCAGACCGGCTTCGCGCGAAGCTCTCCAGCGTCTTTCACCCGCGATGATCATCCATCGTCCGGTAAGACGCGAAGGCTTGACCAGGAGCGGCTCGAGCACGCCCTTTTCCTTAATCGAAGCCGTGAGTTCAGTTAAGTCGCCGATTTCATTTCGAGGTTGATCGGGATTCGGATCGAGTTTGTCAACGGCGACTAGTCGGCCTATTTGAGTCGGCCGATGTTTGGACAGCTCCTCAACATAATGGGAGTCGTGACGCATTTGCAGTCCTGTTGGCAATCCCCTTTTAGACACGGTTCATTACCTCTTCGCAAAGTTTGGTGTATTCGACGGCGCCTGATGAGTTCGGCGCAAAGGAAAAGATAGATTCTTTGTAAGCCGGCGACTCTTCCAGCCGCACGCTCTTTGTGATCACAGTCTCAAACACTTTTTCGCCAAAGACGCGCCGGATCTGCTCGTATACCTCGCGCGCCAACGTCGTTCGCTTGTCATGAAGTGTTACGAGGACTCCAAGCAGTTCAAGATTCGGGTTCGGCCTGGCTTTGACCTTCTCGATCGTTTCCAGAAGGTCGTCCGTGCCTTCAAGCGCAAAGTATGACGACTGAATGGGAATCAGCGCGTGGGTAGCGGCAACCAGGGCGTTGACGGTTATTAATCCGAGCGTTGGTGGAGTATCGATAACGATCACTGAATATTGATTGCGAAATGGCTCCAGCCGATCTTTCAGGCGAAACGGAGCGTCAAAGTCTCCAACCAGTTTTGATTCAAGCTTGGCGAGATTGATTCTTGCCGGGACGATATCGAGTCCTTCAACGGGTGTGTGGTAGATAGCCTGTTCTACGGGAGCCTGGCCATCCATCAAGAGTTCGTAGGCTGAGCGTTCGACGCTTAGAGGATCGAGAAACGAGATGGAACTGTTTGCCTGCGGATCCAGATCCAGAAGCAGGGTACTCTTCCCGAGTCTGGCAAATGCAGCGGCCAAATTGAACGCGGTAGTTGTCTTTCCTACACCACCTTTTTGATTTGCAATCGCGATTATCATTCGCTGCACAGGCGGTCGCTATCCTTGCTTGCTAACTTATCCGAAAGCTTACGCGACCAGAAATGTCTCCTTACATCGGGAGATCGCCAGCTTCGCCAATCACGTCGGGCCACTCCTCCTCACTCACAGCGCCCTCCTCCGCGAGTTCCTCATCCGTTGGCACCGTATTTCGCGAAGCCTTGATTACCTCCGTATCGACATAGATGGGACAATCGGCGCGAAGAGCAAGAGCGATGGCATCCGAAGGCCTTGAGTCGAGCACCATTTTGTTCCCATCGCTGGTCTGCATCTCGATCACGGCGAAGAAGGTATTGTCGCGAAGACTGGTTACGACTACCCGCTCTACCTGAATTCCCATTTCGACAATCAGGTTGCGTAACAGGTCATGGGTCATGGGTCGCGGAGGCGCGATCTTTTCGATTTCGAGCGCGATTGCGTTGGCCTCGTATGCCCCGACCCAGATGGGCAACATCGTATCACTCTGGACATCCTTCAGAATGATGATCGGCGTGCCACTGTTCGGATCCATCATCAGCGCTCTGATTTTTACTTCTATTTCCATACGAGCACCCTCAACTCATACCCACGATCAACTTGCAACGCTAACTTAATCTTCGTCCATAAAGGCTGTTAGGCTTAGCCTCAGTGACAATCACCTCAACGATCTGGCCACAAAGACTTGCGTCACCGGTGAAGTTTACCACTTTATGGCAGGTAGAGTGACCGGTCATGTCGTCCATTGATCTTGCGCTCTCTCCTTCAACCAGGACACTGACCGTGCGCCCGACATATCCTGCATAAACTTCAGCTTGGATTTTCCGCTGGACCTGCTCAAGCGCCAGGAAGCGCCGAGTCTTCTCAGTAGGCGGCACGTCATCAGGCAACTTCGCCGCAGGCGTACCTGGCCTCTTCGAGTACTTGAAAATATACAGGCCGTCGTATTGACACGCTTCCACAAGTTTCATGGTTGCTTCGAGATCATTCTCAGTCTCACCCGGGAAGCCCACGATAATATCGCTTGTCAGAGCCAGCTTTCGCCGCGAGTTCTTTACTGCTTCGACTCGTCGCAGATAACTGCTCGAATCATAACCGCGGCGCATGGCCTTCAACACGCGATCGCTTCCCGATTGAACCGGCAGATGAATCCAATCGCAGAGATTCGGATACTCTTCGATCGCCGACACTATATCAGGGTGAAAGTCGCGAGAAAATGATGTCGTGAACTTGATTCTTTCCATGCCAGTGTCAGCAACAGCTCTCAGTAGCCGCGAGAAAGGAGTGGCGCCGGGATAGCTCTCGAGGCCTGCACACGACTTGGGCCGGTAACTGTTTACATTCTGACCAATCAGATGAACTTCCTTGTAACCGAATGCTCGGAGCTGACCAACCTCGTCAACAATTTCTTTTGCGGGGCGACTTTTCTCACGACCTCGAGAATAAGGAACTATGCAGAAGGAGCAAAACTTATTACAGCCTTCGATGATGGGAACGAAAGCCACGTAAGGCGAATGCCGTTCGACCGGTGAAACCTCCCACGATTCTCCCTCGGCCCGCTCGCCCAAATCCAGAACTGCCAGTTCCCCTCCCTTAACTCGCTCGATCAAGGAAGGAATACGATCGGTTGCACGCGTGCCGACCACCAGGTCCACTGTGGGAGCATTATCGAAAATTGCTTCGCCTTCCAGTTGGGCAACACAACCCATCACACCGATCAAAGGCTGCTTTGCCGTCGTCGTTTGACGAACTTCGCCAATGCGCGTGTAAACCTTCTGGGCGGCGCGCTCTCGCACTGAGCACGTGTTGAACAGAATTACGTCGGCTGTTTCCGCAGACTGCGTCAACTCGTAGCCTGCCTTCCGCAACCCAGTTGCCGCTCGCTCGGTGTCGGTAACGTTCATCTGACAGCCGAACGTCTCGATGTAAACTCGCGCACTCATCTAAGCCGCAATCCTAAGCTCCCTTAACGTTTCAATGCCGACAAGTGTAGCAGAAACCATCAACGCAACGCGATAGTTCTTTGATTGGACTAAGGCCTGTTTGCCAGCAACACTTGACGGCCCTTCGTTCGCCTAGTAGTATTCGCCGTCACGATTTCACTTATCCCTGAACGCAAAAGAGGTTCCTCATGTCTTTCAACAAGATTATTCTCGTAGGCAATCTGGGCCGTGATCCTGAACTGCGCTACACGCCGCAGGGCACTCCTGTTTGTAGCTTTACTATGGCGACGAACGAGCGGCGCAAAGACAAAACCGGCGAGTGGCAGGAGCAAGTCACTTGGTTTAAGGTAACGCTTTGGGGTCGTCAGGCAGAGACTGCATCGCAGTACCTTACTAAGGGTCGGCCTGTTTACATCGAGGGCAGACTGCGAGTTGAGGAGTGGACCGATCGCGATGGCAAACCGCGACACACGCTCGAGGTGCATGCTACCGACATGCAATTCATCGGCGGGCAGAGAACAGGAGAAGCCCCTGTTGAAAAAGCCCCGAGCGGGGCGCCGGCGCCTGAACAGGCAGACCTATCTGACGATGATGTTCCGTTCTGAAGCGGAGACCGGAGTCTCCTGCGGCGAAGTCACTGCTTCGCCGCGGACCCCGCGCCAGTGGAAGTTCGTGGTACGTCCATTACGCCCCATTGGCCGAAGTCTCGGAGCTTTCGATAGCGTCTGGCGAGTCTTTCCTCCTGGCTGCAGCTAACAGCTTCGGCTAGTCGTTTACTCAAAGCCAAGTCCAGGTATCGTGCGGTCGAGTCATGGTCCGTGTGCGCACCATCGCCGGGCTCCTTGATGATCTCATCGATGATTCCCTCTTTGTACAGATTCTGCGCAGTGAGCCGCAGGCCGGCCGCCGCGCGTTCAGCCTGGCCGGCATCCTTCCAAAGAATCGCCGCACATCCTTCCGGGGTGATTACTGAATAGATGGCGTTTTCGAGCATCAAGACTTGATCGCCAATGGCAATAGCCAGAGCTCCTCCGGAACCACCCTCGCCGATGATCGTGACAATCACTGGGACCTTCAGCTTGACCATCTCGCGGAGATTGTAGGCGATGGCCTCAGCCTGTCCACGCTCTTCGGCATCGATTCCGGGATAAGCTCCCGGCGTGTCGACAAAAGTGAAGATTGGCCGCCCAAATTTTTCAGCGAGCTTCATCAGCCTCAGCGCCTTTCGGTACCCTTCCGGCTTACACATACCAAAGTTACGATAGCTACGCTGCTTGGTATCGCGGCCTTTTTGTTGACCCACAATCGCGACGGGAAGACCGTGGAAGCGAGCGAACCCGCAGACAATTGCCGCGTCGTCCGCAAACCGTCGGTCACCGTGCAGTTCGACGAAGTCTTCGAAAAGTCTCTCAACGAAATCAAGCGTGTAAGGCCTTTCGGGATGTCGGGCCAGCAGAACGCGTTCAAACGCAGTTCTCGGTTCGCCTTGAGCTTCAGCGCCGACAGCATTCTTGGGAGCCTTTTTTTCCTGGCGCTCTACCTTAGGTCTTGGCATTCGCTGCTCCGTCATCAGAATCAGATTCGTTTGGCTGGCGGTAGATCGCTCTCAATAGCAATCGAACATCCCAACTTCTTAAGATCGGAGTCTAACGCACGACTCCGATCAACCCGCAGCGCCGCGTGGGCACGAACACGGACCAGGACTTCGCGGTCGATGAAGGTTTCCAGCAGCACTTCACAGTCGCCGGGATGTTTGTTGAGAACATCCAACATTGCGTCAAAAAGTGCCTCATCCTCCGCCGGGGGTATGCGAATCATAACAGAGCGGTTCTTGTTCTCAAGAATACCATCTAGCCTCTGGACCTGATCAACGATTATAGTCGGCGGGCTGTCATCGGCCAGCTCGAGTCGGCCGGTTACCAGCGCCGGCAATTCGTTTTGTAGTAAGGAAGAGTGCTTGCGATAAGTGTCAGGCCACGCCACACACTTGGTTCCGCCTGATTCATCCTCCAGGCGGAACAGAGCGAAGCGATCACCCTTCTTTGTGGTACGCGCCTGAAGGTCACTCATTATCCCGCCGATGGTCACCCGGCTCCCACTCGCCAGGCTCTGGAGTTCGGCGGATCTAACAGCACTGGCTAGTCGCAATCGATCCAAATAATTCTCAAGTGGGTGCCCGGTGATATAGAAACCCAACGCATTCTTTTCAGCCGCGAGGAGTTCGGTACGCGTCCAACCGGTCGCGCCCGCTGGGACTTGGTCAACTCCTGAAGCGTCGTCAGTCTCGCTGCCGAAAAGGCCACTCTGCCCTTGCAATCTGGCTCTTCGCGCGCGTTGTGCTCTGGCCAGCGCTATGTCGATTGCACTGTGAATCTGACCGCGCCATTCGCTTAGCGACCGTGACTCGGGTTTCAAAGAATCAAAAGCACCGGCACTAACCAGGCCCTCAAGCGCGCGCTTGCCAATAATTCCCTGCTCGATGCGCTCCGCGAAGTCGAACAGTGATCTGAAAGGCCCGCTCTCTCTAGCGTCAATTATTGCCTTTACCGTGGACTCACCAAGTCCTTTGATTGCCGCCAAGCCATATCTGACAGCACCATCGAGTGGCGTGAAGCCTGCGTTGCTCTCATTGACGTCCGGGGGCAGCAATTGAATTCCCTGTGCCCGCAGCTCCTTTGAGTACTTAAACACTTTCGCAGCATCCTGAGCTTCGCTTGATAGAACTGCGGCGTAAAAGTGTTCCGGATAATGTGCCTTGAGGTATGCAGTCTGAAACGCGAGATACGCATAAGCCACGCTGTGGCTGCGAGGGAAACCGTAGTCTGAAAACTTGTCCATCAACGAGAATATCTTCTCCGCCTTGTCCGGCTTTATTCCTCTCGCTATTGCGCCATTCACGAACTTCTCCTGGTGAACCGCCATCTCCGCTCGCTTCTTCTTTCCCATTGCCCGGCGCATCAAATCCGCCTCGGCTAATGTGTAACCGGCGAGCCTCTGGGCCAACTGCATGATCTGTTCCTGATACACCATGATCCCATAGGTGTTACTGAGGATCTCCTTCATCTCGGGCACCAGATAGCGCACGCTCTTCTTTCCGCGATGCCGCTGGATAAATTCATCTACCATACCTCCATCCAGCGGCCCAGGCCTATAAAGCGCGTTTAAAGCTGCGAGATCCTCAAGGTCCTTTGGTTTAAGCTTTCGACAAATCTCCTGCATACCCGAAGATTCAAACTGAAACACCGCATCCGTGCGCCCGTCAGCGAAAACCGACATAGTGTCCTGGTCGTTAAGCGCTATATCCGGCCAATTAATCTCGACGCCAAGCATCTGCTTAATCGACGCCAAACAATCGCTTATAACAGTTAGGGCGGTAAGCGCGAGGAAATCCATCTTAAGCATCCCTGTTTTCTCGAGGTCAGACATGACATATTGCGTGGTTAGCTCGTCTTTTGCCGAGACCGCGATGGGTATTAGCTCTTGCAAGGGGTTTGGGGAGATGACGACCCCGGCCGCGTGGACCGATGAATGACGCGCGCATCCTTCGAGTCGTTGTGCGATTTCGATCAATTCCTTTACTTGTGGGTTTGTCTCAATCTCCTTTCTTAACTCTGGTACCTGTTCAAGGGCCTGGGCAATGCTGACGTTGCGTCCGCGTACTGGTGGAGGAATGAACTTTGCGATTCGCTCCACCTCGGAATACGGCATGTCCAAAGCTCTGCCTACATCCTTAATCGCGGCTCGGGAGGCAAGTGTGCCGAAGGTAATGATTTGACAGACAGAGTCGCGACCGTAAAGATCGGCGACGTGATTGATCACCTCCGCACGGCCACGGACACAAAAGTCGATATCGATGTCAGGGAGCGACACTCGTCCAGGGTTAAGGAATCGCTCGAAGATCAAGTTGTACTTCAGCGGATCGATATCGGTGATTCCTAGGCAGTAAGCAACCAGACTCCCAGCGCTTGAGCCTCGGCCGGGGCCAACAGGAATTGAGTTATCCTTGGCGTACCGAACGAAATCCCAGACAATCAAGAAGTAACTGGGAAACCCCATCTGCTTAATCATCTCGATCTCGCTACCAAGGCGCGTCTGATAATCGGCAACAGAGTGTTCTAGTTCTCCGCGCGCTGCCTGGCGCTCCCAGACTGTCTGCCTACGATGCTCGAACCCTTCCCTTACAAGCTTCTCGAAGTACTCGTCCACAGAGAAACCAGCGCCCGACTCGGGTATCGGATACCTCGGCAGGTAATTGACATCCTCCGGCAGCTTAAGATCACACATCTCGGCGATCTCAACGGTACGCGTCAAGGCTTCGGGTAGTTCATTACCGAACACGTTCCACATCTCTTCCGGCGAACGCACATAGAAGTTCGGCGTCTCGAAGCGGAGACGGTTTGTCTCGTTTACGGTTTTTGCGGAACCGATGCACAGCAGCACGTCATGCGCGCGTGCGTCGTCTGGGCGGAGGTAGTGAGCATCGTTGGTTGCGACGAGAGGAACGCCGGTGCGTTCTGAAAGCTCGACCAACGATTTGTGAATTCTCTCTTGCGCTTCCAGGCCATGCTCCTGAATCTCCAGGTAGTAGTTCCCTTTCCCGAGTATTTCCTCAAACTCCAGAGCCGCCGTGGCCGCTTCATCAAATCGATCTCGAACCAACATTGCCGAAGGCACTCCGGACAGACAGGCTGAAAGCCCTATCAGACCTTTACTGTGCTGAGCGAGAAGCTCTTTGTCGATGCGCGGCTTGTGGTAGAAGCCCTCCGTGTACGCCTTCGAGGTGAGCTGAACGAGGTTGCGATAGCCTTCCAAATCTTTTGCGAGGAGAATCAGGTGGAAGTTTGCCTTTTCGCCGGGCGCACCCGCCGTTCGATCTCTTCGACTGCCACGGGTAATGTAGATTTCACAGCCGATGATCGGCTTCACGCCGTGGCTTTTCATCGCGTGATAGAAAGAGATGGCGCCGAACATGTTGCCATGATCTGTCATGGCACATGCCTGCATCCCCAGTTCTTCCGTGCGCTTTGCCAGCGGCTTGATCTGGATTGCACCGTCCAGCAGGCTGTAGTCTGTGTGCAGATGTAGGTGTACGAATTTATTATCAGGCATTAGGGCTTTGTCAGACCGAGACTATCTCGTCGGCTGAATCAGAATTCGACAACTTGGGAAGAAGGCAATATATCACGTTGCGGAGTCGACGATTCGCAGGTTTTCGCGGTAACACAGCTTCGGATCAAATATAAGACGATTGCAACGACCATCTTGCTTTCAGATCTATGAGAAAAATGCTCTGAAACCGCTGGTTGAAGCGCGTGACCGGATAATTCTATTCCCACTCGATCGTACTCGGCGGTTTGGAGCTGATGTCGTAGACGACGCGGTTGATGCCCCTGATTTCAGAGACAATTCGCGACGATATGCGCGCGAGGACATCCTGCGGCAATCGCGCCCAATCTGCAGTCATGCCATCGACGCTGGTCACCGCGCGAATTGCTACGACTCGCTCATAAGTGCGTTCATCTCCCATTACACCCACGGTCGATATCGGCAACAATAAGGGAAAGGCCTGCCAGACTGAATGATATAGGTCGGCAAGCCGCAATTCCTCTTCAAGGATTCTATCCGCCGCTTGCAGCAGGCGAATCCGCTCTTCGGTTACTTCACCAACAATTCGAACAGCGAGTCCGGGACCGGGAAATGGATGACGAGTCAAAATCTCTTCCGGCACGCCCAGTTCCCTCCCAATCAGTCGCACCTCATCCTTGAACAACTCCCTCAGAGGCTCAATCAAACGCAGACTCATCTTTTCAGGAAGTCCGCCGACGTTGTGATGACTCTTGATGACCGACGAAGGACCACGCACTGAGACTGATTCGATCACGTCAGGATACAGAGTTCCCTGCACCAGATACTCGACATCGCCCAGACGCTTCGCCTCGTCCTCGAAAACTTCAATAAAGACTTTGCCAATTCGTTTGCGTTTTTCCTCCGGGTCGGTCACGCCTCGCAGGGCTTCGAGAAATCTACTCCCAGCCCGAAGGCCAACGATGTTCAGCTTCATCGTTTGCTGCAACAGCGCCAAGGTAGACTCAAACTCTCCTTCTCTCAGCAGTCCGTTATCGATGAAAATGCAAGTTTGTCGTTCGCCCACAGCGCGATGCACCAGCGCTGAGGCCACAGTCGAATCGACACCGCCTGACAGCCCGGAGACTGCGCGTCCTTTGTCACCCAGTTGCTCTGTTATCCGCGCTGTTTGTTCTTGAATGACCGCTTCGGGCGACCAATCACCTCGGCATCCGCAGATCGAGAAGATAAAGTTGCGTAAGACTTGCGAGCCCAGCGGTGTGTGCGCCACCTCGGGATGGAACTGGACTCCGAATATGTTCTTGCTTAAGTCTTCGATTGCATTAAGGGCATCATCGGTGCGGGCAGTTACGCGAAAACCGGGAGGCACTGAGGTGACGTGATCGCCATGACTCATCCACACGTCCATTTCGCCGGGGAGTCCCTTGAAGAGTGGGCTCTCGTGTTCAAGCACCTTGAGTCTTGCGTATCCGAATTCCCGGCTTGTCGAAGGCCGCACTTCACCACCCAGATCAAATGCCATGACCTGTAATCCATAGCAGATCCCAAGCAGCGGACAATCAATCGCCTCGAGTAGATTACCGGCGGGTCGCGGCGCGCCTGGCTGGTAGACTGACGCCGGACTGCCAGACAGGATGATCCCTTTTGGGTGGTGCAGCCGAATCTGCTCTACTGGCGTGTGACACGGAAGGATCTGGGAGAAAACTCCTGCCTCGCGAATGCGACGGGCTATCAGTTGAGTGTATTGTGATCCGAAGTCAAGTATTATTATTGTTTCGTGACGGTTGTTATTAGTCAAAGAAAGAAAACCTCGTGCGTCATAAGACATTCGGTAACGAAGATGAGGCGCAGTGAAGTATACTTTCGCTTTGCACTAACTCAAAATCCGCATGTCTCGGCTGATTCTTGATTGAGTAGAAGACACGCCAATTTGATGACCCCAGCGAGGTCAAGAAAACGCCGCACTCAACGGGCATGGTCGTCAATAAAAGCGATCGCTTTTGCGACGGCCTGCGGCGTTGCGTCGTTCACTGCTCTGCCGGTGGGAGGGACAAAAGCCGTTGGTCCGCGACTCTCTCTTTCTCAGCCTCTTACCGTGCGCTGGCGTTACGTTGGTCCGACTTTGAACTTAACACCTGCCGCAGATGACGAGCGAATATACCTGCCGCTGGCCGCTGGCACAATCGTGTCGTTAAGAGCGAGCGACGGCCAGTTGTACTGGAAGTCGGAAATCGGGGGCGAGTTTTCTGCTTCTCCCGCAGCCGACGATCGCGCCGTCTACGTGGCTTCTGAAGCGATTACGTCCCCGAGTGATGCGCATCGGACCACAGGCTCTCTCCGAGCCCTTGGTCGTGAGGGTGGTGTAACGCTGTGGATGCGAACGCTCGCAATGCCTATCCGTGGGGCGCTCACGATGAGCAACGAGAAAATCTTTGCCGCAGCGAGCGACGGAAACGTTTACGCTTTCGATAAGAAAACCGGCAACATTCTATGGTCTGTTCGGCATGGTTCAGCGTTCAACTGCCAGCCAGTGCTATCTGGAAGAAGCGTTTACGTAGGCGGTGAGGACGGAACGCTGTTCTCGCTCGACGAGAGAACGGGCAAGCTTCTGTGGGATTATCGGACGCGCGGTCCCGTGCGCGGTCCTGTAGCTCTCGCGGATGGGACCGTCTATTTCGGCTCAGGAGATGGTTATGTGTATGCGGTGAACGAGGCAGACGGCCGTGGGCAATGGCGCAAACGGACTGGGGCGGGAGTGCAGGCCGTTGAGCGTGTGGATAGAGGACTTCTTGTTGCCTCCCTCGACAATTTCGCCTATTTGTTATCGTTCAGTCGAGGAAAGAAGCTTTGGAAGCGACAACTGCCCGGCCGAATTTCGTCACAGCCGCTGACGACTGAAGACAGCGCGCTGTTCACACCTTTGTCGAGTGAAGCGGGAGTGGTGCTGGCCTTGCGCGATGGGCGGCAGGTCAACACTCTTCCAACCGGGGAAGGCCTCAATACCGCGTCTCCGATCATCGTTGGCGACGCGGTCTTCATCACAACAGAGCACGGATTATTGGCCTTCTCTCATCCAGCTAATACCAAGACTTCAAATCACTAGCTGGATCAAGCAGGAAGTTTTCTGCTTGTAAACCCGGACGCTCAGGTTTCTTTTGTTGATACCTTTGGGCTGCTGAGCTCGGGTCGGCGTCTGAATGGCGCCGCCAGGCGGGAAAGCAATCCGTGAAGAATGTAGGCAATAACGATCGCAAGAAGCACATAACGGGAGAAGAGGAAAATCAGCAATCCGATCGCCACCACCAGGATAATTGTCCGCATGCTGCGGCTCCGCGTTCCGACTGTCTTAAAACTCGAGAAACGAAGCGTGCTCACCATCAGCACACTGAGAAAACCGACCAGGGCGATCAAGAGCCCTGAATAAAGTTCCGCCCGCTCTTGCCCGTAATGTATCAAGGGTAGCGGAGCGAAATGGACCATTGCGGCGATCAGCCCGCCGGCAGCCGGAATTGGCAACCCCACAAAGCTTTTCTTGTCAACCTTGATTGTTCCTTCGGCCAGTATGCGCGGACGCGATGCCTGAACGTTGAAACGCGCAAGGCGGAATACGCCGCACATCAGGTACATAAAAGAAATGAACAGCGCCAGATTGTAGAGATCGCTTCCCTCGCTAAAAGTGGCGCCATAACCCCACACAAACGCAAGGACCGCGGGCGCGAGACCAAACGTCACGACGTCAGCCAAAGAATCCAATTGGATTCCGATCTCGGTAGTAGTTTTTGTCATACGCGCAATGCGTCCGTCCAGCATGTCGAAAACTACCGCTAAGCCGATTGCCTTTGCCGCAAAATCAAAGTAGGTCTTGGCGATCACCAGATTGGCTTCACCGCCCAGGCCTACCAATTGAAACGCGCGCAACGAGGCCATGATGGCAAAAAAGCCCATCAGGATATTTCCCGCCGTGAAGACAGACGGAATCAGATATAGACCCTTCTTGAGTCCACGACGTTCTGGATTGCTTGTGTCCCGCTCGGGCTGCATACGCGGTGCGGTCATCATGGTATTCTCCCAATGATACTGGTTCCGCCACGCACTTTGGCGCCTTTCACCGCAACCACTTTCACGTTTCCCGGCAAAATAAGATCTGTTCGCGAACTGAACTTGATCATGCCGATTCGCTCGCCCAAAGCTACCCGATCATCCTTATGTTTCCAGCAAACGATCCGGCGTGCAAGTATTCCGGCGATCTGCTTGCAAACAACTTTCACCTTCTCGCCCTCGATGGTCAATGCATTCTGCTCGTTTACCAAACTGGCCCGGTCGTTTGTCGCCATTAAGAACTTCCCCTTGCTGTACGAGATGTCAGTGATCTTTCCGGCGATTGGCGCCCGGTTAACGTGTACGTCAAACGGCGACAAAAAGATGCTGACGATCGTCGGCGAATCTTCGCGCTCGGGTGCAAGAGCGCTAACCCGAGTGACCCGACCATCTGCGGGCGCGACGATGATATCAGGCTCTGCCGGCGGCTGTCGGTGAGGATCACGGAAAAAGAAAACCATGAATGCGAAGACCAGCAGAAAAGGAATTGAGATCGGCCAGTAAGCCAGAACCAGCGAGATAGCCGCCAGGACTGCGGGAACAACAATGTACGGGATGCCTTCACGAGCTATTCTCAATTCGTTGTCTTACCTTCAGTTTTTTCCGGTCATAGTGCCAGTTAGTCCGCAACCATTTACGTAAAAAGGGGACGCGTGCTTCTCGATCCCACGTCCCCGTTCTCACTCTGCAAAGCCTTCTGGAGAATTGCGTCAGTGACCAGCGGTCTGGTTCTTTTGGTGTTGCAACATTATGGAATGCATTTGGTCTTTAATTGCCAGCTTTTTCTTCTTGAGCGTGATCTCTTCCAGTTGTTCCTCATCACTTGGATAGGCCAGAGCCGATAACTCGCTAAGCCGCTCTTCGTATTTCCCGTGCTCTTTCGCTAATTCTCTGAACTCTGCGTCATGACTCATCAGCTCCTCTTTCAGCCTATCCGTCGTTGTAATGTCCATTTTCGTGCACGTCTCCTTTCGGACGATGAAACTGGTAAGATTAATTATACAGAGGCAGCAGTTAGCTTACCCCTGCGTTGTTTCTTGCTTTGAAAAAATGTTAGTCCAATCAAGGCGAACAGATCAAGCGTTCTCTCTTAACTGGAGAGTCATAATCAGGGCGTCTTCGACTGGCGCCGAGTAATAATTGGGACGGCGCCCAACCACAACAAACCCGCATCTTTCGTAAAGCGCCTGAGCGGCGGAGTTCCCTGCTCGGACCTCAAGGAACGCAGCATAAGCGCCGGCGCGCTCGCCTTCTTCCAGTATCCTGCTAAGCAAAGCAGTCGCAACGCCGCGGCGACGATGAGCCTCGCGCACGGCGGCGTTGTTTATATGGAGCTCGTCGGCAGCTAGCCTCGCGACGATATAGCCCACTACAGACTCGGTGTTATTCCCTTCTGGGGAGTTGACTCGTGCCACCAGCATCAGGTTTCGGTGGCCGCTCTGGAGTTCGGCATGATAAGCGTCCCAGCCCCATCGACTGAGGCCGCAACTCTGCTCAATATCGACTACCTCGAGCAGGTCATGCTCAGTCATGTTTGAGACTGACACCGAGACTGCGCTTAATACAGATTCTGTTGCTGACATTGTTCTTTTAGTTCTGCGTCTGACAGCCGAACATAGATCGCCCGGAGCGAATTGGGCGCGCCCGGCTCGCCGCCTTGACACCGCTGCAGCGCCAGGGCGGCTATCTCTTTGGCAAGGTTCGGTTCCCTTCCCGCGAGCCCCCAGCCTCGCCCATCGCCCGTTGAATTCACCGGCTCGTCTCTGAACTCGATTGTTCGCTCATACGCGGCATCTCGGATTCTATCTTGATAAAGGCGCGCGCCTTCGCCAGCCCATTTAAGATTGGTCAGTGCGCCATACTTCTCGATCATCGCTTTTGGCGACACGTGCGAAGGTGTATCAAGTTCTTTTACTATTCCGTCGCTGGAAACTGACAGAAGTTGCGCAAAGACCTCGCCCCGGCCGGCGGGCTGCGCGGCCACTACAACGTTCGCTGGTCCACAGGAATGCGCTATCGCCTGCAGCGTTGGAATCCCAATGCATGGCCGGCTCAACGTCATGGAAAAAGCCTTCACCGTTGCCAGGCCAATCCGTAGGCCGGTAAAGCTTCCCGGTCCCGCCGCGCAGGCAAACAAGTCGACATCGCTGAGTGTAACGCCCGCTGTCTTCAAGATTTGATTGATATCCCGCAAAAGAGCGTTGGAATGTGAAATGGTTGCCTCTCCGATGATCGAAGCGATTATCTCTTTTCCCCGCGTTAGACAGACGCTACCGCCCAGGGTTGCTGTATCGACGCTAAGGATCAAAGGCTCTGTGCTCATGGCTCGATCGGCTCAGATCTGTGGCCCAAACCTAGCGTCCACATTCGCTGTTGCTGTGGCTCACAACCGCACTGAAGCGACGCTGATACTCCGTCGAAGTGACGAACGAGCAAACCATGCCGCGATAGTTGCCAGGGTCGCCGTTGTTCAGGACGTTCAGCCAGAAGTCGTAGCCGCCCTGATCCACGTCGCGTCGCAGGTAAGCGAAGTATTCCGTCAGCACGAAGGCGGGGTTGTATTGCGCTTGCTTGAAAGTCGCGTTGTCGGCGATCGCGCGCATTACTGAAGCGCGACTCTCGATCGTACTACCAGCGCCGTTGTACGCATTGATGAGGCTCGCGCGCTCGCTGCTTAGATCGACTCCCGATGTTTGCGCGTTTTGAATCAGCGCATCAACAAACGAGTCTGCCCTCGTGTTTGCCTGATACTTCTGCACAAACTCTGCGCGTTGCACGAAGCTTTGTGCGAAGGTTGTCTTTTCCGCCTCCAGAGTCGGGCCGCCGATTACTTGTTGCCGGTCTGCGGAATACTCAGCGAAGGCTGGTTTACGACCGAGTGCGCCCGCATACATGTCATAGATGAACGAGCCGGTCTGCTGGAATTCCCGCTCGATGAAAAATGCCGCGGCCACGTCTCGGCGCTGCGCGCTAACGCACCCGCTGTCACCGCCACATTGATTGATTTGATCGCTCCAATAATTGAAGCCGCCTTCGTCCGGCTCGCGGCCCAGTAGATCGACGTACTGCTGGCGCACAAAGTATTCAGCGAGGTCAAGCGGATTAGCCGCGTCTCCAGTTGATGAAGCAGAAAAGACTGCTTCAGTCTTGCTGCCGACCTGACTAAGCGAGCGATTAGCGGGACTAAAGACATAGTTTGCCCGCGAAGGCGTTACCGTGTAGAAGCCGTTCGTTTCCACATTATCGAAATGATAATTGCCGTTTGCGTCAGTGATCGTCTTGCGATTCTGAGTGCCGCTGACGTTGATCACGGCGCCTGCAACCGGCGCGCCGCCATTGTCGGTTATTCGGCCGCTAATTGAACCGTTAGCTGCAGTCGGCGCCAGTATCAGATCGAAGTAAGCAACCGACGGATCATGATCCGACAGTCGCTCAGGGCGATTAGTGTCGTTACGAAAAGCTTCCGGGAAATCTGCGTCCATGCGTCCATAGGCGAGGCGTGTAAAACGAGCGAGCATGCTGCGATTCACGAGCTCGTGATCAATTGCCTGCGCGTCGCCGTCGAACGAATACGAATACTTCTGACTCGTTGTAACGAAGCCAATCAAGTCGAACATGTTTGTGCTGATGGTGGCCGTGGGTTGCACAACTTGATCGGCAGGCGCCGGCGCGCCGAGCACGGTGCCGACAACGTCGCAATAACCATCGTTGAACTCGAATGCGTTGTAATCGCCGAGCGAGACGATGTTGTTATCGTAGGGTGCGACTTGATTCGGATCGCCATTCGTTTCAAACGAATGAATTAACGTGGCTAGCGATTCTGCCTCCTTCTGCTTCTTAACGCGCGTGTGGGCGCTGGTAAGGTCATCGACGCCGTTCAGCGATCGCAAGTGATTCGCGATGACCGTAAATGAGAAAGTTCCCCCGACCTGAGGGATGGTGGCGCGCAAGACCAGAGGCGGCCGGTCATTCAGATTCTTGCTGACGCTATCAGTGGGATCCACCCATTGCTCATTCTTGTTGTACTGCGTCACGGTAAAGACCGCGACACGGGAACTTCGTACCAGGAACCCAACGTTGATGCCGCCTGGATCATTTCCGCGCGCAAGGTAAGCCTGATAATCATTGGGCGTACCGGCGTCGGTGTTTACCTTGTCGGCTACGGCTTGCAGAATACTGTTATCAACTGAAAGCCCCGCTTCCATTTCTTCAACGCCGATAACATCAGGCGAATTGAGAACGTTGCGAATCGCCAGCGAAGCCTTGTTAAGCCGGCCATCGAACGCGGCCTGTGTCAGCACGACGTCCGAGGTGGCCGGATCGTTGGTCGTGTCGAAGAACCGTTCCATATTGAAACTCGCGATTGTCAGTTCAGTGGCCGTCGGTGTCGGCACGGGCACTGCGCTGCCAACGCCGCTGACACTCGGCGCGGGCGTCACCGAGGGCGGATCAACGTCGATGGTGTAAGTGCGGAAACCATAGTCGAGCGGGCCGGTGATGTTTGTAATGGTCGCGCCGGAGCCAACAGACGTGACATCAATGGCCGCGCCGCCAAGTGCTTTGCTATTAACGCGCAATCGTTCCGGATTGAAATCGAAGCGCGGCACGTTTGCCGGAGCCGCCCCCGAAGGATAAGGCGTCGGAACAGTGTCGGGTAGCTCGATACCTGGTTCGCGGAAAGGACGCGGCACCCCGATAATCACTCCGTAGAAGATCCCGGTTGAGACGGAGGTGGCGCTTGATTCGGTAACAGTTCCCTGCGTTCCGGAGATCGCGGTCAGAGAAGGCACACTTACCCGCATGCCTTCATACTTTTCGAGATTGTTGTAGTCGTTAACCTGAGTTTCGCCGGCGGTGATCGTGTGCGGCGTAGGCAAAGGATTTCCCGATGAAAGAAGCGATACTGTTGGAGAAGTAAGTTCCGTCTGCGAGGGGCTGAACGGATCAGCAGAAGGAATGAACTCAGAAATGGTTCCGGCGACCTGGACGAGGTTGCCAACAACGGCTGCGGCTGGTGGCGCGCTCGAGGTGAAGACAAAGATACCTTCCGAGGTATTCGGATCAGCGTCTACAGTGGCATCCGGTTCCTGAATGAAAAAGCCGTTGCTTCGGAGGCCGGTCACAATTCCAGTCGTAGTGACACTGCCGCTCAAAGGAGAAGTGTTTCCGTTGCCTTGAATGTCGTGAATCGCAACCGGCGTTGGTGTCGGTGTGGGCGTTGGGGTCGCCGTCGGCGTTCCGGTCGGCGTCGGAGTAGGTGTGGGTGACCCAGACGACGGCGCGAATGCCACGCCGCGAAATGCTGTGTTGGCTCCGGCAGTAGCGATGCTCGTTAGCGTTCCCGTGATCGTCGCGTTGTAACCGGACGTATCCGTTAATGTCTGAAGCGTTGAACCGTTGGTAACGTAGAGAGTCACGCTGCTACCGCTAGCGACACCCGTAAGTCCGCGTACCGTCGCCAGCGCTTTTGTTCCGTTGGCTGTCCAAGTGCCGGAGACTAGGGAAAATTTCTGAATAACATTTGCAGTATCGTCCGCCACATAGAGGGTATCAAGGCCGGCCACGCCCGAGTCGAGATCAGCAAAGAAAAAGCCGTACGGACTTCCAGTCGTCGGAAAACCAGGAAGGTTCGTGATTGTTTGACCGGAAGTCGTGGGCGTTCCGCTTCCCACTGTTCCGAGTCTAACCGCAGTTCCAGAACTGTCGGAGACGTAAAGCTGCCCGCCAAAGATATTAGTTTGGCGAAGATTCGTGACAGTGGTGCTTAGCTGTGTCGACGTTGTAGCTCCCAGAGTTGTGTAACGAATGCCGCCCACGGAGCCATCCATCCACAAATCCGTGCCGTTGGTACTTATCACACTTCGCGGATTGCCGGCATTACTAGCGCTGATATCAGTCAGCGCCGTTGTTGTGTCAACGGTGCCGCCGGAGTCAACGCGCGCAATAACTCGATTGACCGTCGAGGAAGCTGAGGTGGTAATACTGGCAGTCCCTAATGCTGCGTCATACCCGGTTGCAGTTAGATACTGGCCGTCCGTAGATAAGGTCATCAATCCTTCACTCGTCGCGGTGCCGCTCGCAGTTAGTCTTTTATTCGAGCCGTTAACGGTAGTCGGCATCGCGATAGATTGGACCGGCGATCCACCGGATGTTGTGTATTCATCGAGAAAGACTGCCGTTGCTGAACTCGCCAGTGCGGCGCTGCCATCGCCTACGCGGTAAATGACCAGATTGCCCGGGGTAAAGGCAGCCGACGAATGGGCGCGACTAAAGGATCCGAACTGCACAACGCCAATTGCCATCAGAAGGGCAACCAGGAGCACGACAAGAGATCGTGGTTGAAAACGCGTGCGAATGGAGCGAGTTGTTGGGGACACGTAAGTAACCTTTCTTTTCTACCAGCAGAATGTGAATACTTCGGGTTTAGCTACCAAATCTTCATTGACGGATCGCCCAGCAGGATCCATGTTCGACGTACGTCAAGATCGTTGGTCGCAGTCTTCGCCTGTTTGGTTACGTCGCCGAGCGCCATGGACTGCGGTCCGAACAGCAACTGATATACACGTACGGACATCTCCTGCTGGCCGTCGGGTATCGTCTCGCCCGATGAAGCGTAGGCGGCGACTGCGCCTCCGTTCGGCGCTTTCAATAGGGTCTCGGCCAAGCCCTCAAGCACCGGATCATCGAAAAGGCCATTAAGACAATCGGCCACGATTACCAAAGGCAGCCGGTTCCCATTGGTCAGGGCGTGCGCGTCGCCGTTGGTGAATATCGAAGCGCCGCTCCAGACGTTCACATTGCCGTGGCCCTGGTAATTAACCAGCGCCAACCCCTGATTGATGGTGTTTATGATATTTGCTTCGCACGCAGCGGGCGAAGGCTGCTGCGCGAGATATATTTTTTGTTTCGGTATGCTTTGCGGTACAAGGTTGGCCAGGTCATCGCTATGCGACTCGAAGTTCCAATAGTAGTTGCCCTGGGCATCAGCGACGAACAGAGCAGTTTGCGGCACGTTCGCTTTCGAGAAACTTACGATCTTCGACACCATCAAATCTGCTTCGGCGGGAGTTCTGGCTGGCAGTCGGCCGACCGGGATCTCCGGCACCCCGTCGTTGTTGAAATCGGCAAGGCCGTCGTCGGAGCAGGCAGCACCGAACGTCGTGTCGACCTGCTTTGTCGGTACAAAATCGGCCGAAACCGCTGTTGGACCGCTGCCTTCAAAACAATTAGCCGCGCTCCCGTAACCCACGGAATCAACGATGGCACCTCCAGTTGGACATGTCCCGGTCAGCGGCGTCGTGTTGCTGACGAGCGCTACCTTGCCTGCGGTCACACTCATCGAAATATTTCCAATCGCATCCGGAGTAGGAAGACTGAAAACCCCGCCGAATCCGGCCTCCTGCACCAGATAGAAGTGCCCGGGTTGAATAGTCACATTGGTGAGACTGGTCACTTGCCAACTAGTCTCCGCTGCCGACGCATACTGCACTGACCAGCCGTTGACATTCACTGGCGATGAGCCGCGATTGAACAGTTCGATGAAGCTGTTTGTAAGTGAGCCACCATTGTCTCCGACTCCGCTATAAATCTGGCTGATGACGACCCCAGAGGAGTCACTACACGGCGGAATCGTATTGAAAGCGCTGTTGTGAGGATTCCCAAAAAGAGTCAACGCGAAATCGGTGGCATTGTTATTGTTGTCAGCGCAGCCTGGGTGTGTATTGTTTGGGAAGGCGCCCGCGACATGCTGTGAAATCTGCGTCCGTACCATCGCTACCGCTTGATGACTGCGCGGATCGTAACTGGCGTCTCCGGCGAGCAGGACATAACGTGGCGCCGTGGCCCAATGGCTCCTGGCGTGCGAAAGAAAATCCTGCAGCGCTTGCGAGCTGTGCGCGCCGAAGCTGAACTCGTCATAAACATCCTGAACGTCCGCGACAAAAACCGTTAAGCCCTGGCTCTGGCGTTGCGCGACCAGCGGTGCGATGCTGGGTATGAAATCCTGATTGGCTATGATAAGGAGGTCAGCTCCATTGCCGGTCGCATTTAATGTCGACGGTTGATTCAACGAGAACGCGGCGGGCGTTTGGAACTGCCCTTCCGGCAGCGCGTACATTATGCGTCCGGCCTTTGCGCGTGGACCCGAAGGAACTGTGATCGCGTAAGCCGAGCCACTGGATGCGACAATTGGGCGCGTCACTTTTACGTTCCTCGGATCGCTGATGTCGATTAGGCGCACGTTTGGTATCGAAAAGCCATCGACGTTTAGCGACTGAGTAGAGCGAAGGCTGAAACGCAAAGAGTCGTTAAAGGCTCGGTAACTGTGTGGGTAAGTTAACCTAATGTAATCAACAGCGTTGAAGTCGCTGGGCGGTAACGTGGCCACAAACTTGATCGCATTAGAACCCTCGCTAAGCAATGAAACAGGAACATTGAAACTCTGCCCGGGACGGTCACGACCGAAGAAGTTCATCGTGCCTATCATTGTATTGTTGACGAAGATATTGACCTGGTGAGCTTGGAGGCTAAGCCCCTGCAAGCTAACGTCCAGCCGCGCTGGCCCTTCGGCACTGGATTCAAGATTTCGAATTGAGAGCGTCTCCGTCAGCCCAGCATTGGTACTTATTGTCGAGCCAAAAAAATTATTCCCCACGGCGAGTTGCGTGTTGTAGTTAAATCGCTCCTTGATCTGGAGCGTGTCGTTAAAGCTGAGACCGGAGCCGACTGCTTGGGCTAACGCATGGCTGTACCGCGGCTTGGAAAGACGCACGCTACTGCGCGACTTGCGCCGATAAGACTTGTTCCTCTTTTTCTTCCTATCAGATTTAGGAACAGAAGGTACTGACTTGAGGACCGAGGCAGCGGGTTCGGCGTGCGCCGGCCTGCCCGCGTCCAGCTTTTCGGACTCTTCGCCTCGCGCGATTCTAAGTGGCGTCGCGCTGCCGTCGGGCAGCTGACTCGCAGACCGCGCAGGAGAGGCTTCGGTCAAGTTCGGCTCAAATTGCCGGGCAACTGGCTTCCCTTCCTCGTTGCGTGTGCCCGAAGTTTTGTCGCTTGTGATCAAGGTAACCAATGGCGCAAACCAACCTCGATAGTTGAAATCAAAGCCCAACGGGCCAGGCTGCTGCAATTGCAACTGAAGCCGCGGCGTAGATTGAGAAACTGGGGAGCTATCAAGATGCAGATCGCCCTGGACACGCTTTCCCGGAGTCGTTCCCGCAATCAGGTAATAGATTCTGGCGTCCGTGTCCAGGGTGTCCAATCCCTGACCATAAAACTCGATATAGTCTCCAGGTACAAGTTGGCCCGCACCTTTGCTGGTGCCAATAGCAATCTCCTTGCCGTCGCCAAAGAGCGAGAGGTTTCGGATATCGACAGTCGGGCTAAAGCCGGCCGCCGACATCTGTTGTTGCGTGACTCTGTACCAGTCATTACTCTTCACCTGTATTTTCAGAGCGGTCTGCGCTGCAATGCCCCATTGAACATCGATTGGGCCGTTTGGTAACTGGGGCTGCGCTCCCGACAACGCGGTGGGATACTCATCAACCCGTGCTACCGAACCAGCCTCGGTGCGGGAGCGTGGTGCGTTGCTCGACGCCGACTCGCCAAGCCGGGAGACTGGAACGAGTGCTTCATAGACTTTCTTTCTGCTGTCCGCGCCAATCGACGCGATATAGTAGTTGCAATCCGAAGTACCGTCAGGGTCGAACCACTGATAAGAGTTTTCTCGTTCTGAGGACTCCGGCCGGACAATTTGCGCGGCTAGGGTCATCTGTCTATCTCGTATGCGATAGACGGAGAAACCGCGATTGTCTGCTCCAGAGTCTGTGCGCCATTGGAGCAGGATGCCGCCTTCTGCGGCCGTGGCGCTCGCTGAGGCGGTGTCCGCGTTCGGCGCGGGCCGAAAGACTTCCGCATTCGGGGTTGGAACCCGAACATTCACCGGCTTCGTCTGTCCGCGTGCCGAAGTGTCGCGGAAAGGGGAAAACGTAATCGGCGAAACTACAAATATCAGAAAGGCCGCCGTAAGACCTCGGACCGTACCCCTATGATTCCCATTTTGCTGGCCCATTACTTAATTCAGAGAAACCGCAAAGGAAGTTGGCTTATCGCTTCGCGATCAATCCACAAGAGTGTTCGGGGAGGTCGCATTTTATACCACCTTGGCGGGTTTTGAAACGTCGGCTATAGGCCAGACGGAAGCGTCGGTGTCAGCGAGCATCGCTCTAAATGGAATCGAACTACGTAGCGCGGCGGCGACCGCCTCAAATCTGCTTTCCAGCTTTGCCGCGTAATCCGCCGGATAGTCTTTTGCCAACGCGTCCTTAATTTGCTGCGCCGAAAGATTCTCCAGCAGACACTGAAGTACGAACAGATAATCATCGTCGAAATCATTGAGACCGAGCACGTTTGCCTCGGCCGAGCCCCACACCTTCGTAGTTGAGAGTTCCATGACCCAGTCGAGCACTTTGTCCAACGGATCATTTTCTGGAAAGCGCGCTTTTACCAGCTCGAAAATCTTCCGGCTGCTGGAAACATTAAGCAGCAAGGCGAGGAAGAATCGGTGTTCGTTGCTGGTGATGAACTGCCGGCGACGAACGATGTCTTCCTGCCTGCCCTCCTCTGTCAGGACTGGCAGCACATAATCGACAAGATCGCCGTGCTTCTGCCGGGCTCGTTCCAGTAGCTTGTCAAAGCGGTCGCGACTCGTTGACAGTTGAAAGAAGCTTTCCATTTGATTGCCGCCGAGCATCTTGAAAGCGGTTTGAAGGATCAGAAATGTCGTCTGGAAATCCGACGCCGAGACCAGATCGCCTATCAGCTCGTCATGGTCGGCTTGTTGCAAATTGAGCAGCATCGCGACGCTCTGGAGTTTTTTAATGAGTGAGGGTTCTTTGTAAAAGGGATCGATTGCGAAATACGGTTTTCGGTAGCTGTATTGCGGTTGCTTTGACGATACGGTGAATGTTCGTACAGTGATGGTGCAGGAAGGGCGGTCGAGATGAAATAGTGAGTGGATGTGGTCGCGGCCAGGTACGATGCGGCGAATGTCTCCTTCAGCCAGCAGTTCGACAGCGTCGAGAATCACGCGGCCGAGAAGAAAATATTCATTAATCGCTCGCTCTTGCTGGAAGCTATACCGGCTGTGAATGCTCGAGCCCGTCAAAACCTGGAAAGCGCCCGCAAACCCGTGTTGGTGAATGTCGGTGGTCCCGTCGAGCCAGAAATAGATGTCAACGTAAAATCTTGAGCCACAAAACAAGGTGATGGGAGGATTGCCGAATTTTGCTTCGATATCCTGCTGTCTTGGCAATTGCGACTCTGTATGCAACCAGCCAATGATTTCCCATGGGGTGACTCCCTTTTTCGCCAAATCCATTTCAGCGAGGGCCTGGCCGGCTATCTCAGGAAATTCTCCTTCGGAATAATTGCGCTCTCGCCAAAGACTTTCAACGAGCAAGCCGAGTTCGTTAAATATTTTCATTTAACATCCGACTCAAGTTCTTGGCTCAACTTGATATTGATCGCGACCGCGTGTTAGCGCCGGCAGGCGCACGACAAAGCGCGCGACGCGGGAAATGCAATTGACAATTTGGTACGGCAATCGTGGCATGTTGTTGAGCTTACCGTTGACGCTGATGGTTGCCAGTATCGGATCTGGCCAGCGCTGCTTTAGTCCGTTGAGCACGCCGGATGGATGGCGCAGATAATTCGCCATCGGCGCGGGATGTCTCATGGGAGGTTGATCGATCGCGTATGGGTTCTGCCACTGCTTGAGCACCGCAGCGACCAGCCACTTCGGCAACTGGCTCGCGTTGCCGGCAGTCGGTAAATGATCTATTCGAGCCCCGAGCAATCGATTTGCAAGCCCAATAGCGCTCACGATCCAATCAGCCCCAGGTTTCTTTCTTCCCAGACAAATATCCCAGTTAAAATTTGGCGGTAACGATTCAACTGCCGCGCCGATGTCGCAAAGCCACAGCGGCCGCCAGGCCCCGTGTTTGAGAAGATGGATAGCAAGCAGAGCCAGGTGGTCTTCAGCAGACAGTACGCGCACGTAGTTATTGCCGAGTTCTACCAGCCGAGAACGCTCGAATAACTGATCGAACGTGCGACCTTTCAGTTCGTCAAATCCGTTGTGCAGATCCACCCAGCACCCGGCCGCTGCCGGGCCGGCCAATAGAGCCGCGGCGGTTCTGTAATCCGATGGTCTGACACAGAGGTCGATGTCCCCGTAAGGACGCAACGCGCGATCTGGATAAAGATCCGCCGCGGCCCAACCCTTGACGAGGATTGGCTCGATAAACGATTCGCGCAGTAGGCGAAAGACCGTTTTGATCTTCTCTTCGTGAATAGCAGACTGGAGCGCCTGAAGACGATAGGCTTGCCGCAGAACTTCCGCCGACGATGCAGTTTTCAATTCCGTATGGCGCACACGCCACCAACCGAGGGCGCCCGCCCCCGATCCGTAAAGCAACGGCGTAACTTCGTCTAGTTCCAGCTCCGAGATTTCCAGATGGTCGAGAGGGGGACTCCGCCAACAACCGGCAAGAATCGCGGTTACCATGAGGCCGCGAGGTTTATCGAGGAGATTTGTCACGAGCTTAGAATCACGCCGGACTCATGAAGAAACGACGAGCCGCCGAAATACGTCGAGGTGCCGTTTAGGCTGGGGATGCCAAAACGGCACTTGATTCCTGGATAGCTTTAGGCCAGAGGTCCGCTAGCAGCACTGCCCTCCCGTAGAAGGAGTCACCGGACATTGGTTGGGCGCACCAGGGCATGACCCCGAGCAACACTCAGCGCCGGAGGAGCAGGGGGTGCCAGTTGGTTTACAGGTAGCCGCTTGCGCCGGCGTTGGCGCCACTATCGAGGTAACCAGTGGGACCGCGATAACCGCAGCGACTCCCAACGCGCGCACCATTTCGCGCCTGGTCATTCCAGAAAGCATCGCAGGTGGTACGACGCTGTCCTCCAGCAGATGATCCTTACTTAACTGCGAGAGCGCGTACCAAACTACTTTCTCGTCGATCGGTTTTGTTTCCAAGTCGCGCTCGAGCTGTCGCGCGATCGTCGGCACTGTGGTCTTACCGTCGCAGTACTTCCAGACAAGGGCAGCAGTCTGATTCAGACAATGGGCCTTATCGCGGTCCCGATCATAAACAAGGACCTCGTCTGGAAGCTCCCTAACAACCAAACCCTCTCTACGGGCACACGGTGTCATTGCTCCTGCATTTCCCTTCATGCTGCCTCCAATGATCTGTGACTGTTCTAAACTGCAGGTTAACGATAAAACCTTGAACCGAATGGCGCAGAGTGTACCACCAATTCGGCCAGGAATCAGCTAATTCTTTCCATTCTTGCGAGCATCGACAAAGCCAACTCGCTGGCTTCCCCGCGCAGACCCTTAAGTGTTTTAGCTTCGGCCACGACCTTTTGCAGCGTGGCCAGCGATTTCTCAGGCTGTCGCCGAGCCGAAACTGTGTTTGAAAGCAGAGCGAGCACTGCTTTCCCTTCTGACAACTCGCGGGGTCTCCATCTTGCGCCCGCCTTAAACTCGGTTGCCAGAACCAGCCCAACTGGAATCGGTTTGGTCCCGGTCCGACCACCGAAATCTTCAACACCAAACTTTGTCTGCTTATACTCCCCGCTATCGCGAATTTCCAACGGCTTGGGAAAAGGATGCACACGTCCGCGCGAATCAAAGACGGCGTATTCATCTGAGTAGTAGGTCGCGCCGGCTCGGACCAGCTCCGCCACCATAGTCGACTTGCCGGAATAGCTGCGTCCGGGAATTACAATTGCCCTTCCCTTCCAGCCAACCACGCCTGCATGCACAAACACGCGATGACGCGCCACTTCGGCAACGAACAAGCGCAGATCCGATTCCAGCCTCTCAAAGACTTCATCGATGTCCATCGAGCGCGCCAGCCGAACATGGTTTCCATAGAGCAGATTAAACCGGCGGGTCTTTGCCCGCGCTCCCTGCCCACCAATGATGATCGAATACAACCGATCGACAATCGGCAACGGCGCAACTTCGCATTCATACGGCAAATGAGGCCAGACTAGATCCAGCCACTCGGGATCATTCGCCCGAATACCAATCTTGACGCCGTAAGACTTCAACGAGAATCCTGCCGCCCAACCCAGGCGGTCAACTTTCTGCATTCAAGTAGAAGTGAACTTAAGACGCGGTAATACTACCGATGACACGATACGACCTTCCATAAGCCTTCCCTAAAATAGTAACGGGTTTTATCGAACCGGAGACGCACCCGCGCGGCAATGAGCAAGCGCACCCTATCATGAGCCAAATCGCCGCGTCAACGGCGCCAGCACTAGCTGCGATAGCGGGCGGGTCGAAACCATTGGCCACAGAGTTACGCGGATGACACAGATGCTTCCAGAAACCGCGAATTTGTTTGATGTCAGATCTGGTTTCTTCCCTCTGTCATTTCCGATCAGCGCTAATCCGCGTAGATCTGTGTGGCCGAGACTTTCTAACTTGATTAGTTTCTTTCTGACTGAAAGTCTCTCTGACAATTACAGCCACACTTCTTTTACTTCGTTCGCTCGAGCGAGAAGCTATCCAGATTCAGCGAGCCGAAGATCGGACACGGCGAACTCGTGCAGTCTTCTCGTTGCAACGAGATTCTGATCGCCTCACACGCTGGCCCGGTGGCAAACTCGAAAGTAAACGGTTGCCAACCACTGGTTTCCTGAGGCAATGAAACGGAACGACCCAGTTGCCGCCGCTCGCCGGTCGCTTCACTGACGACAATAATGGGCGGACCGCCAGTCACAATCTTTTGCGTGCGCGCGGTGAAGTTTAGTTTGTAACGCGTGGCCGGTTCGGCAAGGATCAGTTGTGAAACGATTTGCGCGCCGGGATTTGAATTGCCATTAAAGTCTACGCGCAGACTGCGAGCACCACTCTGCGGCTGGTTCGCGTCCAGCGACAAACTTACTCCCGGCTCGTGTGAAGTGCGCCAGCCAAAGCCAACCTCATCAACCCTCAAAGCAGCTTCGAACCCGCCGTCGTAGATTGTTATCTTTGAAAGATCCGCGCCACCTTGCGCGGCGGGACCGCTGGACCAGAGCTCATAGGCCTGTCTAAATCCGCCGGCCGCCACTAGCTGGCGAATCAATTCGCTCCGCATTTGATCGGAATTGTCGTGGGCCAACTTGAACTGCGCCAGGGCTTCGGCTGGTTTTCCATGCGTGGCAAAGAATCGAGCCAGCGCCAGATGGGCGCTGTTACTCTGCGGCTGGAAAAGCTGCTCCGTCACAACGGGGTCGTGACGAGAAGCGCCCCAGGCGAGATCGACGAAGTTCGGAACAAGGTCCGGATTGCTCGTGGCCGCGTTACGCAGATCGGCAAACGCCTCGTCATAGCGGCCCATCCTAAACAGCAAGTTGCCCCGCTGCCAGCGCGGCTGTGAGTAATAGGGCGCCAATCGCACCGATTCGTTGAAGGCGGAAAGAGCGCCGGCAGTAGCGCCAAGCTGGTCGCGAACCATGCCCAGCTCCAACCAAAGAGAATAATCACGGGGTCTCAAGCTGACTGCCAGCTCGATTTCCTTCAGTGCCTCGGCGGGCTGACCGACGTAGTCAGATACCTCGGCGCGTGCGTAATGAGTTTCAGCATCGGTCGGCGTTAAGCCAATGGCTGCGTCGAGTACCGCTACATTCGCGACGGTCGTCCCGTATTTCACCAGGAGCTTGGATAGAGCTACGCGTCCCGACGCCCAGATCGCCCCAACACACGCGAGCATCGCAACCACAGACGCGAGCACCTGCACAACGCGCCGGCGCGATTCTTGATCGGGTTCAGTTGTCACCGGAATTTGCAGAGATCAAAGAAAGACAATCGAGCAGAGCGCGGAAGTAGACGGATTTGGTTTCAAGCTTTCTGTCAAAGTGTCCGACAAACTTTTCAGGCTCGGACCGCCAATCAAACAAACTGAAGCGTGCCCCTTCTGTTTAAAAAGGGCACGCTTCAAAAGTCTCTGGGATGCAGTTGTCTAACTCACGGGCTGGGATTAACACCGCGGGTTCCCAGGATCGCTGCGGTTGCCGCGCCGCCGCCAACTATGGCAACCGTTGCAGGGAGACCAATGCCAAAGAGTCCACCGGCGCCCGCTGCCGCCGCGCCCGCCGCGGCTCCTGCGCCGGCTCCCGCGCCAGCACTGGCCGCCGCTCCCGCGTTAACAGTCGGTGTTGCAGCACCCGGCGGGAAGCAGACATCGAGGACGCCACCTTTCTTCTTTTCGGTCTTAGCCGCGGTTCCCTGCTCGGTGTCAATTTCGCCATCGGTATTCTTCTTAGCGCGAAGGATTGCGCACCCAGAGACCAGTTTGACCTTAACGTTGCCGTTCTGGTCGAACTCAAGCGTCAACTTCGTATTCGGAGCAATGTCCAGAGTGCCAAGCGATCCGAGATCGATAGTAGCTCCGACCTGATCGGGAGTCTCAATCGTTGCGCCTGTTAGCACTGTGGCGCCGCTTGACGCGCTTGCGCCATTGACCGTGATCGGCTGGTTCCCTCTGGTAGTCAAACGGGCAACAAACTGTTGCGGAACGGGAACCGAGGTGGTGTTTGCGCCCGGCCCTGCAAAACTTGTCTGGACGTACACCTGGGCAAAAGAAAACGCGATGAATACCGCGATTGCCGTAAGAGCTTTTCGTTGTCTTAGACTCATATTATTTGTCCTTTTTCCTACTTAACGCACTGTTAAATGTCCTGAGTCCACACGATAGTGGCCGCCAGTTTACTTCCGTTCGGGGTGCAGGTCAATGGTTTTTGTGACCTGGCGGGCCGGTTTCCCAAAAAACTTGGGGCCAGCCAGCGGCGCCCTGGCCAGTCTCCATTCATTTCTTGTCAAAGCGACTGAGCTGCTCAGCGAGTTTTGGGTCTAGCGTCCTCAGAATCGCCAGTTCCCCGCGCGCCCCTTTTGCATCCCTTAGAGCAACATACGTGACGCCAAGATTAAAGTGTGCCTCTGCATAATCGGGCTTTAGACGCACCGCTTCTTTGAAATCTTTGAGACCATCCTGGTATTTGCCGGCTTTGAAATATGCCTGGCCCAGATTATTGTGCGCCTCCGCGTCGGTGGGCTTGATACTCACTGCCAGCTTATAAGCTTCGATCGCTTCGGGTAGTTTCCCAGCGCGGAAGTATGCATTGCCGAGATTCTTGTGCGCCTCGTAATCTTGCGGCAGTAACATCACCGCCTTCCGGGCGGCATCGATGGCTTCATCGAACCGCGCGGTCATAGAGTAGGCGGCGGTAAGGTTCTTAAATGCGGCGGCAAAATCCGGTTTGATTTGCACCGCAGTCTTTAATTCTTCGATCGCTTCGGTGTAGCGCTGTAGGCTAAAGTAAGCTTTACCCAGGTTGTAGTGCGCGTTAGCGTAATCGGGTTTCGCGGCGATCGCCTGCTTGAAAACTTCGATTGCCTCGGCAAAGCGCTTCTGCTGATTATAGTCGTCCCCGAGACCATTCAGAGCTTTTGCATAATTCGGTTTGAGGCGCACGGCTTCTTTGTAAGCCGCCACAGATTCTGTCAGGTTGTCGAGTTTGTAGTAGGCATAACCGAGGTCATTGAAAGTAACCTCATTGTCGGGCTTCTTGCTGATCGCTAGTTTGAATTCATTAACGGCCTCTTGATATCTACCCAGACTGGTCAAAGCCGTCCCGATATTCGTGTGAGCGTCGGCGTAATCCGGTCGCAGGCGAATCGCTTCCCGGTATCCAGCCATAGCGTCGTCAGGCTTTCCTGAAAGATAATACGCGTTACCGAGGTTGTAACGAGCGTCGGCCAGGTCTGGTCTCGAAGCAACGGACAGTTTGAAAGTATCGATCGCTTCCGGATAACGCTCCGCGGCTGAATAAGCTTCTCCGAGGTTGTTCTCAATCTCAGCATCGCCGGGCTTCAACTTGAGCGCCTCTTTGAAAGCGTCGATCGCCTCCTGGTATCTGCCTGCCTTATACAAACTGGCTCCCAGGTTGTTGTAAGCAATGACGTCGTCGGCTTTGAGTTTGACCGCCTGCTTCAGCGCTTCGATGGAATCTGTCTCTCGTCCGAGTTTGTCATACACGAAACCGAGATTACTGTAAGCGCCGGCGTTGTCGGGTTGCAGACGAACTGTCTCCTGATACGCGCGCGCGGCCTCTTCAATCCGCCCCGTCGTCAAGTAGGTATCACCGAGAACATTGTAGGCGTCGGCCCAATCAGGTTTGAAATGCGTCGCCTGTTTGAAAGCTGCAAGTGCTTCTTCAGATTTCTCCAGCACGGTAGCGGCCACGCCGAGGTTAAAGTACGCCTCCGGGTCTCCCGGTTTGAGCGCAATGGCTTTCTTGAACGACTCAGAAGCTTCACTGTTCTTGCCGAGGTTGAGATAAGCGGCGCCAAGGTTGTTATTGAGGTCCGCGTCATTCGGGGCAAACTTCAGGGCCTTCAGATAAGCGTCGATTGCCTTTGGATAGTCGCCAAGGCCGTAGTAAGTGTTGCCCTGATTCTTAAATGCTTCTGCCTGGTCCGCGTCAGAAAGTTTTGCACCGGGAGTCTCGGTCTCCACCGGCTTCCCACGAGGCTGCCGTCTGTTAGGTGGAGTGTTTCTCGCTATCTCGGTTGCTTCGGGCTGGCGTGGTGGCTTGCTCTTCTTAACAATCGCCATACGCGCGCCGCCGACGACATCCCGGACCCTTTGTGGTCTCTTAAAGATGACCGCGGCGCCGCCCATGATGTCCTGACCCTGGAAGGCGCTCGCTCCGCCCGCGATGTCCTGCGGCGGCAACGCGATGGTCCACTGCCAGACGAGTGAAACTGTCAGCAGCGCGACGACTGGGCGATTAAGTGTTGAAGCTCTGGACACCGTTTTTCAGACGATCACTTTTACCTTTTGCGTTGCATGTAGCAATGACGATGAGCGCAGCGAACACCATCGCATTGATCATTCGGTGCAAGCCAAAGTCCACCAGGCTGTGAACCGCTACGCCGGTGATTCCAATCAACGCCGCAAAGCATGCTGCGCGGCGAAAGCGTTCGGGGGATCGCAGGTTCGTGCGCGCCCGCCTGAATACCGCCACTACAAACCAGACGCCTATCGCCACTCCGACGAAACCGCCACTAGCCGCCAGTTCAAGATAGTCGTTGTGCGCCTGTTGCGGGGTCAAAATGCCGGACGCGTCGTGGTACGTCGGGATAGCCACCCAGTAGCCGCCCAGGCCCACTCCAGCGAGCGGATTAGCCTTGATCATCGCGCCGGTTGCTCGCCAGATTCTCAGTCGCGTAACGCCCTCGCGCCCAGCATTTGATTCACCAAACTCGCCGCGCGTCGCTTCCAGGCGCGTGGCCAGACGGTCACCCCCGACCCAGAACATTCCAACTGCAACTAAAACGACGACAGCCGCAACCAGCACGAGACGCACGCCGGTTGATCTTGCCAGTCTCACGGCCCGTGAATTCTGAAGATCGGAATCGCGAGATGGAATCACGGCGCCAAACAGCAGCACCGTGATAACCAGTTGAGCCAACATCGCCACCAGTCCACCACGCGAGTTTGACAAGACCAACGCGGTCCAGATAGGCAGCGACGCGGCGAGATAAATGAGCGCTCGCTCGCGACCAATGCCGCCGCCCGCAATCAGACCAAGAGCCAGTCCCAACCCCATCTCCATCAGATACGCGAAATGATTTCGGTTAATGAACTGCCCATATCCCTGATCTAGTTGCAGCAGAGGCAAAACGAAGCCGGCTTGATGCTGGGTTGTTTGACGCAGGATACCGAACAGCGCGCTGGCGAGCGCGATGCCGATGATTACGTGGATCAGTATGCGCAGGCGGCGCTCCTGCGACGCGTAACGAAAGAAGAGAGCAGCCAAAAGCACGAGCGCCAATAGTTGGAGCGCAAAAATGCGGGTCTCATATGGATCGGCGCTAATCGATTTCCAAAGCCGATAGCTGAGTCCAAAACTCGACCCATCGGATTGGCCCAACGGCACGGTTTGCAGCAAGGCGAAGATCACCAACGCCAGCATCGGCAGCAAAACGTCGAGTCCCGCGATCTGCCGCGCGTCGCTGAGGATCCTTTCAATTAACCAGAAAGCGCCAAGCACAAAGATCGCGCAAGTGAAGAACGCTTTCCACCACGGGTCCGTGCCTCCATAAGCAAGAGCCGTCAATGCCAACAGAATCAGCAGCGCGACGTAGATTCCTTTTCCGAGAAATTCGGCGACGCGTTGCGCGGTGGTTTGCTGCGCGCGTTGCTCGACGAAATGTTCCGAGGCTGTTTGTGGGTTCAAGTAGTGGTTTTCCGGGGCCTGACGCTCACACCAAGCTTTGGCGCGGTCGCCCGTTCTTCGCTGGTTTGCAGGACCCGCTCAGTTGCCGCTGACATTTCCTGCCGAAAGAGATCGCACAAGTGGTTGATGTCGACCAGCAACGGGTCGTTGCTAAATGGCCGATAGAGATTGATCCATCCCCACTCTCCCATTTCCGTTGATAGTGGCAGGCGCACCGACCAGAAATGCGGCGAGCGAACGACCTCGTCCGCGTCAATGTCATCTCGTTGCCACGACCAGCAGATCCGGCCGCCACGCAATTCGGCGCCGCGAAGCGCGCGGCCGCCGGCCAACTTCAGAGCCCGCTCATTAACTTTGGCATTGCCTGCCTTTCCAAGCTGAGCGTTTGCATAAGCAAATTCTCCAAACTCGAGCATCTGTGCCACCGCGCCCAGGAGTTCATTCAGATCCGACGCCTTTGAGAGCGCCAGACTCGCGCGCCGCACGCGAATATTGTTGGCAACCTTTATTCGCCGATCGCCAACGGTTCGCTTCACGCCGGCCTTGATCTCCTCGACTTCGTGATAACGCAAATGGCCCACAGCGATGATGACGGCGACGGCGATAACGAAGAGTGCAAGGCCCGTCGTCGGCGATGATGTTTTGGTGAAGATCGTGGCTAAGAGTCCGAAAGCGGCGCAGACGGCATACAACACCAGCGCCACGTGGCGCTGCGACCAGCCGCGTGCCAACAACATGTGATGAATGTGTTCGCTGTCTCCCTGAAAAAGCGGCCGGCCGCTGATGAGGCGGCGGGCCATGGTTACGCCGGTGTCCACCACCGGAAGTCCAAAGGCCAGAATTGGAGTGATGACGGCGACCGCCGTCGTCGCTTTCTGCGTTCCCAGCACTGAAAGCGCCGCGAGCATAAAGCCGGCAAAGAGCGCTCCTGAGTCGCCGAGAAAGATTGACGCCGGATTGAAGTTGTAGCGGAGAAAGCCGGCCAGCGCACCGCAAAGAACAAGCGTCACCACGATCATCAGTGGATTTTCGCCTGACAATGAAACAACCAGGATAACCAACGATGAAAAGAGCGCCGCGCCAGAAGCGAGGCCGTCCATTCCGTCAATCAGGTTGAATGCATTTGAGATGCCCACCAGCCATACCACCGTGATCACAAACGAAAGCGTAGAAGGAAGATGGACCGATCCAACCATTGGAATCTTGAGCACTTCGATTCTTCCGCCCATGGCGAAGAACAAGGTAGCTATCAAACCGAGGGCAACGAACTTGACGGTCGCGTTTGTGCCGCGAAGATCGTCGTAGATGCCTAGCAGCAGCACTAGCGTGGCGGGAATCAGCGTTAGCAATAATTCGTGTTTGTGCGCCCTGATCGATTGCGTCAAAAGGTTGTCGACCAGCGGCAAGGTGGAAAGCGCGATCACTACCGCCGCATAGATCGCCACTCCGCCGAGCCGCGGTATTGCTACCTTGTGCACGCGGCGACCATCCACTGGAACATCCAGGAGATCGAATCGCGCGCAAAGCCGGCGCACCAGAGGCGTGATCGCCAGCGAGGTAAAAGTTGCTATCAGAAAAAGGGCGAAAAACGTATTCAAACCGACTACCTCCCTACAACAGGTTGGTGAAGATGGAAGTGATGAGTCATGAGTGATGAGTAATGAGCGCTACGCTCACTTCAGCCTGCGCAATCTTTTTGATCACTCATGACTCATTACTCATCACTCATCACGCCGATGTTTGGGATACCGCGGTGACTGCAACGGTCGGGGTAGTTGATACTGCTTCGAGCACAGCTATCATAACTGGCAGCAGAGATCCGCGCGAAAAGCTTTCAGCGAATACTGCGGTGCGTGCCGCGGCAGCGCTTGAAGTCAGCGCAGCGGCTTCGAGGATGTGATTCGCAACAGTTTCCGCGTCCCCATGCCTTGCGGCGCAAATCGAACCGTCGTTTTGCATCAGTCGCGCGATGTCGGTAATGTGACTTTCTTCCGGTCCAATGTACAAAAAAGGCTTGCCTACTGCGAGGATGTTATAGACCTTGCACGGGTGAACGATGCCCGCAAACTGTTCGCCCATCACAACGACGTGCATGTCAGCCGCAGAAAGCAAACCTGAAAGCTCAGCCAGCGGCTGATATGGTAAGCAAAGAATGTTCTTCAAACCGTAACGCACCGCGAATGTTTTGACTTTGTGCTGCTCACTGCCGCCGCCAACGAAGCAGAAAACAATTTGCGGTTGATTTGAAAGACGACGCGCAGCACCGAGCAGCGTATCAAGCGGATGACACGGGCTGTGATTACCTGCATGCATGACCACAAAGCATTCGGATAGTTGATGACGCTCGCGAAACGATTGTCTTCCCTGCTCGTCGTAGGAGACAGCATCGTCAAGGGCCCAGGGCGGTAGCACGACAATCTGTCGGTCCGCGATTCCTTTGTCGAGGATCCTTTGCCTCATGAAGCGATCCAGAACGATGATCTTCTCTGCCCGCCGCAGGCTATAACGCAGAAACGCTTGCAGCGCTCTGGCCACGATTGACGACTGGTCCAACCAGCCGGCGGCGATCGCTTCGTCCGGGTTGAGGTCCATCACCCAGAAAAAGAAGCGGCCACCTTTTAGCTTGACAAACAATGCACCCAACAACGAGATCAACGGCGGCGAGGTCAAGGCCACGACCGCGTCGTACCGTGGCAGCAGCAAGAGACGCAGGGTGCAATTGAACAGGAAACTCGCGAAATTAAGCGCGCGCCGCAGTTTCGATTCTTTTCCCAGGGCGAAAGAAGAAATACGAATAATCTCGATCCCTTTCCATGTCTCGCGGCGCGGGAAACGCGTGGCAGGATCATCGTATCCGCGATCGCTCGTAACGACCGTGACCTTATGACCGCGCTCGGTCAGCTCAAGCGCAAGATCAGTCAGGTACTGTCCCGTCGCCGCGACGTCAGGATAGAAACACTGATTGAGCAACAGAATGTTCATGAATCAGTAATGAGTGATGAGTGATGAGTGATGATTAACTAAGTCAGTTAGTGCTTGATAGCCTACCCTCGTAGTGCTTCGCGCCGGCGCTCGACCGCCACGCGAAGTCCACCTAGTATTTGTCCAACCTCTGTGGCCTGAGTCATAAGAGCGTCGAACGTCGGTAGGTTGAGATAACCAGCGTCAAGGGCAACATACAGTTGGCTTCGTAATTCAGCGCATGAGCCTTTCGCGACTGAGAGGAACTGATGAAACTCCGTCGGCCGGCCACGTTCGAATCCCTCCGCAAGATTCGACATGCTGGAAACCGCAGCACGCCTAATCTGATCCTTGAGACCAAAATCGCTGCCGAACTTTCCCTGATTTGTAACCTTGTAGATTTCAGACGTGAGTTTTCTCGCCTTCTGCCAGGCAATGAAGTCCTCAAACCGTTCAATTCTTTTAGCCATAAGTCCTCCTTTGGGTGAGTCCAAGATGGACGTTTACTTCAAAAACTCATCACTCATTACTCATCACTCATCCACTCATTACTCATCACTCATTACTCATCACTCATTACTCATCACTCATCACTCATCACTCATCACTCTGTTCCTAAAATACGCCACCGTCTTTTCCAACCCCTCTCGCAGCGGAATCGTCGGCCCCCAGCCCAGCAATTCCTTAGCGCGAGTAATATCTGGCTGGCGCTGCTTCGGATCGTCCTGCGGCAAAGGAAGATATTTCACGCCCGCGCTTGATCCGCACATGCGCATCACCTCTTCCGCCAGTTGTTTTATTGTGAGTTCGCCCGGGTTTCCCAGATTCACCGGGTCGTGCAATGCTTCGGCATTCATCAATCTGATTAGTCCCTCAACCAGATCATCGACGTAGCAGAAGGAACGCGTTTGATCTCCTGCGCCGTAGATCGTCAACTGCTCGCCGCGCAGTGCCTGCACGATGAAATTCGAGACCACGCGCCCGTCGTCTTCGAGCATGCGCGGCCCGTAGGTATTGAAGATTCGCGCGATGCGCGTGTCCACTTTGTTCTGGCGATGGTAATCCATCATCAACGTCTCAGCCAGACGCTTGCCTTCGTCGTAACACGAGCGCAAACCAATTGGGTTCACGTTGCCCCAGTATTTTTCCGTCTGCGGGTGCTCCAGCGGATCGCCATAGACCTCGGAAGTCGAGGCCTGCAGAATTCGCGCCCGCACACGCTTCGCCAAACCGAGCATGTTGATGGTGCCCATGACGTTGGTCTTGACGGTCTTTACCGGATTGTACTGGTAGTGAACGGGCGAAGCGGGACAGGCGAGATTGTAGATCTGATCAACTTCGAGCAGCACCGGCTCGATCACATCGTGTCGCAACAACTCAAACCGATGATTATTGAGCAGCGGCAGAATATTCTCGCGCCGGCCCGTGAAAAAGTTATCGAGGCAAATAACTTCGTGTCCCTTATTGATCAGCCGTTCACACAGATGCGAGCCAATGAAACCCGCTCCGCCGGTTACTAAGATTCGCATTATCAATCCTCAGGAATTAGCCACAGAGGCACAGAGACACAGAGTAGATGCATAGAGTTAAAGAGCGAAGCGCTTTACTCCGTTCTTTAGCAGTCGCGTGTTGAAGTTAATCAGCAAGGCTAGCTTTTTTCCCGTGACTTTAAGATAGGTTAGAACTTGTGCTTCGAAAATCGGATCGAAGCGTTCGACGCTCTTAATTTTTACTACAACCGCATTATCCACAATTAGGTCCAACCGATATTCTCCAATCACTTGACCCTTGTATACGACCGGAAACACAGGTTGTCTCACGTGCTGCAAACCAGCATTGTTAAGCTCGATACAGAGTGCTGCTTCGTAAGTGCCTTCCAAAAGTCCTGGCCCGAGCTGGCGGTGCACCTCGATCGCGCAACCGATTATTTTCTCGGTCAGTCGGCTCAGAGCTTCGCCATCTTTGACCGAAGGATTCTTACTCGGGGCTGTTGCCAACCCCAGAGCTTTGGCAACTCTCTCATCCATTCTCTTATCGTCTCTTTGTCTCTGTGCCTCTGTGGCTAATTCCTTCTTACTGCATTATTACCGAGATACAACACGTCCATCCTGGTCTTTAAGAAACAATCGATCGCGTGTCGCGGCGTGCAGACGATGGGCTCGTTTTCGTTGAATGACGTATTGAGCACCACGGGAACGCCCGTCAGTTTGTAAAAGTCTTCGATCAGTTGGTAGTAACGCGGATTCACTTCTCGCGAGACGGTTTGCAGTCGCCCCGATCCATCCACGTGCGTGACTGCGGGAATCTCGGCGCGACGTTCAGGTTTAATTTGATAGACCATTAACATCGTCGGCGCCGTGTGCGTCTGCTCGAAGTAATCGCTCGTCTGCTCTTCCAAAATCGACGGCGCAAACGGACGAAACGGCTCGCGCTTTTTGATGCGGTCGTTGAGGATCTGTTTCATCTCGGCGCGACGCGGGTCGACGACGATGGAGCGATTGCCAAGCGCGCGCGGTCCAAACTCCATCCGTCCCTGAAACCAGCCGACCACCAGACCATCGGCAACGTCCTTGGCCGCGCAGACGGTCAATTCGCTATCAGAGTAAGTCTCGAATCTAAGATCTGAGATTCTGAGTTCCGCTTGGATCTCTTCATCAGAAAATTCTGGTCCCGTGTACGCTCCTTCCATCACCGCGCCGCGATCGCGATCCAGGATTCCGTTGTAGATCTGGTAACAAACTCCCAGCGCCGTACCGCTATCGCCTGCGGCCGGTTGCACAAACACCCGGCGAAACGGCGTGTGCAGCAGGATCTTTCCATTCATCACGGAGTTGTAAGCGACACCTCCCGACAAACCCAAATCCGTCAAGCCCGTCTGCGCGTGCAGGTGATTGAGTATGTGAAAGCCAACTTCTTCCAAACGCAACTGCAAACTGGCGGCGATGTCGCGTTCCCGATCCGTCAGCGTTGCGCCCTGTGCGCGCGCGGGACCAAAGAGATGCGCGTACTGATCGGAAAAGATCCGTCCGATAACCGGCGAGCCCTGGTCCCAGGTCATGTCCACGCCCTCGGCGTGATGACGAAAGTAATCGAGGTTCAAACGGAACTGTCCGCCTTCTTCCGTGCGAATGATGTCGCGAAATTCTTTCATGTAGCGCGGCCGGCCATACGGCGCCAGTCCCATTACTTTCCCTTCGTCGCCGTAATGCGGGAAACCGAGAAACTGCGTCGTCGCGGTATAGACGATACCCGTTGAATGCGGATACTCAACCTGGCCCAAAACCTCGATCGAGTTCCCTGCTCCGATTGCCCACATCGTCGAGATGAAATCACCAAACCCATCAATCGAAAGCAACGCCGCGCGGTCGAATGGCGAGACGTAAAACGAACTGGCAAGATGCGCGCGATGGTGTTCTATATTATGGAACTGCGCGCGCAAACTGCTCTTGGGTACACCCAACGCTTTTGCGAGATCGTCTTTTAGATCGCGCACCTTCGCAGCGTTCCCCAATCGATCCTTTATCTGGCGAAAAACTCCGGGCCCGCGGCCATTGCCATCGCCGGACGGTGGAGTGCTGAGTACTGAGTGCTGAGTGCTGAGTGCTGAGTCCTCATCCTGCCCACCGCCCACTGCCAACTGCCGTCTGCCACCTGCCTCCTGCTTCCTGCCTCCTGCCTCCTGCTTCCTGCTTCCTGCCTCCTGCCGTCCGCCTCCTGCCGTCTGCCTACTGCCTACTGCGATTTGCTTCGCCGCTCGACTCGCGGCAAACAGAATCTTCTTATGAAGGTGCGCCGAGGGATCGCGCGAGATGCCGATGTGCTCGACTTCTTCGATGCTGACACCAGCGGCTTCCAAACAATACCGCACGGATTCCGTCGGAAACCCCGCGCAGTGCTTGACGCGATTGAATCGCTCCTCTTCAACGGCGGCGATCAGCTTTCCGTCCTCGACGATCGCCGCCGCCGCATCACCGTGATAGGCATTAATTCCGAGAATGATCATTTGGAATTTAAGGGCAAAGAGCTAAGAGCTAAGGGCGAAGAGCCAAGAGAATTGCGGATTGCGGAATCAGGAACAGATCTCAAACCATGGAGCGCCAAATAACTAAGAGAGGCAAGCAGAATTCTCATTTGAAAATGTGGATGAGCATGTTGATCCTTACTTGGTTAGCTTAGTTCTTACCCACTTGGGATCTCGCCGACAATCGAGGACAGCTCTGACAAAGACGGTCTCTGAGTCTATTAAGTAGTAGATTGCGTATGGGAAACGCCGGGACAACAAACGATGAAACCCGAAGACTCTTTGATGGATGCCGGCATACAGTTCCAGGGAATCGATATCCGAAATTAGCGACTCCCGGAAGTAGCGGCCCAGACCCTCTTCTTGACTTTCGTAAAACGCAGATCCTTCCGCTAGATCAACTCCCGCCGACGGAAGGATGACTATATTCATTTCACCCTTCACGAAGCTGCTTCTTAACTATTTCCCAATCGACGAAGCTTTCCTGTCCCGCCTTTATTCGCTGTTCCCTCTCCTCAAGGACTTGCTCGTGCCAGGCGGGCGACTCAAACTCCTCTGGGTTGCGGGTTAGGTCCTCCCAGAGTGCTTCCATCGCCTGCAACTTCTCTTGTCTGGTCATCTGGTCGAGCGGGAAATTAACGCTCATAACTATTCTCCAAACGTCATCTGATCAATCTGAAGTTCAGTAGCCATATCGTTATCTTATCAGAAGAATTTCGGATGGCGAATTGCGGATTTAAGAGCTAAGAGCAAAGTGCCAAGCGCAAAGTGCCGGCGCCTACTCTTCGCCCTTTGCCCTTTCCCCTTTGCCCTTTGCGCTTTGCTCTTAGCCGAGATTCCGCTTCACCCATTCGTTCAGCACGTAGAGGCTCCACGGCCGCGACCAGCTCGTCCGGCCGGCGAGATAACTCTGCCACACCGCGCGCACGCTTTTTTCCTTAAGCACTTCGCGCAAGGCTGGAGTGATCTCGGAAAGCCCTCGTTCCATCTTCTCTTTCAACGGTCCGCGCAGCCACGTAGCCCACGGAAAAGTAAAGCCGCGCTTTGTTTGATTGATCACCTCTGATGGCAATAGATCTTCGAGCGCTGCAACGAGTAAAGCTTTTGGCGTTCCACTACGCAGTTTCAACCTTGCGGGAAGCTGAGTAACAAATTCGACGAGCGGATGATGAAGAAACGGCACGCGCACTTCGAGCGAGTGGGCCATGCTCATGGAATCCGTATCGCGCAACAAAGTGCTGACCAGATACGACCGCGCCTCAAGACAAGTGACCGCGGAAAAATGATCCATCTCACTGGTTTGTTCCACCCCTTCGGCGAGCCAATGCCACCAAAGTGCATTGTGGTTAGTTCCTGCTGCTTCAGTTAGCAACTCGGCAACCTGGGATGGAGTGAAAAGGGCTCGCGCGAAAAAGTATGCATGCGGCAGAGATTCGGACTGGCTCCACAACGCGGCAAGTTTGCGCGCCGCGTCACCTCGCGCCAGCGCGTCGCCCGTGCCCGACATCGCCGTGGCCATCGTCGCGCGCACCGGATCCGGCAGTCGCACGCCGAGCGCGGCCAGCCTTTGATATTGCGGCGTGCGTCGAAATGTGCTGTAGCCACCAAAGACTTCGTCGCCGCCAAGTCCTGAAAGCGCGACCTTGAGCCCGGCTTGTCTTGCCGCCCAAGAAACGAAGTAGGTGTTGATGCCGTCCATGCTCGGTTGGTCCAGCGCGCTAACCGCTTCGCCGAGTTGCGCCAGCATCTCGTCTCCACTCAACATCAGCTCGTCATGCGTAGTGCCAAACTGCTTTGCCGTTCGTCGTGCTATTGCGGCTTCGCTGAATTCCTTTTCCGGAAAGGCCACGGTGAAGGTGTGAACGCCGGAAACTTCTCGACTCGCGAGCGCTGCCAGCGCAGTCGAATCGATCCCGCTACTCAGAAAGACACCTACCGGCACGTCCGCAATCAAGTGCCGTCGCACACTCTCTTCCAGCAGTTCGCGCACGCGAGTCGGTGCAGTTTCGAGTTTCGAGTTTCGAGTTTCGAGTTTTGGAATTCCTGATTTGTGATTTGCATTCCCGTCGAGCCCTGGCTCACGCCCCGTCTCCCCATCTCCCCGTCCCAATTTCTCCGCATCGCCCCGTCCCCCCGTCGCCCCGTCACCCCGTCCGCCTTCAGCGATATTCCAATAAGCCTCAGGCCGCGCCGCCGTCGTTTGCGCGCCGAGAGGTATGGTCATCCGGTGCCCGGGTGGCAGCGACAGCACTCCTTCGACCAACGTCATCGGCTCGCTCACTGATCCAAATAACAGATAGCTGTGCAAAGCGGATCGCGAAAGCCGTCGCGGCACAACTCCGCTGGCCAGCAGTGTCCTGACTTCCGAAGCGAACAGAAAGACAGAGGTCAGAGGTCGGAGATCAGAGGTCGGCGGTCGGAGATCAGAGGTCAGAGGTCGGAGGTCAGAGGTCGGCGGTCGGAGATCAGAGGTCAGAGGTCGGAGGTCAGAGGTCGGAGTTCTGATGTCTGACGTCTGACTTCTGATTTCTGACATCTCCGTGTAATACAGCGGCTTGATGCCCAAACGATCGCGTGCGAGGAATAATGTGCCCTCACTGGGACCGCGGGCGTCTGCTGAGTGCTGAGTGCTGAGTGCTGAGTGCTGAGTGGCCCCTCGCCCATCCCAGACCGCAATCGCAAACATTCCTTCGAAACGCTGCACACATTCAGCGTCCCACTCTTCATAAGCGTGCGCCACCATTTCGGAATCAGATCGAGTGCGAAAGCGGTGACCAAGATCCCCCAGTTGTTTTCTCAACTCCCGAAAGTTATAGATCTCGCCGTTGAGCACCACGCCGACAGAGCCATCCTCGTTGAAGATTGGTTGATGGCCGGCCTCGAGATCGATAATGCTCAACCGTCGCATGCCGAGACTAATCGGCCCATCGTCGAGGTAGCCCTCATCATCCGGCCCGCGGTGAAACATCGTCGGCGTCATGCGTCTCACCAACGACGACGCGCCGCCGGACCCGCCAAAATCAATAGCTCCACAAATGCCGCACATAGTCAGTAAAAACGCAAAGGGCGAAGGGGGAAGGGCTAAGAGCCAAAAGCGAAGAGTTGCTCACTTGGCGTTCGACTCAGCATCGTCAGCACTCGGCGGAGTGACCAATGCTTGTATCAGATCGATCAATTGTCCGGCTTGTTGGTGCAAGTTTTCGTAATCCGAGCCAACCGTGGATAGATCTCCACCCGGATAGTGCTGCGCCCAGAACTGTTCCGTAAGACTTTCGCAGAGGTCATCGAAGGCAGTAAAGCCGTTGTCAAAGCTCTTGGCTTCGTCATTCAAAAAAGTAAGGTCATGTACCTTGCGCAGGCTCCACCCTCTGCTGATAAGAAATCCTTTGAGATACCGTTCAACGGCTTCGTGAAGAATCTCAATGCCACTGTAGGTTGAGCCTGATTGGGCATAAAGCACATCTGCCGCACTCATGCGCTCGGCAGCTAGTAAGAACCAATGCTGTGGGTTGCTCTCGTCGGTCTTCATGCCAGTTGGATTCCGCGCCGGACGATTTCGTCATAAAAGCCGCCTGCGTGAGTCAGACGCTGCTTGTGATCTTCCGGAGAGGTAACGAGGAGATCAAACGGAAGCGGACCAATAGATGCTCGAACCGGCCGCCAGGCCTTACGTACTGAGATTGCTTCACGCACCGGGCTCTGCTCAAGCTGCTTGATGATGAGCAAATCGACGTCGCTGTGCTCGTCTGGCTTGCCGTAGGCGTATGACCCAAAGAGGATCACCTCCTGCGGGTGGAACTGCTCCACCAACACGAGCAGGTAAGGCAGCAGCTTGTCCGCGATCGTGTGGACCGGATAGCGCGGATCGCGCAACACGTCCTCGCGGATTGACGGCGGAGCACCCAGCTCTTCCTTCAAGTCCGCGTTTATCTGCGCAAAATCTGCGGCTAATTGTTCGGGGTTTGCGCCGGCCATACGTCCTTTTGTGCTTCCTCTGTGCCTCTGTGTCTCGGTGGTGATGGTTTTTCAGATTGCGCAATTCGCATTTCTTACTTCGCTCAACAGCGATTCGCTTTTGCCGTTGCTTCCAAGTCAGAGTGCACCATCTCTTTAATCAAATCTTCGAAGGTGTACTCTGGACGCCAGCCCAAGACCTGCCGCGCTTTGCTCGAATCGCCAACTAACTGATCCACTTCGGCGGGACGATAGAAACGCTCGTCACTCGCGACGTACTGTTGGTAATCAAGGCCAACTTCGGCGAACGCTCGTTCGCAAAACTCGCGCACGCTGTGCGCCTCTCCGCTGGCGATGACCCAATCATCGGGCTCAGGTTGCTGCAACATCAGGTGCATCGCGCGCACGTAATCTTTGGCGTGGCCCCAGTCGCGGCGCGCCTCCAGATTCCCGAGCCGCAGCTCAGAGGCCAAACCCAACTTGATACGCGCCACCGCACTGCTGATCTTCCGAGTGACGAATTCGAAGCCGCGCCGCGGGCCTTCGTGATTAAACAGGATCCCATTCACACAAAACATGCCGTACGCTTCGCGATAGTTGCGCGTTAGCTCAAAGCCGGCCACCTTGCTGATTCCATAGGGGCTGCGTGGGTGAAATTGCGTGGTCTCGCGTTGCGGCACTTCCTGCACTTTCCCAAACATCTCGCTCGAACCGGCAAAGTAGAAGCGGCAATCCGGTCGCAGCTCGCGCAAGGCGGCGAGCATAAAGTGCGTGCCATTGATGTTCGTATTCATCGTCGAGAAGCCATCCGCGAAGCTCTCGGCGACAAAGCTCTGCGCGGCCAGGTGGTAACACTCGTCGAAATCGTTCCGGCTGACGACGTGAAAGATACTCGGATAACTTTCCAAACTCGCCGAGTGCAACGTGATCTTATCCAGCAGATGAGCGATCCGATCTGTCCTTCTCTCTGGCGCCTCGAGCGCGACGCGACGAACCAACCCGTGCACTTCATAGCCGAGTCCAAGCAGATGTTCCGCCAGATAACTTCCATCCTGGCCGGTGATGCCGGTAATGAGAACTTTCTTGGTCATTGCACCATTGCAGGGTCAGAGATCAGAAGTCAGAAGGGCAAAGGGCTAAGAGCTAGGCGCGAAGAGCTAAGCGCAAAGAGCTAAGAGCCAAGAAGGATCGTTGTGGGAGCTTTCCAAATCGTCATTTGTGTTTTTGAAAGGTCACAAAGTAGTGCCTTTCATCAAAGCAAACCCGGAAGCGATTGAAGATCCCGGTTCGGCCAAGGAGGTTGAACCCAACGCCGAGCCGCTCAGAGAAGCCCAGAGGGGCAACGAACCTCTCCTTACCGAGTTGCAGTCTGAGGTTATGCAAGTATGCGGGAATCAAACCGCCGTCTCCGACCTGAATGAGGATCTTCCGCCCGGTCTTATAGTCGAGTCCAATGCGGGCGGCAACCTAATCCGTGAAGATGCTGTAAGTGGCGCCCGAGTCAACATAAGCTTCAACCGAATGCCAGCCTTTAGCTCCGTTTATGCCGATGACGACAATCGGAACCCGCAGCCCTTTATGTGTTTTGTAGCTCAGGCGAATAAGAGACAAACTAGCTCGTCCTCTGTGGGGACTGTCACTACTAAAGGGATCTCTCCGGGAAATCGCCGTCTGGCGAGGCGGTCAACTTCCACTTCAGTCTCGCCGACCTCTACGATTTCGCCATTTACGATCGCGACAGCCTTTCCGGGGTACTTCTCAACCAATTCCTCGAACAGCCGGGTGTACCAGTCGTTCATTTTTTTCAAATCAATTCCTGCCTTCATAATGTCACCATAGCATAGTTTTCTGCCGACTCATCACTCATGACTCATCACTGGCCCCGCTTCATAATGTCACCAGAAGTCAGAGATCAGAAGTCAGACGCCGGCGCTCAGAAGCTGGATTTTCTGACTGACCTCTGATCTCCGACCTCCGACTTCTGTTCTTCGCCCTTCGCCCTTTGCCCTTCGCTCTTCAGGCTGACCTCCGATCTCTGACCTCTGCCCTTTGCCCTCTCCCCCTTACCCCTTCGCCCTTTGCTCTTAGCTCTTTGCCCTTACGTGCGCCACTCGCAATTCGCAATTCTTCTCAGCGCTTCCAACCAACGACGCGTACAGACTCTCCAACGCGCTCACGGGCTCTTCCCAGGAAAGATTGCGCGCCACACCGGCGCACGATTCGCGGAGCTGTGTTAGAAGAGATTCGTCTGCGAGCAATTGCTTCATCCCCTCGGTTAGGCCTTCGACCGTGCAGGGCACAACCAAGCCAGCGCCATCCACTAACGACGCGATGCCACATTGATCGGTGACGAGCACCGGCGTGCCACAGGCGATCGCCTCGGCCGCCGCGTTGCCGAAGCTTTCATACACGGACGGCAGAACGAACAAGTCGGCATCGACCAGCGCCTGGAGTTTTTCCTTTCCGTAAAGCGGTCCACTCAGGATGACTTGCTGTTCTAATCCAAACTCATCTATCAGCGTGCGCACGGTCTCGACACAGCCATCGCGATCGTTCGCACCGGCTATGATTAATCGCGCGTCCCTCGGGGCAGTAGCCCGACCGTCAGGGAGGGCTCGCAGAGCGTCAATCTGGGAAAAAGCGCGCACTAAAACATCCAGCCCCTTAATAAACGAAAGACGCCCGAGGAAAAGTATCAACGGTCGTTTCTCGCCAATTCCCAGCTTCGCGCGAAACGCGCCGCGCGCGGGCAATGTTTTGAACTCATTCAAGTCAAGCCCGTTTCTACGCAAGACAATTTTCTCTGTCGCAATGCCACCCTCGATCAATTCCTCGCGTTCGGTTTCAGAAGTGGCGATAACCGCTCGAGCGCCCTGAAACAGGGGCTTGCCAACGAAGCGGCCGTAGAGACGCTTCTTCTTATGGCTGCGGACCTTTGGCCCAAACATTCCCAGCGGCTCCAGCACGTACGGAATGCCACGGCGCCGGCAAAACCAGGCCACGACTGATCCCAACAGATCGTAAAGGCCGTAAATATGCACGACATCAAAGTCGCGCAAACGCCGGAGACAGAAGCTCACGACCCGGGGATTAATCGTGGTCGCCCGATAGTTTAATAGCGTGGATAAATAGACAGCCTCCACTTCTTTGTCCTGCGAGATCCAACTGCCGCTCTGGCTCAGTCGCGTAGGCGCATTCAATGGAACGTCTGCCTCTGCATCATTGAAGCAAGCTGTAAGCACAGTCACCTGATGCCCGCGGCACGCCAAGGCCTTGGCAATCCCGCGGACCTTCACCGGCGGCCCACCCTTGCTGAGATAAGGGTAATAAGTCTGCGTCGTTTTCAGGATGCGCATGAAGCGGATTCATCCGTGTGAGCTAACTTGTAAGCTCTGCGGGGCAGCTCTCGAATCAGAATTTCTGTTAGCTTTTGCTGAAAATGCGAGAAGGTAAATTTCTCCTGAAGGCGTTGATGTCCGGCCTGGCCCAGCCGCTGGCGCAGGTTTGGATCAAGACACAAATCGATGAGAGCTTGTGCGAGCTGTTCCTTATCGCCGTACTCGACCAGTTTTCCGGTAACGCCATCTTGAACAACCTCCGGCGCGCCGCCGCTGTTAGCGGCCACAATCGGTTTGCCGTACTTCATGGCTTCAAGAAAAACAAAACCGAAACCTTCTCCAGCGCTCGGCATGACAAAAACATCACAGTTACGATAGCACGCGCGTAGGGCCTCATCACCGAGGACACCTGAGAAGTGCACGCGTTCGGCCACTCCGAGTTTCTCGGCGAGGGCTTGATGACGCGGCAAATCCGTTCCACCTCCGACTACAACGTAGCGAATATCCGGCACTCTCCTGGCAACTGCAGGCAAAGCCTCGATCACTTTATCAACGCCTTTGTACTGCTCGGTCTGCTCAAGCCGGCACACAGACAAGAGCTGCGTTCCAAAAGCTGACGTTGAGCGAGCTGCCCGAGTTTCCGGTTCACCCTTCGTCCATTCGAGGGCATTGGGTAGCAAGTAAATGCGGTCCGCATCCAGCGAGTTAGCCTGGACCGCCCTTTGTTTTGTGTAATCGCTGATCGAAATCATGAAATCTGCGTTTTGCAGCGCGTGCCTTTTCAATCGCGGAAGCTGCTGCCAGGCCTCGATGCCGTACAACATGACGCCATATCGCAGTTGCGGCTGAAACCGCTTCAGCATCAAGCCCAGGGGCGCATAATTCACGTGTCCAATCAAAACCAGATCAACTTTGTGAGTCAGTGCCAGCTTCGCGAAGCGCCAGGTTAAGGCCGCGCGATTCTGATCGAATGCTTGCAATTTTAAGTTTGGTAACTTGTTGGAAGCTCCCTCAATATCAGACGCTTTGTCCGTCGCGATCAGCACATGGACCTTCTCCGCCCCACCGATTTCATTGAGAACGCGACATACCAGGCGGTTGTAGGCGGGAATCCCGCCGTAGGCCCCGAACGTCGTGGTTTGAAGCGTTAAGATCAATTGGAGAATTAGCCTGAGGCCGGCTAAGCGTGATTATAAACGGGAAATCAATTTGCTGGACAAGACAGGCTGACCAAAAGGAAGCTCGGGCGCTCGGGCTTGCAAGCGTTTCTGACGCGCCCACAACAGCAGGAAATAGCCGCAGAGAAGATTTTGCAAAATATTCCCAAATAAGATCTCCGCGCTCGAGCCGATGCCGTTCAGAAAGAAAACGAAGAATGCGATAAAGACTGCCTGTCCTCCTGGCCCCGACCGAGACCCGCCGAAGATGTGTTCGAGCACGCTGATAATAATCCCTTGCAGCAGCATGATGAACACCACTCCGTACCAGCCGAAGTTAATAAACGCTTCGCCGAGCAGACTCACTCCAAAAGCTGTCGTCTTTGCCCCTTCCTCAGTCGTGATGCCGTATGTAACAGCAAAAAAGCCGTTGGCATTACCAGCCTGTGGTTTATCGGGCCATATGATCCTCGGAATCATTGCCACTGCGAAATAAGAGTAGGTCTCTCCATATTGATAGGGGACCACTGAGGGCGTCATCGAGTGGATGTGCGCTACCTGATGAATGAAATCTGCGCGGCCGGTGGCGCTCGAGGTTGCTTCGGTTAAGTCCCGGCTGCCGGCAAGTGTGTCGCTCCAGTATTCAGTTGCTTGTCCGATCCAGAAGAGCGTTCTCTCCGGAGCAGACATCTCCGCGGTTTCGGGCGCTGCGCCATACCAGACTTTCTCTCGATAGTCAGACTTAACCGGGGAGAGGAACAGAACCATTACAATCGCGCCCAAGACCGGAACGATAGCCATACGGCGCGTGTACAACCATTTGACTAAAAACAGCACGCCGATGGGCACCAGCGCTGCTTCCAGCATCCCGGTGGAAATTCCGCGCGCCGCCGTCAATGCCACGAGCAGGTACAACCATATCGCGTACCACTTCGAATCCTTGCGCCCATACACAATCCAGCCCACCACGCCGATGACCACCAGCACCTGGTTCTCCAGCAACCTTAAAATAGCAGACAAGGGCTGCTGGTATTCCTCGGGGATGATGCCTTTGAAAGTAAAGAGTAGCGGCACGAATATCCCGACGAGAATGCAGTAAAGAACAGCCTTTGACTTGTTCAGATGTAACTCGGCGACGGGCGCTACTTTCTTGAACTGGCTCTTTCTAAACCAATAGTACCCGACTTGCAGCGAACAAACTCCAACGATTGCCATAAGCAACGCCGCAATCACGTCCGAGTCGCTCAAGTTCTTAACTTGGGCATTCGCTAGCTCGATGCCGGCGTCGCGAGTAAAGAAGGGCACAGCAAACTGCAGCGCGTATGCCAGGCAAAGGATTGGTATCGCAGGCAGGCCTGATTCCTTGTGAGCAAAATAACGCGCCGTTGGGTACAGGCAAATCTCAAACAACAAAACTGCCATTAGGGTCTGCTGCGGTTGATAACCAAACTCGCTGAGTAGCGGCGGAACTACAATGGCGACACAAATCGCGGCAAAGAAATACAGCCGCATCAGCTGGCTGATGCCCTGCCAGCGTGAGATAACATTTTTCTTTCCCGTCGTAATTCTCATTGATTATTCGTGCTCATGCGTCCCTCGAAATATAGCAGAATGCTTTTTGCAGCGCTCGAGTAATCGTAAGGCTCGTTCAGGCAACGCTCGTAGCCCTGCATCCGAATGGCCGTCCTTAAATCAGCATCCTTGAGGGCCATCTCTATTTTGTTAACTAGATCGTCGCTGCAAGTGAAGAGCATAACCTCTTCTCCCGCGCGAAAAAACGAACGCACTTCGGGCGTATCCTCATGAAGCATGAACGATCTTGTCGCTGGAATTTGGAACGTGCGCGCCGTGGTTTGGTCGCATAACGTGCGGTTACTAACGCTGCAGCTCAACAGACCGAGATTCACTTTCGAAGCGCCATAGACGATTGATAACTCGTCGCCAAAAACTCCCGCCATAAGGTTCGCACCGATCGCTTGCTTGAACTCGTTCGATGCATAGTTCCACCCGGTGCCGTAAACTCTGACGGACAATCCCTTCCGTCGTCTGAGTAGATGGAGGAGTCGGTTTTCCTTCTCCGGTGACCAACAACCAACGAAGCTCACATCGCACTGGTAGTGCCGGGCCATCTCTGGTGACAGATTCACCGGCCGGTGTACCTCGGGATCAAACCCGTGGCGCACGTGGTGGAGGTTGCGGATGCCAAACTGCTCTATCTCTCGCTCGCCGTGATACGACTTGGTAGTAAAGACGCAGTCATACAGTTTGAGAGTGGCGGGAATGTTTGGGCCGTGATCCTCAAAACTCACATCCGGATAGAAATTGTAAACAGGCTTACCTCTCTCCCGCAGTCGGCGAACCGTCTCCGGCTTAAGCAGATTGCCTTTATAGACCAGCACGAAATCGTAAGAAGCAGAAGCCGCTTGCTTCAACACTGCCTGGTTGTAATCGTCAATCCAGACGCGATTAAACAGTCGGCGCAACGCTTTTGAGGCCACTCCCTGCCAACGCCAGGGAACATAGTCTTCCTCATCAATGTCCAGCACACTGTGACCCAAGCGCCGCAACGCCTGAGCCAACGCCCGGGCATCCGAGCCCCACCACTTGGCGAAACCGGGCGCAAGAATCGAATAACTACTTTGCAGTGGCTGGGCCATCAGTTCATCGAGCCTTCGGTCCAACGGCATGCACGGCACACTGCCTCTGCCCATTCAGAGTTTCTCGGCAAGCCTGGCATATTGGAATCGAAAAGACTCTTGCTCTCGAGGCGATCCATCATGCTTTCAATCGCCCTGGCAAGACTTCCATTGTCGCCATCAACGAGTTCTGCCCAAGGGGTTCCAATCAGGATTTCGCTAACCCCCGAGTCCTTGTGAACTATCGTCGGTATTCCCCGCGCGAGTGCCTCAAGGGCCGGCAAACCGTAACCCTGTGCGGCGGGCATGATGAAGAGACCAGCTCTCGAGTACGCCTTAGCCAGGTCTTCATCCGAAACATGGCCAAGAAAGAAAGTCTGCTCCGCCAAACCCAACGCATGAGCCAACTCTTTGAGGGAGTCGGCAGCGGGCCCATGGCCTACGATCTCAAATACCCAATCCGCTTTCTTGAGAGACCTGGTTGAATTGAGTTTGGCCAGCGCTCGCAGAATCCAGTCTATTCTCTTGTTAGGTTCCAACCGGCAAACTGAAAGCATGCGTAGTGGACTATTTGAAACTCCTTCCAACGACTTGCGAGCTAAGCCGTTTGAGGAAACTCCCGGCCGAACAACCAAGGCGTCGACGCTATAAAGTTGTTGCAGTTCTTTGCGAATCTTTTCGGTCATTACGATGACTCTCGCGGCCCGCCTTACGCCGCGCCGATTCAAGCGATGTACCAACTCACCGCGTAATGCTCGGATTGGTCCGGAACTCGGCAGATTTTCAAACTCCGCAAAATGTCGCCGTGCGGAAGGTGAATACTTGCTGATGTCAGCAGGTAATAAACTCGGTGGATCGGTCAGATGCAAATAGAAAGGGCCGGCAGAAACGATACCGGAATAGAAGGCGCTCTTGAGGTCGAATAAAAGGGGATCACATCCCCCCGACTGTCGGGCGGCCCCAAGAAAGGCATGCAGCGCTCTAGCCTCAAAGAGCGAATTCCGTTTTGGGAGTATTTGATGAACTTGCAAGGGCCAATCGGCATAAGACTGCAAATCAATGGTCTGCCTGAAGCACGCGAGGACGTGCGGAGCTGCCCTCTCGTGGAGAAACCGCGACAGATCGAGAACCAGCCGCTCGGCCCCGCCGAACGCATCAATGAATGGTATGAAGATGATTCGCTCGGGAGGAGGCTGGATCATACTTGGCCCAAACGAGGTTTGTCTGTTCAGTTCCCTGCCCAACCCACTTGTAGTGCCTTGGAGTAGTTCAGCTCACTGGAGAGGGGAATCTGATAAATGCTCAATAGCGTTGCGGCAGAGTTTTCGATTGAGAACGGAGAGTCTCTTACGGTTTCATTGCACTCTTCCGAGTCAGGTCGAGGTAGATTGATCAGGCGCAACGCTGCGTCGGCCCAATGGGCTGCGCTTTCGCTCAGCGAGAGAAATTCAACCATACTAGGGACAACTACGCACTCGCGAGGCGTTGCATCAGAAGCAAGAACTCGCAAGCCGGCAGCCTGCGCCTCAACTGCCACCATTCCCAAGCCTTCCGCTACCGAAGGAAATAGAAGAATGTCGGAGCCCGACATCAAGCGGGGAACATCGGAACGAATACCAATCAGGCGAATTCTGTTTTCGAGGGCCCAGGACTTTGTCTTAGCCTCAAGGTGCTTTCTTACTTCATCGCCCCCGCCGGCGACGATCATGTGAATGTCCGGGTCCTTAGCAATACAAACCTTTCCAACATCAAGCGCAAAGGCGGGGTTTTTCTGGTTGCAGTTAGAGTCGAGCCTTCCGACAAAGAGAATGATTTTTGCTGTCTCCGTCCATCCAAACTCCTTGCAAAGGTCGGAGTGAAGTTGTTGATATTTTCCCTGGTATCGAGTGACTTCGAAGCCGCAATGGGCTGCTCTCAGAGGTACATTCTTAAAGAATCTGTCGTCGAAACCATATTCCGTTATGATTTGGCGTGAAGTTCCTAAGATATGTGTTGCGAAGTATCGGAGCAGGTGCTTACCAGTTAAGAGAACAGACCGTCTAAACAAACTGGAAGAAAAAAAGGCGATATTAACGGATGGATTGTGAACGTGGACTATGCGAATCGGCGGCAGATGTCCTAAACCAAAAAGAAAATGCATCCCGGCAACATAGTCCTGATGATCATGGATCGCGTGATATCGCCCCTTGGACAGAATCCTGCGAAAGGCTGGAATAAAACGATGTAAACTTCTCCTTGAATAAGGAAGGTAGAACAGTTGCGCTCCTAACGATAGAGCTTCTTCATCGAATTCGCCTGCTCCGCCAGTCAGACAAATATCAATCTTAAGCCGAACAGGTAGATCGTTCTTAATTTGATCAAAGTACTTGAGCAGGGCCATTAGCCATACCTCAGCACCGCCAACTCCTAGAGTTGAAAATACCTGCAACACGCGGCACTCGGGCTTATTATCCAGACTCATAATTATTTAGGTTCAAGCAGCAACCAGCCGTTCGGTTCAGTACGTCCATCTGAAATGGCATTAATTACGGCAGGATGCATGAATTTGAATTGCGTAAAAATGGATTTGACCGGGTACTCCGTTACTTTACGCACTCTGCTTTCATAAGATGATATTTTATGAGAATCGTGAAACCTCTGGATGATTGCGTCGGTGCATCCTTCTACGAAACAATCATGCACCTCCACTAAGATCGTCGCAGTTTGCAGTGCGGGAACTGTTTTAGGATCCAGCAGTGTTTTTTCGTAGCCTTCAACATCAACGATGACAAAAGCATTCCTCAATTCGTCACCTAAATTGTTGAGGCTGTCTTCATTGCAAGACCCCTGGAGTTCCAGCCTGGACTCTACATTGTTAACCTTCGCCAAATATCTAATTGACTCGTGGTAGGCTGGATTTGCCTCATAAGCGGTAACCGAACACCGCGGATTCCACAGCGCCACGCCCACCGCGTAATATCCTTCGGCCGCTCCAATATCGACAACCTTGAGGTAATCCCGATCTCTCAATCGACAAAAAATCTCATGGAGTTCAATTTCGTAGGTTCCGAGAATCTTCGGTAGGTCCAGATACTTGTGATTGTGTTTCATACCCGCAAATGGTCCCGACACGACGGTACCCGCTGAATGATACCGAGTATGCAAACGCAAGGCAGTTAACCTCGGATGCGTAATAGGCTGTAACAGACGTCTCAAGAATATTGGAACGAACCCACGATAGATACTTCGCAGGTCTTCTTTGGCAACCATGCCCGACTTAGTTGTGGACGCGTCGCTTTGCCCGTTGGGGTGGATTGCGTTATTCGCGACAGAAACGTTCCGCCGGGCTTCCGGTGATACTTCCGATCGTCCGTTCTTCGTAAATCCAGCTTGCACGCTCCTCGCTCTCCTTACAACCTTAGCGCTTATTCTTGCAAGTAAGTCGGCAGTCAATCGGTATCTGCTTTTCGTTTTCCCAAAAGGAATTCTAGAGTAGTAGTAGTCCTCGAAGAACAGGAGGATGTCAGAGCGAATCATCGCCTGGAGTCTCGGGCGAGTAAGACCGGCCCAATGAATTACATTGGGATAAGGTGAATCTGCCGCGAGCTTCGTTAGGTCGATATCCGCAATCCCGTCCTGCGGCCATTTCATAAAAGGAACGCCGGCCAGACTAACCTGCCCCAGACAGGCTTTCTTCAGCAAAACATAATTCAATACTCCCTGTTCGCCATTCTTGAAGGTCTTCGGATACCCGAGCGAAGGCGGCGTGTTCGTCCAATCCACTGCCCCGAAATCCTCGCGCTGTAGCAGTCCGCCAGTCGCGACGTACTGACCTGTATTGAAAGTCTGGCCGGCGAAAATGAAATCCGAGTCAAACTCGCGCAATCGGTCGAGATCAAAATATATTTCACGGACGCGTTGTGGTGGCTGCGTCTCAAGGTGAACCACAAAGTCTTCGGAAAACTCTTCCAGGCGGTCGAGCACCCTGCCGGTGAAAACCGTATCGGAATCGAGAATCAGAAGTCGAGTTCCTCTCTCGCTGAAAACGGGCTCAAGTTTTGACATGCCCCAGCCGAAACATCGATGAGGAGTTTCGTAACGGCGCACATTCCAGACGCGTTCAATCTCCTCAGTGGAAAATTCTCCGCTGTAATAATCCTTGATCAAATAGATCGGAACCGTCGGATAGAAATAGCGAATGCTCGCGACGCAGATCCTGCTTAAGCGCACGTCGCGCTTGTGCGTCGCTATGAAAATCTTCTCAATCTTCATTTGGGGATAACCTGAGGAATATCCGAGTAGAGTGACAGCAAGCTCGCGACACCGGCGTTCAGGGAGAAGCAGGACGATTTAATCTTCGCCAAGCATGTCCCTCGTGAAAGGTTTTCCCTGGCAAGTATTTTTCCAGCGGCTGCGGCCCAGGCCGCCGCGCCGGATCTTAAGGGCACAAAATCAAAGAGTTCCGGAATCACCTGCACGTCATCGGTAATGCTCGGCGAAGCCAACACTGGAAGACCCGCAGCCTGTGCCTCAACGAGCACCAGGCCAAGCCCTTCCTTTGGCTCCTCCAGTCGCGGGAAAATCAGCAGATCGGACAAACGCATGATCGTTGCCGTATCATCGCGCCAACCCAGAACGCGCACTCGATCCTCCAGTCCCTTTTGTCGCCCTTGTTCCTGCACGGTCTTTTCTAATTCCCCTGCGCCTGCAAAAAGAGCAACGACATTCGTATCTGTTTTAGCTAGCTCAGCCAGAACTTCGATTACAAAACAGGGATTCTTTAGCGGTACCATGCGGCCCGCAAATAGAATCAAACGGGCGTCGGTTGGAAAGCCCAAACTCGAACGGAACTGCGCAGCGGTCGGAATGCTCTGGCGAAAAGCGGCCGTATCGATGCCATAGTAAACGACTCGATCGCGTTCAGATTCTTCCCCCGCGTTCTTTGTGAACTTCGTCAGCGCTTCTTTTGAAATGCCGACGACGTTATCCGCCAGACGCAGGCAGGTTTGCCTCATCGGTTCTTTGAGCAGGAATCGCTTGATCGGGCTCGGCGTCAAGATGCCTTCATCCGTGTTGTGGACATGAACAATTCTCTTTCGCAGTGGTACGCCCAATGCCGCGCAGAGATAGACCGCGCTGACAAAATCATGATGACAGTGAAGGATGTCGTAATGTCCGTCCTTTATGACCTTGCGCAGATTGGAAAAGAAGGCGCGCTTCTCACCGATCTCATAAGGTGAGTAGATGATCTCGCCACCGAGCATGCGTATCTTGTTATCGAGCCGGCCTGGTGTGCCTAACGTGCAGAAGAATGTCCAATGATAATCAGAACCGCCTGCGGAGGCAGCGGCGAAAACACGATATAGCCAATTCTCCACCGCGCCCGTATCCAACGACTCCACTATTTGCAGAATCCGAATCTGGCCGTTTCGGGATAGCGAAGAAACTTTCAAAGATACTGACATCTACGCACTTTCTGAAAGCAACGGCGGCTTCACAGCCTCTACATACAAACTTTCCCAGGCGTATTTCTCGTCGTCGAGGACAAGCGGTTGCGAAGCTTCAGCCTGCCCATAGGAAACTCGCTTCACTTTTACGAAGCCCGCGGCAATGAATTTATGCTCGAGCAGCGGGAAATCGTAGATGAACTGATGCTCATATCTTTGACGAAAGTAGGAGTTCACGGCATCGATACTAAAGGGGCTACCGTTCCCCCTACGCGCGACGAGCTCGGATGGATTTTCCAGGTATGCTTTGAGGATTGTCTCGCCATCGGGCACGATTAGTCTTAAGCATCCACCGGGCTGAAGAATTCGAAAGCATTCCCGCAATAGCGATTCTCCTTGCTCCAAATCGAAATGCTCGAACACGTGTTCACTAAAAATCCCTGCGAAGGAATCATCAGGGAAAGGTAAATGCCGATTCAAATCAACCGCAAAATGCACGTTGCGATCATGCCAGCCATCGACGTTAATCCACTCTCTGCTTGCTACACCTCTGGGGCCGCTTCCCAGGTTGAGATAGCGTGCGCCTCCCTGCTGAAGATGCCGGGCCACCTGTCTCTTCTGAAAAGTAAGCGCATTGGTTAAACGCACTAGCACGAAATGCAAGTCCCAACGAATGAGGGCTAGCGTTCTATGGCTAAAGAAATAAAGAGGAAGGCTTCTCAACTAAAGGCACGCCAAGAATCAAACCTGGCTGATTGACTCGGCAATGGATCTCACGTTGTACCGGCGCTCTTGTGAGGTCGTATGCTATCCACCGGCTCGATGCCTCTTGATTGACGCGCTTTAGCACCAGCCTGCAACTCTTCGAGGTATTTGGCAGCCTCCGACTCACCTCGTTTGGAGGCTCTAAAGAAACGACGCTGACGCTGGTTCATCCGGAGCAGCCTGAGGGAATCCGCCAATCTCCTCGGCCATCCCTGGTGATAAGAATCAGTAGTTGATCTGAACGACCTGAATATGACGCCGGAGTAAGCAATGCTTTCGACCAGCCTCAGGAGATAGTCTTCCTCCAGTCGAGCCGAGGGAATCAGGTGAGTTAGCTTCAGCGACGCATACAGTCCGACCCCCAGCCCGACATCGCAGGCGCAGGCAGCGAGATCGTTGTCTCCCGCCGAGATCAAAGAGTCGCCGGTGCGGTCAAGGATCAGTCGGCGCTGGCCGCTCTCGTGAAGGAATACGTAATGGTCAGCAACCGCGCGACGAACACACAGTCCCGCGCCGCAAGGCATCGTCTCGGGAAGATGCGGAAGATTTGACCAGACATCTTTCTCAAGACTTCTGATCACGAGGTTTCCCCAGTACAAACGAGTCCACTCTGGCGGTGATGCTTCAAAACCCGGACGCGTTTGTCCGCTCCACGCGCCTAGCTTTGGCCATTCATTGGCGATGTTCAGTGTTTGATCCAGAAAGTTGGCATCCAACACGTTGTCATCGTCGACGAAAACCAGAATCTGGCCGCTGCTTTCGTGTATGCCGCGCAGGCGCGCGTGCGTCAGGCCGAGTTTCTCTTCCCTTACCTGTCTTGAATTCGGATGCCAGGAAAGATCAACTCGCGATTCCAGTTGCTCGTCACTGCGATTATCAATCAGTAAGTATTCCCAACGATCTTTAGCGAGCGTCTGGTGCTTGAGCGCGTCGTGCACCTGCACGAGATAGTCAGCCCGCGGATTATGCGAGCAGGTGATGACCGAAATAGGTAGATCCATTGTTTATTTCGAAATCATCCCTTGACGGCGATCAGTTGAAAGCCGGTGGCCAATTTGTCAGAATACGTCCTTGAATGCCGGGCTGCCCATAAAAGCGGTCGCAACAGCATTATTCGCAACAGCAAATAGAAGAGATTCTTCTTGAGATGAAGCCGATAAAAACCTGCCAGTAGAGAGTGTGATACACAGTAAAGAGTCCCTTAGTACTCTCGACGTGAAGTCCATGATGAGCTACGAGCCTGACAAGGGTTAATCATATACTTGACTGGCCACAGCAGAGCCAAGCGCACAACTCCAACTGAAGCTAGAATGGCAACCATTGGCATCATTGGTAAACTATAGCGTGGTTCCACCCACAGAGGTATATGGAAAAGTAGGATGAAGATCGGGAACAGGATTAGCTCCACCTGTGACCGCGCAAGATAGCCACCGAATATAGCCAACAGTAAGACTGTGATGTTTCCAATCAAGAACAACGACTTCAGAACGAGCGTTACGGTGCGCGATTGCGGGTAAAGATACGCTCCAAGATCGATCAACAATCTGGGATATTGCTTGATCCGAATACCAATCCATCTCAAGGGATCGGCCTTGATTCTTTCAACCGCTTTCTGAAAATAAACGTCTTCACTTCTCGGATCGTCCCAACCGTAGGCTGGCATAGCGTCTGGCATATTCAATGCTTGTTCCCATACACCCTTCCCGTACTGTATATCCATCGTGCCGAAGAAGAGATTCATCCTTCCCCCGGCCACAGCCACAGGTATTAGTCTGTGGAATGTGATTGCGTTCCTAGCGATCCAGGGCGTGACGGTGAACAAGGCAATAAGTGACATTAAAGCGATTTGTCTCGCATGGGCACGATAAATAATCGTTGCCAAGATCGCAAAGATAAGAAATGCCATTGTCGTTGGGCGCACGAGCCATGACAGGCCAAAGATAAGTCCCGCCCAAACAGATTTATCTCTGCTCCAAAAGAAAATCGCCAGTGTAATCAAAAACGTGTACAAGACTTCGGTCAGCAACTCACCGACAAATACTCCGCTCATGGGAGCAAGGGCCATTCCTATTCCGGCGATGATTGCAACCCTTCGTCCAAAACGTTTTGCAATGAGATATGTAAGAATCGCGACTGAGACGCCCAGAACAGCTTGAGTGATTAGGATTGCCTTGATTGGATAGGTAGATTCGTTGCCCCAAAGCAGGGATATCATCATCGAATAGCCAGGTGCACGGAAATAAGTTGGAATCAAATCTGGCTGAAAACTGAAGACGTGATGAACGCGAAGATTCTTTGCTGCTATGAGATACTGGCCAGCATCAGAACTAGCGTCGTATGGATGATCACCCGCTCGCACGATCAGCCCGCGTCGAACCCAAAATACCCGCGTAAGAGACGCAAGAATAGCAATAAGCGTGAGGTCATTCCTTTGCATTAGGGGTAATCAGGCGGCCTTTCGTTTCTTCGCAGCTCTCCTTGCTCGCTCGTATGCGGCCAGTGAACGGGTTAACCGCTCAGACTAGCTACCAACGTGAGCCTCCATGGGACGAGCCCATCGCATCCTGCCAGTTCTGCTCCGTCCTCTTTAGCGGCTAACATCAGTCTCCACCGGACAAGCCCGGTGATATCAGCCCGAGTTTTCACACGGTCTCTGAAGCGAAGTGTTAATGAGATCTTTGACGAACCATGCGATCCCTTCACATCTTCTCACTCGGTGAATAATCTGCCAGAACCCGCGGCTTGCGACGCGATCCGTTCTTCAACTTAACTACGCGCGCGACGAGCGACATCGGCAGGAAACGCCGCAACAGCACGCGGGCCGGCAAAAGAGAAAGCGGGTTCCGGAGCCACTCTCTTGTAATCATTCTCAACGCCACCGATCGCTGACGATGATAAAGAATCAAATGCTCGCTCCAGGCTAAAGCCTCAAGCATTTTTACGCGCCGGTGAATTGCCCGCGGAAATCCGTGCAGAGGAACGTCATCGGGTTTGTTTTGAGTGCCTGACCCGGTCGCTACCACCACCCCAGCGGGGCTGCCCCGCCGGGGACCCCGGTCCGCTCGCGGTTCTGACAAGGTCGCTACTATTGAAGCGCCTAAACCGGTCGCTACCGCTCGCGGTTCTGATCCTGTCCGAGCAGCAAAGTTCTCGAATGCTTTCGCGTAAACCTCGCGCACTCGCGGCGCCGTCACACCAACGTGCATCTCCTTCAGAATTGTTTGACGCGCATTGCGTCCAAGTCGCCGGCGCTCTGATTCGTCACTGGCCAGCAATGCCGTGCGCTCGACAAAAGCAGCCACATCGTTGAAGGGCAGGAGCACGGCGTTCTCGCCGTCGCGCACGATCTCGCGCGCGATACCCACCGCGGTGGTCAGGCAACAGACTTCGCTGCTCATCGCCTCGAGCAAAGGCACCGGCCCGCCTTCGACGCGCGCCGTCACCCAGTAGAAATCCAGCGCGTGATACATCTCTCTCAAGCCGGAAAGATTACGGACAAAAGGAAACCAGAGGCACTGTACGCCGGCTGAACTAAAAGAACTGGCCAAGTCCTTCCAGCCGGGCCCGACAAGCAGCACTGTTAACTCGGGCAGCCTTTGCTTGAGACCAAGAATGGCCTCGGTGAAAACATCCAGACCCTTGCGATCGTGTTCGTTGCTACTGTTTTTGCCAAAAAAACCAACGAGCGTGGCGCCTCTTGAAATACCAAGCTTGTTTCGAATAGCGAGGCGTTCGGCGTCGGTGGCCGGTTTGAATTGTTCGGCATCGACGCCATAAGGAACCCAAAACACTTTCGAGAGATCGCCGCCACGCGCGCGCAAATCTTCGGCCCATTCGGGTGAGCCAACAATGATGGCGTCACCGTCCAAATTGTGCTTCAGCAGATCCCAATCGCTGACGTGATGATGACTGGTCACACAGGGAACGAGATCGCGGAAGCGCGGCAACCACTCGCGCGAAGCATAAGGACAGGTGAAGTGTACGAGGTCGAAGTTGCGCATCAGCTCAGGCTGCTGGTTGAGCACAACGTCGATTACCGGTCCCGAAGCAATCGTCGCCTCAATCCACGGATTGAAGTGCGCGATCGATTTCGCAATCGTGCCCGTCACCCAATGAACTGAGTCGGGAACGAGCAGGACGCGCAGGCGCAGGTCAGTCATACGAAAGTTCTACAGGGATTGCTCAACTCTTTGGAGTGCGTCGCAGCCGACAAAAGCGCTGACAGGTCAGCGCACTCCAAACGGAGGTGATTACCCGATCGTTGTATTTGGCCGCAGCCTGCGATGAAAGTGCTTGCTGATCTGATAAAGGGACGGAGCATAGAATCTCAGGAGTAACTTGAGCTTTAGCCAAAAGTGTTGGTGAATCGGCTTTGCATTAATGCACTTCAGAGCATAAGCCTTGGCAGCCGCTTCGTCACCCTGGTGCGATAAGTCATTGGCCAGTGCGCACCAGCACATGAAGATCTTCGCCTCGATAATCGCCTTATAGCGGAAGCCCAGGTGCTGGTTTGCCAATTCGTAGAACTTGATTAACTTCAAGGGTGCATCTGCGGCTTGGTTAGGATCCACGCACGCTCCTGCGGAATGCTTTCGATAAGCAGCCATAGGCTCATTGATAAAACCGATATCACCGTGCTCCAGATTCAAGATATTCAGAGCCCAATCGCCAACACTCACTTCATAGAACCATGACGGAAACGACGTGAACAGTTTGTTTCGAAACATAACGGTCACGGCGGCGATAAAATTCTCCCTCAAAAGATGTTCCAGCGTCGTGATTTCGTCGCGAGCCTTGCCAGGAAAAAGCATCGGCTCGCGGTTCTCTTCTTCAAAGGTTACGAGAGCCGGATGGCAGCATAAGGCGCATTCGCGATGTTGATCCAAAAAATCAACCTGTTTCTGTAGCTTGTGTGGCGATATCCAATAATCGTCACCGTCAAGCGTCGCAATATAGTGTCCGCGGCAGGCCTTGAACGTCTCAACGAAATTCGTCTTACCACCGAAGCCGCGAGCGCGATCGGCGTCCGCTGTTACTTTGTCACGAAAGAAAACGTGAATTCGGTCGGGATAACGCCGTTGATAATCGAGAACGATCTCCCGTGTTCGATCTGTCGAAGCATCCTCACCGATAACAACCTCATAATCGAAATTCACCTTCTGCATCAAGACACTATCAATGGCTTGGCCGATGTATTTCTCTTGATTGTAGGTTGTCATTAAGACGCTGACTTTCATGGCACGAGCGACGAGCTAAGAGCAAAGAGCAAAGAGCAAAAACCAGAAGTCGGAGATCAGAGATCAGAGATCAGAAACAACAAGAATTTCGGATTGCGGATTGCGAATTTAAGAGCAAAGAGCTAAGGGGTAAGGGCCAAGCGGGCGTCGACATGCTGCGGCATTGCTTCGTCATGTTGTTCTTGCCGACTGCGGCGGAGTCAAAGGATTCTCTGCGATCCCGGCGGCCCACGGCTTAGCGAGTAACGACTGGTCCAACGTGGCCAGCTTCAGCCCGTGCCGCTTTGCCAAGGTTACAAGATGCGCATCGGTTGTATCGTTGGAATTGGTTTCCGGCGAAGCCTTACCGTCCACGTCATCAGCCAAGAACTGATGCCCTGGACGTGCATGAAGTCTTTCCAGCGACTCTTGTACCTCATCCCAGGTCGCTTGATACGCCGCGCTTAGGCTGATCCGGACCAACCCAAGTTCGGTGATTGCGCAAGTATGAAATTCATTTACGGAATCGACCCACACCTTGGCGGCTCGGTGCTTGGAATGCGTCGTCCACCGCGAAGCAAGAATCAGATTCACGTCCAACAGCCAGCTCACGGCCAGTCTTCCAGCATTCGCCTCACATTCTCAGGCGTCATCGGTGGCGCGTCGGGCGATGCCTCTAAGAGTACGTCGTCGCCCCGGCGGATGAGGCGGGCTTTCCGTGGCGCACGCTGGGACGAACCCAGGCGGGCGGCAAGGAACCGCAGCAACTCTTCTTTCTGCTCGGGTGGCAAAGCCTCCACGGCGGCTTGAATTTCTGCAAGTGTGCTCATGACGAAGAAAATATCACAGGCGGATGGCAAAGGGCTAAGCGCAAAGGGCTAAGCGCAAAGAGCAAAGAGCTAAGGGCTAAGAGTAAAGGGCTAAGAGCAAAGGGCTGAGAGCTAGGGGTCAAGGGCACAGAGAGGAAATTCGAGATTCCGCTACGCTGTTTTCCTTGCGACCGGCTTCTTAGAGAACGCTGGAGAATGCGACTCGATTTTCTTCATCGCTTGTCGGTCGTAGACCTTTTCTCCGCAGTTCGGGCATTCGTAATACTCCAAAGCAGGAACCAAGTACTTCTCGCCGTGAAAATTGCCCGTAAGATTCCGACGCACTTTCTTAATCTCACGACTCCCACAGTTTGGGCAGGAGGCAATCTTCATCTGGGTACTTCCTTTCTTAAAGCGCCCTTTTGGACGAGACGAGGAAATAATAGACATCTTCTCCTGCCTCCCGTACGAGTTTACGTTTAGTGTAAATGGCCAAAGCCGTCCAAGTTCGCGCTCTCGATGACATACAGATACTCCCTGGATTTTCTGCGCGCCTGACTTGTCGAGCGAATCTTCTTGTAGATAGCCACCGCATTAAGTATGGATTCTGCCACATCAAGTTCCGTAAGTCCGTCAGCTTCCATTTCCAATCGGGCCTTTTCGCTGGAAAGCATAGCGCCCAGCCAAGACCACTCGCTTGATTCGAACCAGAATATCGCTCATAAAAAGCTGCTAAGCGGTAAGAGCAAAGAGCTAAGCGCAGAGGGCGAAGCCACGAGCTGACCGCTCCCTAACGGTCGCGGTTCTGCCCTTTCCGCTTTGCCCTTCGCCCTTTGCTCTTTCACACCACGTCAGCAAACTGCGCCTCCATGCGGCGGAAGTAATATAAGCCACCAACTAAAAGCAAGATCACCACTGCAACAGAAACCGCCAGCAACGCTCCCGGTGGATTGGATTTGCCGAGCAGCGCCCAACGAAAGCCTTCGACGACGCCGGCCATCGGATTCAATCCATAAAGCGCGCGCCACTTTTCGGGCACGATGGAACTGGGGTACGCGACCGGAGTGGCGAAGAGCCAGAACTGAATCAGGAAATTGATCGTGTAGCGCACGTCGCGATATTGCACGTTGAGCGCCGACAGCCACAGGCCCACACCCAGCGCCGTCATGATTGCCAGCAGAATGAAACCCGGCAGTGCGACAATCGCGGCCGTTGGCACGATGCCGTAATAGAACATCATCGCGAGCAGGATGACGAAGGCGATGGCGAAATCGACCAGCCCGCCGAGTACGGCAGAGATAGGAACGACCAGCCGCGGGAAATAGACTTTCGTGATCAGACGTTCGTTAGCGACGAGGCTGTTACTCGATTCAGTCAAAGCATGCGCAAATAACTGCCAGGGCAAGAGCGCACAGAAAGTGAATATCGGATAAGGAATGCCGTCTGACGGAACCTTTGCCAGGCGGCCGAAGAACAAACTGAACACAAGCATCATAAAGACCGGCTGGATGATGGCCCATGCTGCGCCGAGCGCTGTCTGCTTGTAGCGTACTTTGATATCGCGCCAGGTCAAAAAATAGAGCAGCTCGCGGTATTCCCACAGCTCTTTCAACCCGATGGAGGTCCAGCCATCGGCCGGGCGGATGAAGAGAATTTCGGATTGCGAACTCATTAAGGCAAAGAGCCAAGGGCAAAGAGCTAAGAGCTAAGGGCAAAGGGCTGCTAAGAATTGCGAATCGCGAATCACAGTGCAAAGGGCGAAGAGCAAAGAGCTAAGGGCAGAAATCAGAGATCAGAGGTCAGAGATCAGAAATCAAAACTGAAGAGCAAAGGGCAAAGAGCGCCAAGAATTTCGGATTGCAGATTAATTGAAGCAGTTCACCGTAGAGTCGAAACAAGCAAAGCCTGCACAGATAAATTAAGATTTTCGGACTAATCCCCCACGGGCTTTGATCGCCTTTCTCTTAACAGTTTCTTCATTAGCCCGGGACTTCGCGCCGTATGGATCACCAGTGATACAACGATCCAATCGCCGTGGTATCTGTAATAAACGGCGTAGGGAAATGGCTTGAGCAGTACGCGATGGAAATCCTTGTAGACAAGCCTGTAAGATTCGCCGTGCTGTTGAATATGGAGCAGGTAGGAATGGAAGATCGCGATAAACCGGTTTCCAAGTCCCTCGTAACCTTCCTCATCGTACCACCGAGCTGCTTCCGCTGTGTCGTCAAAGACCGCCAGGAGGAGACGGATTTCGCTCATGCGCGAAGCGCCTTCATTCTCTCTCGGAACTGCTCGAGCGTAAGCGCTGAGCCAGGATCTTTTAGGAAGTCAGTCCACCGACTGTCGAGCAGGTCCTTCTCGTTCTGGGAAACTTCCAAAGACTCCAACTCCGGCGTCATAGACAACCAAAGCTCGTCCAGCAATCGCAGTTTTTCGCGGATGGGCAGAGCGTTAACTTCGGGAAAATCAGCTAACTTCATAGCTTGAATCATACCAGCGATTAGTATTGATGACTAGGCACGGAAAAGAATTGCTGATTTTGAATTTAAAAGCAAAGAGCCAAGGGTAAAGAGCTAAGGGCAGAAATCAGAGATCAGAGGTCAGAGATCAGAAATCAAAACTGAAGAGCCAAGGGCAAAGAGCCAAAGATCAGAGATCAGAAGTCGGAAGCCAGAAGTCGGAACGCTGACCTTAGATCTGACGTCCGATTTCGGACCTCGGCTCTCGGACTATTGCCAACCTTGTTGGGTCCTAATGGTCTGGGCAAATTCCGCGCACCAACTGGGCAGCTCGGCAGATACTGCTTCAGCAATGCGAACCAGTTCGGCCAGACGATCGGCTCTCAACACCAGGTCATACGCATGGCGCGATATGTGACGAAAGCCTTTCAACTCCCGAACGTCCGGCACCCGGTTTTTTGGAATAAAGGCCGGACGTATTCCCTCCAAACTCAAACTTAACCGTTGGATTAATCTCTCGTGGTAATCGCCTCGCTTCTCGAAATGGTTCTCAAACTCCTCGCAGATCCGCTCGAAGATCTTTTCAAAGACGTTATAGAGCCTGGCCAATTCGTAGGCGCAGGCCTCCAGATGGCCAGGCGTGGTTTCAGCCAGCCGCAGTGACGCTTTGCGCGCGGCATCGGCAACAACCGCGCCGTCAGCATCAAGCTCCGCAAGCAGAACGGTTAGCCCGGCAGCGTCCATGTTTCTCCTTCGCGCAGTATGCGATCCCGCAAGCGGCAGTCGCCTAACAAAACAACGTCCACAGGGCGACCCAGTTTCTCCGCGAGCAAACTGGTTAATTGATAGATGCTCGCATTCGCAGGCTCGTGGTCGATGGCTATATCAACATCGGATGTTTCGCTGAACTTCCCAGGTTTTGATAGTGAGCCAAACACGATTACTCGTTGGCCGGGCAGAAGATCTTTCAATGCTCTGCGAAGCCGTCGGCGCGTTTTATCGCGGAGAGCTTCGCGGCGCAGACTCCGCTCAGAATCGATTTGCTGCAACAAAGTCATGGGGAATTTCGGGTTTCGGATTGCGAATCACAGTGCAAAGGGTAAAGAGCTAAGAGCGAACGTCAGAAGTCAGAGATCACAGGTCAGAGATCAGAAGTCGGAGATCAGAAGTCGGAGATCAGAAGTCAGCGATTGGCTCAGCGTACTTCAACGACTCGGTTGCCGTCATCGAGCAGCGCGATGACCTGTAACCATTGCGGGGCCAGCCATTGCAGAAGCGCTTGATTGGTAGTGTTACCCACCCGCAGCCAGACGATTTCCGGGCCAGCGGCGACCCGTGCCGCGCGTTCAGCAAAATCTTCATCTTTGGTTACAATGACGGCGCCGCTGCTTGCAGCGTGGTTCCAGATCGTGCTGTCCTCGGCGTCGCGCAGACCAACATCCCCGACATGCTGGGCCGCATGTCCCTGCTGGCGCAGCCAGAGCGCAAGCGCGGGTGGCAATTGAGCATCAACAAGGAAAATCATGCGTCGGTCATGACCACGGCGTGGTCGACTTGGGCCGACGCGTATTCAAGACACGCGCGAATATCGTCCTGTTCAAGGTAAGGATAGTCCTGAAGAATCTCCGCTTCAGTTGCACCCGCCGCCAACATGTCCAGAATATCCTTGACGCGAATGCGCATGCCGCGAATGCACGGGCGTCCTCCACATTGTCGTGGGTTGAAAGTGATCCGGTCCAATAAATCAGCTTGGTTCATGACGTTTGTTGCATTCGCCTCACATTCTCAGGCGTAGATCTCTTCTCCTGGTTGATTCCATTCCTGGAAGCCGGTCTCTGAGAGCCGCATCATCGCAATAGTCTCTGCTCGTTCCTCAATCTCCTCAACTAATTTCAGGAACTCTTCCGTGGGTAATTGGAAGATTAATCCCTTCAACTCCTCCGCGCTCATCTCCACTAACACCTGCGGCATTTGCGCCCTCCTTTCTCTATCCGTGCACTTCGCTCTTCGCTCTTTGCCCCTTGCCCTTTACCCCGCCGCCTGTTCTTTCTCCGTGTCGGTCTTGTAGTAGTTCTGGCTGTAGTAACGCTGATAATAGTAGTAGTCATTCGATTGCAGATTCACGTTGTTCAGCACCACGCCAAAGATCTTTGCGCCGACGTCCTGCAGCAGTTGCCGCGAGCGGCGCACGACGTGGCGCGAACTCTTACCGCCGTGCACGACCAGCAACACTCCGTCGACCATCGTGGAGATCAGCACACCGTCTGTAAACGAGGTGACCGGAGGCGAATCGATCACGACGTGGTTGAACTTTGATTGCAGGGCGGCCAGCAGGCGGCGCATTTGATCTGAACCGAGCAGCTCTGCGGGGTTGGGCGGGATCGGGCCGGCGGTCAGAACATTCAGATCGGTGCCTTTGTCGTGCCAGACCACGCTGAGCATTTCCTCTTCGTCCATGTCGCTGGAAAGAATAGAACTCAAACCCGTCAGTTGTCCGTTCATGCCGAAGATGGTTCGCAGGCGAGGGCGACGCATGTCCGCATCCATGACGCAGACGCTGGCGCCGGTCTGGGCCAGGCTGATTGCGGTGTTCACCGCCGTTGTCGTCTTCCCTTCTCCCGGTAGACTGGAGGTGACCAGCAGAGTTTTCGGCGCGCGCCCGGCCGTCGAAAGCAAGACCGACGTGCGCAGATGACGATAGGATTCCGCCAGCGGCGAACTGCCGTCGACGTTGATCAATAACTCAGGATTGGCACTCGGGCTGCCATTGCGTTTCTGCAATGCGCCCGACGGCGCGCCAAGTGCTCGCCGAGCGGCTGCGCCAACCGCGGGAATGACTGCCAGCGCCGGCAGGTGCAGCAGACGCTCGACCTCGTCGGTGGAATGAACCGTGTCATCCAGGTATTCGAGAAACAGCGCCAACCCGACACCCATTCCCAGCGACAACAGAAAAGCCATCATCACCCCGCGCGTACGGTTTGGCCCAATCGGTCCCTCCGGAGCGATTGCGTAATCAACCACCGAAATGTTGTTGGCGTTACTGGCTATCGTCACCTCGTTCTCTTTCGAACGTTGCAGCAAATTGGTCAGCAGACCTTTGTTCGTTTCGATCTCCTGCTGAATGATGTGATAGTTGATCGCCGCTTCATTCTGCGTGAGCGTTTCCGCCCGTTGCTTGTCAAAGTCCTTGCGCAAGGCTTCTTCCTTGGCGAGTGCCTGACGGTAATGAGTCTCGAGATTCGTCAGCAGCGTTGCAGTCTTGCGGCTGCGAAAGTCCTTGAGTTGTTTCTCGAGTTCCGCTATCTGCTGGTCAACTTCTTTTACTTCCGGCGCTTCCTCGGTGGCGTCCACCAGTAACTGCGCGCGCTGCTGCTTCAGCGCACCGAGTTTTGTTTCAGCCTCGGCAGCCTGTTTCGCATCGCCCTCAGCCAGGGCGCTCGCGGCGCCGGGAGCTTTGGCCGCATTGAAGGCCGACTCCGCGCTCTTGCGATCATTCTCTGCTTCCAGCAAGTTCCTGTTAAGGCCGGCGAGCCGCTCGACTACCGTGTTTTGCTTGTCATCGAGAGAGAGGATCTGGTGAGTCTTTGCGTAATTGACCAACTTCTCTTCATCCTCACGAATACGACTTTGCAAGTCCGCGACGCGCTTTTGCAAGAAGGTTCCCGTGTTCTCATTGTTTTCCGATTTCTTCTGCAGATTCTGGTAGACGAAGGTCTCAGCGATGGTATTGATTATCTTCGCAGCAACTTGCGGATCAGTGTGGGTGAACCTCAGGTCGATGAGCCGGGTCTCCTTATTGAACCCGCCGCGCGTCTCTCTCACAGGTTCAACGCTCAGGCCGCCTTGAATTGAACCAACAAACGGAGCGAGCCGTTTTGCTTCTTTCAAGTCATCGAGCGAGGTGGCGGATTGGGGATTTGAGGCCAGCGTTAATTCCTCGTTTTGCTGAATGACCGGTTCGTCTTTTTCACTTCCCTTGAGGCCGACCATGCGCATGATCGTCTGCCAGGTTGAGCGCTTCTTACTTTGGCCCTTGAAAAAGTCCGGATTGTGTTCGAGGTCAAGCGTCTTGACCACGCGCCGCAGCAAGCCCGGACTGCTCAAAATCTGAAGCTGAGTG
>JBGQJU010000010.1:0-72921 GCA_041499185.1 Pyrinomonadaceae bacterium | reverse complement strand
GACATTCTTTCGCGCACGCTGCACTGGTTTCGCTGGGAAGCGGCGACGACGTGGTTGAGCGGCCTGGCCCTGCTCATGCTCATGTTCTATATCGGCGGCGGCTCTGGTCTGCTGGAAGGAAACGCGGGTGACATCAGCGGCAGGGCGGCAATTGCCGTCGGAGTCGGGTTGCTCGTCGTCGGCTGGATTGTTTACGACCTGATGATGATCTCGCCTCTGGGACGAAACGAAAAAGCATTCGCGGCCATCGCCTACATTCTAATCGTCGGCCTTGCTTATGGTCTGACGCGCGTATTGAGCGGACGCGCCGCATACATTCATATTGGCGCGATGTTCGGAACGATCATGGCCGCTAATGTCTGGATGCGCATTCTGCCGGCGCAAAAAAAGATGATCGCGGCAATCAAGGAAGGCCGGCAGCCGGACCAAGCCCTCGCCGCGCAAGCAAAGCTTCGTTCGAAGCAGAACACGTTCATGGCGGTACCGGTTGTCTTCATGATGATCAGCAACCACTTTCCCGGCGTGACGTACGGCGAGCACTACAACTGGGCTATTCTTGCGGGGCTGATCTTGCTCGGCTGGATCGCGGCGAAGTTCATTAGAAGAGCGTAGTCATTTCGCCAGGGGAAAGATCGTTTCGATATCCACCGGCACACTACCGAGTCGATCGAGAGCGCTCTTCATTGGCGGCCGAATCACAGCATACTTGTCTAAGATCGCTTTAGCTTTCTCATAAGAGCCTTCGGCTTCGATCGTGAGCAAATCGTGCGTGAGCTGGCGCACGGCGTCTTTCACCTTTGAGTGATCGATGCTGAACGTGCCGGTTCGTTCGTCAATCTTGATGGCGCCTTCGTCGGTCAAATAGTTGAACTGCATGGCAACGCCGCGGCCATGCGCTTCGGTAATGCCAAAGCGCACGGAACGGAAAGCGCTCGCGAGATACGTCGTATAAAGCGTGCGCTCCATCTGCTTGTCAACCACGCCTTTGTCCAAAAGATACTGCAAAGCCCAAAGCCCGGTGATGTCAGCCTTCGCTTCCTCGATCGCGGAATAGAGTTCCTTGAGTTGTTTGCGCACTGTGGTCGCCTGGCCATCGACGCTGATGTTGTGCGGCCCGAGACCGTGCATCAGTTCGTGCGTCAGAATGTGCGTGAAGAAAGCGTCGAACGCGAGCAGCTTTTGCTGAGCAGGATCAAGTACAACGCGCGAAATGGGAATCAGCGTCTTGTTGAACTTCGCATCCTGCACGTTCTTCAGCATGATGCGCTTCGAGCCCTTTTCTTTAACCACGCGTTCGTCGTTGGGCAGATTGAATGCGGCTGTTTGCACGCCGCTGTTGCCTTCGCCTGAACTGAAGACTTCGTTAACCACCCGAATCGGCGACGCCGCGCCGAGTTGCGGGTTGCGATACTTCGGATCTATCGGCAGATTGTTCTCAAGCTCCTGCAGGTACTGGCTGAACTTTGCGAGTTTCTCCGTTTCCGCGGCGTCACGCAGAGTCACGTAGGCTTCAAAAGCTGCCTTGTAGCCGAACAATTCGTCTTCGTAGGTTTCGTAGGGACCAATCGTCACGTCGATCGGTGCGTCCAGGTCCATCCACGCAACGTCGCTCGCGTAATAATCATTTGACGCAAACGCATCGGCGCGTTTGTTAAGAAAGTCTTTCAGTGTTTTGTTGGTCGTCAGCGTGGCGGCTTCGCGCAGAAGCTTCGCAGCCGGATCGAGAAACTCACGATACTCCTCGCTATAGGGCAAGGCTTTCAATTTCCCGCCTGCGTCGCGACGGATTACGTAAAAATATCCGGTAGCCTTTTCTTTTTCTTCTGCGGCCAAGCCATTCAACCAGGAATTGAATTCTTCCTTGGCGATATCTTCGGGATAAAAGTTTGCCTGTGGCGGCTTAGGCGGCACGCCCTCGAGAAAAGGTTCGTTGCTGTCCAGTTGCGACCACGGCCCAGCGTTGATGAGGTAGTAATGCAAACGCTCACGCCCGAAAGCGCTCTTGTCAGCCTGGAGTTTTTTCAGCAGCGCTTCGTTGCCGCGCCAGAGCTGGCGACGATAAAGCGGATCGAAATATTTCGCGGCCGCGATGATCTTCTGCAGAGCTTTCCGATCTCCTACTGGGAGGCGCGAAGTATCGGCGGTTAATGCCGTCGGCGCGAAGCGACGGATTTTTGCCGCGAGAGAAGTGTCCACTTGTGCGCGTTGCCCGTTCTGACCGAAAACAAACGCGACCACGTTAAGCGTTATCGCCAGGTAAACGCTCTTCTTCCAAAGATTCATCTTAGTTTTCCGTAGTATGCGAATAGGGTTCTACCGCTTGAATACGTTCGCCAGCGGACAAGTGAAACCAGGGAGCAGAGGCGAAGTGATTTCGTCTTGATCTTTAAGCGTCGCCGCCAATTCAAGTCTTTCGGAGGTTAAGCGGTAGATTTCAACCGCGCGATTTTCCGCATCGACAATCCAGTATTCGTTGACCGCATGCTTGGCGTACAACTGCCGCTTGGCCACTCGATCGCGCGAGACATTCTCTCGTCCCGGCGATAGCACTTCGATTACTAACTCCGGCGCAGCGACAAGGTAGTCCTCCGAAGTGATCTGTTTTTCCCGCTCGCGCTCAAAGAAGACCAGGTCCGGGATGACGCTGCTGATCTCGCTAAAGATCAAACCTGGTCCCATTATGACTTTTCCGATCGGATTCTCGCGGAGAAATTCCCAGATGAAATACAAGAAGTTGCCGGCGACTCGTTGATGGCTTAGGTCGAGTATACCCGAACAGAATAGCTGCCCTTCGATGAGTTCGTAACGTTTGCCATCCTCCGGAATTGCGACTAGATCGTTTACAGTGATTAAGGAGTTAATGCTGGCAGCCATCGGAAACCTCCGCAGTCCTCGTGACTCGCACTCATACTACACCAACACCAATTGCGCTAACCAATTTACTTTGAAGTGCGGCGACAGCGGCAGCGCTTGCGTTGCTAAGCTGAGTCAAAGCGCCACCGCGCTCGTAGGCCGCGCTCCCAATTACAATCGTTGCCGGTTCTTCAGAATCTTCACGAACGATCTTGAACCCAATTCCTCGCGCGTCAGACTTGAAAGTCTCAACGCTTCGTCTTCGGTGATTGCCCCAGAGTTCATGGCGCGCAGAAAATAGTTTAGCAGCCCCTGTCCAGTTGCCGCGTCGTCAAAGACATCGCCCGCCAAGGTCGCCTTCGCGGCTTTCCCAACAAAATTTCGCAAACGCTCCGAAGCCGCATCGAGACTCTCGAGGAAGAATGCATAAACCGCCGCGTAGCGCGTGGGCAGTTGCGCCGGATGCAAATCCCAGCCTTGATAGAAGGCGTTCGTCAACGAATGTTGAATGTGATCGTAGTGCAGCTTCCACGCGCGATGCACCACCGCCTGATTCTCTTCGATCTGTTCTGGCGTCAGCACAGGGCCGCCTCCCACCGCGCGATGCGGCGCGACGGGCATGATGTTCGTCGCGCCGTCCGACAACCAGATGCCCGTGCCCGCGAACGAGATCTGCATCATATGTTTCGCAAAGTCGCAGGCCGGATGCATCATGTGCTGATGCGCGGCCGTGATACTGCAACTCGCCGTGTAATCGTAAGTGCCGAAGTGCGCCGCCACGCAACGCCCGCGCGCCGCCGCCAACAACAGCGGCAGATTGATTTCGCCGCGATCGTTAATTACAGATTGCGTCGTTTCGACCATCATTTCCATTTTCAATGATCGGTCGGCAAGACCGTTCTGCTTTTCCAGTGAATCAAAAAGATCTGCCAGCAAGGCACACTGTTCGGGGATTGTGATCTTCGGCAGCGTGACTACGAAATTGCCCGGCAACTTGCCGCCGCTTTTGTCCAGCAACGTCGAAAGAAAAATGTCGAGCGTGCGCACGCTGCGCTCCCGCAGCTCTTCCGTGAAAGGCTTGATGCGAATGCCGATGAATGGCGGCAGCGTTTTGTTCTTCATTCCGGTTGCCACTTCGTTCGCGCCTGATTCGGCGTGACCATCCTCCTCCGCGTCAGGCCGGTTGCCGTAGCCGTCTTCGTAATCGAGGCGAAAATCTTCGACCGGCTCGCGGCGCAGCTTTTCATTCACGCGGTTGTAGATCGTGTGCGCCAGCCACGCCGTCTTATCCACTTGCTTTACGGCGTCAGGGTTGGATTCCAGTTGGGCTTTTAGATCTGAAGTGGCGAACGCAGCAGCCGGCAATTCATTGGCGCCGGGCAGACCAATCGCTTTGGCAAACACAAAACAGTCAGGCGCAAACTGCTCGAGGGCGCGGCGCGCCAGCACGCCCAGGCGCTCAGTCGTATCGGATTTGAAAAGATGGGCGCCGCCATAAACCGTATGCACAGGCTGGCGCCGGCCCGTCTCGCCCGGATAGTTTGCGGCGAATTCGTTGTTGGCCTTTTGTAAACGCGCGTTCAACTCGCGCAGCGAATCAGCAGACAAGGATGTCTTCATCGGTGACCTCTGAAAGATGGATCGTGATACGCGAACCTTATTACACGCTTCGCGAGAATCAAGCAACCGTCTCAGCCATCCGGGGCGCGCGCCGAAATGGTTGCAACTCCAGGCTGAGTAGCGCCGTATGGGGTTGAAGCTGAAGGAAACAATCGCGAGAGCCAGACCCTTGTCCGAAGTCCGCTTAACGCTGAATCGCTTTGCGAGTCAGGAACGCTGACGTAACATGCTTCTGTTGGTGACCGTCTATGTATTGCCCACAATGTGCTACTGAATCTTCGCCCGGCTTGCAGTATTGCCGTTCCTGCGGCGCTAACCTGAAAGTGATTGGCAAGGCAGTCGCTCTTAGCGAGGCAATTGCTCGCAGCGATCGCGGGCCCCTGCCTAAAATCAAAGAGATGGTCAAGAACCTGAAGATCGAGCATGTCACTGAGGAAGTTTCGCGCGCTCTGGATCGAATGAACAGAGAGATCGTGCGCACTACTCCCGAGGGAAAATCCGGCAAGCGAGGGCCCTTCTTCTTTTCACCGCCCTCTTTTGGGTGGCCGCGGAAAGAGAAGAAGACGGCTGAGGAGCGTCGCGAAGAGCATGTGGTTAAAGGCACCATCTCGCTGTTCACAGGAATCGGGCTGACGATCTTCCTCTACTACTTCTCTGCCGCTCTGGTGCTCAAACTTCCACCTGACTGGATCGCCAGGATCCCGTTTGAGTTAGAGCCCGTGGTGCACGCTCTCTGGCTGTTGGGTTTAATTCCCGTGCTGTCCGGCGCGGGACACATAGTTGCCGGACTTCTGATTCGACCGGGACCTCCACGGAGCATTGAGGCGCCGCCGCTAGTCCAGCCGACAATTCCGAGGACAACCTCGCCCCAGGATCTGCCGGCGAGCATTACCGAACACACGACAAACTTACTAGACCCGACTGGGCTTGATGCCCCGCTGAGCCGGTCGGATGACGAAAGGCCTTCCTGAACGAAACCTGCAAAGCGGGTTGACACTGAAAACTGCGAAGGGATCACGCCCTGAGCGATTTGCGGTAGGATAACGGCGCGTGGGTGGATTGGAACGTTATATCGGTCAGGTGCTTGACGACAAGTACCGCCTGGAGCGTTTGCTCGGACAGGGCGGCATGGGCGCGGTTTATCTCGCGACGCACCTGGGCACGGAACGTTATGTCGCGCTCAAATTGATCACGCCGCAGTTCAGGCGCAATGAAGAGTTCGTCGAACGTTTCAAACGCGAAGCGCGCGCCGCTGGACGTTTGCGCCACCCGAACGTCGTCGACGTTACTGACTTCGGGTTTGCGCGCGCGGGCTCTGAGCGCGTCGCTTACCTTGTCATGGAATATCTCGACGGCTGCACGCTCGGCAACGTGCTGTCAGAAGAGAAAACTCTGCCGCTGGAGTGGGTGGTAGACATTCTCGAACGTTATGTCGCGCTCAAATTGATCACGCCGCAGTTCATGCGCAAAACCGCGCCCATGCCGCCCTGTCCCAGCAAGCGCTGCTCTATTTGAAGATGCGGCAACTGGGCGGGGAAACACTCAGCTCGGCGCTGGCGCAAATCGAGGACCTTGAAGGAGAGCGCACGCAGTGGCAACAACGCATGCGCTCCCGCCTGACTGTGCACACGCCTCAGACCCAAACGCCGCGAAGCCGCCCATAGGCGCTATAACTATTATCGGCGTCGTCTGTGTGAATCTTGGCGGCGTAGAGCAACCAACTATTAATTGCTACGCTGCACTCGAGAAAATTGATTGACTGGGACCGCGGCGAGGATATAATCCAACCACTCCCCAATGGTCCACCTGTATGTTCACCCAATCGACAATCTTTCCGAAAGCTCGTCTCAGACGGGAAAGGTAATCAAAATGCCGTACACGATGAATCTGACAAAGGGCTCCATCTCGATTCTCAACGCCCCGCATAATTGTTTGGAAAGGAAGCCGGGCCCTCACTTTGTCGGGGGGCTGCTTTTGATTCTGGCGCTGGCGCTGTCGGCATCCGCGCAGACTTTCCGCGGCACCATTCTGGGTACTGTGACCGATCCGAATGGTGCTGTAGTCTCTGGCGCGACGGTTACGGTCAAGAATACCGGCACCGGATTGGAGCGCTCGACGATTACAGATGACGGAGGCAACTACACGATTGCGGAGTTGCCCATCGGAACTTACGAGGTGCGGGTCGAGCAGAAAGGGTTTGTTCCGTTCGTGGTGTCGAATGTCGCGGTTGAGGTCGCGAGTGAGCGGCGCGTTGATACGAAGTTGACTGTCGCCGGAGCGGACACCGTCGTGGTTGTCGCTCCGACGGTTCAAATCGAAACCACAACGAACACACTCGGCGGCACGATCACTACTAAGACCGCGACGGATCTTCCAGTCAACGGTCGCGACTTCACCAAATTTCTTGTAATGGTTCCGGGCGCCACCGGCGATCCTTCCGGAGCGACGGACTCGCCCGGCTCTTTCGGTCTGTTCAGCGCTAACGGTAATCGCGGGCGGGCGAATAATTACCTCCTCGACGGCACCGACATGAATGACGGCTATCGCAACTTGCCGGCGATTAACGAAGCCGGCGTGTTTGGCACGCCTGCCACGATCCTGCCGATCGAAGCGATCTCTGAGGCAGCAATACTCTCCAATTTCGAAGCCGAGTACGGCCGCAACTCAGGCGCAATCGTAAACATCGTTACTAAATCGGGAACGAACGATTTTCATGGTTCGCTATTCGAGTTTTTCCGCAACAACAAACTCGATGCGCGGAACGTTTTCAATCCCAGGCCGGACCCCCAGACCGCGTTTAGAAACAATCAGTTTGGCGGCGCGCTCGGCGGTCCTATCAAGCGCAACCAGACCTTTTTCTACTTCGCTTACGAAGGTCAGCGGGAGCGCGTCGGTTTGAGTTCCACTGCGCGCGTTCCTGATCCGCGTGAAATCGCGGCGCTCGGCGGTCCAACCAATCCCGTCATTGCCAAATTGCTGGCGCGCAACCCATGGCCGGCGCCAAATCGACCGCTGCCGTTGTTCGACAACACGGGCAGGCCGAACATCTTTGTCACAACGAGCGCGTTGAATGACGTGGACAGCCTCATCGGGAAGATCGATCATTCGTTCAATAAAGATAATCAGCTCACCGGCCGCTATTTTTACGGCACCAGCAATCAATCGTTTCCCCTGGCGATTCTCGCCGGCAACATTCTGCCTGGTTACAACACGATCACGCCGACGAAAGTCCATCTCGTTTCAATCTCGTATCTGAAGATCCTTTCGCCAACGAAGGTTAATGAGCTGCGGTTTGGCTACAACCGTTTCAAGGAAGGATTCTTTCCCGAGGACGGCAGCTTCGATCCGCGTACGATTGGTCTGAACACGGGGATCACCAACCCGCAGGATTTCGGCCTGCCGCTCATTCGCATCCACGACGACCTTGGCATTACGAACATTGGCGCGACACTCTCCGTGCCCCGCGCGCGCACGGACGTGAACTATCAGTTGATTGACAATCTTTCGTGGAAGCTGTCGGGCCACGATTTGAAATTCGGCTACGAGTTTCGCCGCACTACTGTCGACCAGTTCTTTGACGCCGGTTATCGCGGCCGCTTGGATTTCGCTACCCTGGCGGACTTTCTGGCCGGCACATTGAGCGGTGGACGCGCGGCGCGCGGCAACTCGAACCGGAATACTTTTCAGAACTCGCACGCCGCGTATCTCCAGGACACGTTTCGCTGGAACCCGCGGGTGACGCTGAATCTCGGCTTGCGCTGGGATTACTTTGGCGTAATTGGTGAGCAGAACAATCTGCTGAGCAACTTCGATCCTACGAGAGGTTTGGTGCTCGTAGGCTCTTCCGGCTTGCCCCGTTTGTATCAGCGCGACTGGAACAACTTTTCGCCGCGCCTTGGTCTGGCGTGGGACGTGAACGGCAAAGGTAAGACTGTCGTGCGCGCCGGTTGGGGAATGTTCTACGATGCGTACTCGCAGGACTTTTTCGCGGGCCAACTGCCGTTCAATACCTTCAATCCGGGGCCGGCGTTCAATCCAGTCGGTCCCTCGCCTATATTGTTTTCGTTCTCGACCGTCAGTACGATTCAAAACGGCGTGCCGATCTTCAGCGACTTTTCTGATTCGGACGTATTTGCAGCAGATCCAAAGCTGCGCACACCTTATGTGCAAAACTACAACCTGAATGTGCAGCGCGAGCTTTTCAAGAACGGTGTGCTGGAAGTTGGTTACGTCGGCTCGCACGGCACGAAGCTGTTTCGCTATCGCGACATCAACCAGCCGGTTAACCCGCGCGTGTCGTCGGCGCGGCCATTTGACAATGGGCCGTTCGCGCCTTCGGGAGGCACGTTCTTCTACGTCAACCAGCTCGAGACAACGGCGAATTCAAATTACAACTCGCTGCAGACGAGCTTCACTGTGCGCGATCGACACGGCTTCTCATCGCAGATCAACTACAACTGGTCGCACTCGATTGACAACGCTTCGGACGGCCAGGACTATGTGGCGAACGCCACCCAGCCCGATAACAGTTACCGGGCGGATCTCGAAAGGGGAAATTCCAATTTCGACAACCGCCATCGCTTCGTCGCGACGGCCAGTTACGAGATTCCCAACTTTGCTAAAGCCCATCCGCGCCTCGGCAAAGGTTGGCAACTCAACACAGTCGTGACGCTGCGGAGCGGCAATCCGTTTCATTTGACGCTGTTCGATGATTACAACAACACGGGCGAATTTTTCCCGCGGCCGGATATCATTGGCGATCCTTATGCCGGAACACACGCGCCGGACCAATTCATCAATCTGTCGGCATTCAAAGTTCCGTGCACGCTCGACCCCACCGGCGACGGCAGCGCGGCTTCGTGCGTGCCCGGAACGTGGCACTTCGGTTCGTTGGGCCGCAACGCGCTGCGTGGGCCCAGTTACAAGAATGTTGACTTCTCGCTCTTTAAGGACACTCCGATCACTGAAAAGGTAAAGCTCCAACTGCGCGCCGAAATTTTCAACATCTTCAATCACCCAAACTTTTCTAATCCGCTGTTGCCGAGCTTCGCCGCAGACTTCACATCAAGCATTGATCCGGTAACGGGTCGCGGCACCGGCTTTCTGCCAATCACGGTCACACCCGACGTAGGCATCGGCAATCCGTTTCTCGGTGGCGGCGGACCACGAAACATCCAGCTTGCCGTGCGGCTAATCTTCTGAGGTTGGTATTCCTTTCGTCTTGCGGCCACAGACGGACACGGATGAAACGCAGATCGGAATTAGAGGTCAATCCCGGTCAGAAATGCGTAGCATATCTGTGTAATCCGCGTTAATCTGTGGCTAATCAAGGATCGTAGTTACACTAATTCCCCAAACCACCCTTGCGTGCTGCGCGTCTAATATTTGCGGCGGCTCTGAAACAGGGAAATCACCTCGTGACGCCGCAATTTAATACTTAACACCCCTAAAGGAGTAATAAAACCATGTTCTTACGCACGAAACTTTGGATCTCCGGCCTGGCCTTTAGTCTGGTCGCATTCGGCGCAGTAGCGCTCGCACAGCAGCAGCCTTCAGTACAAAATCCTGCCGCAGGAGTTCAGCAACCACGCCGGTCCGGCATGGCCCGACGCGCAATGCAACGGCGGTCCAGACGGCCCATGTTCCGCGTGCTGCGTCAGCTCAACCTCACTGATCAGCAGAAGCAGCAGGCGCGGTCGATCATTCAAACCAACCTGCAAAGTACCAAAGCGCAACGTCAGGAACTCCGGCAACTGACTCGTCAGTGGCGCCAAAGCTCGCTATCTCCAGATGGGCTGACGCGGGCCAACGAGTTACGCCAGCAACTGAGGGAAGGAAGAAAAGCGGTGCGTGATCAGTTGACCGCCATACTCACGCCAGAGCAGAAGATGAAGCTCGAAGAGATGATCAAAGCACGCCGGGCCAACCATGGGTTGTTCGGTCGCCGAAATCAAACTCCGAGCTAAACTGAGTTTGAAGTGGCTTGTTAACAGCAGCCGCTTTTCCAGCGCCGCGGAGAGAGATCTCTGCGGCGCAATTTCTTTGCGAGAGTTGATTGCCTCAGTAAGGTTGAAGTGGTGTTACTGACAAGGAAGTTCGCGGCTATGCCGGTCGCAAAGAGTCCGCTACGCGGACTGCCCCCAATCCTCTCCATCAAAGCACGTGTAGCAAACTCGCTTGAAGGCCTCGTATCCCAGCAATTCGACTTCGGGGGCTAAGTAAGCAGGCTTCACCGGTTCCTCGCGTAGTAGGTCGGTGCTCAGGTATTTCTTGTTGTCATCAGGAAACACTGTGGTAACGACGGCGTCATGGCCCATTTCGTTCTGGGTCATCAACGCGCCGAGGAAATTTGCGCCCGATGAAATTCCCACCGCCAGACCGAGACCAGTTGCCAGTTTCTGGGCCATCAGGATCGCGTCGCCATCGTGCACGCTCACTACCGGGTCGAGTTTTTCCAGTTCCAGAATCGAGGGGATGAACTCGTCAGAGATGCCCTGGATGCGGTGCTGGCCGACCTTGTGCCCGATTGAAAGCGTCGGAGATTCGGCGGGCTGCAGCGGATGCAGTTTGATCGCGGCGTTGCGCTGGCGAAGAAATCTTCCCGCGCCCATGATCGTGCCACCTGTGCCCACGCCGGCGACGAGCGCGTCGGGTTTGATCGAGTGAAAGTAGAGCTGCCACCAGATCTCAGGGCCGGTGGTTTTCTCATGGGCCTCAACGTTCGCTTCGTTTGCGAACTGCGCGGGCAGAAAAACATGTGGCTCGTGCAGCGCCAGGTCTTCAGTCATGCGAATGCTGCCGAGAAATCCACCCTCGTCGCGGCGGACGCGCACAACCTTCGCTCCCAGACTCTTGATCAAAGCGACCCGTTCCTCGCTCATCCAATCGGGCATGAAGATGACCACCTGGTGGCCTAACGCTTTGCCAATCGCGGCGAAGGAAATGCCGGTATTGCCACTGGTCGCTTCAGCAATCGTGTCGCCGGGTTGAATGTGACTCTCCTGATAGGCGCGCTTGAGAATGTGAAAGGCCATCCGATCCTTTATGCTGCCGGTCATGTTGAGGTGCTCGGCCTTGGCATAGATGACGCGTTCCTTCCCGCGGAAGGCGAAGCGGATGGCGAGCAACGGCGTATTGCCGATCATGTGCTTCAACTGTTTGAAGCGGGTAGGAGTCTTAGGGATCGAGTTTGCCTCGGGCCGCGGGTCGATCCGCTTGATGAGTGTGGTGATCTTGGTTTCCATGGTGCAGTGGTCTTCTCAGAGCAGTCTCTGCGTCCTTTGCGGTGAAGCGGTGAAACTCCCTCTCCTTTTGGGAGAGGGCCGGGGAGAGGGGCTGAGACTTCAGTAGCTCACACTCACCGCACCAGACGGTCCTGCGCGTCATTGGCACAGCGGACCCTCCGACAAGGGCGATGCGGAGCAAGACCTATTCCGAAACTCGCCGTCGTAAGAATTGGCTGAGTTCCGCGAAAGTGATAGCAGAGCGGGCCGGCAAACACTGGGTCTTTCTCCCGCCGGTTGGGAAACTTTTCGCAGCACTAGTCTTCGCCCGTGCGGTTTGCTGAGTAAATAGAGGGCAAATAGAGGAAGCTCTCTCGGCACGTGCGTTGCAGCTTCACAGTGATTATCTCGATGGCCTGCGCCAAAAGATACAGACAAGTTGAAAAGGAGATCATCATGAAGAGTTTTCTGTTGTTCATCGCACTTCTTTGTGCCGTCACTCTGAGTAGCAGTTGGGCGCCATCTGTTACCAACGCGGCCAATGCTGCAAAGAAGGACCGGGCGGTAATGAAATTCAGCGAGCCGGTCAAACTCATGGGCGTAACGTTGAAAGGCGAGTATCTAATCGTCCATGACGACGCGGCGATGGCGCGCGGAGAAGCGTGCACGTTCGTCTATAAAGGCAACGCCGAAATCCCCGACAAGCTGGTTGTTTCTTTTCACTGCACGCCGGCGGCGCGCGACAAAGTTGCTAACTTTACGTACCGAACCTTGCTGACTGCGCCAGGGCAATACGAGCTAACAGAATTCCAGTTTGGCGGCAGCAGAGAAGCGCATCTGGTGCCGGTGAGTCAACACGCGGCCCAAGTGACCATCGCGCCACTGGATTAAGCCAGTTCCGTGGTCGCGCTATGTTCCGTTAGCACACCCTTGCTGAAGCAACGACACGGATGAACGCGGATCAGAATTAGAGATCGGTCCTGGTCAGAGGTGTGCGGACGATCCGTGTTATCCGCGTTAATCTGTGGCTAATTAAGGGATTGGCAGCGCATACGGGACTCGAACCCGTGATCTCTGCCTTGAGAGGGCAGCGTGTTAACCAACTACACCAATGCGCCGCACGGATTTGGATTATAGAGATAGGCATGCGGGTTCGCAAGTTACTAGTCGGCGCGTTCGTTCATCCCGCCAGTGGAGTGAACCTGCACGCTTTTGTGGAATGGAATGGAACTGGCCTGTTGCCGATGTGACGTTGCCTGTGTATAATCACGGCAATCTGACGGCTGCTGAATGCATCCGTCAAGCGGTTGACGGGGTGAGGACGTTGACTGCAAATAGAAAAGGCGCGACGGTTCCAAAAAATCGTTGCGCCTTTTCGCTTAATGCTTACCCCTTTGTTGCTTTCTGAAAGATCATCGAACCCCGCGCAAGTTAGGGCAGATTCACAAAAGACTCGGAGCTACACCAGCCCACAATTTTTTGAGAGGCGCAAGCGGCTGATGTTATACTCGCGATGCATTCGTGGCGCGCGCTTGTTTTGATTCTACTTATTTGCTTTTAGAAATGAGCAATGGCCGGATGCGAGAGTATTTGTCGCTATTATCCGTGATGAACTGATCGTCAGAGTTTATGCCGAGCCTCTTCCTGGGCCATAGCGCAGCAACAGTCGCGCGTTTTGCATTGGCGCCTGCCAAGTTTCCCCATCGAGTTAGCGAGTTCATTCTGCGGAGAATTGCATGAAGATTGTTGTGTTGCGAGAGACCGAAGGCGGTGAGGCGCGCGTGGCGCTCGTGCCTGAGTCCGTGAAGAAACTCGTGGCGCTGAAGGCGTCGGTCACAGTGGAAAGCGGAGCGGGGATCAATGCGGCGCGTTCGGACGATGACTATCGCGCGGCCGGCGCGGAAGTCTCCTCGGACCGAACGGCGCTGCTGGAAGCGGCTGACGTTCTCGTTGCGGTGAATCGGCCCGCCGCGGACGATTTCACCGGTCTGAACAAAGGCGCGGTGGTCATTGGTTTTCTGCGTCCGCTTGACGAGCCCGCGGCGTTGGAGCCAGCGCTGGCGCACGAACTGACGACCTTCGCGATGGAACTGATTCCGCGCATCACGCGCGCGCAGGCGATGGACGCGCTCTCTTCGATGGCGACTGTGTCTGGTTACAAAGCCGTGATTGTCGCCGCCGAAAGATTGCCGCGCATGTTTCCGTTGCTGATGACTGCGGCCGGAACCGTTCCGCCGGCGAAGGTGCTGGTGTTGGGCGCGGGCGTCGCGGGACTGCAAGCGATCGCGACGGCGCGGCGTCTGGGCGCGGTGGTTGAGGCTTACGATGTGCGCGCGGCGGCAGGCGAGCAAGTGCGATCGTTGGGCGCAAAGTTTTTGGCAGTAGATCTCGGCGGCATCAAGACAGAAGACGCAGGCGGTTATGCGGTCGAGTTGACGGAAGAGGCGTTGGAGCGCGGGCGACAGCTTATCGCCCAACACGCGAAGACCAACGACGTGGTAATCACGACAGCGCAAGTACCGGGTAGGCGCGCGCCATTACTGCTGACCGAGGATGCTGTCGGAGGCATGCGATCAGGATCGATGATCATCGATCTCGCGGGCGCAACCGGCGGCAACTGTGCGCTCAGCAAACCAGACGAAACTATTGAGGTGAATGGCGTCGTGATCATGGCGCCATTGAACTTGCCGGCAACCGTGCCGGTTCACGCGAGCCAGCTCTATTCGCGCAACGTCACGGCGTTTTTGAGTCTGCTAATCAAAGACGGCGAGCTGAATATTGATATGACAGATGATGTAGTTGGCCCTTCGTGCGTGACGCATCAGGGCCAGTTGGTAAACCAGCGCGTTGCGGCGGCGTTGGAAGTTGCCGCAACGAAGTGATCACTTGACCGTTTTTGCCACAGGCGGGTTTTGATGTTAATTTGAAACTCAATAAACTGATAGAGAAGGAAGTCAATATGTCTCTCAATCTCTCGGAAGATAGACGATCGGTGAGCGAGTTGAAGCGATATACGCGCGAGATACTTGAACAGGTCCGGAAAACCAGGCGTCCTGTGATGCTCACGGTGAATGGCAAGCCCGATGCCGTTCTGATTGACGCGAAGACCTACGAGAAACAGATGAAAGCGCTAAACCTCGCGCGCCTGTTGGCCGAAGGCGAAGAAGATATCTCCGCCGGACGCGTGAGAACCGCCCGTTCCTTCCTACGGGAGTTTAAGCATGCCCACAAAATTCGAGGTTAGCTTTACCCGAAAGGCAGAACAGGATATTGAAGACATTTGGAGTTTCATTGCCGAAGACAGCCCCGACGATGCCACCAGCTTCATTCAGCAATTAGAAAAGCAAATTGCCACTCTCGAGCGCTTTCCCGAAAGATGCTCCCTGATTTCAGAGAACAGATCAATGAACTCGCGATACAGACATCTGATTTATCGTAAGTACCGCACCATATTTCGAGTCTTGGGGAGAAGGGTTTTTGTAGTACGAATCATACATGGCGCCAGACTCTTGAACGCCTCCTTCTTTGAATCTACCCGTGAGTTGGAAGATTAGAACGCTTTGTCGGCTGGCCTCTTATCCGGTAGCGGACGTGTTAACTTTACACGGAAATGGGGCGAACTGGAGACAGCGATGAAACATTGCCCAGCTTGTAACCATACGTTCGCTGATGAAGAGAGTTTTTGCGGGATTGATGGGACCAGATTGGTAAGCGATGCTCCCACGGCGCCCCTGACGCCGTCGCCCAGCGCAACGCCGCCGCAAGTTCCGCTCGCGACTCCCGTCAGGACCGAAGCCCCTCAGGTCCCATCGGCCCCAGCTTCTGCCGATCCGGTCGAGCGCATCACTTGTGAGTGGTGCCAGGGAATGAATCAGAAAACGGCGGTGTCTTGCTGGTCTTGCGGCGCGCCTCTGGACATTCGCAATCTGGTGAGCGAGTCGGGTTGGCGCGAAGCCCCGCGGATCAAAGACATGACTGAGATTCATTTCGGGTTGAGCACTTGCCAGGTGGAAGGCGAAATTGTTCCCGTTGCGGAAATCAATCTTGGGCAAGGTGACGCGGTTTTCTTCGAGCATCACGTGCTGCTTTGGAAAGACGATCACACGCCGATGTCCGTTATGCCGCTGCAGGGTGGAGTGAAACGCGCGCTGGCCGGCATGCCATTCATCATCAGCATCGCGCACGGCCCGGGCCGCATCGCTTTTTCGCGCGATGCGACGGGAGAGTTGGTGGTGCTGCCCCTGCATCCGGGGATGGAGCTGGACGTGCGCGAGCACGCTTTTCTGCTGGCGTCGCATCACATCTCTTACTCTTATGTGCGCGTCAAGGGTTTGCGCAACATTTTGTTTGGCGGCCAGGGCATGTTCATGGATCGCTTTGTCACAAGTAATCAGCCGGGACTGCTTTTGCTTCATGGTTATGGCGACGTTTTCGAGCGCGTTCTGAGACCGAGCGAAAGCATCATCATGGAGCCGGGCGCGTTTCTTTACAAAGATTCTTCGGTGACAATGAATATTGAATCACAGCAACTGACGACCGGTTTCTTTGGCGGCACTGGCATGAACCTGGCGCGCATGACCGGGCCCGGACGCGTTGGGATTCAGTCGATGTATGTTCATCACAATACGGATTAACAGTCCGACAAACTTCAGTTTGTCGTGGAGCTGACGTTAGGAGATTGACAAAGAACAACCAACCTCGGTCCGGCGCAATACCGACGCAAGGATCTGAGTTTCGTGAGCCAACGCCAAAACTGAAGTTTGTCGGACAAATGATGGGCAATCTGGATTACAAACAATTCACCGAGCGGCATCGTCCGCACATCCATCCGCCCGGAGCGGTTTTGTTTGTCACACACAGGCTGGCTGGATCGATTCCGGGGGCAACTTTGCGCGCGTACAAAGCTAAGAAAGACTGGCTTGAAAATCTGCTAACACACGTCAGGAAGATTACGCAGGGCGCTGATGCCACTGAATTGAATCAGTGGCTTGATCGAGTGGAGAAATTCAACCGCGAATGGTTCATCAAGTTTGAAGACATTCTTCACAAGACAAACACGCGCCCGATGTGGATGAAAGACGAAAGGGTCGCGAGCACTGTCGCAGAGAGTTTGCATAAGCTTGACGGCGACGCTTATAGGCTCGACGCGTATTCCGTGATGTCGAATCACGTTCATGCCGTCTTCAAGCCCTTGGTCTCAGAAGCAGAGTTGCTAGAAGGCCTTGACGAACGCGGTCATCCGACATTCACGCATGATCATCCGGGCCTATCGCGCATCATGCACTTGCTGAAAGGTGGCAGCGCCAGAAAGTGCAATCTGATTCTGTCCCGCGCCGGCCAGTTTTGGGAACATGAGAGTTTTGATCACTTCGTTCGCGAAGGAAGGTTTTACGCGGCGATCAAGTATGTTCTTAACAATCCCGTCAAAGCTGGTTTGGTTAAGGATTGGCGCGAGTGGCGCTGGAATTATTGCCGCCGCGAGCTGGCCGATGAACTCCTTAGTTTGACGCCAGCGGCAGCGTTCACTCCAGACTGAGTGGTTGTCAAGGCGACGACAAACTGAAGTTTGTCGGACATTGGAGGAGCAATGGCAACACACACTTGTCCCTGGTGCGGTCTCGTGACCGATGGCACGAAGCGCAGTTGTCCCGCTTGTGGCGCGACGATCGATGCGCAGAGCGTGGTCACGCAGTCGGGCTGGTCGGAGTTGCCCGGCAGAAAAGACATGGCGAAGCTGCAGTTCGGCAACTCCTTCTGCCAGATTGAAGGCACTTACGTGCCCGTTGCAGATATGAATCTGGCGCCTGAGGACAGCATCTATTTTGCGCATCACGTCTTGCTCTGGAAAGATCCACAAGTGACCATCACCACGATGTCTTTGAAAGGAGCGTGGAAGCGTTTGCTTTCGGGCATGCCGCTGGTGATGACGCAGGCGCAGGGGCCGGGGCATATTGCATTCTCGCGCGACGCGCCCGGCGAGATGATTGCGTTGCCGCTTCAGCCCGGCCAGGCCGTCGATGTGCGCGAGCATCTGTTTCTGGTGGCGACGGGCAACGTTGCGTACGATTGGTTTCAATCGGGCATTTGGTTTACGACCTCCAGTGGAAACGAATCCGAAACGCACTATCCGCTCGGTGCGTTCATGGATCGTTTCTCCGCGCCAAACGCGCCCGGCTTGCTGCTGCTGCACTCGGCGGGCAATGCTTTTGTGCGTTATCTCGCGCCTAATCAAACAATTCTGGTGAAGCCCACGGCGCTGCTCTTCAAAGATCCGACGGTGCAGATGCAGTTGCACTTGGAGCACCCGGCCGGCACTTGGAGTTCGTGGCGTTCGTGGGGCAATCGTTACCTTTGGCTGAGGCTCTATGGTCCTGGCCGCGTGGCTGTGCAGTCCGCTTACAGCCACATGGAAGACAACGGCCGAAACATCACGCGCCACAGCGCGGCAACGGTCCAGCGTTGGGGCTGACCGTCCGACAAACTTCAGTTTGTCGTTGACCCGAAATGCTGTTTGTGAGCTGTTGAATTGAATCCACGAGATCGACAAACTGAAGTTTGTCGGACATTGGGAGATCAATCATGTCTTCGTCAATACTAATCACATCACTTTACGTCTTTGCACTCGCGGCGTTTCTTGGCTATCAGGTGATCTCGCGCGTGCCGCCGCTGCTGCATACGCCGCTGATGTCTGCGACGAACGCCATCTCGGGCATCTCGCTGGTGGGATCGCTCGTGACTGCGGGCGCGCACTACAACACCGTGAGCACGATACTCGGTTTCACGGCCGTCGTGTGCTCGACCACAAACGTCGTTGGCGGATTCGTGATCACGGATCGCATGCTGAGGATGTTCAAGCGCAAACCGACGGCTGCAGAAAAGAAGAAGAGCTAAGAGCCAAGCGCAAAGAGCAAAGGAAAGGTCGAATCCAAAACTACTGGACAGCATTCTGAGCTAAACGTGCAAACCTATTTCATCGAACTAAGTTATCTGCTGGCCTCGATCCTCTTCATTCTTGGTCTGAAGGGGCTGAGTCATCCTGAGACCGCGAAGCGCGGGATGCACCTGGCAGAGTTCGGCATGCTGATGGCGATCATCGGCACGCTGATGCACGCCGAGATCATCACCTACACCTGGATCATTACGGGACTGGTGATTGGCTCCCTGGTCGGTTTAGCAATGGGCGTCTGGGTGCCGATGACCGCGATGCCGCAACGGACCGCGCTCTCGCACGCGTTCGGGGCTTTCGCGGCGGCGCTTGTCGGAATTTCGGAATACTACCGGCACGCCGGACACCTCGACAAGATCACGATGAGCGCGCTGGGTTTCGAGGTGCTGCTCGGCTCGCTGACGACGACGGGCAGCCTGCTGGCCTTTGCGAAACTGCAGGGCCTGGTGCGCGGCACGCCGATCACGTACAAGGGGCAGAACATTTTCAATATGACTCTGCTCACCACCACGGTTGGTATCTTCATCTATCTGATCTTCGCTCCGGTATCGGTGCCGCTCTTCTTCACGATGGTCGGCCTGGCTTTTGTTTTTGGCATTCTGCTCGTGATGCCTATCGGCGCGGCCGACATGCCGGTCGTGATGTCGCTGTTGAATTCGTACGCCGGACTCGCTTCAGCAGCCACGGGCTTTGTGCTGTCAAATAACGTTCTGATCATCGCGGGCACGCTCGATGGATTCTCCGGCTTCATCCTTTCCGTCCTGATGTGCCGCGCGATGAACCGCTCGATCACCAACGTTTTGTTTGGCGCGTTTGGGTCGGCGGCCCAGGCAACAGCGATCGGCGACGGTCAAAAGGGCGTGATGCGCGAGGTCAATCTTGAGGACGTCGCAGTGCAGATGGCTTACGCGAAGCAGGTCGTATTCGTGCCCGGCTACGGTATGGCGACCGCGCAGGCGCAACACGCCGTGCGCGAGTTGGCGGACGTGCTTGAGAAGCGCGGCGTCACGGTGAAATACGGCATTCATCCCGTTGCCGGCCGGATGCCGGGTCACATGAATGTGCTGCTCGCCGAGGCTAACGTGCCTTATTCGTCTTTGTACGAACTTGAACAGATCAATCCTGAGCTGCCGGCAACGGACGTCGCCATCGTCATTGGCGCGAATGATGTCGTCAATCCCGACGCGCGCGACAATCCAAAGAGTCCGATAGCCGGCATGCCAATCATCGAAGTCGATCGCGCGAAATCCGTGGTCGTACTGAAGCGCGGTCAGGGCAAAGGTTTTTCGGGACTCGAGAACCCGCTCTTCTTTAAGGAAGTGACGGGCATGCTGTATGGCGATGCGAAAGATTCTTTGACGAGGCTCGCGAGCGCGGTGCAACATGCTTAACGATTCGTCACGCGCGCCTTCGGGTGAAGCGAGTATTTAAGCGTACAGGTCGCAGCAATCCTGCACTTTTTCTGGGGAATTCCCCGGCGCGACAAGGTCCGAGTCGGCTCATGAGATCACGCTGGAACATGAACTCGATGATGACGGGACGTGTCGCTCGCGTCATTGCCGTCTTTTTCCTGCTCTACACGGGTGCGGATCTCACCGTTCGGCAGTTTTGCAGCGACGAGTTTTGTGTTCCAAGAATTGTTGAGGCGTCGGCCTCTGCGGACAGCAGGTCTAGTTACACCGCTCGCCTTGCCGTTGCGGCTGCTAACACAAGTGACTCCAGAGGAAATCAGCCTTCCGAACCTCCGTCTTTGGATGAGGACTGTTTCTGCTGTTGTACTCACGTATTGCCAGGCAGTGCCCTCGCAGTCATCGCGATTTCAGAGTGGGAGCCAGCCCTCACTGAGCTCAGAAACATCTCGTTACCGTCGCCACCGCTGCGCCGCACATTCCACCCTCCACGCTTCGCCTAACCTTTGCGTTTGACCATAACCATTGCGGTTATGGGAGCGCGGAGCCCTACTTCTCTGTTGTCTCTCCTGACTCGTGCGGCAGAATAACTTGACTCCGAAATGATTCAGAACTTGGAACGCAAAACGGGCGGCCTGACTCCTCGTTAAGTTTTATGAAAGCCAAACGATATATTGCGTGGACCTTGGCCGTGCTTGTCTTGCTCGCCGTCGGGTGCGGCGATAGCCGGAAGAAGGCCCGAAGAGAATTGGAGAAAAAGGGAATTCAATACAGCGAAGATGCTTTCGTGGAGCGTGTGCGCCAGGGTGACAAGGCAGCGGTGGATCTTTTTCTTGCGGCAGGGATAAGCCCGGAGACAAAAGACAAGAACGGAGCCACGGTATTGATGAACGCGACAATCTTGAATGACACTAAGATTGTGAGCACATTGCTCGACAAAGGCGCGAACGTGAGCGCCCGGCGGGAAGGCGGCACGACTGCCTTGATGCCCGCGGCGATAGCAGGCAGTACCCAGAGTGCGCACCTGTTGCTCTCTAAAGGCGCTGATGTGAACGCCCGGAACGAGGGAGGCGAAACGGCTTTAATGGAAGCGGCCTTGATGGGCCATGCCGACACTGTGCGAATCTTAGTGGAAGCTGGCGCTGATCTACATGCGAAAGACAACCGGGGCGAAACTCCCTTGATGCATGCAGCGGAGAAGCGGCACGAAGACATCGTACAGTTGCTCAAGAACGCGGGCGCCAAAGAATAGCTCAATCGATCTCCGATGAATGCCTACTAATGCATGAGCTTACTTTCGCTTATGCCGAGGACGAGAAGTATGGGACACAGCCATGACCATAGCGCAACACTAACCACACGCCGGTTGGGGCTATCGATCTTCATTACCCTGGCCTTTGTGTTGGGTGAAGCGATTGCCGGGTATTTCTCGCACTCTCTGGCTCTGCTGTCAGATGCCGGTCACAACTTCTCTGACGCGCTAGCATTAATCTTTTCCTGGTACGGCATCTGGATCGCGACAAAACCATCAACATCACAACGCACGTTTGGGTATCACCGTGTCGGTATTCTCGCCGCATTGGTTAACGCGCTCTCTCTTGTCCTAATCGCCCTGCTAATTTTCTGGGAGGCGGCCTCTCGGTTGCGACATCCAGAGCCAGTACACAGTACGCCGATGATCGTCGTCGCACTGGTGGCTATTGCCATGAACACAGTGATTAGTCTTTGGCTAAGAGGGGAAGCCAAGCACGATATGAACGTGCGTGGTGCTTACCTGCACATGGTCGGAGATGCTATCTCGGCGGCGGGCGTCGTTGTGGCCGGGGTCTTCGTGGCATTTACAGGAAAATCAATCGCCGATCCAGTGGTATCGATTCTTATCGGCATCCTGATCCTCTGGAGTTCGTGGGGTATCCTAAAAGAGTCGGTGAACGTGATCCTCGAAGCGATTCCCAAGGGTATGAATATGGATGCTCTTGAGAGCACCATCAACCGCGTAAATGGGGTCTTGGAGGTGCACGATCTACATGTGTGGACCGTAGGTTCCGGCATCATCGCCTGTAGCTGTCACATCACGGTCGAGGAACAGAGTGTGCGCAGCGGCGAGAATGTGCTTCGGGCTGTCGCGGAAGAGTTGGAGCATGATTTCGGGATCACTCACAGCACCATTCAAGTTGAGGTTGAGGGCTGCGACCCGAACGATATGTATTGCATAATGAAGGTAGCGCGTCGTGCCGCTTCGAAAAGCCATGACCACTAATGACGGAGCGCAGGCTGTGAGCTTAAGACGATCAAAGGTATCTAACTCGAGTCGGTTTGGAGGCAATGCATGAGTGACCAGGTTATCCAGTTGGAAAAGGTAACTCGCTCAGAGTTGGTAAGCAGAGCTCGTAGGCTCGAATACATTACGATTGCCTGGAATACTCTCGAAGGTTTGATTGCCGTCGTCGCTGGGGTCATCGCTGGCAGCATTGCGTTAATCGGCTTTGGTTTCGACAGCCTGATCGAAGTCGCCTCGGCGGGAGCGTTGATGTGGCGACTGCACGCCGATCTGGATGAGTTGCGACGTGAGCGCGTGGAAACAATCACGCTCAGAGTCGTCGGCGGTTGTTTCATAGTGCTAGCCCTCTACGTTGTGTACGACGCAGGCCTCTCGCTTTGGCGTCACGAGCCTCCTGAGCGGAGTCTGCCGGGCATCGCCCTCTCGATTGCGGCACTCATCGTGATGCCTCTGCTAAGTCACGCCAAGGGAAAGGTCGGCAGGAGCATCAATAGCGGAGCAATGATGGCGGACGCGAAGCAAACGCAGTTGTGCGCTTACTTCGCGGCAATCACGCTTGGAGGATTGGTGCTCAATGCGATCGCGGGCTGGTGGTGGGCCGATCCGCTCGCAGCGCTTATAATGGTCCCGCTCATCGTCAAAGAGGGCATTGAGGCTCTTCGTGGCGAGACCTGCTGCGATAAAGAAGTGTGCCAATGATCTTGCGCATGTCCAGTGGCGTTCGAGTCCGACTCGCGTCCATGATGCCAATCAGGTAACGACTACGCGCCGAGCCGAAGGGGCTAAGTCAAGAATCATTTGGAAAGAAATGAAGAAAGTTTCGTTGACGTTGATGCTGCTGCTGGGCACTTCTTTGGGTTTTCCCATATTAGGCATCGCGCAAAAAACAAAGGAGAGGAAAGTAGAGGAAACTTTAGTCGTCGGCGTTATCAGCGACAGCCAGTGTGGTCTAAAACACATGGCGGGTATGGCTGATGACAAGACATGCACGCTAATGTGCGTCAAGGGTGGTGGTAAATTCGTGCTGGCCGATCCGGAGCACCTACTTGTCTACAAGCTCGACAAAAGTGGACAAAAAAAGGCTCGTGAGTTTCCCGGTCAAAAAGTAGCCGTAACTGGTCGGATCACCGGCAAGACTATTCACGTTATATCTATTGCGCCCGCTACTTAACCGATGCGCAGAGTGTCCGATCCAGACACCTCACACAACAATGACGAACTCAACATTGCTTTCCGCCTAATAGTATTCGTAACATTGGGCGCGGCTTGTTCGAAGAGGCAACTCCCAAGGAGAGAAAATACTCAACATGCAAAAACTGAGATTCCCTTCACTCGTTTTCATCCTCGCTTTGTCGATCGCGATGCCGCTGCCGTCGATGCAGGCGCAGCGCAAGGGCATCAAAGCCACGGCCAGCGCTCCGGTTTCGGTTGCCACTCAGCGAGGCGCGGACCTGATCACGGCGGCGCAGATGCGCGCGTTTCTCACTTTCATCGCTTCAGACGAGATGGAGGGACGCGACACGCCATCGCGCGGTCTCGATACAACGGCGAAATTTATTGCGATGAACCTGGGCCGCTGGGACTTCAAGCCGGCGGGTGATGATGGCACATACTTTCAGCGCATTGCCTTGCGCCGCGACCGAGTTGACGCGGCGCAGACGCGCGTCGAGCTCAACGGCCAGACGCTAACAGCGGGCGAAGATTATCTGCCGTCCGCAACGGCCGGTAATGTCAGCAGTCAACTCGTCTTCGCCGGCAACGGTTGGTTCATCAAGGCCAAGGAGATCGATGCGTACAAAGACATCGACGCGAAAGGAAAGATCGCGGTTGTCTTCAGCTCACCGATGGGATTTCCGCGCGGTCTGCGACGGGCTGACCTCACCGGCAAGCAGGGCGAAGACTGGATGAACGCGGCAGAGTATGCACGCAAGCAAGGAGTCGCCGGCATCGTTTACGTTCCTGATTTTCAGTTTCTGGCGAATTGGGATCGCAATCGCCTGCGCATCATGGAGCGCGGCACCACGATACCTGAGAAGTTTCAGTCTCAGGGGCCTAGGCAGCTGCCAACAATCACAGCTTCGCCAAAATTGGCCAACGCTCTTTTTCAAGGTGAAAAACAGAATGCCACAACGCTCTTCGAAGCAGCTTATGGCGGCGGCTCGATGCCGTCTCCGTTCGCCCTTAATCCGGAAAAGAAGTTGAGCATAAACGTGGCGGCGAAGACCGAAACCATCGGCACACAGAACATCGTCGCCGTCTGGGAAGGCGGCGATCCGGTTTTGAAAGATGAATACGTCGCGCTGGGTGCGCATTACGATCACGTCGGCATCGGCAATCCCGTTAACGGCGATTCGATCTACAACGGGGCGGATGATGACGGCTCGGGCACGACGGCATTGCTGGCCATGGCCGAGGCGCTATCGCATACGACCCCGCGGCCGAGGCGCTCGGTGTTGTTCGTTTGGCATTGCGGCGAGGAGAAAGGCCTGTGGGGCTCGCGTTACTTCACCGACAACCCGACGATTCCGCTGGACCATATCGTCGCGCAGATAAATATCGACATGATCGGCCGCAGCAAAAAAGACGGCGACACGAACCCGCGGAACAAAGACTTGTCCGGACCAAACCAAGTTTATGTCATCGGCTCGACGATGATGAGCACCGAGCTGGGCGATCTTACCCTGGCCACGAACAAGTCTTTCCTCAATCTTGCTTTCGATCTTCGTTACGACGATCCAAAAGATCCAAACCGTTTCTTTTTCCGCAGCGATCACTACAACTACGCCCGCAAAGGCATTCCCATCATCTTCTTCTTCGATGGCGTACACGAAGACTATCATCAGCCCGGCGACTCGCCCGACAAGATCGATTACCAAAAGATGGAAAAGGTGACGCGCACCGTTTATATGACTTTGTGGGAGGTGGCGAACCGGCCAGTCAGACCAAAGGTTGATAAGCCCTTGCCGGCGCAGTTGGCGGGTAATTAGAAGCTAACGCGTTCTGCAACTAACAGCCGATACGCTTCAGCGCGTGAGATCCCCAGCTCGCGCGCCGCTTTTTTAAGCGCCGCGCGTTGATCCAGTCCTTGTTGCTCAAAGATCTCTACGAGAGACCCGATGCCTGCGACAGGTTTCGTCTGCGAGGCTTCGTCCGCGATCACGGTGCGATCGATGATCAAGACGATCTCGCCGCGCGCGCTTTCGGACAAAGCGTAGCGTTCTACCAGTTCGCTTAAGCGCCCACGCGCAAGCTCTTCGTGAAGTTTCGTCAGCTCCCGAGCTACCACAGCTTTGCGTTCGCCGAGAATCTCGCGCGCGTCTTTCAGCGTGGCGGCGATCCGGTGCGGCGCTTCGTAAAAAATCAGGGTCGCATTAATAGAGCGAAGCTGCGCGAGGCGCGTTCGTCGCGCACTGGTTCGCGCGGGAAGAAAACCGCCGAAGAAGAATTCATCGGTTGGCAGTCCGGAAGCCACCAACGCCGAAATCAGCGCCGTTGGACCGGGAATGGGCACAACGGGCACGCCGCTCTCGGCAGCCAGCCGCACCAAACGAAATCCCGGATCGCTAACCGCCGGAGTTCCGGCATCGGAGACGATCGCGACGTTCGCGCCGTCTTGCAACCGGGCCAGCAACTCAGCGGCGCGTTCGCGCTCGTTATGTTCGTGATAGCTAATCGTCCTGGTGTTGATGCCGTAGTGATTGAGGAGCTTCCGCGTGTGCCGCGTATCTTCGCAAGCTACAAGATCAACTTCGCCGAGCACGCGCACCGCGCGCTGCGTGATGTCTTCGAGATTGCCGATTGGAGTCGCGACCAGATAGAGCGTGCCGGCCATGCGGCTATTCTGGCATCAAGTGTGAATAATACGAAAGCGTTCTCTTGAAGTTAACGATAGTTTTCGCTTAACAGCTTCGCGATGTGTTTCTGAATCGCGGCCTCGAGCAGGTCGCGTCGCTTGCTCGCCTTCTCGATCACCACCCAGCGCGGCGAGTCTCTTTCGGATCTTACGAGTAACAGCTCCTCGTTCGCAGATTTTCTCCCGAGATGCCTGATGCGGGCGCAGGCAAGGCCGCCGCCGCGAACGAAGCCATCGCTGGGCAAGCGCGGCCAGCCGGCTTCAATTGACAACGCGCGCACGCCAAGGCTCAAGGTCAGCAACCGGCCGACCATCGTCGCACTGCCGACCGGAAAACGATGCGCGTCCTGTTGCGAGATTTGAATACTGGCGCCGGCGCGGTTGGCCTTTCCGGCCAGCGTGGTGAAGGTAGTTAGCAGCCATTCGATACTGGTTTGGCGCAAAAGATCGTTCGAAGCGCGTAGCGTCAGGTATTCGGACACGTCAGTGCGTCCGGCTGTCCGCGCCCGTTGTTGTGCTTCGGCCAGCGCCTGGGCCCAGGCTTCGTCAAGTTCGCTCACGTTTACTCCGGCGGTTGAGAGTTCAGCTTGCGTCTCTCAAGAAGGGGCAACCTAAAGGTTGTACTCTGAACGGGTCCATTCGCCCGCTCGCCCATTGCGATGTTATCATGCGAACTCGAATTGTTCTTCGGTTTACTTTACGCAGAATGCGGGTCGACAAATCTTCAGCTTCTCCCCAGGTTGTCAACACTTCAGGCGATCATTGTAGAGAGTTCATGAAATGAAGCTATTCACTTCTCAAAATTTGAGGCTAGTTCTGGTTCTCGCGCTGACGTTCTCGCTCTTCTTTTCCGTAATCGTTACGCCACTGGCGCAAACGCAGCCAAAACTGCCGGCGCCGACGGGCCATGTAAACGATCTGGCGGGAGCGGTTGACGAGGCTGCGAAACAGAAACTGGAAAACATCCTCGCCAATTTGCAGCAACGCACCGGCATTAATCTTACCGTCGTCGCAGTGCGGACGACAGGCGGGCGAGACATCTTCGATTTTTCGCGCGAGCTGGCGAGCGATTGGAACATTGGCGCCAGAGGGAGCGCCAGCAAGAGCCTCCTGCTGGTGGTGGCGGTCGAGGAGAAGACGTTCTTCGCCCAGTTTAGCAAGCTCGTTCAGACAGATCTTCCCGAGGGCGCGCTGGGGGACATGAACGAACACATACGCGGGCCGATAAGTTCCGGTCACATTGCTGACGCGTTATCGATCGGCGTTCAGAGACTGGTCGGGGCGCTGGCGCAGAAGATCGGATTCAGCATGGAAGCCATGGACCAGCCGGTTGCTGCTGGCCCGGCAGCCGTAGCCAGCCCTTCTGTTCCCTCAACCCAAGTCGCCGCGGCACAGGCGACGCCCATACCGAGCGAGGCCACGACGCCGAAACTCAACGAAGAGACGAAGCCGCCGAAGAAGACCGGAGCTGCGACCAGGAATGGCACTAAGAGTTCGGCCGCGGATTCTAGGAAAGTTAATACACCTGCCGACGACGCAGCCGAAGCTGAGGAAGTTGAGGTTACGCTCACGAAGCCGGTTGCCGAGCGCATCGAGAAGCTGAAAGACTTTCTCGCGACTCATCCGGATTCGAAATCGAAGGCCCGCGCGACCGAGTTGCTCATCAGCGCTCGCGCCACGCTTGGCGATCAGAAACTGAAAGCAGGAGACAATGCTTCAGGCATCGAGCAGTTGCAGTTGGCGATCAGCGAGAGTCCGCCGGACATGTCTGACAATCTCTTTTCCGGGGTGATTTCCCAGATACCTTCGAACCTTTATCTGCTCGGAGAACGCGTGGAGGCATTGAAGGCGGCCGGGCTGATCGAAGCAAAGGTCGCGAGCGATCCGAAACGTTTGTTGGCGCTCGCTGCCTTCTATCTGGGAATCGAGCGAGGTGATGAAGCCGGGCGAATCGCCCAAGCAGCCGTCAAGCTCGCGCCCGACATGGCCGAAGCGCATAACGCTCTCGGATTGGCGCGCCACATTTCGCTGCAGCTTGACGACGCGGCTGCGGAATACAAGCGTGCGCTCGAGCTAGATCCGAAATCGCGAGGCACACGACGTAGCTTGGCAGACCTGAATCGCGCCGCTGGAAAGTTCGAAGAGGCGCTCGCTCTCTATCGTGAACAAATGACCGCCGAGCCAGCCGATAAAGGAGCGCGCGCGGGTCTCGTGATCACCCTTTTCGAGTTGGGCAAGATGGATGAAGCAAAGCAGGAACTCGAAGCTGCGCTCAAAGACGACGAGCGCAATCTGGCGCTGCTGACGGGCACGGCGTATTGGCTCGTGGCGCACGGCAACAACGAGGTAGGGCTCGAGCTGGCCCGCCGGGCTGTCGACGTCCAGCCGCATTACACGTGGGCCCAGATCACACTGGCCCGCGCGCTGGTGGCCGAAAAGAAACCACTTTACGCTGAGCGCTCGCTTCGCTTCGCGCGCCAATACGGAAGGTTTCCGACGCTCGATTACGAACTGGCCAGCACGTTGGCGTCTCTGGGACTTTACGAAGAGGCCGCGGAAGTGTTGGTGCGTTCATTCACGGTGAAAGACGGCCTCATCGAAACTCAGCTAGCCAGCCGTGTGCCGGCCAGAGCAGCGAGTTTCATCGAACTGCTCGCGCCCGAACGCCGCGCGAGTATCTTTCAATCGGCTCCCGCTGACTCCGAAGACAACGCGCGCGTCTTGAAAGCTCTGCTCGCGTTCACGCAGGTCATGAATCCGCAAGGCGAAGGCGCTAAAGTGGACGAGTCAAACGCCGTCGCGGCGGCGCAGGAATTCGCCTCAGTCAAAGATGACATGCGCGCCTATCGCCAGCTTTATGCGGCGAGCCGTTTGCTGCAACGCGGTATCGCGTTTCAGGCGGCGCAGGAACTCGCCGACGGCGCTCGAGACGGAGTCGATGCGGCAATCAATACTCCCGGCGTGACGGTGGCGGTGCAGGCAGATGAGTTGCGCGACGTTCGCGCGCGCGCGATTGCGATGGGAGGAACGCCCGATATTCCTGACGCGCCGCGCAACGTGCTGGCAAACATCCTGCGCGGACGAATCGAAGATCTTTCGGGTTGGGCTTTATTCAATCAGGACAAGGCGTCCGAAGCCGCCGAACACTTGCGGCGCGCGGTTAGCGTCCTTCCTGAACGCACGCCTTCGTGGCGAGTCGCCCTCTGGCATCTTGGCGCCGCGCTGCAGCAGAGCGGCAATAATGAAGAGGCGCTGAGCTATTACATCAAGGGCTACAACGCCGGAGATAATGATCCGGTGCGACGCGCGGCAATCGAGCAACTGTACAAAAAAATCAACGGGTCGCTCGACGGGCTGGACGATCGCATCGGACCAGCGCCGGTAATCAGCAATGCGAATCCGCAATCAACGGGCACGCCGAACCCGAATCCGGCACCTGAGTTGAGCGCTGACAAGCCGAACACACCGTTGTCGGTGGCGTCACCAACACCTGGGCCGACACCAGCGCCGGCGCCAACAACGAACCAAACACCAGAGGCCAGCGCTACTCAAACGCCGAGCCCTGAGTCGTCGCCAACCCCGACGGGTCAACCTGCGCCGCCGCCGGAATCAACTCCATCGCCGCAGCCAACGACGACCGCAACACCTGAAGCGACACCGTCGCCTGAGCCAGCTCGGACACCAACGCCTGAGGCATCTCCAACACCAACGCCCGAGCCGTCAAAAGCAGCGCCTGCTCCGACGGAGCCTGCGCCGTCCCCTTCGCCTTTGCCGAGCCCGCCACCTGAAGGCACTCGGCCAAGAAGAGTCAAGCCGCCTGACGAACTGTCGACGGCTCAACAATTGATTATCGCGATAATGATCTTTGTTGGTATGGTGTAACTCTGATCTGTTCTCCCCGTGTCTCCGTGGGAAGAAGCATTCCTACAACGGAGACACGAAGAACATTGAGGACTCACTAAGGCGCGACCGCGCTTAGTTGCTGCCGCCTGCGGGCAACGGCTTGCCATCGGCGTCATAGACCAGGACAGTCCCATATTTCGCCAGCACTTCGCGAGTCTTTGAGGCGTCACCGACCGCAACGATCTGCAGGTGTTCCAGGTCGATGTATTTCTTTGCGACGCGCTGAATATCATCGGCGGTCAGCGCTGAGATCATCTGCGGATAGCTGTCCCAATAGTCAGCCGGCAGATTGTAGAGCTTCTGCGTGATGATGTTCTGCAAAAGCGCTTGCGGTTGCTCGAGCGAAAGCGCGAAGCCACCGACGATCGCCCGCTTCGCGTTCTCGATTTCTCCCGCGGGGACCTTTTCGTCGCGCAGGCGCTTGAGTTCATACATGAACTCGTGCATCGCGCCGTCAGTCACGTCGGTTCTAACTTCCGAACTCGAAACCCACGTGCCGCGATACTTTGAACCGCCGAAACTGCTGTACGCGCCGTAGGTGTAGCCCTTGTCTTCGCGCAGATTCAGAAACAGACGGGCCGCAGGGCCGCCGCCGAGAATCCTGTTCGCCAGCAATACGGCGAAGTAATCGGGATCGGTGCGTTCAATTCCCAGACTGGCCAATTGCAGGACCGTCTGCACTGAGCCGGGTCGGTCAATCAAGTAGATGCGAGCGTTCGACTGTGCCGGCACCGCGGGAATATTCGTGGCGGGAATATCGGCCCTCTTCCAGTCGCCGAACGCGCGCTGAATCTTTGGCAGTAATTCCTTCATCGTCACGTCGCCGACAACTGCAAGGATTGCGTTGTTCGGGTGATAGAAAGTCGCGTGGAACCGCGCCAGATCTTCTGTAGACATTCGCTTGATCGAGGCGAGTGGCGGCACGACCAGAGCCGCGGGATGATCTCCGTAAATCGCGCGGTTGAGCTGCTCCTGCGCCAGGAACTGCGGGTTCGATCGCAGAGCCTGTTGCTGGGCGATAGTGCGCGCCTTGTATTTCTCGACTTCGTCTTTGGGAAAAGCCGGATTGCGCGTTACGTCGGCGAAAATGTCCAGCGTCTGATCCATGGTTTCCACCAGGCCCGAGGTCGTCACCGTACTGGTCAGCGAGGACAGGCCTGAATTGGTGCCGAGAAGGGCCCCAAGTGTGTCGGTCTGCTCAGCGATATCTTTACTGGTTCGCTTTGCCGTTCCTTCGCGCAGCAGCGCAGCAGTGAAAGATGCGAGGCCATGATAATCAGCCGGATCAGACAGCCCTCCACTTAGAATGACCATCTGCATCGTGAACGTGGGCACTTTGGTGCTGCGCAGCAGGACGACACGCAATCCGTTTGGCAGCGTCGTCTCTTCAGCCTTCGGCAGTTTGACCTTGAGCAGGTCCTTACTTACCGGCGCGCGGCCTTTTATGACCGCGCCTTTCACACCCTGGCCGGATGGGCCAATCGGTGGTTGCATGCCGCCCTGGGCCACCGCCGTCGCAGAGACGAGAGCGAGAATGAGTGTCAGCGCGATAATCTTGATGCGGTTCATTGTTATTGTCTTCATCGTTTTGTCTCCTCTTCCTTACTGCCCCATGGTGCCGGTGGCCGGGCGGGCTTTGGCCTTGGGCATGGTGACGACTACCGTGCGGTTGGTATCGCGCAGGTATTTGTTGGCGACGCGCTGCACGTCCTCCTTGGTCACGGCGGCGACTTTATCGACGCGCGTATTGATCAAGTTTGGATCGTTGTAGAACACCGCGTATTGCGACAGCGTAATGGCGCGCGAAAGCGAACTCTCGAGGCCGCCGAAGAAGTTGCGCCGGGTCGCGTTCTTCGCTTTCTGCAATTCCCAGTCGGCGATCGGCTCTTTCTTCAAGCGCTCGATCTCTTCATAGATTGCGGCTTCGGCAGCAGCGGGTTTCATACCGGGCCTCAGAGTGGCAAAGGTATAGAGAGCGCCAGGTCCGCGCTTCTCGTCTACAAAACCGCCGACGTTCGTAACCAGCTCCTTTTCCTTCACGAGCTTTTGGTAAAGGCGCGAACTCTGGCCGCTTTGCAGCGCCGCGCTGAGCACCTGTAACGCGTAGAAGTCCGCGGTGTTTCCAGGAATAGCTTTGAACGCAAGATCGACGCGGGCCAGACGAGCCAGACCATCATCAACTGTGATGCGGCGTTCGGCCGTTTGCTCAGGCTCGGTCATGTCCACGGCAGGAGGATTGGGTTGGCGCGGAATGGCCTCGAAGTTTTTGGCGATACGCGCCAGCGCGTCCTTGGTCTTGAAATCGCCCACGACCACCAGCACCGCGTTGTTGGGCGCGTAGTACGTCTTGAAAAACTGCACTACATCATCAACCGTCGCGGCATTCAGATCTTCCATCGAGCCGATGACCGAATGCTTGTAGGCGAAGTTGTCATACAGCAGCTCTTGTTGTTTCTCACCGCTCAACCCATAAGGTTGGTTGTCAACGCCCAGTCGTCGCTCTTCCTGCACCGCGTTGCGCTGATTATCGAGATTCTCTTTGGTGATGTTACTCGCTAAACTGCGCATGCGATCGGCTTCCAGATACAGGCCGAGATCGAGTTGGTTTGACGGCAACGCTTCAAAGTAGACAGTTCGATCCTCACTGGTGGTGCCATTCATCGTGCCACCATTATTGAAGATCAAAAAGAAATGCTCGCCGGTGCCTACGTTCTCCGATCCCTTGAACATCATGTGTTCAAACAAGTGGGCAAATCCGGTGCGGCCGCGTCGTTCGTCGCGCGAGCCAACACTGTAATTGACGGAGACGGCAATGACCGGCGCGTCATGATCTTCAACCGTGATGACGCGCAGACCGTTCTTCAGCGTCGTCTCTTTAAAGTCAACGTGGACTTTGCGCGCAGTCTGGGCAGAAACGCCAAGAGCGATAAGCGCGCAAATAAACACAGGGGGCAAAAACTTCCAGCTACGTCTCATAAAGCTAACTCCTTTTTCATTTGCCTGAATTGGTTGCGTGTCGGTGAACCTCGGTCTCAATGCTAACCTCACAAGCCCGCACCTAGGGGCTCTCAGATTGCGGCTTGGCTGAGCGGAAAATGCCGCCTCAACACCTGGCGAAAAGCGGATATCTTCGGAATCCTGAAAGTGTGGCCGCGGCGCGGTTCTTTGCGCGTTCCCACCGACGAAGTTTTTCAAAGCGTGAACGGACTTTATGCCTTGCCTCCTAACGCTGTCAAGTTCCTATGAAAAGGTCGTCCAAATGTCCGACAAACTTTCGGCTTGTCGCTGGCCTCTTCCATTGGCTCTTTCGGCCAGCCGCGACAAACTAAAGTTTGTCGGACATCCGTCCAGCCAACCGGCCATGGGTTATGACCATCCAAAACCCGCAGCAGGTCCTCGCCGGCAGACATCGGTTGTTGGGAGTTGTTGCCAACGGTCATTAACGGAATTATTGAGACTGTTTAGACGAGGGTCTTGACGCTCGGAGCCGGGCAACGCTCGCCTCCAAACCGTGGTTCATCTATTCTGTTAGATAGGGTGAGAATCTTACTTGGTAGTGTTTTGCTTTCAGATCTTCTCTGCGCCGCCTTGCGGCCTCGGCAGGATTCACCGCTGAGACGCAGAGAACGCAGAGTTAACGCAGAGAGTAAATCAACCAAAGACACTACCTCTGACTTGAGGCATTTCGCTTCGAAGACCAGCGGCTTGTATAATCGATTGTCAATAGAGTGGTTCGCTAAAAATATGAAGATCAGGTCCAACTTCCCCCGCGCGCTCGGGTTGATTGCCGTGCTGTCGCTTATTGCGCTTGCGGCCGCCGCGCAGCAACCCGCGCCCACATCGCCCGCCAGCCGTTTTGACGTCACCAATTACCACATCGAAGCGCAGTTGATTCCGGATCAGCATCTGCTGCGGGCCGGCGCTGACGTAACTTTCACACCGTTAGAGGCGACGCGTTCGGTAGTGTTCGAATTGAATGGCTCGCTGCACATTGAAAGCATCGAACGCGATGGCGTGGCGCTGACAAACTTTGTGCAGGACGCAGTTGGTGTGGGATCGCTGGGACCAAGTGTGCGCGTCGATCTGGGCGCGGTTGTTCCCACGGGCCAGCCGGTAGTCTTGCGCTTTCGCTGGAGCGGCGCGCTGCTGTCGCCTGAAGGCGGGCCGCTGGCGACCAAGCGACTCGCTTATGTGGGACCCGAAGGCTCGTACCTGATGTACGCGGCGCGTTGGTTTCCGTTTCACGAGTACGCCGCGGATCGCGCTACCACCGACATCACGATTATCGTCCCCATAGGAATGCAGGTCGCCGGCACCAGCGATGAACCCGTCGTGCCGCAACAGTCAGTCAAGGACGGCACCAGCCGATACCGTTTCGTCAACCACCAACCGGTGTTGCCGGGAAATTTTGCGGCTGGTCAGTACCTCACCAAGAGTCTGCGCTTTAGCAATTACGAAATTCAGTTCAACACCAAGCCCGGCAGCGAGAATCGCGTCGTGGCTTTCGCCGAACCGATGGGACGCGTGCTGGAGTTCTACACGCAGCAGTATGGCGCGCCGGCTTGCGGCTCGCGGCTCGTGGTGGCCCAGACCGATGACGAAACTCTTGATTCTTATTCCGGCCCCGGCATCGTGTTTCTGTCGTCAAAGTTTTTCGACGCCTCACGGCCCGTACCCGAAGAGAAACTGCAACGCGAAGTCGCTTACCAGTGGTGGGGCCAGACCGTCGGCTTGAAGTCTTTCGATGACGCCTGGCTTTCGCAGGGGCTGGCGGAGTGGAGCGCGTTTGCGTTTCGCGAAGCAGCGCTCACGGCAGGCACTCTGGATGCCGCCCAGCGCGAAGAGCAAGAGCGCGCGCTAACTTTCGAGCAGACGGCGTCGATCGCGCGGGCCCCGAACGCGCTCGATGACCAGTCCGCCGCCTATCAGTCGATCGTTTTCTTCAAAGGCGCGATGGTGTTTCGCATGCTGCGCGAAACGCTGGGCAAGGACAAATTCAACGTGCTCCTGAGCACCTACCTGGAAAAGTTTCGCGGCAAGAATGCTTCGATCGATGACTTCGAGCGTCTGACCGCGCAGGTTGCGGGCGAGAACATGCGCTACTTCTTCGCGCAGTGGATCGAAGGAACCGGCGTTCCGGAGTTCGTCGTTGACTACCAGATCATTCGCACGCGCGCGGGCAAGTTTCGCACGCGCGGCACCGTCCGGCAGAACTTCGAATCTCTTCACATGCCCGTCGAGTTGATGCTGCGCGCAGAGGGCGACAATCAAACCGCCACGATCAGACTGGACAGCAAGAGCGAGGATTTCGACTTTGAATCGAACGGAGCGCCGCTCGAAGTGGTGGTCGATCCGAACAACAAGATCTTGCGCATGTCGGATGACTTGCGCGTGACCATAGTCGCGCGGCGCGGCATCGAGCAACTGAAAGAAGGCAATTATGCCGAGGCGCAACAGCAGCTCGAGGCGGCGCTGAAACTGGACCGCTCGAATTCGTGGGTCTATTACAACCTGGGTGTGCTCTATCTTGAGCAGCGCAACTGGCAACCCGCGCTGGATAACTTCCAGGCGGCGATTGATGGCAATTTGAAGCCCTCGTGGATTGAGGCCTGGGCGCACATCAAACGCGGCAACGCTTACGATGCGAAAGGCATGCGCGAACAGGCGGTCAGTGAATACAAGAAGGCTGTGCAATCAGGAATCGACTACGATCACGCGCAGGCCGCAGCCAAGAAGTTCCTGGCGACGCCTTTCGACCCGAAAGCTGCGCAATCAGCAGAGCTAACGACTCCGGGGTTCTGACGGCTACTCTTCTCGTACTCACTCTAAAACGAGGAATTGTGGTCTGGACAGCGGACAACATGGCACCCCAGCCGGGCTGCCCGTCTGGGGACCCCGCGATGTCCGCGCTCCCAGCGTTAGACGGCGACGATCGCGATCTTGTTTTCGTTGCCGAGTTGGATCATCTCGTCGCGATCAAACATCAGGGTCTTGCCCGCGGTGATGCAGAGGCAGGTGGCCCCGGCGGCGAGCATGGCTGCGATGGTTGGGATCCCAACTACGGGGACGTCGAAGCGCATGTCTTGATCGGGTTTCGCGATTTTAACCACAGTCAGCCGCCCCTTTGCGAGTTCGCCCGCCCGGCGGATCGTTGCGTCCGTGCCCTCCATCGCTTCAATCGCGACGCAGGCTTTGGCGCGAATCACAATAGTCTGGCCTAAATTGAGTTCGGCAATCTTGCGCGCGATCTCGAGACCGTATTCAATGTCCTGGCTCTCGCGCTCGTCAGGCTCGCGGCGCGCTAGCGTTCCTGCTTTGGGAAGATAATCCTGAAGAAAGAAAGTTGAATCGATCAGCTCGATGCCTTCGCCGGCGAGTTCGTCGGCAACTGCGCCAATCAGCGAGTCGGTGTTTCGTCTCGGCAGCTTGAGGAGCATCTTCAGCATGCGCGCGTCAGGGATGGCGCGGCTGAAAATCTGCACGTGTTTGACCTGGCCCGCCATGATCGCGCGTTCGACGCCTTCGCTCTTGAAAAAACGGATCATCTTGCCAAGCTGGCCAATTCCGACCCATGTAACATTATCAGCGACACGCTCGATCTCTGGATCAGTCTCTTCGCGAATCGCGGCGACGGAAAGCGAAACGCCCGCGCGCTTCGCACCTTCGAGCACCATAAAGGGAAACTTGCCGTTGCCGGCAATAAGACCGTACTTCATAGGGTGTGGGAAGTAGGGTGTAGGGTGTAGGATCTGAGACGTAGGGTCTGGGGTCCAAGGTGCAGAGACTGGCTATCCTCGAAAAGGAGAGTCAAACATGCTTCAAAGTTACAGAGACTTGCTCGTTTGGCAGCGAGCGCTCGAATTAGCAGTTCGGATTTACCGATTAAGTGAGAAGTTCCCGAAAAGCGAAATCTATGGATTGACATCGCAGGTTCGGCGGGCGGCGGTTTCAGTTCCGTCAAACATCGCTGAGGGTTATGGCCGTGGCAGTCGAAAGGAATACCTACAGTTTCTGTCGGTAGCACAAGGTTCTCTGAAGGAACTTGAAACTCAGATAATCCTGGCGCAGCGATTGTCTTACACGAGTGAGAAAGACGCGGAAGTGACACTATCCTTGTCTGAAACCGTGGGCAAGATGCTAGGGGGCTTAATGCGTTCATTACGAACCAAAGTCAATTAGCGCTGTTCCCGGGACGTGTTGTTAACAGTTTTCCACCCTTGCCAGTCTCGCATTCTATACCCTATACCCTACGCCCTACACCCTTCTATTTAATCACGCCTCGCTTGGAGGTCTCGATAAAGCGGACAAGCTCGTCCACCTCATTAAAGCCAGTCAGTTCTTTCTTGATTCGATCGAGGGCCTGGGACGTGTTCAACTTCGCGGACAGCAACAGGTGAAACGCATGGTGCAGCGCATCAATCACCGCGCGCGAATAGTCGCGACGTTTCATTCCCGTGACGTTCAACCCGTAGCAGCGCGCGTGATTGCCGACGGTCAAGGCGTAGGGCAGCGCGTCTTTGACCACCACGGAATAGCCGCCGACATAGGCTTCGCGCCCGATGCGGCAAAACTGGTGCACGCCGGAATAGGCGCCGATGTTCGCCTGTTCTTCTACTCGGACATGGCCGGCGAGCGTGGCGCCGTTGGCCATGATCACGCCGTCGCCGATCACACAATCGTGGGCGATGTGCGCCTGCGCCATGATCAAACAATCGTCGCCGGTTTGCGTGAGCATGCCGCCGCCTTTCGTCCCGCGATGAATGGTAACGAACTCGCGAATGCGATTTCGCATGCCAATGCGCGTCTGCGAAGGTTCGCCTTTGTATTTCAGATCCTGGGACGCGAGTCCGATTGAGACGAACGGAAAGACGTGCGTGCCTTCACCAATGCTCGTGCGCCCGTCTATCACGCAATGCGCTTCCAGGCGAACGCCGTCGCCCAACTCCACTTCGTCACCGACAATTGAGTAGGGACCGATGTAGCAGTCGTGCCCGATGCGCGCGTGCGGACTGACGACTGCCGAAGGATGGATCGTCGTTGGCTTATCTATGTCGGTCGCTGATTGCATGGGCGTATAGGACGAGGGGATCAAGTTTCCCTTCATTTTCCATTTGTCATTTGACATATGCTCGATGGTTGCCCTTCTTTACAGCGCGGCGCCCCTGTCCGCAATGATGCTCATGATATCGGCATCGGCGGCGAGTTGGCCGTCAACTTTGGCCTCGCCGTGCATGCGCTGGACGCGCGAACCGATGCGTATGGCCGTGACCTCGAGCGTCAGTGTGTCGCCGGGAACGACCGGCCGGCGAAAGCGCGCCTCCTTGATTCCCGTAAACAGAACCAGCTTATTGTCGCGATCCTCGATCTCGCGCAGCGCCAGCACGGCGCCGACCTGGGCCAGCGCCTCGACGACGAGAACGCCGGGCATCACCGGCGCGCCGGGAAAGTGCCCTTGAAAGAATGGCTCGTTGATGCTCACCTGCTTGATGCCGACGATACGCTCGCGCGGGACCAACTCGACGATGCGGTCGACCAACAGAAATGGATAACGATGTGGGAGCAGCTTCTGGATTGCCTGGGAGTCGAGAACGGTTTCCATAGCTTAAGAATAGAGCGACGCGGGGAAGCGGTCAATTACCGCGTCTCCGCGTCTGAATTTACAGGGGCCCGAACGGCGACTACTTTGGCGGGGGCACCACCGAGGCGGTCGCCGGATTCTTGCTGTTGAAATCGTTGATGAACGCGCGCGTGATATCCAGGGCATCTGAGGCGATGAGAATTGCCGCCCCCATCTTGGCAGTGTCGAGCAACAACGTGATGCCTCGTGCTTTTCCAAAGGCATCAAGCGACTTAGAGATGTCCAGATAAATTGGGGCCAGGGCTTCCTGAATCCGTTTGGGGTACGCGGCCTCAGCATCTTCCTGTTTGCGTTTAGCCTCTGTCTTCAACTGCTCGAGCTGATCGGCCTTTGCCTGGATCTGCTTTGGATCAACCCCTGCCCCCGGCGGCGCCTGCTGCAGTTTGGTAATTTCATCCGAGAGCTGTTGCATCCGCTGTTGCAGTTGCTGAAGGTCTTTCCTGATTGGCTCAAATGCCGTCTCCACTTTTTTTGCGGCCGCGATGAGGCGTGCGATGCCTTGCTTTTCATCAAGGAATTCATCTGTATTAATCAACGCGATCTTGCTTTCAGGCAGGCTCGCGGTGGTTGGCGGCGCGGTTGGTTGCGTAGCCGGCTTGGGCTGCGCGAAGACCGGCGAAACGGCAACGGCCGCGAGAAACGCGAGGGCAGTTATCAAACGATTAATCTTTCTCATCACTTCCTTTTCTTGCTCCATCAGCAGGCGCACCGATGCGAGCCGGGCGAATGCAAAATGCGCCGTGCTAATACTTAGTCCTTTGGCGTTGCCACTGACGCGGTTGCCGGATTTTTGCTGTTGAATTCGTTGATGAACTGGCGCGTGATATCGAGGCTGTCGGCGGCGTAGACCAGCGGCACCTGGCTGGCGTCGATGATCACCGTGATACCGTGGGCCTTGGCATAGACTTCCAGAGCTTTGCCGATGTCGTCCTGTAGCGGCTGAAAGATCTCGCCGCGGCGTTTGTTGTAGGCAGCTTGAGCGTCCTCGCCCTTGCGCTGGTAATCCTTCTTGAGCTGATCTAACTGATCCATCTTTTGTTGGATGGTTTTCGGATCGGCGACGGCCCGGGTCTTTTCGATGTCATCCTGGAGTTGCGTAATCTTCTGCTGCAACTGAGTAATCTCAGTCTGACGCGGCTGAAATTCGCGATTCAGGGTAGTCATCAGCGCATTGAAGCGAGCGATGCCTGTCTTCTGATCGAGAAACGCATCCGAGTAGATCAAGGCGATCTTGCTGTCAGGTACTGGCCCGCCGGTTTGCGGCGCGGCTGGTTGCTGAGCAGGAGGACCCGCTGGCCTTGTTTGCGCGAGGACAGGGGAAACGGCAACGGCCGCGAGAAAGGCAAAGGCGGCTAGCAAACGATATGTCTTCATGACCTCTTGTATTGCTCCTTAATGGTGAAAGGCGGTACCAGAATTAGTTGTCTACGCCGCCTGTATGGTTGGTTTCAAATAATCAAAACGTCCGTCCTACGCTGAAGCGAATCACCGTCTTTTTCTCGAATAGCCCAAAGCGGAACGGAAACCCATCAATTATCTGATCCTTCCTGGCATTGGGATTATACGCAAAGATCAGACGAAAGGGTACGTTGATGACGGGTACCTGGACCCGGATCTCGAGACCCATGCTGGCGCGGTAGTCGCCCAGCTTGGCGAAAAGGCTCTGCGACAGGCGCACGGCCGTGTTGGTTTGCGCCTGCCCGCGCAGATAAACCGGCTGGAAGCCGAATGGCAGAAGCGTGAAGGGATCGAGTGGGCAATTGGGGCAGAGCCGATTTGAAAGTTCGTCCGTCGTGACCAACCGATTATCGCGCATAATCAAACCGTTATTGGCGGTCAGCGCAAGCAGCGGGTTGCCGTTGCAGCCAGCAAGCGTTGACAGACTGGCCAACCTGAAGCTGCCGCGGCAAGGAATAAAACCAACGGTCGATAGAAACGGCTGGTCATCGAGGAAGTTGCTCGAGAAGAACTGGTCCTTCTTCGAACGGAGGTTGAACGCCGAACCAACGTCAGTAAAAAGCGCCGCTCCGACCGTGTTGCCGATTAGCGGGATGCGGTATTCGAGGTTTGCGAGAACCTGTGTGTCACTTCCCACCGACGTGAACGAGCGCGGAAGCTGGGCGACATTGCTGCCGCTTACTCCGGTAAAGACGCCGATGTTTGCAAGCGTCGCCGGCACTCCCGGTACGGGAACGGGCGTTCCGCTCGCGTTCGAGGCAATCACCACGTTGCGCGACGTGACGAACGTGTCCAGCGGCACGGTGGGAGTGATCGAGCGCGTGTTGTAACCGCGAATCGTGAATTCGTCGCCCAGGAAGAAGCGTTCGAAAATGGGGATGCCGTCAACAAACGCGAGTGAATTCGAATTCCTGATCTTGCTGGAGATGGCAAAGCTTCCGGTCGTCGCGGCTATCAGTCGAAAGCCGAACACCTCCGGGTGATCGGTTTTCTTTCGGCGCACCGGAATGAACTGTGTGTACGAGACCGTAGGCGAATAAGTACGCACGTCGCCGAGCAGTCCCGCGACCGCCAGAGCAACCGAGAACTCCTTACCCTGCGTTGGATCGATGCTGGCGTTGCGGGAGTCGAACGTGAACGTTCCGGTAATCCGGCTGGTGATGATCTTCGGCTGGCTGTAAATGACCGGGATAAACTGGGCGGAGTTTCCCACCTGGTTAACTTTTGGATCCGTCACGCTCGACTGCGAAAACTGATAGGAAGCGCCGATCCGCGAAAACTGCGTAAACCGTCGTTTGCGATAGAATTCCGAAAGCGGAGCGCTCGCGAAAATAGAAGCCCCGTATGACGTGCGCGTGAAAAGGTTCTGCTCGTTCACGTTGAAGAAATCAAAGACATTGCCCGAGGCTCCCTGGATTGCGTTTGCGTTTTGTGAAAGGAACGTGCCTTCGCCGAAAAACTTTTGCGAAAAAGCGAAGATTGAGAACCCGGCCGTGATCGGACGATTCCTGATGTACGGTTCGGTAAACGAAAACTGGAACGAGCGTTGCCGGTTGCCCGCAGCAAGCTGAAATGAAAGGATCTCGCCGCGACCCAGCAGGTTATTGGTTGAGTATTCAAGTCCGAAAAACGAGCCGCCAATGCCGGAGACGCCACCGTTGAAGGAGATCTGCTGGCGGCCCTTCTCAGACACTTTCAGGTTGATCGCAACGGTTGCCTGTTCTTCGTCTGTTTTGAAGTCGGCGTCCTTGTCCTTATCGATCGGGTTAAAGTATCCGAGTTGGTTCAGCTTGATGACTGAATACTCCCACACGTTCTGGTTGTAGATGTCGCCTTCGTTGATCAGCACTTCGCGGCGCAGCACGTTGTCGCGCGTAAACGTGTTGCCGATAAACTCGAGGCGACTCAGCGTAAACTGTTTGCCTTCCTCAATCGTGATCGTAAAATCGACGATGCCCTCGTTCGGATTCTGCGGATTGTCTTTGAACGTTGGGTTCAGCTCCGCGGTGTATTCAATAAAGCCCTGCGCCCCGTAAGCCTTCTTGAGATTTTCGAACAGAGACTTTGAGATCTTCTCGCCGTTGGCGACGTCGCCTTTGTTGAGCCCGATGGCGCCGCGAATAACTGCCTCGGAATAGATCGAGTTGCCTTCAATCTTCATCTCGCCGATTCGATAAAGCTTGCCCTCGGTAATGGGAACGGTCACACGGAGCCCTTCGTCGGTCGACGAGATCAGCGGCAGCGGCAGGATCGGAAATCCGGTGCGGCGTTTGCCGACTCCCTCAACTCGCGGTTCACCGTGTCGCCCCTGCAGGTAACCTTTCGAGCGCATGTAGTTGTCGACGTAGTGCAGGTCAGCGTCGAGTTTCTGGCGATCGAGAATGTCCTGACCGCGAAAACGCGTGATCAATCCGGCTTCCTTCACGTATTTCATCGAGTTGCGCAGTTTGCGATCGCTGAAGATCTTGTTGCCTTCAAATTGCACCTCGACGACACGCACGCGCTCGCCTTCGTGAATCACAAAGGTTACGGCAATCGATGTTTGAGAAACGGGATCTTCGCGTCGTTCGACAGTGGCATTCGGGTGGCCTTTCGCGGCGAGCAGCTCTTTGATGACGCGAATGGCATTACGAACTTTGACCGGATCGTAGATGCTCTCTTTCGAAACGCCGACCCGCTTTTCGCGAAAGGCTTTTAGCACGTCCGACTCCTGGACACTGTGCAGGCCTTCAAACTGCAGATCGCGAATGATGGGGAGCTCGCTGACTTCAAATATGACAACCACGCCGCCGCGCGGACCATCCTCGGTGTAAACCCGCGACTTCACTTTATCGAAGAAGCCGAGCGCGAGGATGGATTGCAGGTCGCGCTGAATCTGCTGTTCGTTGAAAGGATCGCCCTGACGGGTCTGCACCCAGTAAAGAACGTCTTCTGAGCGAAGCCTTCGGTTTCCGGTGATTGTTACGTCCTCGACGAGGCGTTGTTGAGTCGGCTGTTGAGCAAGAGCGCGTGCGGGCGCGAAGCAGAGCGTGGCAAGACCGATTAATCCGCTCAAGAAGATGAGCAAAAACCCGCGATAAGAGTGCATAAGCGCCAATTCCCTCAGTGGTTCTTGCCGGACTTCAGAAACTTCGGGGAGCGAATCGCTGACAAATAAATCTTTCGTTAGAAAATAAAGGCGAAAATAAACAACCGCAAACGCCGCACGAGCCAAAAACCGAGGAACCACTTGGATTCAGGGTGCTACACTCCAGTTGCCAAGCTTGAGCCCGCAAAGTGGCGCATTATACCGAACCAATAAGGCAAAAGTAAAAAGGCAAAGAGGAGAAGCCCGACGGAAAGGTCCTTGCCTCTGCCCTTTTGCCTTTTCGTTCTTGACCGAATCCGTGAATCTTAGTGGATTAACAGCACGTCGGCCGGGGCTTCCACACCGGCGGGACGATAATTCAGCTCGTCACCATCGACGAACACTTCAATTACGGAAGCGCCTTCGAGATGACCTTGAATCAGGGCTTCCGAGAGGGGATCCTCGACGTGTTTCTGCAGGGCGCGGCGCAGCGGGCGGGCGCCATATGATCGGTCGGCGCAGGTTTTATCCACGATCCAGCGTTTGGCCGTATCGGTCAGCCGGACTTCCAGCGCGTGCCGGCCCATCGTCTTATTGATCTGATCGAGCTGGAGCTGCACCACTTCGAGCAGTTCATCGTCACCCAGTTCGTCGAAGATGATGATTTCGTCCAGACGATTGATAAACTCAGGATTGAAGGTCTGGCGCACCGATGACATCACCATCTCTTCCATCTTCCCGCGCGAAACGTCGGTCGAACCCTGAAAACCCATCGTGCCTCTCTTCTGAATGAAGCGCGCGCCGATGTTGGAAGTCATGATGATAATCGCGTTTTTGAAATCGACCGTGTTGCCAAGGGCATCTGTTAAGATGCCGTCTTCGAAAACCTGCAGCAGGATGTTGAAGATGTCGGGATGCGCTTTTTCGATCTCGTCAAAGAGCAGGACCGAGTAGGGCGCGCGCTTAACGCGCTCGGTCAGTTGACCGCCTTCTTCATGTCCAACGTAGCCCGGCGGCGAGCCGATTAGCTTCGAGACGGAATGCTTTTCCATGAACTCTGACATGTCAAAGCGAATCAGCGAGCGCTCCGTGCCGAAGAGAAACTGGGCCAGCGATCGAGCCACTTCAGTCTTGCCGACGCCGGTGGGGCCGAGAAAGAGGAACGAGCCAACCGGTCGCAGTGGATTCTTCAGTCCCGCGCGCGAGCGGCGAATGGCTCGCGCCAGCGCCGAGATCGCGGGTCGCTGCGAAACGACGCGCGTGTGCAATCCTGCTTCGATGCGCAACAACTTTTGCTGTTCTTCTTCTTTAAGCGACGTAATCGGGATGCCGGTCCAGCGCGCGATCACTTCTTCGACGTCGTCTTTCGTCACTTGCGCGGACACGATCGTATCCTCTGTATCACGAACGCCGCTTTCGTCATAGGATGAGCGCGACCATTCATTCAACTGTATATCCCAATCATCGAGATTGCCCTGTTCCCGACGCACCCGAAGCTTGACGCGCGCGCCGGCTTCGTCAATCACATCGATGGCTTTGTCAGGCAGGAAGCGGTCGGGAATGTAACGATGCGACTGGTAGACTGCGGCTTCGAGCGCATCCTCAGTGTAATGGACCTGGTGAAAACTCTCGTAACGTTCGCGCACACCGGCGAGAATCTCCACGGCCTCTTCTTCCGAAGGTGGCGGCACCTTGACCGCCTGGAAGCGCCGCTCGAGCGAGCGATCTTTTTCGATCGATTTGCGAAATTCGGCCGGCGTCGTCGCGCCGATGCACTGAATCTCGCCGCGAGACAGAGCCGGCTTCAAAATGTTGGCCGCGTCAAGAGAGCCTTCGGCTGAGCCCGCGCCGACCAGCGTGTGCAACTCGTCGATGAAGACTATATAGTGCGGGTTATCAATCAGCTCGCGCATGATCTGTTTCAAGCGCTCTTCAAACTGTCCGCGATACTTCGTGCCCGCGACGATTAGCGAAAGGTCGAGTGAAAGGATCCGCTTGTTTTCAAGAAACGAAGGAACCTCGCCGCGCACGATTCGTTGCGCCAGTCCCTCGACGATGGCTGTCTTGCCGACGCCGGGCTCGCCTATCAGCACCGGATTATTTTTCGTTCGCCGGCACAAAATCTGAACCACGCGTTCGATCTCGGCTTCGCGTCCGATCAGCGGATCCAGTTTGTCGTTGGAGGCGTCTTCGGTCAGGTCGCGGGAAAACTCAATCAGGTGGGGCGTGTCCTTCTTTTGTGAGCTGCGCGAGTCGGCGCCGGATTGGCGGGCAATCTCGTCGCGCACCGCGTTCAAACGCAGACCGCGTTCGTAGAGGATCTCCGCCGCCATCGAACGCTCTTCTCGCAAGAGTCCAAGCAGGAGGTGCTCGGTGCCGATGTGCCTGTGCTGCAAGCGATCGCTCTCTTCATGAGAGAAGGCCAGGACTCGCTTAGTCTCGGGCGCCAGCGGGAGTTCTACGGAAGTGGAAATCTTTTCTCGCAGCAGGGTGCGACCCTCGATCTCTTTGCGAATCGACTCGATCGAGATTTGCGCGCGCGGAAAAAAGCGGCCGGTCAGCGTCTTGTCTTCGCGCATCAGCCCCAATAACAGGTGCTCGGGCTCGATAGCCGGGGCGCCGAACTGGGAGGCTTCATAACGCGCGAAGAAAATTACGCGGCGCGCTTTCTCGGTGTAGCGTTCGAACATTAGGTCGTACCGTTTTGAAAGCCTTCTATGATTGCCATGCCGGGCGAAAAATACCAAGCGCCCGGCAACTGGCGGCATTATAACCCATCAGGGTAAAGGCAAGAAGTATTTGTCCGGAGACTTATTAGTAAAACTCTCAACCGGACGAGAATTTCAGTTACCAGGTTCTCCGCTTTTATGGACTTGGCCGTCTTTCAGCAGCAAAATGCGGTCGCAAGCGCGCGCCAGTCGCTCATTGTGCGTTGCGATTACGACCACTGCTCGTTGCGCCCGACAATAATCGACGAGGGCGGCCCCTATTTCATTGCCGATTCTTGCATCAAGGTTTCCCGTCGGCTCGTCCGCCAGAACGAGTTTTGGTCTGTTGATTAAGGCGCGGGCGACTGCCACTCGCTGCTGTTCGCCTCCGGAAAGACGAGCGACCCGGTGCTCCAGACGCTCACCGAGGCCGATTTTCTCCAGAGCTTCAGTTGCTCGACGAATGCTTTCGCGGCGATCAAGACGAGCAATCATCAAAGGGAAGGCAACGTTCTCAACCGCGTTGAAGTCCGGGAGCAGATAATGAAACTGGAAGACGAATCCGACCAGGTCGTTTCGAAAACGAGTTAGGACCGACGGCCGCGCCCCAGTGATGGCGAGCCGGCCCAGTTGAACGGTCCCACTGTCGGCCTCCTCCAGACCGCCGAGCAAATGAAGCAGCGTTGATTTGCCCGCGCCCGACGCGCCCGTGATTGCCACCATCTCGCCGGCGGACACGGATAACGAAACGCCGCGCAGCACTTCAACGCGCGCGCCGCTCGGAGAAGAAAATGTTTTTCGCAGATCTGCGACATTCAGACAATCGTCTATCGTCCATCGTCTGTCGTCCGCCGATTGCGTTTGCTCTTCTGGAGGTGAAACCTGTACGGAGTTCATTGCCTGGCAAGTTTAGAGTTCAAACTCTAGCTTGCCAAGTTGTATGAGTCGAAACGTGGAATCGAAAGAATCTGGACCGATTTAGGTCGATAAGAAGGAAGTCTCGCTATTTCTTTTGCGCCAGCTTCCCCTCGACAATGCGTTCTCCTTCCACTCCGTCAAAGTACTGCACCTGCAAGTCATGTTTCGTCAACCAGCGATAACTCCTCTAACACCAAATTCTCACCAACCCTCAGCCGAACACGTCGCCCCTGATAGTCTCTAACTTCGCATTCCGTAGCTAATTCCGAATCAAAGACCTCTAGATCTGTTTCTAGCTCTTCGACGTCGTTGTAAGTCTCGATTGTGCCGTCCTCGAACTTGACGGAGATTGGAAATACGACTTCAGCGCTCACAGTTCTTTTATGTTGAAGGGGGTTCTGATTGTCCTCACTTCAACAATCTTATCTGTTTCTTCAACCTCAATCTCAAACTTGGCAACGAAAATTTCAATGTGGATAGGCACGCCTGTATTTACTAGAATTCGCCTTCGTTGCGGATCGTATTCCAGATCCATTAAGTTGTACCGTCCGACCTGTTCAGTATCCTCGATTTTGTAGCTCTCCACGTGATTAAACTTGAGAAGACACTCAGCCACCGGAATCTCCCACTTCTTGAGGAGCCAGCCACGTTTGAGCACTCTGCTCTTGTCCAGAGCCTCTCGCCTGAATCTTATGCTCAACACAGACGTGGCTGGCTCAAAAGAAATGCCGTCAACATCAAAAAAGCAGTCGTGTATGACGTCGTCAATATCCTCAATCCGGTCTGGATCGTTGACGTAAGCAATGCTGTGGTACATTTGAGATGCTAACCTCGCGAGAGCCAATATATGACGACTACAAACGGACCGATATGCGACACGCCACTCACGCCTTCATGATTCCAACTTGTTGCCTCAGAACTTGAATTTCCGTTCCCACTTCCAGCGTTTACTCAACCTCGTAAACAGGGGAATGCGGGCGTGAAGGAAATCGCTATTCTTGATCCCGGCTCTCCAGAGGTCCAGTTGCAAGTGGCTCCATCTACCACCCAGCCGCGCAAAGAGATGAGGTTTATAATCCAGCCCGATCCTTCCCGCTAAGCGTAAGCCCCTACCTGCAGCGACAGCAATTTGCTCCCCAGTTGCGATGTCCCAAACGTAGCCGATTGCCTCTCCGCCTGTGTGGAACCATGAGCCCTCCCTTACGGAATTATCTCTTTCCCATTCTCTGGCGGCAGCTTGTCCACCGAGTACCGTGGCAAACTTCTTTCCTGCCCACTTCGACCCTCCGAATGTAATGGTGCCAGCAAACCCTACAACTATAGTAAGGCCCTTATCGAGTGCATTATCTAACTTTTCCCAGAAGGAGCGATGGCCAATGATATCCGGGACGGAAAAAGAAAGAGGTGGAATCTCATCTTGACAGTCAGGCGGATGTTGACATGTATAAATCTTGTCCTGACCTTGAAAGGAATTTCCTAAGACGGAGCGACTGTTGGGATTCCACTGTGGACTGCCGAACGTCCCCAGCGGTACCAACGCACCCAGCACGGGTATGTGCGAGAGCGGAAGTAGTACGTGGAAGAGCGTCCACAGTGCTGCTTTAAAGATGAATGAAGAGGCTGGAGCAAAGATGATGACAGTTATGACCACCAATGCTACGATGCTAAGAATCTTTATTAGCTTTCCGATCCACTTAAACAGCTTGCCCCAAAAGAGCCCGTCAGGATCGATCTGATTGATCGGATCGTTGCCGCAATAGCTGTAAAGGTTCAGCGTCTGAGGATTTTCAAGGCTTGCAGCGCTCATCCCGATCGGGTCAACTTGAGTAAAGCGCCCCTGCTGCGAGTCGTAGTGACGGTTGACGGCGTAGTCGAGGCCAGTGGTTGGGCTGCGGTCGTAGCTGGTGAAGCGCCGATTCGTTGAGCCGGTTGATTCCGCATTCAGAGGTGTGCCGAACGGTAGCGACACTTGCTCGAATGATGTGCCGCTTGCTGGATCGGTAACGAGGCGCGTGCCCAATCGATCAGGATGATGGAATTGAATGGCTTCACCGCCGCTGCCATTCGGCGTGAGTGTCGAAAGCAAGCGCGCGCCGAGGTAGACGTAGCTCTTGGACCATTGAGGAGTCGTGGAGCTACCGCTCTCGAAGTATTCAGCGATGGTTGCGCCGCCTTCGGAGACATAGTAAGTCCTCAGGCCCCACTCCTCGCTGATCAAGCGTTCGTTCGAAACACCATAGGTGTAGGTTGCGAGCACATTCCAGGTGTCGTCCGTGAGCACCTGGACCAGGCGATTCGCGGCATCGTACCGAAAGCGTTGCGAAGCGCTGGAACCTGCCATCAAGGCGCGCACTTGATTGCCCGCCGCGTCGTAAGCGAAGCCGGCTGTCGTGATGTGATTGTTCGTTACATCGTATGCCAGTGTGCCTATCCCGTCAGTGGGGATCGGTGTTGAGCCCGTGGCTTGAAAGACTTTCACTTCCGCCAGCACGAGATATTGTGAAGCGGCGAGTTGCACGCGCACGTAGCGGCCAGTGCGGTTGACGTTGATGGTTCCCGGCGTGCCGCTGTATCCAGGCACATAGTAACTAGACACTCCGGCCTGGGCGCGCGCGGTTGCGAGATCGTTAGAAACAAGCGGCTGATCGGACACGAGCACGTAGAAGTTGCTGGTCATCTCCGGACAACAGTCCGTTCTTCCCCAGACTTCGATCGTTGGAGGTCAAACTCTCAATCCGATCGGATCGAGGGACGGTGACGGTAACCGTAGGAAGAACAATCTCATCTATTGACCTCTCTCACTTTTCCTCGAAACACTTCATCCGTGACATTGACCGCCTTGCCACCGCGTATCGCAAAGAACAAGTTTCCCCCGGATCCGTCAATTTCATGATGTTGCGCTGCATAGATCCGCCCTTCCGCGAGTTCCGGTGGCTGTCCACGTTCCGGAACTGTCTGCGAAAAACCATCGGGAATATTGCCGTAAGTGATCATTGGAAAGTCCTTTGCCGACATCCTTTTCGGGGTTGAAATTCTCCAGATCGTCTCGCCCTTTGGAGACCAGGGATCTGCTGGGGTTTCGTTTGAGGGGAGTTCCAACACGACAATATCATCAACCACTCCGTGACCGGACACGGAAAAGGCGGGTGGCATCCGCTCCAGCAGATCAAAATGGATTCTTTCGCCCTCGTCACAACTCACAACAATCGTCGTAAGCACCGTCGCCAGTAGTGCCCTACTCAGTCTCTTCATTCCGGATTTCCTAAACATCGCTTTGCACTCCGATCATTTGAAAAGCTTGTGCTTGACCTCATCCACGAAGTGAGTCCAGCCCGACGGGTCGGTCGCATGGCAGTGAATCGTTATCAACGGGGTCGTTGCGTCGGGATTGAGAGGCCACCCATATGCGTTGACTTGGTTTGGGTCGTTGTAATTCACGATGACGTGGTACCAGAGGCCGTCTTCGAAGCGCATTTGGAGACTGAAACCTTCCGGATGATCAAGCGCACTGTTGTTACCGAAACCGTTCGCTCTAAGCTTTCTAACGATCAACCCAAAGCTCTGGCCCTGAGGGTCGATCTCACCCCCTCGAAACCGGATTCCTGGTCTGGTGTCAGAGTTCTTGACCTTGCCACCCAGCACACTTGCCAGGTCGGCTATGTCCTGGCGCACCTCTGAAACTCTATCTATGCAAGGAGCCTCTATATCACCGTCAGCCCCTTTTGCGGCTCCTTTACCTACGCCGGGATTCTGCGGAGTTCACTGCTGCGATAGTTTTTCCATCGGGACTGAAAGCTCCGTTTTTTGTTTGCCAATCCTAAATTCCAATCGCAACTCGACAGGGTCTTTTAGCACCTCGCCTATGGGCTTGTTGAATTCCAAGAGCAGCGTCATAACGCCTTTTCCACCCGGAGGAATCGGCTCCCATTTCTTTTCGTACTCAGTGGGCCGCGCGGTGTAATCAGCAAGTCTTGTCTTGAGAACAGCGCTTTCCAGTATTACTACCGAGTCTCCATGGTTATGGATTACAATTTCTGGCATCAGAGATTCAGTACCAATTAGTCCACCGATCTCGGGAATTTCTATTTCGACTTTATGGAACGTACTACTCCAGCGATTCAGTTGCGTGCTTGACCAACCTCTGGGGCGATAACCGATTCCAGGATCACATGCGCACAGAAGGACAAGTGCTACTCCTATGAGAAGTGATAACGAAATGCGGTTCTTACTCGCGCACTGTCTTCGACTCATGACCAACCCCCCCCAATCGGCATTATGGACATGGATTGCCGTGCTTAGCTAAATCGGCTCGAATTTCCTTTTCCTTCGCAAACGCCTCCTTCTCAAACCTATTACCCAAGTAAGCGTCTCGGCCTCGCTTGCTGACCGCCCGCTCTTTGCACGCTCTCGCAGTCTCAAGTCCGCGCTACTCACGCGCCCGCTTCCGTTATTGTCCTTCTGAATTTGCAGTGACCCGACTGTTTGTGGCCGTTCCCGATTTGAGACTGCGCGACCATTAGCGGGGTTGTCATCCCGCTTTGGGCGGCGTGATCCATCAATGACAGTCACTTCTACGTCGGTCTTTCGGCCCGCGCCTTCCGCGGTAATCTGGTAAACACCAGGCCTCGCCGATTCAAACTCGCCGCGTGGCGAGATGCGAATCGCGTGATTGGCACTTTGGTCGTTAGCGCCCCAGCTGATCTTAACGCCACCAAGCGGCACGTCATTTCCGTCGTAAGCCACCGCCGCGAAGTGAACTGGCATGTCGACATGAGTTGTCACGTCGCCCGGATAGATTTGGATGCGGCTGACCTTTGCGTCGCGGTCTTGCTGCTTCTCCTGTGGTTTAGCCTGCGGCGGAGTCTGGCCTGTCAGCGTTTGGTACAACCTGCCCGCGACGTTGTCTCTGCGCAACCAGAACGCAAAGCCGACGCGCCACTCTTTCGCGACGCCGATGATCGTCTGTGGCGCCGCTGGCGTAGACACGGTCAGAAGAGAAACAATCAAGCCGATGCTTCGGTTGAAGAGAGATTAGGCTGCGGTTAGACAGTTCCATTTCGAGATGCTCGTTGGAACTGCGCTGTCTGCTAATGAGGAGCGGCGAAGGCAAAGGAGAGTCCTCGTCACAGGACATTGAACAGGCGGTGCGGGGAAATAATAAGTCCCAATTCAGCAAGGCGTCAACAAGAATCTTTGCTACGCCACAAAAGAGTTGCCAATAGAACGCTTGCCCCGGCTCTTATCAGTTAATTCGTTTCGCGAAGTATCTCGACCGGACGAACGCGCGCCGCGGCACGCGCGGGATAGATTGTGGCCAGCAGACTCAAAAGAAAGGCAACGAGCGCGGCCAGCAGCACGTCGCGAAGATGCGCATTGAATGGAACATTGCCGATCGAATAGACGTCAGCCGGAAGGCGAACCAGCTTGTAATGATTGCCTACGAAGCAAGCAGCCGTTCCCAGGACCAGACCGATTGCGGCGCCGAGCGCGCCGATAACCGCCCCTTCGATCAGAAAGATACTCGTGATGCTTCTGGCCGTCGCCCCCATCGCTCCGAGGATCGCGATATCTGATTGCCGCTCGACGACCACGAGGACGAGCGTAGTCGTAATGTTGAGTGCGGCAATCAGGATGATCAGCGCGATGATGAAAAATCCCATGCGGCGTTCGAGCGCGAGGGCGGTGAAGAGTTGTCGGTTAGCTTCCTGCCAGTCGACGGTCGTGTAGCTATTGCCAAGACTAGCGCGCAGGTTTGCAGCGATGCGTTTGACGTCATAAATGTCGCGAACTTCGACGCTAATCACGGAGGCCGCGCGGCTGGTTCCGGCAAACGCCGCCGCCGTCTCGAGCGGCAGGTAGATCCAAGTCGAGTCGTATTCAAACAACCCTGACCGAAAAATTCCCGCCACCTGGACGTGCCGGTAGACGGGCGTAAGTTTAGCCAGACTCGCGTTAGCCGGAATGATCTCTGCGACTTCTCCGACATGCAGTCCGGTTCGCTTTGCCAGGTCCGCTCCGATAATCACGCCGGGAAGTTTTGTTTCCCTCGATTCCCGGGTAGCCGATTCGAAGAACGATTCAATCGATCCTTCAATCAATGTTCGCTGCAGCTCGAGACGCGCTGGCGTGGATTTCTCATCGATGCCGCGCAGCACCGCATAAGCAGATCCGCTGGGGCCACTCAGCACCGCGCCGTCGTAAGTGGTTGCGGATGCGCCGGTGACTCCGTCCACTTTTCGGATGCGCTCGGCGACCGCTGGATAATCGGGCATAGGCTGACCGTCGGCGCGCGTGACGTTGATGTGCGCGGTGCCGCGCAGTATCTTGTCGCGCATCTCGTCGCGAAAGCCGTTGGCCAGTGCGAGTGCGACGATCAGGGCAGCAACACCGAACGCGATCCCGACGACCGCGGCGAGCGCCGTCGCGCGCCCCAGCAGTCGCCGGCGACGCGAGCTGAAATAACGAAGCGCAAGAAAGAATTCGTAGGGCATAAAGCCGGTAATAGAACACGATCAGTGCGTTCGCAGCCACGCGACTGTCGTCAACAACGAGGTTGCCGCCTTGACTCCATCGGCCTACTCAAACTAAAAGTTATGGACTTAAAGCTCGGGCCCGGTAACAAATAAGGTCGCGCGCCGACTATTCTATCTTAAGCGTGCTATCTTGAAGGCGCATCATCCTAATCGACATGGAAGTAAACGACCAACATGATTCTGCCTGTCTATCCGTTGTCATTCCGGCGTACAACGAGGAAAGGACGCTGACCACCATCGTGCGAAAAGTTCTGACGATCCCGCAGTTGCTCGAAATCGTCATCGTCGACGACTGCTCGACTGATCGCACGCCGGAGATTGCGGCCGAGCTTGCCGCAAAGAATCCGCAAGTCCGCTTGATCCGCCAGCCGAAGAACGCGGGAAAGACGGAAGCGCTCAAAGCCGGGTTCGCCGCCACGCACGGCGAGATAGTGATCGTGCAGGACGCCGACCTGGAATACGACCCAGCCGAGATCCCGGACGTGATCCAACCGATTCTGGACGGACACGCGGACGTCGTCTATGGCTCTCGCTTTCTGGTCAGAAAGGCCGCGCGCGTCCTGTATTTCTACCACTACATCGCGAACAAGTTGCTTACGTTTACGTCGAACACGCTGACAAATCTTAACATGTCGGATGTCGAGACCGGCTACAAGGCGTTTCGCGGCGAGATCATTCGCAACATGATCATCGTCTCGCACGGATTCGGATTCGAGATCGAAGTGACGGCGAAAGTGGCAAAGCTGCGCTGCTCCGTCTATGAAATTCCCATCAGCTACTACGGCCGCACCTATGAAGAAGGAAAAAAGATCGGATTCATGGACGGAATCGTTGCCTTCTGGTTTATCATCCGCTTCAATTTGTTCTGCGGCATGAGCGCGTCGTTTCGTGAGGTGCCAAAGCTCGGCACAATGCCGAACCACCAACCGTCGAATGTCCTGGACGCCTGATTCCGGACGGGAACAATCGCTCCTATGTCGTTGCCGATACCCGAAAACTTTACGCAGTATGCAGGCAGGGACCTCGAGGGAATGTGCTTTGCCGAAAACTATCATCGCTGGATTCTCAGAATCTTCGAACCGTTTCTGGGGACTCAACTGGTGGAGGTGGGGGCGGGCACGGGCTCTTTCTCGGAGTTGGTGTTAAAGGGCCGGATTGAATCTCTTTCGCTCGTAGAGCCTTCGGAAGAGATGTACAAAATCCTCCACAGTCGCATCAATCGCGCGCACCGCTCCGTGAAGATCAACACCTACAACGCGTTCTTCACCGGCGTGGCCGATCACATCAGGTTGAATCAGCGGCCCGACTCGATCATCTATGTCAACGTCATGGAGCACATCGCCGACGACGAGACGGAGCTGCGCGTCGCGCACCAGACTCTGGACGACGGCGGGCGTATTTTCATTTTTGTTCCCGCGCTGCGCTGGCTCTATGGCAGCCTGGATCAACAGATTGGTCACCATCGGCGTTACACGCGGGGCGAACTCGAAAGCAAATGCGCACTCGCAGGCTTTCGGGTGATCAGGTCAGGTTATTTTGATTTCGCGGGAATCGTTCCGTGGGGAATCAAATATCGTGTGTTCAGGTCAGGAAAGCTCGAACCGAAAGCAGTGAAGCTCTACGACAAGTTCGTCGTCCCCGCAGCGCGCGCCGTCGAGTCGGTTATTAAGCCGCCCATCGGCAAGAACCTGTTCGTGATTGCCGAGAAGATCTGATCATTCCTTATAGAGCAGGTGCATCTCCTGCTCTCTTGGCCCGCCAAAACCGAACCACGTCTTCCTCACAATGTATCCGTTCAGGGGGTAGTTGCGCGAGCGCAGCCGCGTGTAGCCCGCGGCTTCGATATCGTCGCCTTTGATGTTGTACCACGACGGACCGGTCTGCCCGTCCCACAAGACAAGCGTACCCTTCGGCGCCTGTTTAAGCAGCTCAATGTTGTGCTCGCGATCGGAAGAGAATTCCAGCTTCTCACCGATGTCTTGATTAAACATGATACACATAGACGCCTGGCTCCAGCCGAACTTGTTGACCGGGCGCGGGTGCTCCTGGAACCAGGTGTGCATCTCGGCGACCGCACGCGCGTCGCGCGACCACGCGCAGGCGTCCACATACAGAAAGCAGATGTACCAGGAACTGATCAGCACCAAAGCGGCAAGGGCACCCAACGCGATCTTAGGAAATTTCTTTGACAACATATCGCCGATGGTATTCCACCCGACGAGCGTAATCAGCGCGATGGACGGCGCCACGCAAACGAAGTAGCGCGGATAACCCGCCGAGCCGAACATACCAAACACGCGCAGGATGGAATGCAGTATCAAGAGCGTCAAGAATGAAGAAGTCACCGTGATCATCCTGCGTCGCGCTAGCAGGAACACGAGGCCGATGACGAACGGCGCCAGCAAAAGGGGTCCGACAATTTCCGGAGAGCGCACAACATAGCTCCAGATCGGGCCGCTGCCGTAAACACCCCCGACGGTTTTCCAATCGCGCGGCCAGTTGGTTTTGATGTAAAGCGGATCGTGCGTTATGAGGTAGGCCGCGAGCGACCAGACGAAACCACCCGTCGCGAGGATCAACGTGGACGGAATGCGGCGCCAGGGCGGACGCGCGTCGCGCGCATCCAGCAGCACCCAAAATCCCCACAGCGCGCCGAGGAAAAAGCCTTCGGGTCTGGCCAGTAACATCAAGGAAGCGACCAGCATGCCCGCTTTGACGTAACCGCGCAGATGCAACCGCAGCGCGATAACGAAAGTCATCGCGAGCAGCGGCTCCGTCATCGTGTCTGAAAAAATTAGAAAAAAAGACGGCTGCAAAAGCAGCAGCGGAATAACCAACTCAGCGCGTGCGACCCGCTCGTGCTGCGCGACGCGCATGGTTTGCCACGCGGTCACGGCCGAGATCGCGACAGTGAAAAGCTTCGCCGGCAGATAGCCGAAGTGCGCGGGGAACGAATACAGAAACGTGAAGAGCGGCCGCGACCAAACGCCTACGAAATACCAGGGATGCTTCCAACCCCAGCGCGCGAATAGAAAATGGTAGCCGCCGTCCTGCTGATAGCTGTCGGTAAAAAGGAGCGAGAGCAGGATGCCCGTAGCGATGAACAGCCCGAGCCACTGAAAAGCTCTGAGGCGCGCTGTGAAAACTTTGATCGCGGAGAAGTCCGCTGTTTGTCCGTTGACAGGCTGGGCCGAGTTACTCAATTGGCTTTGTCTCGCTCAAAGACTCAGGACGCTTCACCATGCGGACGCGATTGCCCTGCGCATTGTACTCAACTTCGTCCATGATGTTGTAGATCAGCAACACGCCTCGGCCCGAGGTCTTGAAGAGATTGGCCACGTCGCGCGGGTCGGGAATCTCGTGCAAATTGAAACCTTCTCCTTCGTCTTCGACGGTAAAACAAGCTTCGTTTGCCGAAAGTTCCGCGGTGACGCGCAGCAGTTTGGCCGGATCGCTCTTGTTGCCGTGCTTGACCGCGTTGACGAAGGCCTCATCAAGAGCAATGAACAGATTTGAACGTTCAGGCGTGACGATCCCGAGCCTCGAGACGCGCCCAAGCAGATACTGCAAGACGCCGTTCATCAGAGAGAGATCGCTCGGAAGTTCAAACTCGATCATTTCATGTATCTGAGGCAGCAGCGTCGGGTCATCGACGCATTTGCTTTTGTAGGAGAGCGTCTGTTCGACTATCGCTCGCAGCTCGTCCCGGTTGTAAGGAAGACGCAGAAAGTTAGCGGCGCCCATCTTGAAAGCTTTCACGATCCCAGATCGTAGCCCGCCGTTGGCAGCGACGGGCGTGAACAAGCGCTTGCGTTGGATCTCGCTGATTGTGTGCGTTTCCGAGTCGCCGTCCTCGGTCAGGTCGCTGATGATCAGATCGAAGCCGTCAAGATCTTCGCGAGCGAGGGCCTCGTCTCGATCGCCGGCGGTCACCACCTCGTGGCCCAGGTCGCCAAGGACCCGCGCGAGCATGGCACGCAACCCCTCGTTGTTATCGACGACGAGGATCCGACGTTTGTTCATCAGACTCCTATCTTAAGAGCTTAATGCTGAGGAGGGAAGAGAGCGCCGCAGACGCTTCCCATCGTCAATGTACGACAATCTATCGCAACGCGTTTCAGATAATAGAGAGTCTTGAGTCTGGAGTCTAGAGGTACATCCGCAGATTACGCAGATTACACAGATTGGAAAAGCAAAGTCGCGGAGTCCTTGATCGGCTTCGCCCTGCCGGGCGGGACACTTAACTGAATACGACGATTCTGGTCTTGGGCTTCTGTAATCTGCGCAATCTGCGTAATCTGCGGATATGGACTTAGCACTTTGATGCGTTACACTACGCGCTCCCTAGTTCCTGATGGCCAAACACGGAAAACTACAGACCACACTCGAATACGCGCTGGCGCGTTTAATCCTGAGACTCCTCGGATTGCTCCCGCGCCCGGCGGCAATCGCCCTCGGTCGCGCCCTGGGCCGCGTCGCCTACTGGTTGCCCGGAAAACTGCGGCACACCGGCGAGCGCAATCTCGAGATGGCGTTTCCGGAAATGAGCCGGCGGGAACGTCGGCGGCTCGTGCGTGAATGCTTTGACAGCCTGGGCCGGCTGCTCGGCGAGTTTAGCCAGTTTCCTCGCGCGACGCCGGAAACGTTGCGCAAGCTGATCGAATACGATCAAGTCGGATTGGCGCATCTGAGAGAGGCCGAGAAGAATCATCGCGGCGTGATCTTTCTGACCGGCCACATCGGTTCGTGGGAGATGCTGAGTTTTGGTTGGTCGGCGCTCGAATATCCGATTAGTTTCCTGGTTCGTCCCATCGACAATCCGCTAATCGAACAGATGATCGAAAAGGTCAGGACGCGATTTGGCAACCGCGCGATCGACAAGAAGAGCGCGGCGAGACAGGCGCTGCGAGTCTTGCGCGAAGGCGGCACACTCGGAGTTCTATCAGACCTCAACACACAGCCTCATGAAGGAGTCTTTGTGCCATTCTTCGGGCGTCTCGCGTGCACGACCGCGGGCATCGCGACGCTCGCTTTGAAAACGGATGCAGTCGTGATCCCCACCGTCGCCGTATGGGACAAGACGCGCCGTCGTTACTTCTTTCACGGCGATCCGCCGGTTGAATTGGTGCGCACCGGCGATCACCAGCAGGACATTGAAATCAACACCGCGAGATTCGCCGCGGCAATTGAACGTCTGGTGCGCCTCTATCCCGATCAATGGCTCTGGATTCATAAACGCTGGAAGACGCGACCACCAGGTGAGCCGGATCTTTACTAGCAAGAAGCGGGCAGAAGCCCGACCGCTAGGGAGGGCTTGTTACTTTGCCTGAAGAACTTTAGCGTAGGAGCCCTTGCTGACGCGCGGGCTTCCGCCTTTCTCGGTTATACTCGCTCCGATTCCGAGCGAAGATTCTCATGCAAGCTTCCGCTGAACGAAACATAAAAGGCGCGTCCAGTAAGCGTGATCAGATTAGCAACATCGAACGTGCCTACAGATTTGCCGATCTGTCCCCTTATCCATTTAAAGAGCGCCTGCTGATCCGCGCCGCCGATACGGCCTTTTTCGTGCTCATCAAACTGATCGGACGCACAGTGCGCTGGCAAGTAGAAGGCCGGGATAACTGGGAAGCAGCGACGCGCGACGGCCAGATACCTATCTACACGTTCTGGCATAACCGCGTTTTTCTGGCGACCTATTTCTGGCAGCGGCGGCGCATCGTCGTCATGACCTCGCAAAGCTTCGACGGCGAATACATCGCGCGTTTCATTCAAAGATTTGGCTACGGCGCAGCGCGCGGTTCGAGCACACGCGGCGGCACCGGCGCCATCGTTGAGATGGTGCGACTGATGCGAGCAGGCTGTCCGACGGCGTTTACGATCGATGGTCCAAAAGGGCCGCGTTACGTCGCGAAGATGGGCGCGGTGTTGTTGGCAAAAAAAACCGGCCACCCGATTCTCCCGTTTACGATCACTCCGGTAAAATTCTGGGAAGCGAAAAGTTGGGATGGCTTTCAAGTGCCAAAACCATTCACCCGCGTCCGCGCGGACATCGCGCCACCGATTTTCGTCCCGCACGATGCTGACGAGGCAACGTTGGAAACCAAACGCGACGAGTTGCAGCAAGCACTCGACGAGATCAACCGTCGCGGCGAAGAGTGGCGGGCGTGAAGCGGTTCGCCATTGGTGGTAGCGACCGGAGACGCACGTCGCGAACAGACAATTGTTCGGCCCGACCTATGGCAAATTTTGCTTGAGGCTCGACGATGAAAGAAGAAGCCACGTTCAAAAGGATAAACCTCGCGGAGCAAGCAGAGGCAATTAGAATTGTTCTCGACAAGGCTGTGCAGCACGCACTCTCGATCCATAAGCGCCTCGGTAATCCAATCGCCACCTGGAAAGACGGCAAGGTAGTCATCATCCCGCCTGAGGAAATCGTCCTCTCGTCTGATGTCAGCGAAACAAATGAGTGAAAGCCCGCGAGATTTTCGCAGCGGGTACGTGGCGCTGATTGGCCGGCCGAACGCCGGCAAGTCGACGTTGTTGAATCGCCTCGTCGGCGAAAAGATCGCCGCCGTATCGGACAAGCCCCAAACTACGCGCTTCAAGATTCGCGGCGTTATCACTCGGCCCGAAGGCCAGATCGTTCTGGTTGACACGCCGGGTGTACACCGGCCCGGCTACGCGCTGAATCGCCGCATGATGGCCGCGGTGCACGACGCGCTCCTCCAAGTCGATCTGGTCTGTTTGATTCGCGATGCTTGCGTCTCTACCGGCAACGGCGATCGCTTTGTGCTCGATCTCGTAAAGAAAGCTGAGAAACCCGCGCTGCTACTTTTGAACAAGATAGATAAGCTAGACGACAAGACACGTCTGCTGCCCCTGATGGATTGGTACCGGAACGAGTACGACTGGCGTGAGATTGTGCCCGTCTCGGCGTTGAAAGGCGAGATGATCGACGCGCTGCCTGAAGAGATCCTCAAACATCTGCCTGAAGGCGAGCCGATTTTTGCGGAAGATGAATTGACCGATCAACCGCTGCGCGTGCTGGCGGCGGAGATCGTGCGCGAAAAGATCCTGCAAGTGACTGGCGAAGAGATCCCTTATGTCACTGCGGTGGTGACTGAAAAATGGGAAGAGGTGCGCGAAGATTTCACGCGCATCTACTGCGCGATCTTCGTCGAACGACCTTCGCAGAAAAAAATTATCATCGGCCACGGCGCCGCGCGCTTGAAGGCGATCGGCACTCAGGCGCGGCGCGACATTGAGCACCTGTTGGGCCACCGTTGCCACCTCGAGTTATTCGTGAAAGTCGAAGCAGACTGGCGCGACCGCGAGGGGCTGCTCGACGAACTCGGGATTAGTGAGCGCTCTTGAGGTGCGACAAACTTCAGTTTGTCGCTGACGGCGAGGCTAGTCACCTTAGCTAAGAGCCCTTGCTTACGCGCGGGCTTCCGCCGAAATAACTTGTTCGGAGCTCCCTTTAGTTTGTTTGACTCGAAATGCCGCAATCCAAGGACGGCCCAAAAACGTGGTACGCACTCGCTGTCGCGCTGCAAACGCAAGCGCGCGAGGCGGTTGAGTACGCGCTGATGGAAGCGGGCGCGCTGGGAACTGAAACGCACGAAACTGATGAAGAGTTGTTGAACGTAACGGCCTATTTCGATCTCGTTCCCGATCGCGAGCAGGTGCGCAGCGAGTTGCTTGAAGCGTTGCGAATCTACAATCTGCCGTCGTCTTCCGTGCATGATATGCAGCTTCGCGAAGTCGAAGATCGCGACTGGTTGGGCGAATGGAAAAAGAATTGGCAGCCGGCCGTCGTGGGGCGCTTCATCATTGCGCCGACGTGGACCGAGATCAAGAACACGAATCACAGAATCGTCATCCGCATCGAGCCGGGCATGGCGTTCGGCACGGGGACGCACGAGACAACGCGGCTTTGTTTGAAAGCGATTGAGAAATACTTCCGCGGCGGAAGCTTGCTGGATGTCGGCACGGGTACCGGCATTCTAGCCATCGCCGCCGCGAAGCTTTTCCCGGCAGCGCGCATCGAAGCCTGCGACACGGATATGGAGGCGATCGAGATCGCGCGCGAGAATGCCCGCTTGAATAATGCCGCTGAACAGATCGCCTTTCGCGTTGGCTCGATTGGCGATGAAGCGATTGCCTCTGCGGATCTCGTCTGTGCCAACCTGACTGCGGAAGCAATCAGCTCGCTGCTGCCTTGGCTTATCGGCGCCACCTGCGGGCGGTTGATTCTTTCCGGCATTCTCGATTCGCAGTTGGACATGATTGTCGAGCGATTGCGCGAGTGTGGCGCGGAGGGCAATTGCGTGATGATGCAGGATGGAGAGTGGGTCGCGGTTGTGGTTTGAGATCTCAATTTTTCAGTTCTCAAATCCCATAATCCAAATTTCAAATAAGGGACCAATGACACGCCGAAGATTCTATGCGCCGCCGAGCGCGTTTTCCGTTGATCGACAGAGCGTGCACCTCGCGGCGGACGAGGCGCGGCATCTGCGCGACGTGCTGCGCTTGCAACGCGGTGAAGAGGTTTACGTCTTTGACGGCGAGGGCAAAGAGTTTCACTGCACGATTGAAGACAGCAGGCGCGAGTGCGTCCAACTGAACGCCGTGGCTGAAGTTGAACCGGCGCGCCCTGAATCACCGCTTGATCTGACTCTTGCTGTCGCTCTGCTTAAAGGCGAGAAGTTTGATCTGCTCGTGCAGAAAGCGACGGAACTTGGCGTCACGCGCATTCTGCCGGTAATCACCGAACGTGCCGATGTGCGGCTGCGAGATAGCCGGGATGGAGCGAAGCGCGTGGCGCGCTGGCAGCGCATCGCCTTAGAGGCAGCGAAGCAATCGGGGCGCGCGCGCATACCGGAAGTCGCCGCCACAGTCACTTCTGACTCTTTACTAAAAACATCAGTCACCGAAAATGCGAAAGCGTTCGGGCCGAGCGACGCTCTCTGTTTGATGTTTTCGGAGCGTGATGGTGAATCTCTGACGGAAGCGATCAGGACGTTGCCCTCGGCGCCGCAGCAGATCGTCGCCCTGGTCGGATCTGAAGGTGGCTGGACTGACGACGAGATCGCTCAGGCGCGCGAGGCCGAGTGGCGCGTCGTCACACTTGGTGGCCGTACGCTGCGTGCAGAGACGGCTGCGATAGCGGTTGTGGCACTGTTACAGAATCTGTTTGGGGATCTGAATTAGTTTTGCGCGTGGTGGGCGGGGGCATGCCCCCTTCCTGACCTGGAGCTGATCACTGTTGGAAACTATTCTTCACCGAGAAGTTTCAATCAGCTCGAAGGAGGCTCTCAAGTTAGGAAGTCCCGAGGTTGGAAAGAGGGCACGCCCCCGCTCAACTACAATTACCACTCACCTCGAGTCTCTTTTAGTCATTTCAGTCGCGATCCGCTGGTCGCGTTCGATCTCAAATGCCCAAGCAGGATCGAATGGCGCTTTGAGTACAGCTTCAAGTTCGGAACGCGCTCCGACGGTTTCTCCGATCTCCAACAGCAACTCCGCAAAGTAGATTCTCGTCACCGTGTTATTAGCAGCGATGGCGATTGCTCGTTCGTAGTTTTCCCGCGCCCGCACGGCGCCACCGCCGAGCCAACGAGGCGCTTTGTGTTGGAACCGTGCCAAAGCGCGCAAGGGTCCGGCAGCATGATAAGCAGGATCAATTGTGACGGCTCGATTCAATGTGCGCTTTGCTTGCAGCGCGTGCGCGATCGCCTTAAGTGGACCCTCGACCTGTGCCAGCAACGCCAGGTTCACGCCGAGCCAAAAGTGGCCCTCAACGCGTTCCGGTCCGGCTTGCACGGCGCGCTTGCCCGCGTCCACACCTCGCGAATGTAGCTCGCGCGTTGTTGCTGTTTCTTGCTCTTCCTGTCCCAAAAAGAAAAATGCGCGACCCAGCCGCCAGGCGATCTCAAAACTATCAACCCCGTTAAGCGTGATTCGCAACAGTTCGACACCTGCGCTGACATTCTTGATGTCCTGACGCGCGGCATAAAGTTCGTCCGCGCGCTCCACTATTTGCTGCACTGAGTCTTGATCCAATCGTATTGGCTCCCGCCGGCAGTGAAACTTTTGACGGTCCGGCCTTCGCAGGCGCAGAATATGCGCTAGCATCGAGGCAAACAAGTCGAAGGGAACAAAGATTGCTGCCGACTCGTTTGTAGCCGTAACAAGAAGGTCCCGAAAAAGGTGCCCGACCGAGAATGGCTTTCAGTAGAGAAGAAGCGATTGCGCGCGCGCGAAAAGACCTGGCCGAGCGGCTCGGTGTCGGCGCAGCTGAGATTAAAGAGCAGTCCGTCGAAGACGCTGATTTTCCGGATATGGCGCTGGGCGCGGCCGGCAAAGGAGAGATGAGCGGCCAGATGATCACGCCGGGTTGGCGCATACGCTTGAGCGCCAACGGTGAAAGCTTTGAGTATCGCGCCAACAAACATCAGGTCAGGCTCTTTGGTTACAAGGGCGCGAATTATAGAATCTGACGGTCTTTGGCCTTAGATCTTTGGTCTTTGGATTTCCGAAGCGCGCAACTTGAGAAGTGAGCGCAGCGTTCTGATATCCGGAACAAAGGCCAAAGACCAAAGTTCAAAGACCATCTTTTGAGGTATTGCAATGAACCGCAATAATTTCCTTCCACATGTAGCGCTGGCGTTAGTTCTGATTCTGATCGCGGCCTTTGCCGGGCAGATCCGGCAGTGGCAGAAGCAGTGGCGCGCCCATCATCACACCAGGCCGGGGACTTGGCGGCCTCACGTCGCGCCCGAGCCCGTCGTTCCTGGCGCTGAACGGCGCCACGATTCCAGGGCAAGCGAGTTCCTGGTGCGCTTCAAGGCCGGAACGTCGGAAGCCAGTATTCAAAGCATCGTTAGCCGATTGCACGATCGTGTCGAGGATGAGATCGAATCAGTCAGCGGGCTCGAAGTGATCGAAGATGAAGACGGGAAGGACGTCGATACGGTCGTTGCCGAATATCTCGAACTTCCCGAAGTCGAATATGCCGAACCCATTTTCGAGATCAAGCTGGAGGCTAAGCCTGTCGTTCCCAACGATCCGAGGTTTGGCGAACAGTGGGCGCTTGCGAATGATGGCCAGCGTGGCGGCAAAGAGGGCGCGGACATCAGCGCCACACACGCGTGGGCTGTAACAAAGGGCAACGACAAAGTGGTTGTGGCGGTGCTTGACAGCGGCGTTGACTACACACACCGCGATCTGGCCAGCAACATCTGGACGCGTCCGGCAAACATCAGCGAATACCAGGACCGCGACCTTGGTGAGATCGATGACGTGCACGGCTTCAGCCCGATCGATGACACGGGCGATCCGATGGATGACAACGGACACGGGACGCACTGCGCGGGCATCATTGGCGCCGAAGGGGGAAACGGCGACGGCATTGCCGGCGTCAACTGGACAGTGCAAATCATGCCGCTCAAGTTTATGGACGCCAGCGGCTCAGGCACTACCAAGGACGCAATCGAGGCGATTAACTACGTCATCAATCGCCGGAAGGCAGGCGTGAACGTGCGCATTATCAGCGCGAGCTGGGGCTCGACGCAAAAGTCGCGCGCGCTCGAAGACGCGATTCGGAAGGCCTACGATGCAGGGATACTGTTTGTTGCGGCGAGCGGGAACTCGAGCACCGATACGGACCAGAATCCGCACTACCCTTCGAGCTACAATGTTGGCAACATCATCAGTGTCGCGGCGCTCGATCGCAACGACCGGCTCGCCTCGTTTTCAAACTACGGCCCGAAGAGCGTGCATATCGCCGCCCCGGGCGTCGAGATCCTCAGCACCTGGCTCGATAACGAATTCAAAGAAGCATCTGGGACGTCAATGGCGACACCGATGGTCGCCGGCGTGGCGGCGCTGGTGCTGTCGAAGAATCCGGATATGTCGGTTGACGACTTGCGCAAGCTTCTCTTGAATTCCGTCGACAAGTTGCAGGTTTTGAAAGGAAAGACTGTGACGGGCGGACGGATCAATGCCGCGAAGGCTGTCGGAGCCGAGTGAAGATTTCAACCTACCGTATCAAGCGCGAGGGCTGGACCTAACCTGGCTCTCGTTTTGTTTTTGCCGAGCATTGCTGGCAACACCAAGCCGATTCATGCTAGATGAGTCTTCAGGTCGATAGTTCCCGCACTAAAAGGCGACCTGTCTGATGCAGCGACCGAATTCCATGAACAAAGCGAGAGCCGAATCGCTGTTGCGGCAAATGCTCGGCGCTGACAAATCGTTTCGCGATGGCCAGTGGGAAGCAATTGAGGCAGTCGCTCTGCTCACTCAGCGCGTAATGGTCGTTCAGCGCACGGGCTGGGGCAAAAGTATCGTGTACTTTATTGCGACAAAGATTTTGCGCGACGGCGGCGCAGGTCCAGCCTTGTTGATTAGTCCATTGCTCGCGCTGATGCGTAATCAGATCGAAGCGGCCCGCAACATAGGCTTGCGGCCCACTACCATTCATAGCGAGAACCGAGACGAGTGGGAGCAGGCGGAGACTGCGCTTTCCCAAAACGATTGCGACATTCTGCTCATTTCACCTGAGCGGTTGGCGAATGCGGAGTTTCGTCGTCAGGTGCTGCCGCGATTTCAGAACAGCATCGGTCTCTTCATCGTGGACGAAGCTCATTGCATATCAGATTGGGGACATGACTTTAGACCTGATTACCGGCGCATTGTTCGCGTGCTGCAATTGCTGCCGGCTAACGTTCCGGTTGTGTGCACGACCGCGACCGCGAATGACAGAGTTGTGCAGGATGTCGTAGCACAGATTCCGAACCTGCAGGTGCAGCGCGGACCGCTGACCCGTGCTTCGCTGAAGCTTTTCAACATCAAGTTGAGCGATCAGAGCGAGCGGCTGGCGTGGCTGGCCCAGTTCGTTCCTAAACTTCCCGGCAGCGGCATCATCTATTGCTTGACGATTCCGGATACGCGTCGGGTCGCAGCCTGGCTGCAGAGGAATGGCATCGTGGCGCGCGAGTATCATTCGAAACTTGAACCCGGAGACAGAATGGAAGCGGAACAAATGTTGTTGGCAAACGAGTGCAAGGCGCTGGTCGCGACGGTCGCGCTGGGAATGGGCTTCGACAAACCTGATCTCGGTTTTGTCATTCACTTCCAAAGGCCCGGCTCTGTTATCGCGTATTACCAACAGGTAGGCCGCGCCGGACGTGCCGTGGACGAAGCGTACGGCATTCTTCTGAGCGGGCGCGAAGACGATGAGATTCAGGACTACTTCATCCGCTCGGCCTTTCCCCCGGCGTCGGTGATGCTGCGCGTCTTGCGAGAACTCGAACTGGGCGCTGGGGCAAGTGTAAACGAATTGATGGCGCGCCTGAATTATCGGAAAGGAGTGATTGAGAAAGCATTGAACCTGCTGGAGGTGGATGGAGCGGTGGTGCGCGATAGGACGATCTTCGTGCGCACCACCAACCCTTGGACGCCTGATTTGTTGCGTTCCGATCAAGTAACGCAGAGCAGGCGGGCAGAGTTGGCGCAGATCAAGAGCTATGTGGACCACGATGGCTGTTTGATGGAGTTTCTGGCGCGCGCTCTCGACGATCCGGCGCCTGGTCACTGCGGCAGATGTATGAATTGCTCGCGTCGCGCCAAAAGGCAGCCAGTACCTGTGACGCTTATTCGCGAGGCAGTCGAGTTTCTCAGAGGCGACACCGTAATCATTGAGCCTAAAAAGCGATGGCCGAGCGCCGTCTTGGCGGAGCTGCAACAAGCAATGCCGGCTGTGGTTGCTAACACCGCGATTTCGGAAAACTTTCGACCTGAGCAAGGCCGCGTACTGTGCATCTACGGCGACGCGGGGTGGGGCCACGTAGTGCGCCACTGCAAATACGATGTGGGTCATTTCATTGATGAGCTGGTAGAAGCCTCTGCAACTTTGATTCGGGATCGTTGGAAGCCCGATCCGTTTCCAGAATGGATCACCGGCGTTCCCTCAAAGCGACATCCCTCGCTGGTATCGGATTTCGCGCGACGGCTTGCGGCGCGACTTGGCATTCGCTTCTTGACGGTCATCGAAAAGACACGCGAAACTGAACCGCAAAAACGAATGGAGAACAGCGCGCAACAGGTGCGCAATCTGCTGGAAGCGTTTTCGGTCGAGCGTGATATTCTAGCGGCGCCGGTTATTTTGGTCGATGACGTGATAGATTCTGGTTGGACGATGACTATGATCGCAGCTTTGTTACGCATGAATGGCAGCGGGCCAGTATTTCCCTTCGCGTTGGCGAAGGCGACGGCGGGTGATTCATGATCAATGCACGCGAACTAATGAGCGATGACGGCGCGGTTATCATCATGCTTTGCTCGCAGCTTGCGTTGGGTGACAGCGAGGCTGTCGCGCCGCTGACTTTGAGGGAATGGAATGCACTGGCGCGAAAAATCCACGACTCGGAGATCAAGAATCCCCGTGGGTTAATCGGATTAAACGCCGAGGAATTGGCAAAGCCTTTGGTATTGGTGGCGGCAGAAGCCGAGCGGATTGTCCAGTTGCTCGCTCGTGGCGGAAGCATGGCGCTCGAGCTGGAGCATTTGGCCGTGAGCGGCATCTGGTGCGTGACGCGCGCCGATGAAGCTTATCCTGCTCGACTCCGAAATGGGCTTAAGCATCAATCTCCGGCCGTTCTGTTTGGCGCCGGCGCATTGGAGATTCTTGAGCAGCCCGCGATCGCAATCGTCGGCTCGCGAAACCTGGACGAGGTCGGAGAAGACTTTACCCGGCGTTTGGGGGGCTTGTGCGCTCAGCAATCTGTAGTCGTCGTGTCAGGTGGCGCGCGGGGCACGGATCGAGTCTCGATGCAAGCGGCTTTGGATGCCGGTGGTCACGCGGTTGGCATTCTCGCAGACAGCCTCAGCAGATCAATAAGGCAGCCCGACGTCCGTGAGTTCGTTGCGAATGGTCGGCTTGTGTTACTGACGCCTTATCATCCCGACAATGGTTTTTCCGTGGGCGCCGCGATGGGCCGCAACAAAATCATCTATGGCGCGGCGGATTATGCCATCGTGGTCTCCAGCGATTACCAGAAAGGCGGGACGTGGACCGGCGCTGTTGAGGCGCTGAAGGCGGATTGGTGTCCTGTTTTTGTTCGCTCGGGCGCGAACGTTGGCCCAGGCAATAAGGAACTCATCAACAAGGGAGCGCTCCCACTCTCTGACGCCATGCTTGACGGCGTCAGCGACATCACTGACTGGATGAAGGAGCAAGCGGGCTCACGGCTAAAACAAGCTGAGTTGCTTCCCGGGGTAGGAGTTTAGTACGCAAGCACGCGTCGCTCGACGAACCACGGCAGGCTAGACTTTTCTCCGTCACAGTGCAAGAATCCGCGACAAAGGCATCACGTTTTTTGTTTCCAGACTAAGTCAAACGGAGGGCAGCGCTGCAGTCCACGTTTCTTTTGATCGATCGATGTGGACGACCAGCGCCCGTAAGAACGATGAAAGAAGAACGAGAGCATTTCAGCTATTTGATCATCATCGCACTTCTTCTCGCGCTGGTTGGAATGATCGCCAGTTGCTCAAGGTTTAGATCCAGGAAAGCCGAGTTCAAGCCTGACATTCAACCGCTTCCGGCTCAACTCAGTACTTACGCGCCGATGACAATTCCGGCTGACAATCAATTGACGCCGGAGAAGGTTGCGCTCGGGCGCGAACTGTTCTTCGATGAACGATTGAGCGGCGATGGAACGCTTTCGTGCTATTCATGCCACGTTTGCGAAAAAGGGTTGACTGACGGCAAGCCGAAAGCCGTGGGAGCTTTCAACAAGCAACTTCCTCGCAGCAGTCCTACGCTTTGGAACATCGGCTATCACCACGAATTCTACTGGGACGGCCGGAGCGCGTCGCTTGAGAAGCAGGCGCTGGCCGCGTGGACCGGCCCGAACATGGGGGCCAAGGCGGACGACATTCTCAAGAAGCTGAACGCAATCGACGGCTATCGCCAGCAGTTTCAGAAAGTCTTTGGCAATAATGGCTTGACTGCCGACCACGTAGTGAAAGCCATTGCCGCCTTTGAGCGCACGATTATCAGCGGCGATACGGCGTGGGATCGTTTCCGCGCCGGCGATCAAGCAGCAATGAGCGACAGCGCAAAGCGCGGCTGGCAAGTTTTTCAGGATGCGAAATGCACCAACTGCCACGACGGCGTGCTGCTGACCGATCAGCAGTATCACAACGTCGGGATAGGAATGGATCAGAAGGAACCTGATGTGGGTCGTTCCAAATTTACGAACAAGCCGGAAGACACCGGCGCATTTAAGACGCCGACCTTGCGCGACATCGATAAATCAACTCCGTATTTCCACGACGGCAGCGTGAAGACATTGGAAGAGGCAGTCGATCTGATGCTCGGCGGCGGCAAGCCTAACGATCATCTGGACAAGAAGAACTTGCAGAAGCGAACCTTAACAAAGCAACAGCGCGACGACTTGCTGGCTTTCCTGCGATCATTGAACGTGGATTGCAAACTGACGAAGCCGCCGCTGCCGCAGAAGTAAGTTTGTCCGACAAACTTCAGTTTGTCGTGCGCTCGCAAGGCAAGCCGCTGGGGAGAGCTACGACAAACTGAAGTTCGTCGGACGCGAGCTTGCTCTTCGCCCTTTGCTCTACTTGCCGCTGAAAATGAACCAGTCGCCATGTGACGTTCCCATGAACAGCAGCATGGGCAGCGATAACCATGCGTTTGTGCGCGAGGCGATAAATGCCTGACGCGCGAGTTCGGGCGGCGCCGCCGGACCGGTCCCCGCGGTTGCCGCGATGATGCGCTTGTTGTTCGGCCAGATTATGCCCCAGACGTTCAAGAGCATCACAATGCCATAGGCGCCGCCGACGCCAATCGATAATGTCTTGTTGCTCGCGAAATTCTGGCCACCAACGGTCAGCATCGCATTGAAGAACTTGAGCACACCCCACGAGACAAAAGCCACCAGAATGATCATCGCCACCGCGAAGACGCGACCATCTTTCGTCAGTGCTGGAACCTTCTTGATAATGAGGTATTCGATCAGAAAGAGCACGATCGGATACGTCAGCCAGGCAGTTAAAACCCAATAACCATTGACGTGGCCAGCGCCGAGTGCTTTTGCATTGTGCACGTCGGCCCTGAGAATGTACTGCGCGTAATAGGCAAAGCCGACGAGCACCGTGACCACTGCGCCCCAGCGAAAATACCAGAGCGAGCGTCCCAGCAGATCGGGATTCACTTTCTTTTTGGTCTCAGCGTCGAGCCCTTTCTGAAACGGCACGTTGACCAGATTGAAGAAATAGAGCAGACCAATCCACGTGATGCCGGCGACGAAGTGCAGCCAGCGCAGAGCGATCCTGGCGATTTCGGCTGAATCTGGACGCTTAATCAGACTCTGCAACATTGCCAGACTGACGGGGAGATGAACAGTTGACTCGATCAGCATACGACCTCCGAAGGGTTGCAGCAGGACAGTCATTCCTGTCTGTCCCATTCATGTGTTCATGCTTGCGACAGGCAAGACTGCCCGCGACATTAGAATGTGTTGAATTCCGCCACGAAGATTACACCCAGAAGCGGGCCAGAAGCAACAAGCTTGTTGGTTTGGTTGGTTGCTAAGGTGTGCTCCTTCTGGAGAGCGGCGGTGCGGGTGAGGACGCCGCTGCTCTCACCTTGTCTTGTGACCGATGGCTGGTAGGGCCAGGTTCATGGAATCCGACAAATATTAGTGCGCTTTCTTCCTGAGACAGGCTTGCTGGGGAAATCTTCATCAGAAAGATCGGTGACATAAGGGTTTGGAGTTCGAAGGGTAGCGTGAAGCGAGAACCTAACCGCGCGCGGAATCGGTAGCCTGGTTGGACCCCCCTTCTCCCAGTAAAGGTTATTCGGGAAAACCGACGGGAACGGGAATTCTTCTCACCACATGAACCGGGCGACTTGTGTCCACCTTATAAAAGTACCGACCATGAGCATCGTAGATCAGCACCGCCGACACGGTGTAGGTCTTTCCCAATGATGTCCATGTGTGCGACGCGGACGCCTCATCCTGTGGCGATCCCCAGAAATAGGAGTGTTGCGTGCCATCGCCCCAGTTGACATCGTAGACCAAGTCATCCGTATACGGATAACAGGGGCGCATCTTGAACTTGAAGGTCTTAGCGTAGCCGGCATACGCCGTCGAGGTTCCGATCACCAGCGGCTGGAGTCCGTTGGAACCGATGATGTCAAAGAACTGAACGTGGTTTTCCCAGCTTTCGATAACCTTTTCCAATTTAGCCCAGGATCCTAGTACGGGCGCCGCGACCTTTGCGCGTATCTCTATGCCCGTATCAAGGTCAGCGGTCAGTGCCTGAACGTACTCGTGGTGTCCGTCGCCATTTGCGTCGCCGCAGCCAGCGCCAGCAAACCCCCAAACGTCGGCCTGAAAGTATGGTGCCACGCCGATGCGGGCCGTCGCGAAAGACTCGTCGTAGAGGATTACCTGAAGGCCGCCAAAAAGGTAGGGCCTCGCGATGCCCCGAACGCCGGACGCAAGAACGTTAATGTCGCCAGTCTGGTGGAACGAGTGGGAGAAGGTCGAAGAGCCCGTACATCCATTTAGCGAACAGGAATAGTCAATTTTCCCGCTGCCGCTTCCCACGCCAGCGTATTCCACATCAACCAGATTGGGTGATTCCAGATGAAGAATCGCGTCAATGAACGCATTGAACTCGACATATACAGGAATTGGCCCGATGAAGAAACCGTAGCTGTAGACCGGAACCTTGACGAGATTCTTGACGAAGTCCTTGTAGATGTGGAACTGAACCTTTAGATCGAGCGAAGAGGTGACATCGATTTGCCCGGAAACCCGAGCCTTCTTGAATTTGATGGCCGTCGGCACGCAGCCAACTTTGAAAACCCCGAGGGTGATTTCACCTGTCAGCTTGGCTTTGACTGGGAACTTGACTTTCAGGGAGCCAGAAAAATAACCGTTGTCGCCGGGCGCGTTGGCCAAGGCGATGCTGAGGAGCGTTTCGGGCGTCGAGACGTTTACATCGGCGCTCTTCGTGAAACTGCTCCAGCCAAAGCAGTCGGATGCCGCGGCCGCTGGGAGAGGCCGCTCGCGGGCCAGCTTTTCAGCGGTCGGCTTGTGCACGACATACACGAGATCAAATCCCTGTGACTCTTTCGCATCCGCTTCGAGAGCTTCTCGAAGGAATAAAGGGATGGGCGCTTCAGCGATGCCGCTCAATCCCGCGATGTAGTAAAGTTCTTCGTCCTTAAGCGTCCTGCCTTCGAAAGTCCCGCTGATCTTCACCAATTGCCATTGATTACGCTTTTCGACCACTTGGAGCACGGGTCTGTTCTGAGCGGAACAAACCACCTCTGACAAGATTGGACTGAGCCCCAAATTTGAGACCACGAGTTAAGCTACAGTTTTTTAGGAGGAGGGCGACTGTGGGCTTAACACAAAGAAAGTTTACGCGGGAGTTCAAGCTGGAGGCAATCAGGCAGCTGGCATCGGGCAAGTCAT
>JBGQJU010000009.1:0-73978 GCA_041499185.1 Pyrinomonadaceae bacterium | reverse complement strand
TTGGGGCTACGCCCCATATTCGAAATGAACAAGTTTCAAATCTCACGAGACTCACAAGCACTCTACCTCACTATGGTCGCCAAAGATCGTCTGCCTGTCTTTCAAACTGACGCTATTAAGAAAGTGACCTGTGAGTTTGATTACCGCCGGTCCAGCATGGTCGATATTGATCGCATCGAATGGAGACGCGGGGCGTAGCCCCAGAAGTTTGGTGGCCGTCTTTCGGAAGGTCGAAGACCTTCCGCACATCGGGCGGCAGAGCCGCGAAAAGCGCACATCGGGCGGCAGAGCCGCAAGATCCGCGCGGTGCGTGATGAGAATCTTAAGGAACCAGCACAACCTTGCCGATGTTCTTTCTTGATTCGATGTAAGTGTGAGCTTCGCCTACTTGGTCGAACGGAAACGCTTTATCGACGTGAGGCCGGACCCAGCCTTCTTTGACTCCGTCGAGAATAACGCGCATCCATTCGGCGACCTTCTCGCCCTCATGCCACATGTGACCGAGATTCAAACCGAAGACTCCTCTATTTTTATTTATGAGTCCGAAGGGATGAAACCAGGGTGTCTGCCACGCAGCTTTCAGTAATCCCAACTTCCCTTTCAAGCCGTTTGCAGACGCAGCAGATACGCCAAACATTCCGAGTCGTCCCGTAGATCTCAACGCTTGATAACTTTTCTTCCAATGGCCGCCGCCTATAGGATCGATCACCAGTTCGACGCCACGACCATTTGTCATTTCCTTCAAGACCGGCAGCCAGTCCTGATTTCGATAGTCGATTGGATGATCCAGTCCGCGTTCTCTTAAGAACTCGTGCTTCGACGGACTAGCGGTGCCGTAGGTTACGGCGCTCAGCCGCTTCGCGATATCGAGCGCGGCCAGGCCCACTCCGCCGCCGGCGTTGTGAATCAATACCGCCTCACCCGGTTGCAGCGAACCCATGACCGCGAGCAGCGCGTAGGCAGTTAGATAGTTCACGGGTATCGCCGCGCCTTGTTCAAAGCTGAGCGACTCCGGCTTCTCAAAGAGCTGCGTGCTTTGAACTGCGACCAACTCCGATTGTCCTTGAAAGCGCGTCATCGCCACAACCGATTTGCCCAACAGCGACTGGTCAACTTCCGCGCTAACCGATTCGACCACTCCAGCTACTTCATAGCCCATCACGCACGGTTTCTTTGGCCCGTCGGGATACAGACCCTGCCGCGCAAGAATGTCGGCAAAGTTCAGGCCCGCGGCCTTCACGCGGATCAGCACCTGCCCTTTCGCCGGTTGCGGATCAGGCGCCTCCTCGACCTTGAGGACTTCAACGTCGCCGTTTCGGGTTGTGACTACCTGTCGCATTCGTCCTCCTGCGCTCGCCTACGATTCAAATGTCTTACAGATTACTTCCAAATCATCACTTTGTCTCGCTTGAATCACGCTCGTTTTCCGGCGCGTAGTTTGGTATTGTCGGCCTGCTGGTAATTCCCACGATGCATCGCCTTTAGGAGGAGGTAATGAAAACGCGAAAATCATGGCGCGAGAAACTAGACGACAGTAAGGATCTGCCGCGAGTGCAGGTCATTCCAGAGCGAATGAAAGCGAAGTGGGGTACCGGGACTCTGGTTATTCCAGCGCCAAAAGAAGTCGATGAAATGATGCGCCGAGTGCCGAAGGGCAGAGTAACTACTATCAATCATATTCGGACTGCGTTAGCTAAGAAGCACGGCGCGACGATCGGTTGCCCGATGACTACTGGAATCTTTGCCTGGATCGCCGCCAATGCCGCGGAAGAAATGACTGCTGCTAAACCGAATGCTCGCGTTACCCCTTATTGGCGAACCTTGAAGACGGGCGGTGTACTGAACGAAAAATATCCGGGTGGAATTGCGCGTCAAGCACTACGACTGAAAGCAGAAGGTCACACCGTCATCAAGCGAGGCAAACGTCATGTCGTAGTGGATATTGAGAATTCCTTGTTCGATTTTGCTGTCGGCGCTTGATCCGGCAGTCGTCGCGTCAACTCGGAGGCTCGGGTGATCTAAAGGGAAAAAGGCGCAGAGTCTCCGCCCCCTCTGCGCCTCGTAAATCACAAACCGAAAGTTTGTCCTACCCGCGTTACGCTGTCGTAGTGCCCGCAGCCGCAGTATCCGTCTTGGTCTTATTCGGTTGCGGCGTTATCCGCAAATAGGGTTTCGGCGCTTTCCATCCGGCCGGGAACTTCTCCCTGGCGGCCTCGTCCGACAAAGATGGAACGATAATCACGTCGTCGCCATCCTTCCAGTTCACCGGCGTCGCCACGCTGTAGTTGGCCGTGAGCTGCAGCGAGTCAATGACGCGCAGGATCTCGTCGAAGTTCCGGCCGGTGCTTGCGGGATAAGTGATCATCAACTTTACCTTCTTGTCCGGTCCGATGATGAAAACCGATCGCACCGTGAACACGTCGCTGATCTGCGGATGGATCATGTCGTAGAGTTCCGCAACCTTGTGATCCGGGTCAGCGATGACTGGAAAATTCAGAGCTGTCCCCTGAGTTTCCCTGATATCTTCGGCCCAGCGCTTGTGCGAGTCGGCCGGATCGACGCTGAGTCCGATGGTTTTGACGTTGCGTTTCTCAAACTCGGGTTTAAGTCGCGCAACTTCGCCCAGCTCGGTCGTGCAAACCGGCGTGAAATCCTTCGGATGCGAGAACAAGCAAGCCCAACTGTTGCCGATCCAATCGTGAAATTGAATCGGACCCTCCGTGGTTTCCGCAGTGAAATCCGGAGCTGTGTCGCCTAAACGTAAAGCCATGGTGTTACTCCTTTTCCTGGTGGTGTTCACCCGATATCTCTTTTTTCGAAGAGGCAACGGGAGGATTCTTTCCGCTGAATTTGTATAAGCGTTTTTACAACTCTTGGGTCGGCAAGTCAATGACCGAGTCGTTCGGAGTGCTCTATAATTGAGGATATTGTGGGTCTACTGTAGAATCACCACCTAATGATGCGTCCACTCACCCTTAGGATCATCGCCGTAGCGCTCGCGTTCATCGCTGGCTTTACTGCCTTTCTGGGTTACGATCTGGTTTTTGATCGGAACGTCACTGACACCTTCATCTGTCAACCGTCGCACAATCTAGGTGTAGACTTATGATTCACCGCGTACCAAGCGGCAACCAACTTTAACCGGGACTTGAATGATCAAACGTTGCGATTGGGCCAGAACGGATTTATCGATCGCCTATCACGACAAAGAGTGGAGTGTGCCACTGCACGACGACCGCGCACTCTTTGAATTTCTTATTCTCGAAGGCGCGCAAGCCGGCCTGAGCTGGGAGACGATTCTGAGGAAGCGCGACAACTATCGCGCGGCTTTCGACAATTTCGATCCAGCAAAAGTCGCGCGTTATAACCAGCGCAAAGTCGAACAGTTGCTCGCGAATCCCGGCATCGTTCGCAATCGTTTGAAAATCTCCGCCGCGATTCAAAACGCCAAAGCCTTTCTCGCGGTGCAGAAAGAGTTCGGCAGTTTTGACGCGTATGTCTGGCGTTTTGTGGACGGCCGGCCGAGAAAAAGAAAACGCGGCCAGGCAGTTCTGGCGACCACTCCGGAGTCTGACGCGATGAGCAAGGACCTGTTGAAGCGTGGTTTCAAGTTCGTCGGCTCAACGATCTGTTACGCGTTCATGCAGGCCGTGGGCATGGTTAACGATCACAATCCCGGTTGCTTCCGCTACAATGAGATTGGAAAAAGCTGAAAGGAGATCGCTTGATGTTTAGATACTCGATGGTGGCGCTGGTTCTTTTCGCGTGCTGCGCTGCGCTGGCCTGCCAATCGTACAGCACCGGCATGCAGCAAAGCGTCACAAAGGTCGATGAAACGGCGGCAATCTCGGCGCTGCACTCAATCTCCGTGGCCCAGCGAACTCATAGCGTCAGCAATGGTGGGGGCTATGGAACATTCGAACAACTCGTCCAGGCCGGGCTTCTCGACGAACGCTTCAAGGGCGACAGGCCAAAAGTGAAAGGTTATGTGTTGACGATGAGTGTTACTTCAAAAGGCGATGGATCAGCGGAAGGCTCGTACAGCGTCAACGCCGATCCTGAAGGGTCTGGGCCGCAGGCTGCCGGCCGTCATCTTTATGTCGACTCGACCTCGGGCCTGATTCACGTCAACGCTTCGCAGCCCGCCACGGCCAGTGATCAATCGCTCGGATCTGAGCAGTAAACGAACAGTGAGGACGGGGTCAGACCAGCCATGCGACGCTTGATTCTTCTCTTAACACTATCGCTCGCCAGCCAATCTATCGTTGGAGCTACCGGCGACGATAAAGTCAGACAATACCGTCGCTCGCATGAGCATGGGATCCTGCGTGAATTTATCCAGTTGCTCTCGATCCCAAATGTTGCTTCAGATCGCGAGAACATCCGAAAGAACGCGGCGTTCATTGTGGAGATGATGAAGCAGCGTGGACTAGAGCCACGATTGCTGGAGGCAAAGACGCCCAATGTGCCACCGGCTGTCTACAGCGAGTGGCGAACACCAGGCTCGACGCGCACGATCATTCTCTACGCGCACTACGACGGCCAGCCAACCGATCCCAAACAGTGGACGGGAACGCTGCCGTGGCAACCAACCATGCGTTCCGCGGCGTTGGAGGCGGGTGGAAAAACATTGCCGCTGCCAAGTGAGAATGAAACAATCAATCCCGAGTGGCGGCTTTACGCGCGTTCCGCTTCAGACGACAAGGCGGGAGTGATGGCCATCCTCACGGCGTTCGACGCGCTTAAAGCAAACGGCATCACGCCAACTTCGAATATCAAATTCTTTTTTGAGGGCGAAGAGGAAGCGGGCTCTCCGCATCTCGGCGAGATCATCAGTCTGCACAAAGAGCTGCTTGAATCTGATGCCTGGATTATCTGCGATGGACCGGTGCATCAATCGGGCCGCAAACAGGCGGTCTTTGGCGTACGCGGCGACACGAACGTTGACCTTACGGTTTACGGAGCCAAGCGTCCGCTGCACAGCGGGCATTACGGCAACTGGGCGCCGAATCCGGCAACGATTCTCGTGCGACTGCTGGCTTCGATGAAAGAAGAATCGGGCCGCGTTCGCATCGCCGGTTGGTACGACGACGCCGAACCGCTCGGTGAAGCTGAGCGCCGCGCGATCGCGGAAGCGCCACAGTACGATGATGAGCTTCGAACTCAACTGGGACTGGCGCGCACGGAAGGCGGCGGCAAGAAGTTGCTCGAGTTGATCAGTCAGCCGTCGCTGAATATCAACGGCATGAACAGTGGCGACGTTGGCACGCTCGCCCGGAACGTTATTCCCACCACAGCGACCGCGGTGCTCGATCTGCGATTGGTAAGAGGTAATGATTATCGCCGGCAGGTTCAGCGACTCGTCGATCACATTCGCAAGCAAAGCTTCTACGTCATTGATCGCGATCCAAACGACGCTGAACGTCAAAAGTATCCGCTGATCGCCAAGGTCATACATCGCTCGGGCGGCTATAACGCGGAACGTACGCGGATGGATCTGCCCATCTCGCTCGCGGTCATTGACGCTGTGCAATCAACTTCCGAGCAACCCATCGTCAAGTTGCCGACCGCCGGCGGCAGTTTGCCACTTTCAATCATCACCGAGAATCTGCGCACCGTGACCATGACCGTGCCCATCGCCAACTACGACAACAATCAACATGCGGAGAATGAAAACATCCGTTTGCAGAATCTTTGGGATGGGATCGAGACCTTCGCGGCGCTGATGACGATGAGACCGGATGCGCGATAGAATAGTCGGCGACATCCGTGTCTTCCCTAAAACCAAATCGCTCGAAACACTAAAACCTAATCATGAAAATTCTGACTTCCTTTCTGCTTAGCTTGACCATCGTCCTTGCTTCGTTCACTCCCGCCTTTGCGTGGGGACCGGAAGGCCACGAAACCGTCGGCACGATCGCTGCTCTCTACATCAAGCCGCAAACGAAACAGAGACTGGCGCAGATCCTGAAGCCTGGCGAGACACTTGCGAGCGTCTCAAACTGGGCCGACTCGGTGAAGGAACGCGTGGGCCAACATGATCCTGATCCGGACACCGATGCCTTCCTGCAGGACCAGCTACACAATGAAAAGAATCGCGAGTGGCATTACGACGATCTGCCGCTGGGCTGTACCAGTTACAACACGTGCACGGCCTTTACGCCCGACAACGACGTGGTGCACCTGATCAACGTGTGCCTCCGCACGCTGCAGGGCCATCCGGATCCCAAACAGCCACTCAGCCCGCGCAACGCGCTGCGCTTCCTGGTCCATTTTCTCGGCGATATCCACCAGCCGCTGCACGTTGGAGCCGGATACATGAACGTTAACGGATCAAACCACACGATCGAGATTGTGACTGATCCAGTTACCATCATGCGGCGAAATCTTCCCAAAGATCAGGGAGGGAACTTGTTGATTATCGACAAAGAAAGAAAGAATCTTCACGGGTTCTGGGACTTTGATCTGGTACGCGCGCTGATGGCTGATAATAAGAAGGCGACTTCGGAAGCGCTGGGCCAGTTCCTCAAGACTTCCATTGATCCGAAAGCTGATTGGAATGCTCGAGGACCGGTGGAAGCCTGGGCTGCGCAATGGGCCACCGACTCTCTGCGCGTCTCGCGCGATCACGCGTACAAGTCAGTCAAGATCACCGGTCAAAGGACCGTTACATTCAGACGCAATGGACAAGAACAGTCTCAAACCGTTTACGACGTAACGCGGGCGAGCGACTACGACGGGGTCAATAAACCGGTTGTCGGCGAACAATTGACAAAGGCGGGCTATCGATTGGCAATGCTCCTGGATGCGATCTTTGGGAATTAAGGAAGCGGACGATAGACAACAGACCACAGACGACACTCTTCCCCGTACACCCGATGAATCGTTGGATTCGCTCAATCGTCATCATTCTAGCCCTGTTGCAGGCCGGCTGGATGACCTTCGACGGGGCGCGTGCCTTTGTCGTCGGCGATTACGTCACATCAACCAGCGGCGCGTACGCCGGCCAGCTTGGTCCCTGGTCAAAGGTTGTTCTGGCCGTGGGCATAGAGCCACGCTCGCTGCTAATGAAAGCTGTCTTCGTCGTCTACGGGGTCGCGTGGCTAATTATTATCTCGTTCTTTGCGCAGAAACGGCCGTGGACGTGGTGGGCCATGCTAGTCGCGGCCGCAGGCTCGCTCTGGTATCTGCCGGTTGGCACGATCTCCAGCATGCTGCAGATCGCCTTGCTGATTCTTGAAAGGCGCTCTTCGCCCGGCTAATCAGTTGAACAAAAAGATTTGAGGCCAGACCGCGCTCTCCCCTTCGCAGCCTGGCCTCAGTCAACGGTCGTTTGCTAAAGCACGCGACCGAACCTTAAATACTTATCTCCGGAACGGACGCCGACGGTCACGAATCTTGTAGGTGTAGAGGGCCGAGCCGCCTGCTCCGGCCAGCGCTCCAATCGCCGCGCCCTTCCGGCCGCCGATGATCGCTCCGAGCAACGCGCCACCAACGGTTCCACCGGCCACGGTTAACTTGTCACGATGCTTATCCCAAAAACTTCGATCACGATACCGCTGATCGTAGTAAACTCTGCTGGCACGCGATTGATTGTCATAATAGGTTCGACGATCACGACCCTGGGCCAGCGACGGCATGGCCGCCACACTCAAGAGCACCAGCGCCAAAACAAATGTGAATATCTTTTTCATGGTCATGGCCTCCGCTCGATGATTTGGCAATGAGCGTGCCATCACGGTCAATGAGCACGAGCCCGCATGAAAACACCGTTTTTGCCCGTGAATCGCAGGTGGAAGTTCTGGGATTCAGCGAAGTTCGGACGCCCGATGTAGGATATCGTGAGTGATTCAGCCCGATATGGGATGAGGGGGAGGCCGCGGATGACCGCAGATGAAACGCGGATCAGAAAAGCCCGACTGCTGGGTGCCGGTTAATCCTGGCGTCGATTTCTAATCCGCGTGAATCCGCGGCTGCCAACTGACTACTGACAACTGATTACGATCATGCAAACAATCAATCTCGCCCAAAAACTATCGCTCTTTAACGAACACTGGAAACCGCACATCGTCGGCGAGCTAAACGGCCAATACGTCAAGCTCGGGAAGTTCAAGGGCCCATTCACCTGGCACCATCACGAAAATGAAGACGAGCTGTTCCTGGTTGTGAAGGGAAGATTTCGCATGGACTTTCGCGAAGCGGGTAAGGATCGCGAGGTCTGGCTGGAAGAAGGCGAAATGATCATCGTCCCGCGCGGCACAGAACACCGGCCTTTCGCCGACCAGGAGTGCCACGTGCTACTCTTCGAACCGGCATCAACGTTGAATACCGGAAACGTTGAGAATGAATTTACTGTAAAGGATCTGGAACGAGTGTGAGCGCAAACGTGTGCTGTACGCTGGCCTCCTGCCAGCCCTGAATGGATTGGACTTAACAAAAAATGATAAGCACAACCGTCTTGTGGGAAGATACGCAAAACTTTTGAAAGAAGGATCCAATGATGAAAAAAAACATCACCACCTTAGCAGCGGCATTGATCGTTGCGGTTCTGGCGCTGAGCGCAAACGTGCTCGCGCAAAACTCTCTGACAACAGATGCGGCGGCTCGCCAGACAATCGTTAGTTCACTGTCCAATCTGCCTGATGCGGACGAGCTGATCTATATCAGTCCGCATCGAGTCCTTACTGAGGCTGCGCCGCGCGTGCTGCCGGATGCAGACCTGACGAAACTGCACGCCAACCTCGGCGACATTAAGAAACAAACTGGCATCGACCCGGCGAACATCGATTTCGTTGTGTTCCAGGTGCGCTTTAAGAAGCCGACGGCGGAATTGAATTTCTCGTTGCCCGAATATCTGGTAGTGGCTAGCGGAGACTTCAGCGCGGACGCGGCGCTGCTGCTTGCCCGGCAGGCTTCCGAAGGGAAACTGCGCGACGAGAAGTATGGCTCGCGGACTATCAGTCTGCTGACGATTCCAGAAATTGCAAAGGAAGCGCAAAAGAATTCGTTCCTCAAGCCGCTTTCTGAAATAGCGATTGCCACAATCGGTGGCAACACGATCGCCGCCGGTACTCCCGCGTATGTCAGAGCAGCAATGGATGCCGCCGATGGCAAGGGTCGCATCAACGCTGACATCCTGAATTCTCTGATGCGGGATCCCGCTGCCTTGATGAGCACGGCCGGATCGCCAATGCTGGCCTTCGCCAAAACGTTTGCTTTGCTGGGCACGGAGAACAATCCGAGGGCTTCGCGATGTGATTCAAAGCTCGGCGACTTTTATGCCGGCATCACGATGGACGCTACGTCGTTCAAGTTGCGCGGCGCGATGAATGCCGACAATCCGGACACGGCGAAGATCATCAAGAGTTTGCTTTCGAGTTTGTTGCAACAAGCAACCAGTTCAATCAAGGACCAGCAGGCGCAGTCAGTCTTGAGCAGTCTGGTGATTACTCCTACCGAGACCGAGGTACTCTTGCAAGCAGACATCTCGCAGCAGGCGGTGGCCGACTTCATCCGCGAACAAGCAAAGCCAAAGAAACAGGAAGTATCGAAGCCGCCGCCGCCCAAGCCAGCGACGAAAAGCCGCCATCGGACAACCCGTCGCAGACCGGCGAAGAGCGGAGTGTGATTGTCGGGTTTTATTTGGCCGCCGCGATTCTAAGAACGTTTCCGGCGCTAGAGGTTATGCGGAAAAGCAGGACCAGGTGGCGCGGGAACGCGCGCGGTCTCTCCGGGAGTGCGGGCACGCCGTCGCAGTAGTTCCAGTTTCAAACTTTTTTCGCCTCGCTTCATCGTCCAGTCGTGATTCGAGCGGAATATCGGTTTCAGTAAGAATGACAACTTCTGCACGATGGGCTTGTTGGCGCGAATCGTCCAGTCGTACGTAATGTTGACGTGCGCGCCATCCTGTTCGAAATTCCAGATTCCTGTGCCTTCAAGATCGCCAGTCGCTTCCATCGAGAAACCGTTTGGCTAGTGTGACTCGAAAGTGCGAAAGTTTATGCGCAACGTGTATGGCAGCCACCCCGCGGCGCGCAAGCTGATCAGCTTGCCGAGTCCGTGCTCACCGCCAGGTTCGATCTCCTTGACTTCAAAATAAACCGACGGCCACCAACGCGGCAGCGAGAGCGCGTCTTCGATGATGTCGGCGACTTCCTTCAAGTCGCTTTCGACTCGCCATTTGTCAACGAAGTGATAATCATTTGTAGGCATGATCAATCTCGTTTCGCTAAAAACCCTTCGGCGTAGCCGCGCAATTCGGCTACTGATGAATCAGCGATGATGGGAAAGACCCTTGTGGTACAACCCGCGGGAAGACGATGAGCCATGAGCGAGTCGGTGATCACAAACGCTGCCGATCGCAGACCCCTCTCCCAGCCGCGCACGCGCGCGTCGCGAAAGCTGATCGCCGCCGGGTCGAGTCCTGCGGCGACGAGGATTGTGCGCGACCAACGCAGGAATTCAGTCCAGCGGGAGACGATCGCGATCATTGTGTCGAAGGGAGGTGCGACCTGACCCACCAACGATTCGGATACCGATCGCGAATGCAGAACCAAAGAATCCTTATCGCGCGGAAGAACGCTGCGCACCTTCTCCGCCTGGCGCAACAAGCACACCGGCGCGGCCCCGGTGAAAAGATCGGCGGCTCCGCATTGCTCGAGGCTGGCGCCGACGGTTCGTAACCCGGTTCCCTTTTCCACCTCGACAACGAGTATACGGCGCAGCTCCGGGTCAGGCTCGATCACGAGAAAGTGATCTGGAGGCTGGAGCGACAGCCAACGGCGCAGGCCCGTTTGAATCTCAGCCAGTGAGAAGCCCTTTTCTCGCGCCAGCTTCAGGAACACAGAGACCAACTGATCCAATTCGATCTTACTGTCCAGGGGCTGATCGATAGGTGACTTGCGAACGTATATGCCGCTGCCTTTGCGAAACTCGACCCAGCCATTTTTAGACAAACGGCGATAGGCAGCGCTGACGGTGTTCGAATGAATTTTGTAACGGCGAGCGAGTTCGCGCGTGCTCGGCAATCGCTGCCCGGCTTTCAGATCGTTGCTGACAATTCCGAGAATGACTTGCGCTTCCAACTGTTCGCGAAGCGGGACCTCACTGCTTTTTGCGAGCCAGAGACGCATAGAGCACCGTGAAAAGTGATGAGTGACGAGTGACGAGCGAACAGCGCCCCAAAACTCGAGCCGAGGATAACACAGCGCGATAAGAGTCTTGACCTTCAACCGCTGCTAGTTGCTCTCCATCTGATTAATCCTTATAAATAGAGCGTTCGACGATTTATGAACCCGCTCTCCAACGCGATTACTGTGCTGACCGCGATGATCACGCCTGCTGTTTTGATCTCGGCATGCGGGAGCATGATCCTCTCGACCTCTGTGCGGGGCGCGTGGTCGATCGGGTGCGCAGCTTGTCGGACCGGCTGGAAGAGATCGTGCGTGATAATGAACAGACCGAAATGAATAAGGAACGACAGGCAGTGATCTTCGAACAGTTGGACAAGCTGACCAGTCGCGCGCGCATACTTCAGCGTTGCATGGTGACGTTTTATTTGTCACTGGGCGCGTTTGTCGCGACGAGTGTGGCCATCGGCGTCGTGGCGCTGATTGGAATTGGTTCTGCTCGCTACACGCTGGCGCCGGCGATCTTTGGAATCCTTGGCGCGATCTTTCTCTTCTACGGCAGCATGCTTCTGATCCTCGAAGCGCGGCTGGCCCTCAGCACGATTCACGCAGAGATGGATTTCATCTGGAGCCGTTCAAAGCGCGTCGCGCCGGCGGAGATCGTCGAAAGTCACAAGGCGCACTTCGTGCAATTTCGCAGGCACGAGAAAAGTCAGGAGTCTTGAGTTGTCGAACGAGCCCTCCTATCTGCGTCTCTTTCGTTCCGGCGAATTGCACCGGCGCGTCGAGGCACTCGAATCTTTGCTCGAGCGCTGCACTGTCTGCCCGCGCGATTGTCGGAACAATCGATTGAATAACGAGATTGCCGCCTGCTATTCAGGCCGATTGCCGATCGTTTCATCGTATACAGCACACTTTGGCGAAGAGCCGGCGTTGGTTGGCACGCACGGCGCCGGCAATATTTTTTTCGGCAACTGCAATTTGCGCTGCGTCTATTGCCAGAATTATCAGATCTCGCAAACGCACAAAGAACAGATCAAAAACGAAGTGACGCACGAGCGTCTGGCCGAGATGATGCTCGAGCTGCAAACGCGCGGCTGTCACAACGTCAATTTTGTTTCGCCTACGCATTTCGCGCCGCAGATGGCGCGCGCGATCTTGATTGCGGCTGAGCAGGGATTCCGCCTGCCGATTGTTTACAACACAAACGCGTACGATTCAGTTGCGGCCTTGCGACTGCTCGATGGCCTTGTCGATATCTATTTGCCCGATCTGAAGTACGCCGAAGACACAGCCGGTTATCTCTATTCAAAAGTGAAGAGTTACAGAGAATATTCGCGGCTGGCGATCAAGGAAATGTACCGGCAAACCGGTGACGAACTCGTCTTTGGCGAAGACGGCTTATTGAAACGCGGCCTGGTGATTCGATTGCTCGTCTTGCCAAACAACATTGGCGGCGTGCGCGAGTCGCTGGAATGGATCAGAGACGAGCTAAGTCCACGCCTCGCGGTATCGCTGATGGCGCAGTACTATCCAACGAATGTGGCCGAAACAAACTCGCGGTACATCTTGCTTTCGCGCCGCATCACCGAGACAGAATGGTTGGGCGCGCTGTCTGCGTTGGACGAACTCGGCATGGAAGACGGCTGGATGCAGGAGTATGATGGCGCGGCCTATTATTACCGGCCGGATTTTGGTGATCAAGAAACGCCGTTCAAAGACATTCGAGATTTTCGCGCCGACTCGAAATTGGCTCGTTTAGATGCGGGACTTGTCCCGCCGACGCTGGCGGACAAGTCCGCCGTCTAAACCAGTGGCAAAACCAAATGACTGACAAGGACAACGCAGGCCTGGGCAGAACCGCGCCTGATTTCACACTTCCCGACGGCGATGGCCATGAGTGGCGGCTGTCCGATCAGCGGGGCAAGGTCGTCGTGCTGCTTTTTTATCCCGGCGACGAAACGCCGATTTGCACGCGGCAGATGTGTTCGGTCCGGGATCGTTGGGAGGACTACGCGGCGACGGGCGCTGAGGTCGTTGGCATTTCCACGAACAGCGTCGAGTCGCATAAAAACTTCGCCGAGCATCACAATCTTCCGCTCCGACTGCTCGCTGATGTTGATGCCAAGGTGGCGAATGCTTATGGCGCGAACTCGTTGATTCCCGGCAAAGTCGCGCGCTCGGTCTTTGTGATCGATGCGGACGGAATTATCAGGCATCGCGACGTTCGGCCCCTCGGCCTTTTCCGTCCCAAAGACGACGACACGATTCGCGCGATCCGGGAAGCGCAGGCGAAGCAGTAAAGAGAGCGAAAAGGACAACCGAGAACGTCCACGATTCCGCAGGCCCGAAGGGCCGTCAGTCAATAGCCACGTCCGTAAGGGCGTGGTCACTCAACCAAACTCAACCCATGAGGCCCGCAGGGCCGACACTTCCACGCCCTCACGGACGTGGCTATTGATTGCCAGCCCTGCGGGCCTCAGTTGAATCTTGTTACCACCCTTACCCGCCCTAACGAATCGCAGGACGGATACAGCCAACTTGCTCGCCGCACAAACCACGCTATAATCCCGCTCAAGGAGAATTTCTCAAATGGCCGACACAATCAAATGCAAACACTGCGGTGAAAAGCGTCCGGCGCTCGGGTTCGCTCCCTTTCCGAATGAACTCGGACAACGACTCGCGACTGAGATCTGCCAACCTTGCTGGGCCGGGTGGCTCCAGAAACAGACGCAGATCATCAATCACTATGGTCTCGATCTCACCGACCCGGACGCGCAAAACTTTCTCTTCGACAACATCAAGGGCTTTCTGTTTGGCGATGCGCCGCAGCTCGCGCAGATCGATACTTCGAAGGAAGGCACCGTCAAGTGGTAGGCCAGCCCGTGGCAGTAGCCCAAGCGTCAGCGCGGGCTCCCGCTGCGCCCTCCCTCACGGTCGGGCTACTGCCCCTGAGCGGCCATCCCTCAGTTGAAACCCGTAGCAACCCTCTTGCGTAGAAGCGTGCGCAAACCTGAAATCGCATAAAACATTTACTGATCCGGTTTTCTGGGATAAGCTTTCGCCTCTTCAAGTCAAGCGGCTCGCCGGTGCGCTTCTCTTTCCGGCGAAAATGTTTTTGAAAACCACTCTCGATGGGATTGGATTAACTATGCCAAGAACCCGCCTGCGGATCTGCACTGCTCTATTAACCCTGTTCACATTAGTCATCCCGGCCGCAAACTTTGTCGAAGCACAAAACAGCGCCATCGACACGTACGCGATCACGAACGCGCGCATCGTTACTGTGTCTGGCCCCGTGATCGAACGCGGCACGGTTGTCATCCGCAACGGGTTGATTGCGGCCGTCGGCGACAAAGTTACCGCGCCCGCTGACGCGCGAGTGATTGACGGCACAGGATTGACCGTCTATCCAGGGCTTTTTGACTCGAACACCAACCTCGGCATTCCCGCGCCATCGCCAGCGCCTTCGCCTGTGGGCGGACCAGGAGGGGGTTTCCTGCAAGCCCAGCTTCGCGCAACGACTCCGAGCAGCGGGCCGAACTCGACTCAGCCTCCGGGATTGCAACCCGAGGTAATGACCGAAGACTCTGTAAAGCCTGGCGGCTCGGAGATCGAAGCGGCCCGAAACGTCGGTATCACAACCGCCTTAACCGCGCCGCGCGGCGGCATCTGGGTGGGCCAATCGGCGTTGATCAACCTGGCGGGCGACACGCCGCAACAGATGATCGTGCGATCGCCCGTGGCCATGCATGTTGGTTTCCAGCCGCTTCGTGTGGGTGGCTTTCCCAATTCACTGATGGGGGTCTTTGCTGCGCTGAGACAAATGCTGCTTGACGCGCAGAGGTATCAAAAGGCGCTGGAGATTTACGAGCGCGCGCCACGCGGCACGCGCCGGCCCGACCTGGATCGATCACTGGCCGCGTTGATTCCCGTAATCGAGGGCAAGATGCCCGTAGTGATGTACGCCAATAGCGATCGCGAGATTCTGCGAGCGCTGGATTTGGCCGCTGAGTTCAAGCTGCACGCGATTATCGCCGGTGGCGCGGAAGCGGCAACCGTCGCGGATCGACTCAGAGCGGGAGACGTGCCTGTCTTGCTTTCGCTCAACTTTCCCAAACGCACGACGGCGGCAGCGCCGGAAGCTGATCCCGAACCGTTGCGCATTTTGCGCGCACGCGTCGAAGCGCAAAAGACCGCCGGAAAGTTGGCGGCGGCTCATGTTCGTTTTGCGTTTCAATCAGGATCGCTGACCAGCATGGGTGACTTTCTGCCGAACGCCGCCAAGGCAATAGAAAACGGGCTGTCACACGACGAGGCTCTGCGCGCGTTGACGATTCGACCGGCGGAGATCCTTGGCGTTGCCGATCGATTAGGATCGATTGAAACCGGAAAGATCGCGAACCTGACCGTGACTCGCGGCGATATCTTCGATCGCAACGCGCGCGTCACGAACGTGTTTATCGACGGCCGGCCGGTGGAGTTGCGTCCGGCCGCTCCGGCTGGCGCCGGCGCCGGACCCGGATCGCGGCCCGCGGAAGAAGCGCGCCCCAATTTCAGCGGTACCTGGGCCGTTGCGATGGACGTCGGCGGACAGAGCCTGCCAGGAACGTTCGTCTTGCGCCAGGAAGGCGGCGCAATCTCCGGCTCGCTTCAAACCCAGATTGGCACATCTGAGTTCAGTGGCGGAACGGTGACTGGCAACGCATTTCACGTAGTCACTACGGCGAACATTCAAGGCCAGGCGGTTGAACTGACGATCGATGGCACTGTTCGAGGCGATGAGATCAGCGGCACGGTCCAATCGGCCCTCGGGACTGCGACGTTCAGCGGCTCGCGCCAGCCGTAAGGCAGAAGCCCGCGCGTCAGCAAGGGCTCCTAAAGCGACAAGCCCTCCCTAACGGTCGGGCTTCTGCCCTTCTTACCCAGGCGAAGTTTCTCGGATTGGAGTTCATGACGATGAAAAAAACAGTTACACGTTTACTTTTGCTTTCATTGATAAGCGCACTGCCGTTGAACCGAGCATGGGCGCAGCAACCAGGCGCTGAGAATCCAGCCGAAACACTGATTCGCAACGCCACTGTGCTGACCATCACGCACGGAACGTTACAGAATTCCGACGTGCTGATACGCAAAGGAAAAATTGCGGCCATCGGCAAGAACCTTAAGGCGCCGGCGAACGCGCGTGTGATCGATGCCACCGGCAAATATCTCATGCCCGGCATTATCGATTGCCACTCGCACACGATGATGGAGGCCGTCAACGAAGGCACGCTGGCGGTGACGTCGATGGCTCGTACGCGCGACATTCTCAATCCGACGGATGTTGATCTTTACCGAGAGCTGGCCGGCGGCGTGACGACCATAAATATTCTGCACGGCTCGGCCAATCCGATTGGCGGACTCAACTCAGTCGTGAAAGTTAAGTACGGCCGGCCAATTGAAGAATTCATCTTTCCGGGCGCGCCCCCCGGAATCAAGTTTGCGCTCGGCGAAAACGTGAAGCGATCAAGTTCTCCTAACCTGCCCGGAGTACAGCGTCGGTATCCAAACACGCGCATGGGCGTCGAAGAAGTAATTCGCGACGCTTTCACTCGCGCGCGCGATTACAAAAAAGCCTGGGACGAATACGATGCGGCCGTCAAGCGTGGCGAGAAGGACTTGATCCCGCCGCGGCGTGACCTACAGCTCGATCCATTGGTCGAGGTGCTCGAAGGCAAACGCCTGGTTCACTCGCATTGTTATCGCGCCGATGAGATTATGATGCTTATCAACATCGCGAACGAGTTTGGCTTCAAGGTCAAAACTTTTCAGCACGTGCTCGAAGGCTACAAAGTTGCGAAAGAGATCGCGCAACACGGCGCAGGCGGATCAACTTTTGCTGACTCCTGGGGTTATAAGATTGAGGCCTACGACGCGATTCCCTACAATACCGCGATCATGGCCCGCGCCGGAGTGATCACGTCGGTGAACTCGGATTCTGACGAGCGCGCGCGCCGTTTGAATATCGAAGCAGCCAAGGCGATGCGCTATGGCGATCTGAGCGAAGCGGAAGCGCTCAAGCTCATCACAATCAACCCCGCAATCCAACTGGGCATTCAAGACCGCGTCGGGTCCATAGAAGTTGGCAAGGATGCTGATCTCGCCATCTGGAATGGTCATCCGTTGAGCGTGTATGCGCGCGTGGATACTACGTTCATCGACGGCGACATCTTCTTTGATCGGGAAAAGGATTTGGCCATGCGCGCGGAGTTAGCGAAGGAGCGCGCCCAGTTGGAGCAGGCGGAGCCGAACCGGCCGTCAGCCGGAGGCCGACCACCTCAGGCTCCGCGCGGCCGTCGTCCAGGCAAAGATGACGACGATATCTGGGAAGGAGAACAGCCATGATTAGAACCGACACGGAGACGCGGAGACACGGAGACAGGGCGAAGTCGCTAATGATGGCAATCGTAGTTCTGCTGCTTGCCTCCGTTCCCACATTCGCCCAACAGATCGGCAATCCCACCACGCAGCAGGGCGTGACCATCCCGCGCGGGACTTATACGATTCGCAACGCGCGCATCGTCACGCTGGCGGGGCCGGACATTGAAAACGGCACCGTGGTGATTCGCGATGGAAAAATCGATGCCGTAGGCGCGAACCTCAGCGTTCCCGCGGGAGCGCAAACGATTGAGGCCCGAGGCCTGACCGTCTATCCGGGGATGATGGATGCGGGCACTTCGCTCGGCCTGGTCGAAGTGGGCCAGGGCGCGAACGGCACGGTCGATACCAGCGAAGTTGGAGAATTGAATCCGAATGCCAAAGCAATCATCGCCGTCAATCAGCACAGCGCTCACATTGGCGTTACGCGTGTCGACGGTGTAACGCACGCGGTCACGCTGCCGCTCGGAGGTTTGATCTCAGGCCAGGCCGCGATCATCAATCTCGTCGGCACGACTCCGCTGGAAATGGCCGTCGTGCCTTATGCCGCTCTCGTAATAAATTATCCACGCCTTGGCGGCCGGCGTGGCGATTTCGGGCCAGAGCAACAGCCGCCGGATATTAGTGCGGCTATCACGGCCGCTGAGCGCCAGCTCGATCAAATTCGGAAGCTGCTGCGCGACGCGGAAAGCTATGGCCGCGCGCAGGATGCTTATGCGAAAGATAGCTCGCTGCCGCGGCCGGATCACAACGTGTTGCTCGAATCACTCGTTCCTTACGTGCGCGGCGAGCGCCCGGTCATCTTGCGCGCCAATCGCGAAGCCGAAATGCGCGGCGCGATCAAATTCGCTGAAGAGATGAAGCTCAAGCCGATTATTTTAGGCGGCGACGATGCGTGGAAAATCGCCGGCTTCTTGAAAGAGAAGAACGTGCCCGTGATCTTGACGGGTGTCCTCAGTCTGCCGCTTCGCGAAGACGATGCTTACGACACGCAGTACGAGAATGCGGCGAAACTGCAAAAGGCGGGCGTGCGATTTTGTATCTCGACGGGAAACGATGGCGCTGAAGTGCGCACACTTCCCTTCCAGGCAGGCATGGCCGCCGCGTTTGGTTTACCGAAAGACGAGGCCCTGAAAGCCGTTACACTCTATCCCGCGCAGATTATGAACGTGGCCGATCGACTGGGCTCGATTGAAAAAGGCAAGATGGCAAACCTCGTGGTAACTGACGGCGATCTACTCGAGGTGCGCACGCACGTGCGCTATCTCTTTATCGACGGCCGCCAGGTGCCGCTCACCAGTCGCCACACCGAACTGAACGACGCGTTCAAGAATCGTAAGTAGGGCTTTCCTTGAAAAGCGCGCGTCTGTTTTCAAAGGAACTCGGCCCCCACAAGAGCGTATTCAATGTCAACGTTAGCGGCTTCAGCGAATGGTTACGCTGAAATGATTTGCCCGCCGCGTTGATGATGTTAGAATCGGCCACGGAAGGAGAAGCCTCTTGAGCGAAGATCCCACAAAGCAATTTGACAATCAGGCAGACGGCGAGAAACTCACGCAAATTCTGACAGTCGTGCAGAACCTTGACGGGCGCCTTGCGGGCGTCGAAGCGCGGCTGGGAAATATTGAGCAAAAGGTTGAGCAGCGCCTCTATGACACCCGCCCAATCTGGGAAAAGGTTCAAGCCGACATTGCCCAGATTCACGCGGACGTTGTTGGTCTTAAGGAAGGTCAGCAGCGACTGGAGCAGGGTCAGGAATTGTCGCAGGGAGAGATTAGGGACATAAAGACGCAGTTGCGCGACTTCAGTCGCAAGTTCAGCATCTTCAACGACACGCTCGTCACAATGCAGGCCGACTATCGCGACATCTACGATCGCGTCCGCGACATCGAGCGCCAGCGCGCTTGATCACTGTTTCCCCAAGGTTTGTCGCTGGCCCAATGATGAACCGGGAAGTTCCTAGCGATTCGCAAAAGAACAGAAGCCCTCAAGACAAGACACCCCTGACTTGAAGCACGTCTGCGCATCACCTATACTGCAAAGGCCTTAGTTTTGACCTCTGCGATGGAGCAGTCGAAGAAAACTTGAAGCCTCCAATTCATCAAGGACGCCTGAACGCCGAGGGCTTTCGCTTTGCGCTCATAGCGAGTCGCTGGAATGATTTCATCACTTCGCGGCTGGTCGACGGCGCGGTCGATGCGCTCGAACGTTTGGGAGCTGACGAAAAGTCGGTGGAGCTTTACAAGGTTCCGGGCTCGTTCGAGATTCCTTTGCTGGCGCTTAAGCTTGCAAGTTCCGAGAAATACGACGTCGTGATTTGTCTGGGCACGATCATCCGCGGCCAGACGCCGCATTTTGAATACATCGCCGGCGAGGTCACAAAAGGGATCGCGCAAGCAGGAATGCAGACCGGCGTGCCTGTCGTCTACGGCATAGTAACGGCGGACACGCTCGAGCAGGCGATCGATCGCGCAGGAGTTAAACTGGGCAACAAGGGATTCGAGGCCGCGATGTCGGCCGTCGAATTGGTGAATCTTTACAAAGCAGTGGCGAGTGGCAAGTGACGAGTGACAAGGTGCAAGCTTGTTCTGACTCATCACTCATCACTCATCACTTTTCACTGGTGTTCTATGGGTTCTCGGCGTAAGGCGCGCGAGTGCGCCTTGCAAATGCTCTTTGCGGCTGATGTGGCACAGACTGCCCCGGACGATCTGGTCAGGACGTACTGGGCGGAACTGGGCGAGACGGACATCGAAGACTCGGCGCGCGAGTTTGCCACGCGTCTGGCTGTCGGCACGCTGGCGCACACAAACGAGTTGGACGAACGCATTCGCGTCCGGGCCGAACATTGGCGCATCGCACGAATGGCGATCGTCGATCGCAATATCCTCAGGCTTGCCGTCTACGAATTCCTGCACGAAACCACGCCTCGCACCGTGGCGATCAACGAAGCGCTGGAAATCGCGCGCCGCTTTTCGACCTACGAAGCAACGCAGTTCATCAACGGCATCCTCGACGCTATCAAGCGCGACATGGACGAGCAGCAACCGCAAGCTAAAGTAGACGAGTCTGCCGCTGACGAAGAGCAGGATGGGGAATGCACGGCTTCGATGTGAACAACCCGATTAATCCGCAGATTACGCAGATCACGCAGATTGCGAATGAGCGCGCGGTACGACATCTTTAGGCTAGCGCCTTGACTTTGGACTTTCCGACTTCACGTATTCTTTATCATCTGCGCAATCTGCGTAAGCTGCGGATTATGCCTTTTTGCTTCACCAATCTATTCACTATTTACCATTTACGATTTACTATTCGCCTATGGACGATCGCACTCGGCGCGAGTTCCTGGCGGAAATAGAAGAGCTCATCGAACAATTGTTCGCTGAGACGGAAGAGCTGCGCCGCCAAGACCACGCGCCGTTGCGGCGCGAGTTGCTGGGACGGATCTTTCGTTACGTGCACAGCATCAAGGGCGTTGCGGCGTCAGCAGGCTTCGATAGTGTCAGCGAGCTGGCCCATCAAGTCGAGTCACTGTTGGATACCGCACGCGCCGGGCGAATCGCGGTTGATGATTCTGTCGTTGACACGCTCGAAGACGCCACAAACGCGATCTCCCAGAGTCTCAGCGCGGCGGCAGCCGGAGAAGCTGAACCACCCCCACAGGCGCTGATCAAACGCCTTATGGAGTTAGCCGAGCGAGATAGCGCCGCAACCTTCAATGCCGAATTACGCCTGCCCGATCTTCCGGCGGATATCGCGCAAGCGGTAAACGAACAGGAACGGCGCCTGATGCTTGAGGCGCTCCGCGAAGATGAAAGGCTTTATATGGTCGCCGCGAGCTTCGACGTCGCGACTTTCGACAAAGAGTTTCAGGCATTGAGAGAGGCGCTGACCCAGAGCGGCGAAGTCATCGCCACCGTGCCGACCGCAGAAAGCTCGCGGCCCGATCGGATCAGTTTCCGGATCGTTTACGCGGCCGATCTTGAATTGCCGGAGTTGAAGAGCCGCTTTGCAAATTTTCACGAGACCATTTTTACCGAACTCTGCCAACAACAAACTGATAAGCCAGAAACTGATGCGGGTGAAGTACCCGCGCACGCGGCTGATCGCGAGCAACCGGCTCCAGCTTCCCTGCCCTCAAGCTTTATTCGCGTCGACCTTGACGAACTTGATCGGTTGATCTCTTCGGCGCACGAAGTCTTCAGAGAAACTGATCGTGCCCTCGACTTCGTGTCAAGCAACCTGGTGGCTGAGTCTCGCGCGGAGCTGAAGAATCTCGACGCGCAGCTCCGACAATCGCTAATGGCACTTGAGGAGCAGATCATCAATCTGCGCATGGTTTCGTTAGGCCGGACAATTCAACGGGCCATACGCGCCGGCCGCGTGGCCGCCCGCGTGAGCGGCAAAGAGATCGAGTTCAGCGCGGAAGGGAGCGATCTGCGGATTGATAAATTGCTCTGCGACGCGATCGCCGATCCTTTGCTGCACCTTGTGCGCAACGCCGTCGATCATGGATTCGAGACGCCAGAGGAGCGCACGAAGGCAGGCAAGAAAACCGCGGGCCGAGTGCGCATCGAAGCCCGCTCGGAAGGCGGCCGAGCGCGCATTCTGGTGTCGGACGATGGTCGCGGAATCGATCCGGAAGTGGTCTCGCGGGTTGCAGCCAGGCTCGGCCTGATCGAAAAAGGCGTGACTCTTGATATGGATCAGAGCCTGCGTTTGATCTTCCGGCCGGGGTTTTCAACTACGGCAACGGTCTCAAACGTGTCCGGCCGGGGCGTTGGTCTTGATGTCGTTGAGAGCGCGGTCGAGCAGGCCGGCGGCGCCGTGCGCGTGCGGACGCAGCCCGGAAAAGGCTCGGAATTTGAAATCCGTTTGCCGGCCACGTTTGGCGTTTTGCGATCACTAGTGATCGTTGCAGACGGTTATCGTTACTGTGTCGACGCCAGTCAAATAGTTGCTCGTCTTGGGATCGGCGCCGATCACCTGGAACGCTCCGAAAAGGAAGAATCACTCAGCTGGCAAGGCGAAGTGTTATCCGTGGCTAACATGCGAAAGCTGCTCGCCCAATCGGATGAAGAGGCGAAACACTCGGGCAAGCTGGACATTCTTATCTGCCAACTTCCCGACAGCGACGCGCGGCCTTTCAAACACATAGCCGTTGTGGTGGACGCGATTGAAGAAAATCAGGAAGTGCTGGTGCGCAGTCTGGGCTGTCACGCAGCGCGCTGGATTGGCATTGTGGGCGCAGCCGAGCTGCGTGATGGCAACGTGGCGCTGGTGCTTGACCTGCAGGCGTTGCTGCGTGAACGGATTTAGGATCATTCGCAAAGTGAAATGGGCAGGGGGCTCACTGCGGGCGTTGACCTCGCTGCGCCAGGAATTTGTTCTGGCATTCAATAGCGGCGGAACGAATCTCGCCGAACTCCGGTTTCGCTCGCAGGTTTGTGAAGAACGGATCGGACTCTATTGCGGGAAATGAGCAATAGTTCCCCTTGATGGCTCGCCTCAGCATCTCGAGAGCGGCATCCGTCTGGCCGCTGTACGCGAGATGCGCAGCGGACAAGTAATTCGTTTCAGGGTCATCCGAGGCTTGCACCGCCTCAGTCAACCCGCGAATTTCAGCCAAAGGCTTATGTTGAATGTAGGCCAACAACACGTCATAGCTCGCCCACTGTGGGATGTGCGGCGCTCCCAGTTGCAGCGCTTCCTGCTCTTTGCCCTGGCGCACGAGCATGTCGATTGAAATCGCTTTATTAAAATCCGAGCCACGATCAAGATTCAGATAATTCAACATCCGGGGATAGTCCCCACGTAGTAGAAACACTAGCGCGCACGAGCGCAAACCGGAAGTTTGGGTTTGTGCATCAAGCAGGAATGCTGCGTCGCAATGGCTGCCGGACTCCTGCAACAACCCCGCGAAGCGAAGCGTATAGCTCAAGACGAAGTGTGCGTCAGCGCTGTCAGGGCGCCGCTGAACGAGGTCTTCGGCCTCTTGATAAGCCCGGGCCAGGTCGCCACGTTCGACGCGACTCACAACGAGTGCGGCGCCAGCCGCAATGTAATTGGGATCGAGCGCAAACGCTCGCTCGACTGCATCGTCGAAACGTTTCATCGTGCCCCGGTTTCCACTCGCATAGTGATCCTCGACATAGTATCGCCGGGCCAGGGCAACCCACGCGGGCGCATAGGTCGGATCGAGTTGCACAGCTCGCTCCAGCATGCGGACTGCTTCCCCGTTGGGTGTCGGATCCAGCGGCACGGCCACGCTCCGGAGGAATAAGTCGTAGGCCTCCTCATTTTTCGGCTGGCCGCCAGTGTCTGTGGCTGCCGGTGATCCCAGAGCCGGCGCGAGTCCTCCCCGGACTCTAAGAGCGATTTGCACCTGCGTTGCGATCATGCTCTGAGCAGGCGCGTCGATCTTATCTCGCCACAATACGCGGTTGGTTTCCAGGTCAATAGCTTCCAGCGTGATGTGCAGTTGATCCCCGGCCTTAATGAAGTGGCCAGCCACGATAGTGCCGACTCCCATCTCGCGTCCGGCTTTTTGGAGGTCGAGATCTGCCTGCCCGTATTTGCTGGTAGTCGCAGACGGACGAACAGCAAGGCCGCGCGTGTGACTCAAAGTGGTCGCAATTTCGTCGGGAAGCGCAAGGCGCAGATAGTCGAGGCTGGGGTCGGCACTGAGGTTCTGGAACGGAAGTACTGCTACTGTTTTTACTTTTGCCGCAGGTAAGTGCGAACTTCTGTAGAAGCTCCAGATCACCGCGGCAATGGCCAAAACTGCGACGCCTGCGAGCGCCAGGCGAACACGTAGGGCGCGCGCTTTTGTTTGCTTGCTTTGCGCAATTTGTTCGCGCTGCCGGGCCCGTTCGAGCTCGTCACGCTGCTGGCGACGACGGTCGAGATTGACCAGGCGCTCGGCGAGTGCTCCCGCGGATTTCATCCGGCGAGCCGGATCCCCGCAGGCAGCCTCGGCAATGTCCTCGCGGAGCAGCGGGTTGGCAACTTCTGCTTCCCATCCCGGCGCGAGTGGCTTGCGGAAATCGCCGACCACGAGTTGGTAAAGCAACACTCCGAGCGCATACACGTCCGACGAAGCGGATGGAGATTGTCCCGCGAATACCTCTGGAGCGACATACATCACGGTACCCGACAGAGTGCCGGCATCTCCCGTGTGCGTGAATCCCAGGTTGGTTATACCCAGGGCGCCGAGCCGAGCCGGCGCAAGCAGCGAGGCGCTCCCGAAGTCGGCTACCTTGATCTGCGGCTTGCCGTCTGGCCCCTTTGAGATCAAAATATTTCCCGGCTTCAGGTCCTTATGCAGGACATCAAGGTCGTGTGCGGCAGCGACAGCCCGGGCGACGTCCACCAGCAACCCCAGTCGACGCTCCAACGGAATCTTGCCGAGCCCACCCTGCGCCTCCGCCCACTCTGCCAGGTTCGGCCCGGCGTATTCGCTCTCCACGAAGTACGGAGGTGTTTCAAAATTCCACTCGAGGACACGCACGAAGTCGGGGCGCTCGCCAAGCGAATCACGCAGCAGGCGGGCCAGCGTAACCTCGCGCTTCAGACTCTTGAGGCGTACGCCGTCGGGCGCGAACTTGAAGACGCGAGTCTCACGGGTCTTGGGATGTTCGGCCAGCCACACTTCGCTCGAAGGTGAGAGGTCGAGACGCCGGACGAGGCGCCACTGATCGCGTCCCGGCACGCGCTCGCCCTGTGACAAGTGAAGTTCAGGCAAGGTCGGTGGCGATGGCGATTTAGCAAGCACCGGAACTGCCAGACGATACCCCACCCGCGGCAGCGTAACCACCATCGTGTCGTCGCCCAAAGCTTTGCGCAGCTTCGAAACCGCAGTGGCCAGCGAGCCATCAACCACCGTCAAGCCAGGCCAGACGGATTCGAGCAACTCCTCCTTGGTCACCACCTCGCCCGCGTGAAGCAGCAACTGGTGCAGAACTTCCCACGGTTTCGCCTCGACATCTACCGTCCTGCCTCCGACCCGCAGCTCGCGCCGCAGTTCATCGACCTCGCAATCGGCGAATCGCCAAATATGTCCGGCAACGCGCTGACCCGGCCCAGTGACGTTATCTGTACTCATAGGTCTCGTTACCGCGGAAATTTACAATCTCGTGAACGAGGTGTCCAGAGAAGAGCTACGGCGCACCCGCCAGGATCCAAGGCGATAGCTCGTTCTTTAGAGTTCTTTAGAGTTCCGTCAGGACACGGAATCACGTTGATTGTAGAATGCCTCATCAAAATTCGCCGCTTTTCGAGCAAAAATCCGCGGCCACGGCCGCTTTCTTCAGGAGGCTCTTAATGAATCACATGCTTGTGCGCAAAGCGTTTCTTTGGTTAGTGGTGGCTCTGACGATACTGGCCGTCACTGCCTGCCGTTCGAAGTTTGAAGGCACATACTCGAACGCAAACGGCTCGATCATCCTCGAAGTGAAGTCGGGAGGAAAGGCTTCGCTTACTATCATGGGTGAAACTGAGGAGTGCGCCTATACCGTCGACGGCAACCAACTGACCGTCGACTGCAAGGGAGAGAAGACTGTTTTCGCACGGCACGACGACGAATCGCTTACCGGCCCGCCGGGAAGCATGATTGGAGCACTGAGAAAATCCAAATAGGCGGCGGCCGTGGAAGGTGGTACGCGCCGAGTCGAATCGCTCTGCTCTTTGTGCTGTTGCTGAGGGCTCGCTGAAAAGCCTTGAAGGAGGATCAATACGGGCTTAAAGGAATAACGAAATGAAAACTCGAATCGCCAGCTTCTCTATTTTGGCGTTAGTGGGTTTGCTGCTAACCGCCATCGCCGCTCAAACAAAGACTATCCCTCTCGCCCTTGTTAGCCCGGCAATTCGGCCTCAGGCGACAAACCCGCGGTATCTGAGCGAGATGCCGACCGTGGAACGCGTAATGCGCGAGGTCCAAGGGAAATATCCGGCGGATACGGCCGCACGTCGAGTCGCCACGTTTAGGCAACTGTGTAGGATCATCTCAGATATGGCCCGCGCGTCGGAGGGCAGGTAACCAGCAAACGCCCGACGAGGCCCGAATAATCGCCGATTACGGTGCGGCTTACACGCGCATCTGGCAGGGTCGACCGGAATTGCTCCCTGCGGTGGATCGTTACGAGCGCGACCCCAAATTTCGTGACGAGTTATTAACAAAATTTTTCTCAGCAGAGTTTCGCACGACATTCGACAAGACCACCAGCAAACAGTCAACGCAGCCGCAGAGCGTTCAGCCGAGCCCGTCCACGGGCACTGGTGCGGACGCTTACGTAGCTCAAGGAAAGAAGTATCGTGAGGCAAAGGACTATGCAAAGGCGATTGAAGCTTACAAGAAAGCGGCTGCCCTTCAGCCTGCTAACGCAGACGCGCATTTCGGTCTCGCTGTCTCCTACTACTATCAGGAGAAGTGGCAACTCTCTATCTCCGCTTGGAAGCAATACCTGACCCTCGTGCAGCCGTTTCCGGGCGCACTCATCCTGCTTGGCGATGCGCAGCTCCAATTGAAGCAATATGACGAGGCTTTGAAAACGTTTCGCAGCATAATCAGTCTAAAGCCGGACGCAGAAAAATTAGCGGAAGCGCACTTTTGGATTGGCCGCACGTATAACGATATGCAGCAATACGAAAACGCTGTATCTGCCTTCAAAGAGGCGCTTCGCATCAATCCTAATGCCGCCCATATGAGTCGTGAGTTAGGCGCTGCTTATTATCTTCTCAAGCAATATCCAGATGCCCTGGCGGCATTTCAGCGGGCGGTTCGTTTGAAACCGGACGATGCCCTAGCCCAATATGATCTCGGCAAGACCTACGTCGCAATGGGCAAGAAGGACGAGGCGCTACAGGTTTACAGAACGCTGCAAACAATCGATAAGGCGAAGGCGCAGAACCTTCTGGTGGAGATCAATAAATCGAAGTAGGTGAGCGACGACATAGGCGTCACATTACCGATTCATCTGTAGAACCGAATGCTCAAAGACACGGCTGCTGTTACTATGCGGAACTCAAAGACTGAAATGGAGGACATAGTGCATGAAGAATAAACTTTACCTGTCGTTGGTTGTCACCGCTTTATTGTGCGTCGGGGTCTGGAGTGTGTACGCGCAAAGAAGTAATCCCGTGAAGCAAACCTGGGAGTTCAAATTCATTTTTCTGGTCCGTGGGTTCGAGGCTGCGGATTCGCGAGGGCTGCATCAGGCTTCGCCCTGGTCAGCTTGGTTTGAGGACGCCAAGCCGCTCCCTGGCCCGATTAATATGATATCGAAGGCGAAAGAGCTGGGCGATCAGGGGTGGGAATTGGTTGCGGTAACACCTATGTCGGCTTACGCAGCCCGCGATTATACTAACACCGGAGGAGTGAGTGTTTCCTACGCCGGCTTCGACAATCACTTGCAATATGTATTTAAGCGTCAAAAATAGCGCGCCGGGTTCCACTCGTCAAAAAAAACAATGAAAACAACATTTGTCGTTCTCGCCAGCGTGGCTCTCGCGCTGTTACTTCAAGCGGCCACTAACACCAACCAAGCAGGCAGAACTGGTACCGGGTTCGGCTCTGCTATCACGAGCGCCATTCCGCAACAAACAGGAACCGCGGTTTTGTCAGTAGCGAGTGGGTTTGCAACTCAAACGGGAACCGTCAATCCGCTCGCCGGAAAAACCATGGTGCTTTTCAAAGAGAGCTTTGAAAACTTTCTGCGGAGAACAGGAATGTTTCAGGGTCCGCCCGGAGCGACTGTCAAGGTGTCGCCGCTTGCGGCTTGGGCCTACGCCTGTACAACCCAGTCACCAGTGTGCCAACAAGCGCTCTACGATGCGCGGCCGAACTCGGTCGCCGAAGCCAAAATGGATCAGAATGCCAGAGCAACTTTGCCTGGCGTGCCGGCAGGAACTTACTACCTGTTTGCAGTAGCGGCCTATAACAAACAGCTCCTCGTGTGGGATTTGAGAGTTGATCTTAAACCGGGCGCGAACTCAGTCATTCTTGACCAACGTAATGTCGCGCCGCTCGATGCCGATTCGGCAAAGGCAAAATCTTCCGCCGGAGGAAGCCAGTCTGCCGGCGACGCTCATCCGTGCCAGGTAACTGACGAGCCCCGCAAGAACAAACCAGGTGCCGTGGCAAACAGCGCCTTATCCGTGAGAGGGGCGGGTTATGTTTACACCTACACGGAAACAAACCGCCAAACCGGTCAGGTCGTAAACTCATTCACAGAGCGGGGAAATTTTCGTAACACGACCTTATACCTGCTCGATGAAGACGCAGAAAGCGTCTTTCAGAGCGCTGGCATAAAGCCCGTAATCTTCCCGATACGTTTGTCGCTTATAGAAAGCGTGAGTTTTTACGATGCATTCGGCGAAGTAAAAAATGTACCCGGAATGGATATTCTGACGGGGATGCTTGGCGGTAAGAAGGAGGACTTGGAAAGCCCGGAGGCCAAAGCTGAGTTTGATTGTGCGATGAAGGCGATACGCTCACACAGCGTAGCGCAAATGACCACCGATGCTAATGCCAGAGGAATCTTTCCGAGCGTACCGGCAGGTACGTATTACTTGTATGGAAGATTCTACCGCGTGCAGAAGCCTTTTCGCGGAGGGGGGATGGTTTGGGATGTGAAGGTTGTCGTTAAGCCCGGTCAGAACACGTTAATACTTACTGTCGCCAACGCCGCTTATAAGTAGGGCAATGGAGCGTGGGGTTTTCTGGGCCACGCGTTCACAAAATTTGATTGCCCGTTTTGCGAATAATGCCCTTACGACAAAGCCATCGCTCCCAGGATTTCGCCTTGCGCGCGTTTGGTGGATTCGCGCTTAAGTCAACAGTGTTTCGTTTTGCGTTGTTCGCACTTCTTGCTCTTAATGTCCTGGTGTTTGGCGCCGCGAGAATCTGCGAGGCGCAAACTGGGCAACGCGTCGCGACACAGCGTGAGTACCCACGAGAGATTCGCGGTTACAAACTCGAGCGCGTAACCATCGAGCGGAAGCGTCAGGACCAGGGCGGCGCCGGCAGCGGCTCAAACGAGGCGATCATCACGTTTGGCGAAGCGCGGGTCGTCAGCGTCTCGCCTCTGGGAGTGACCCTCGAGATCCCGATCGTCGTTGCCCCGGTGAAGCGGAAGGGCAAAATAGATTTTCTTTCTTTCTATGACATGACGATCAACGGGACGCGCGTAGACGTTGACGACTACAACGAATCGTTCGATCTGCCTACTGAACAAGCGCTGACTCTGCGGCGACCCATCACGGTCTTCGTTGCCACACCCAATGCTCTGGTCGGCGCGGTGCAGGACCTGGCCAGGCCGAAAGAAACCTGGCCCGTAACCGGAGTGGTTTACGTGTTCGGCCAGTTCAAGAAGTGGATCTTCAAAGGCAAGCGAGTCGTGCCGGTTGAACTCGATCTGCAGATGCGCAACCCGCTGCGAAGTGATCGATGAACTCATACTATAACGCAGCGCATTCAAAATCGTTGACATTGTTCTTCAACCGGCGTAACGTGACCGCATTGAAGTAACAGCTAGCCCACGAGCCTGCAACGGCATACTCGCCCGTTAGCCTCTCATCAAACCGTCCGTTTCCCGAAAGGCGGTGCGTATACCTCGAATCTCCTATCGTCAATCACTTAAAATCAAACCGGCAGCGTTATGGGATTATTCTGGTTGTGTTGTTGCTTGCCGGTTTTGCGTTTCTTCTTCGATCCAGCGCGTCCAATCTAATATCACCTCTGGAGCGAACTGCACGATCTCAGAGTAATAAACAGCCGCCAGTTCAATGCTCATCATGCGCACCCCCATCCTCGCGCAGAATCTATGCGCCGGCAATCGAGCTGCAGGAAGCGGAACGATGCGAAATAGTGCTGAACAGCCGCAGCCCGAATCCAATTGATGTGACGCCGATTTTTTATACAATTAACGGCGATGCAGTGGTCGGGAATCCCGTGCAGCTGCAACCCGCCGAAATGCGTTTCGTGCCTGTCGAGCAACTGATGCCGGAGGCGCTGCGCGGGCAGCATCGTTGGGGCGGCATAGCACTGTCATACACCGGCGGCGTGATGGAAGTTTGGTCGCAGATTACCTTTCATGGCGTCGGGGGCGGCAGTGTCGATGAGACATTCAATATCCTGGAAGAGCCCGGCTCGGATACTCGCGAGGCGGTCTGGTGGATGCCAAAAAAGAGTACGGCCGTCATTGCGTTGGGAAATAGCTCGAACGTCGCGATTCGTACGACCGCGCAATTTTCGGATGGCGACTCAGAAGATGTCGATATCCCCGCGGGGGCAACGAAGTTCATTCGTCGTCATGATCGAGAACGCGACATTGAATCAGTCAAGCTCTCGACTGTAGGGCCTGCGGGCAGCATGAGGGTGATGGGCTTTGTCGTTGCTGACGACCAGAACTTTACCAGTAGCATACGTTTCTATGACACGAAGAAAACAGTCCAGCCCAACCTTTATGCTACAAATCTCAGGTTGAAAAATACCGTTCCGCGCATCGTCTTAAAAAACACCAGCGAATTGGATATTTCAGCGCGTCTTCGTTTCTTCTCAGCGGCGAGTGAACAAGATAACCCCGTGGAACTATCGACAATCACTTTGCGGCCTGAGCAAGTAATTGATGTTGACCTGAGTGCTTTGAGGGAAGCCGCCGCTACGCGGACGAACTTTGATTCCGTTAGTGTGCAGGTCTTGAACAGTGGTGCGCCTGGCAGTTTGATTGGCGCGACGTACAGTCGAGAGCGAGCGAGTCAGTTAACTTACGACGTGCCGTTACGAGATTCCGGCAAGACGCGCAACGGCACCGGCAGTTATCCTTGGCGGGTGGACGATGATTACTCCACAGTCGTCGCCATCACGAATATTGGGAACCAGCCGGCGCCCTTCCAGGTGGAGATCAGGTATCCGGGCGGACCGTATTCGCTAGGCCGACAGCATGTAACAGCGGGGGAAGCTGCTCTGTTACGGGAACCCAGAAATATTTTTCCAATGGGTGTCAGATAGATCAATCGTACACAATGACTTGCGCCAGTATTACGGTTGATGGTCATTAGAAACAAGCAGGAGTATAGGGATTATGACTAACACGCGAAATCATGTTGCCTACCTCAAGGCGGTCCAGCTTTTTCTCCTCTTGCTTGTTGTGCCTAGGGTGGCATTGGCTCAGGGACTGGAATCAAAACTTTCCCAAAAGGCAGATTTCGTTCCTAGTTCCACCTCCACGAAGGAACAGCTAATCGAAGTTGCTCAACACTATAGAATACCGATGGGAATCGAGTGGATTAGCTTGCCTAATGCAAACGGCTCCTCTCCGCTGACCTCGCAGCCGACCGTAAGAGACATGATTCGTTCAATCCTTCGACGGACACCGGGTTACAAAGTTGGGATAAGACAGGGAGTTGTTAACGTCTCCCCCGTAGCTTTGGTAAATGACCCGCAAAATTTTCTCAACATTCGAATTGCTGAGTACCATGCCAATAGAGAGAACGTGTTCGGCGCGGAGGCACTACTCCGCCTCAACATACATAGAACTCTGCATCCTGAGCTTTACGCCAGAGGGTGGAATGGAGGATATGGCTACGGCCCTGGACGGGACGACGGCTTCGATATAAAGAACATCTCTTTTTCAGGAAAGAACGTAACTGTGCGAGAAATCCTCAATGAAATAGCGGAGCGGAATGGTAATGCACTGTGGATTGTCGATCTAGTGCCTTCAAAGATGATGAAAGACGAACCATTCTTTGCGCAAGGCGTATCAGGTGTTCAAGTGGACTTTATTTGGCGAATCATCCCTCTCGAACCAGCTGTAAAACGAACCAATTAACTCAGGGTGAGCGCTCGATTAACGGGGCCGAATCGACAAGCAGCAGTACTTAATGGATTTGAGATAGACCCATCCTGGACATGTCCAGCCATTCATTTTAGCGGAGCTGAACCTAGGCCCAATCCACTTTCGGGTGCATCGTGTGCCACTTCGTCGCTTGCTCGAACGCAAGGGCGACTCGTAGCGGCGCAGCTTCGTCGTAGACGCCGCCGGTGAACATGATCGCCTGCGGCAGGTTGTTGATAAAGCCGCAGGGCATGACGACTGCGGGATGGCCTGTTAAGTTTGTAATCAAGAGACTCGCGCTGCCCGGAGCCGGCGAGACGAAGACGTCCCACTGCGACATCAGTTTTTCCATTTCATGCTGGAGCAAAGTGCGCGCGCGTTGCGCTCGCAGGTATTCAACCGCCGGAATGAAACGCGAAGTCCGAAACGAGTTAGGCCAGTCACCCGGATCCTGGCCGGAGAGTTGATTGACGCGTCCGTCGCGAGTGATGTCGTCAAACGCGGCAGCCGCTTCGGCGGTCAAAACAAATCGCAGCGACCCGGTCGAGAATTTTGGCAGCTCGATCGGCGTCATTTTGACGCCCGCTTTTTCCAGCGCCTCTAAGGCTTCCCTGTACATTGCCTTCCGTTGCTCTTGTTGCTGTCGCTGCTGATCGTTCTGCGGTTGAAAGCCGCTGCCTTCGAATTCCGTTTTCAAATAACCGATGCGCATGTCGGCAAGTTTTCTTTCCGGATTCCAATTGAAAGGCGCGTCGCCGACGGTAATGTCGCGGCCATCTGGACCATAGATCGCGCTGAGCGCCGCCGCGCAGTCTTCGACGCCCCGACAGATTGGTCCAATCTTGTCCATCGTCCAACTCAATCCCATCGCTCCGTAACGGCTGACGCGGCCGTAAGTCGGACGCAGGCCCGTGACGCCGCATCGCGACGATGGCGACACAATCGACCCGAGCGTTTCAGTGCCGATGGAAAAACCAACGAGGCCGGCCGACGTCGCTGCCGCCGGGCCGGCCGATGAACCACTCGAGCCGGTCCGGTCTTCATTGGGCACCCATGGATTGCGCGTGACGCCGCCGAACCATTTCGGCCCTTGCGCGAGCGCGCCCATCGAAAGCTTTGCCAGCAACACTGCGCCCGCGTCTCGCAAACGCTCGACCACCGTCGCGTCGTAATCGATGACTTGATCGCGATACGGCTCGGCGCCCCACGTCGTTTTGATTCCTTTCGTGGCGAAAAGATCTTTCGCGCCCCAGGGAATTCCATGCAGAGGGCCACGATATTTGCCGCGCTTGATTTCGGCGTCGGCGTCCGCGGCTTGTTTCAACGCCAGGTCTTCGGTGAGCGTCACGATGCAGAGTAACTTCGGTCCGTAACGCTTTAGGCGCGCCAGATACATCTTCGTCAGTTCGGTTGAAGAGATTTTGCGTGTGCGAATCAGCTCGGCTAGCTGTGGGACCGTGGCGAATGCGAGATCGTCAACTGATTTGAACTGCGGCAGCTCAACTTTGCCAAAACGAAACTTCGCTTTCGGCGCGTACAATTCCCTTCTCGCTCGCGCAGGATGAAAAGCAATCGCCGGTTCTGTATCGAGCGGCACGTCGATCTTGCGCACCGTTTCGTAAGCATCGAGATTGCGATTGACGCCCGGCAGCGCCATCGCTTCGTGCGCGTCATTTAGCTCGATGCCGATCAGTTTCTCGGCAGTGTGCAACATGTCTTTGGTAATGCGTTGCGGCGTCGGAGATGGTGAAGGTGATGGCAAAGGCGTCGGCGTGGGTGTCTGCGCCGCAGCCGGAAGCGAAAGATTCGACGCGGCCAAGCCCGCGGCGCCGAGCGCAGGAAGAAGTTTTACAAAGGCGCGCCGGTCAAGGCCTACATCCGCACCATTCGACTCCGGTGTGCCGCCATCTCTCCCGCTTGATTCACGTCGTTTTCTTTTCATCGTCTTCTCCTGTCGAGTTGCCTGTAAACCTCCGCGAGGCGCGCGCAGAATATTTGAAGAACTGCGCAGAGTCAATAGACACATCGCATCGCAGAGCGCGAGGTGGATCGGCCACGTTGATAATTCCACGCTCGTGCGAACTCCGTCCAAGTCTGTTTGACTTGGGCAGATTTGGTACTACAATTTCACTAAATCCAAAATCTTAAAACTTGAGGCTGCTCCTATGTCGAAAGTTACCGCGCTTAATGTTAACGGAAAGAAGCTGCAGGTGGATGCAGACTCTGAAACGAGTCTGCTGAGCGTGCTGCGCAACGATCTTGATCTGACCGGCAGCAAGTACGGTTGTGGCGAGGGGCAATGCGGCGCTTGTACGGTGCTGCTTGACGGCCAACCAACACGCTCGTGCATCACTGCGGTGGGCCGAGCTGCCGGCAAGCAGGTCACCACGATTGAAGGATTGGAAAAAGACGGCCGCCTGCATCCGGTGCAGGAAGCATTTCTAAAAGCGGATGCGATGCAGTGCGCCTACTGCACTTCGGGAATGATCATGTCGGGCGTCGCGCTCTTGAACAAGAATTCGCGGCCCAGTAAAGAAGAGATCGTTCGTTCGATGGATGGCAATGTCTGCCGCTGCGGCACCTATCAACGAATCGTCGCGGCAATTGAGCTGGCGTCAGGTGCTTCAAAGGAGGTGGCGAAATGAGCGGCACGCAAGATTTCGCAAACTTCGTCGAGGACTCCGCGGACTTCATTGAGGTAGAACGCTACGAGTTCGACGAGGGCTCGGCCTATCGCTTTGCCTTCGACCGCCGCGAATTCATGAAAGTGTTTGGCGGCGGCATTGCGCTGATCATTCCGCTCAGCAATGCGTTCGCGCAAGAGGGACGGCCGCCAGGGGGCGAGTCGGGACGCGGGGCTGCCAGTCAGCGCACGCCGAATGAGATCGGCGCCTGGATCCACATCGACGAGGATGGCGGCATCACCGTCTTCACCGGCAAAGTCGAAATGGGGCAGAACATTCGCACGTCGCTGGCGCAAGCGGTCGCCGAAGAATTGCGCGTGCCGGTTTCCATGATTCGCCTGGTGATGGGCGACACTGATTTGACGCCGTTCGATGCGGGAACATTCGGCAGCCGAACGACACCCACGATGGCGCCACAACTGCGCAAGGCGGCCGCCGCCGCGCGTGAAGTGCTGATCGATCTCGCCGCGCAACAATGGAACGTCGATCGCGGTTCAGTGCGAATTGTAAATGCGCGTTTCGTTAACCATGACACAACCAAGTCGCTAACTTTCGCCGACGTCGCAAAAGGGCAAAAGCTCGTCAAAGTGATTCCGGAAAATGCGACGACGACTCCAGCAAAAGATTGGACGATCGCAGGCACGTCCGTGCCAAAGGTCAATGGGCGCGATCTTGTCACCGGCAAACATCGATACGCGTCTGATGTGAAACTACCGGGGATGTTGTACGGAAAAGTCGTGCGACCCGCCGGCTTCAACGCCACGCTCGTTTCCGCGGACACAAAGGCTGCTGAAGCAATGCCGGGAGTGACGGTCGTGCGCGACGGAAACTTTATCGGTGTCGCGGCGCCGGACCAACAGACTGCTACGCGCGCGGCAAATGCGATTGCCGTAGACTGGAAAACTCCGGGTCAGCCTTCTAACGCTGAGTTGTTTGATCTCCTGAGAAAGCCTGCGGCTGAAGGACGAGGCAGAGGCGGCGAAGGTGGTGGCGGCGGCTCGCGTCCACAGGGTTCGATAGCAGATGGTCTGGCCGCTGCCGACAAGAAGCTTGAACAGACTTACACTGTCGCTTATATCGCTCACACGCCGCTCGAGCCACGCGCCGCTGTTGCTGAATGGAAAGACGGGAAGCTGACGGTGTGGACTGGAACACAGCGACCGTTCGGCGTGCGCAGCGAATTGATGGAAGCGTTTCGTCTCTCTGAGGACAAAGTTCGCGTGATCATGCCCGACACTGGTTCCGGCTACGGCGGTAAACATACCGGCGAATGTGCCATCGAGGCTGCACGTCTGGCGCGCGCCGCCGGCAAACCGGTGAAGCTCGTGTGGACGCGCGAAGAAGAGTTTACCTGGGCCTACTTTCGCCCGGCCGGGGTGATCGATATCAAGAGCGGAGTTAAGAACGACGGCGCGATCACCGCATGGGAGTTTCATAACTACAACTCCGGCAATTCGGGGATACAAAGCAAGTACGACATTCCGAACCAGAACATTCAGTTTCACGCCAGTCAATCGCCCTTGCGCCAGGGTTCATATCGGGGCTTGGCCGCGACCGCGAATCATTTCGCGCGCGAGACGCACATCGATGAGCTGGCCCACAGTCTCAACCTGGATCCGCTGGCGTTTCGTCTAAAGAATATCAAGGACGAGCGAATGCGCGCGGTCCTCGAAGCGGCTGCCAAAACCTTTGGCTGGGGCCAAACGAAACTTGCGTCGGGTCACGGCGTCGGCCTAGCTTGCGGTTTTGAAAAAGGCGGTTACCTTGCCACCTGCGCTGAAGTCGCGGTCGAGCGGCCGCAGCCTAAGGCAAACGATAAAGGAGCGATGGCCGGAGGCAAGGTGAAAATCGTGCGCGTGGTCGAAGCCTTCGAGTGTGGCGCGGTCGTCAATCCGGTCCATCTCCAGAACCAGATCGAAGGCGCGATTACTATGGCCATCGGCGGCGCAATGTTCGAGGCGATTCAATTTGAGAACGGAAAGATTCTCAACTCGCGCTTCTCGCGCTATCGTGTCCCGCGCTTCAGTGACGCTCCCGCGATCGAGGTTGTGTTAGTAGATCGCAAAGACCTGCCCTCCGCCGGCGCCGGCGAAACTCCCATCGTCGGCCTCGCACCCGCGGTCGGCAACGCGATCTTCAACGCAACGGGAGTTCGTCTCAGGTCGTTGCCGCTCGTGCCAAAAGAATTGACCACTTAAGCTCGTCAGACTAACTTGGATTTGTCCCACAATCATGACGGATAAACTGTGGACTTTCACCTATTCTCTCTACATCGTGTTCGCCTGCGCGCTGACGGCGCAAGCCCAAACTGCTTCCCCGTCGCCGTCTCCTTCGCCTTCTCCTCCCGCGAACGACATCTTCCTCATTGACGTGACAAAACAAAACGGGCAGATGCAACTCGGAGCGCCGATCAAAATCACGGAGTGGAACGGTTACAACAATCAGCCTTTCTTTTTTCCAGACGGACAGAGTTTGTTCTACACCTCAATCAGAGCGGACAAGCAGGCGGACATCTACTGGTATGAAATCAAGAGCGGCAAGACTTCAAGAGTGACGGAAACGTCGGAGAGCGAGTATTCGCCGACGATAACACCAGACGGCAAATTCATATCCGTCGTTCGCGTCGAAGCCGATTCAACGCAGCGGCTTTGGAAGTTTCCACTCACCGGCGGGAAGCCGATTCTAATTCTGGAAAGAATCAAACCGGTCGGCTATCACACATGGCTCGACAATGACACCGTTGCTCTTTTCATTTTGGGCAAGCCAAACACTTTGCAGATCGTCGACGTGCGCACGGAGAAAGCGGAAAAGATAGCAGAGAATCCCGGGCGAATCCTGCGTCGCATCCCAAACGAAAACAAGTTCAGCTTCGTGCACAAGAGTTCCGACCAGGAATGGATCGTCAAAGCATTCGATCTAAAGACGCGCACGATCACGCCGCTCATCAAGACGCTGGCCGGCGTTGAAGATTATGCCTGGACACCGTCGGGAGTCTTGTTGATGGCGAAAGATTCAAAGCTTTTTGCGTGGAATCCCGCGAAGGACAAAACCTGGCAGGAACTGGCAGACTTTTCCGGCGCTGGGTTGAAAGGCATTACTCGTATCGCGGTCAGCCCCAACGCAAACAAGATTGCAGTCGTCGCACAGCGTCAGACGGCCCAGTAGTCCGACGTTGGGAATTACACCGGCACGCCCTCTCTTACTGTCGAACTACCGCCCCTGCCTGTGCCTCATTCATCTGCAAACGTTTCAGTCCCAGCAGCGCAGCACCCAGCGCGCAAACATATTCGCAGTGGGGTGGAACCGTTACCGGAAGTTTCAAACGATCTTCCAGGGCTTTGACCATGCCACGTTGCGTGGCCACGCCGCCGATGAAAAGGAGACTGTCGCCGGGGCCGACGCGCTTGATTAGCAACGCTGCGCGATCGGCAAGCGAGTCGTAGATGCCGCGCATGATGTCTTCGACGCTCAAACCGGTGCTCACCAGATTGATGATCTCGCTCTCAGCCAGCACCGCGCAGACACTGCTGATCGGCTGGGGATTGGTCGCCCGCATAGCCATCTCGCCCACGTCTCCAATGCCGACTTCCAAATACTTCGCCGCCCGCTGAATGAAGCTGCCCGACCCGGCCGCGCATTTGTCATTGGTCTTGAACGTGCGCACCTTGCCTTTTTCTTTGAGGCTCATCGCGCGCGTAGATTGACTACCGATGTCGAGTATCAAACTGGTTTCCGGAAAAAGGTAGTGCGCGCCGCGCGCGCCGCTGGTGATCTCGGTGATCTGGATGTCGCGAAAGCCAATGCCATAACGACCGAACCCCGTTGTAGCTACATAATCGATCTGATCACGAGGCAAACCAGCATCGTCGAGCGCGGCATTCAGCGCGCGCGACGCGGCTTCCTCCATATTGACACCGGTTTTGGTTTTGCCGCGGCCGAAGATAGCCGGTTGGCCGTGACATCCATACTCCGCAACGATCACCGCCTTCGTAAATCCCGAGCCGCTGTCGATGCCCGCTACGTTTCGCATTAAAGAGCCCTCCCGGACGGTCGGGCTAATGCCCCGTTTGAACTGACGATGCCTGCTACGTTTCGCATACCGGTTGCCTCCAAACGGCCGACTCGAAGCTCTCATCCTCTTTTTCGAGCGCGAATATTGCCGCGCCAATCGCGCCCATGAAGTGCGCATCCGGACTGACCTTGAGCTTCGTTTCCAGCACTTCTTCCAATGCTTGCACCATGCCGAGATTGCGCGCTACGCCACCCGTCATCGTGATCTCGGGTTCGAGTTCCACGCGCCGCGCGAGCGAGATTGTTCGCTTGGCAATTGCCAGATGGACGCCGCGCAGAATGTCTGATGGTTTTTTGCCCATCGAGAGGTACGACAGAATGTCTGACTCGACAAACACGGTGCAAACAGTGGTGAGCTTGACCGGTCGCGTGCCTTCCAGCGACAGCGGTCCAACTTCATCGAGACTGATGCCCATCACGTCAGCGGCGTTGGCGAGAAAACGTCCAGTGCCCGCAGCGCATTTGTCATTCATTACAAAGTCGAGGACTTGCCCGTCGGCGCCGATGCTAATCGCCTTCGCGTCCTGGCCGCCCATGTCAATTACCGTGCGCGTCTTCGGGAAAATGTAGCTCGCGCCGCGCGCGTGACAACTGATCTCAGTCATCTGCGCGTTGCCGAAGGTGATCTTGTAACGGCCATAGCCCGTGCCGACAACGAAACCGACGTCGCGCGGATCCAACTGCGCTTCGCGACAGGCGAGATGGAAAACATTCTCCGCGGCTTTGATCACGTTGGCGCCCGTGTCGACCAAGGCGCGCGCCACAATGCCTGCGCCTTCTTCCATGACAACTGCTTTCGTTTGGGTGGAGCCAACATCAACTCCGGCTGCGAATCTCATAGAGTCACCTTTGGGTCTAACCACCAAGTCACAAAGACACAAAGCACTTAACCGTAAAACCTCTTAGTGTCTTCGTGCCTTGGTGGTGAATATGTCGTCAGCTTCTGGTGCTCAAGCGCCTCGAAATAAGCATCGATCCGGTTCCTCAATTGCGCTTCGGAAAAATAGCGCGGGTCTTCGAGGTCCGATTCGATGTAGAGCGTCGGCACGCCCAGCACCTTCGCGAAATAGTCGCGCATGTCCCCCTGGCCGGCCGAGAACAAACGGCAGCTCTTCACGAAATGAATAATCACGCCGTCCGCGCCCCACTCTTCAACATAGCGTTTGATCTGATCGTAGCGTTGCAGATAGTTGCGGTTCGTCACGTTGTGCGCGAGCATGTGCATTGCCACCGACTCGAAAGGCTTTTCCGGATCGTGACGCGCGCCAAACTCCCACAGGCCGCCAACGGTCGAATACGTCGAAGCGACGGCGCACGCCTTCCACTTCGCAAACATGTCGCGGAAGGTGCGGAAGTGCGGGTACGGCGGCGGCCCTTCGATTACCACGCGAAACTTTTCCCGATCGTTAGCACCTTCAAGGCGCTGGGCTTTCTCTTCCAGCTCCTGCAAAGCGAGTTCGAAAAATTCTACGCCTTCGGGCTTCGCGCGATAGACATAAAGCGGACCCATCAACGTGATAGCATCAAAGTAAGCATCGAAAGGCGAAGGAGAGGTGCGGGCCAGATGCTTGATGTTCGACCACAGTTCTTCGACACGCGCCGAAAAACGAACGGCTTCCTTGAACCGGTCATAATCAAACTTTCGTCCAGTCAACTTTTCCAGTAGCTTCACCAACTCGTGCAACTGACGGACGACGTAATCGATGTCGGCCTTTGACGGTTCGTCGGCGCGCATGAACGGCACGTCCAGCGTGTAAAGAGGCGCGCCGGTAAATTCCGCGACGTGTTCGAACCATTTAAGATAAGTATTGCAGCCGACGAAATTGCAGAGGACCAGCGTCGGTTTTGGCAGTTTGCCGCCGGTCGGTGTAATGCCTTTCAGGTATGCGCCGATGTCAGCTTTCACATAAGCGCAATTGTCAGCCGCGTAACCGAGTTCTTCCGCCAGCAGGATCGGTTCGAGCGATTGATGGCGAATCGCGAGTTGCAGCGCATTTACTTCCGGATACATTGGCACAGCGTCAAAGCCTTCAAGCAACTCGACGCAGTTGCCCGAAATCATCATTGAGACTGTCGGCGGGTTACCGGTCTCGGCCGCTTCATTCAGGAGGTCGTACCACTCGACCATCAATTCCTTCTGCCGGTGGTGCAGTTCACTGCGATATTCGGTTTGAGTTTGCATGATATTCTAGTCTTCGATCACCCAGCTCGCTGCTCCCTCTCCCTTTGGGAGAGGGCTGGGGAGAGGGATTTACGACGCCGTACTTACACCCTCACCCTAACCCTCTCCCAAAGTGAGAGGGAACCCTCAATCAAACAGCAGCGACTCGACGAACGTTTCTACCTCCGTTCGCAGCCGCTCGAAAGTAAACATCTTCTCTTCAAACTCCATCAGCAGATGGGGGATCTCCTCTTTCTCCAGCTCCTGTTTGAACAGCACGTAATCGAAGTAGGAGGGCTCGCAGAATTTTGCAATCAGCAAAATAACTGCGTCAGCATTGCGACTTCGCACTTTTTCGATCAGGGCCTTGTGCCGCGGCTTGCGGAAATCGTGGCGCACGGACGAATAGACGGCGCGGTTCGAGTAACTGTCGGCCAGCGCGCGCAGCGGGTCACCATTGAGCGGCACGTCTTCGAGAAACCAGCGCGGCCCCAGCACGAAATCATCATCAACGATGTAGCAGCCGGCTTCTTCGAGAATCTTGATCAGGTCCAGTGGCGGCTGTTCGCAGAACGAGCCTTCGATGACGATGCGAATCGAGTCGCGCTGCTTGCCGGTGCGCGACGGCAGTTCATCGACTATTTGTTGCAGCAACGCCGTGTGTTCTTCAACGGGCAGAAAGTTGCCGGCGCGCACCAGCGTGTACAACTCGCTCGTGCGCATGAGATGTGGATTGCGCGCACGCTCGTCGTAGAGCCGCCGGGTCAAGGCGCGATTCTCGTTGTAGAGTTTGATCGACTCGCTCAAAGCGTCGTCGCTCATTCTCGTTCCATTCATCTGCTCGAGATTTTCCTGCAGGCGCCGATATTCGCTGACGAGAAAATCAGTGCTTGCTGCGGAATTCGGGTTGTGCGGCAAATGCAGAAAATCGGCGTAGAGATCGGGAAGGTTGCGCTTCATCACGAAGCAGAGGTTGCGCGCCGAATCGCAGATCGAAGAAAAGAGCATACCGTCGAATGGCGCGAGATGATTCGTCAATCCCATCTCGAGCGTCGTCTTGACGATCGAGCAGATGAACGAGCCAAAGCGCGCGTCGGCGTGTTGAATGTCGAGACGATCACCGGCGCCATTCAACCCCACCGGCAACATGCCGCAGGCGTGAATCAGCTCAACCGGGGCGTAGACGGGAAAGTACGCGATCGACTTAGCGCCGGGATGACGGTCCTTCCACTCGCGAACTGTGGGAAAGTTGAGATCGTAAATGATGTCTTCGCAGTTAATTGTGTTGGCAATCATCCGAAACCCCTATCCAACCATGTTCAAGCCGCCGTTAACGCTGAACACCTGACCGGTGATGTAGCTGGCCGCGTCAGATGCCAGAAACACAACCAGCGGCGCGATCTCTTCGGGCTCGCCCAAGCGCTTCAGCGGAATAAAGTTGACGATCGAGCCGAGAATCTTCGCGGTGAGTTCATCCTGCCGCATCTCGTCAATCAAAGGCGTCTCGCACAATCCCGGCGAAACCACGTTGACCCGAATGTTGTCGCGGGCGTGTTCGCGCGCGAGGGTTTTGGAGAACGCCATAATCGCGGCTTTCGAGCTGGCGTAAATTGCTTCACCAAACGAGCCGACGCGGCCTGTATCCGAACTGATGTTGACGATCGCGCCCTGCTTGCGCTCGACCATGTGCGGCAAAACGACGTGACACGTATTGACCACGCCAAGGAAATTGATCGAAAGCACTTTCTGCCACAGGTCCGGCGTGGTCTTGAGGAAAGGCAACAAACGATCCCAGCCGGCACAGTTAACCAGCACATCGACGCGGCCAAACAGACGCAGCGTTTCATCGCGCAGCTTTTCGACGTCCTCGCGTTTGGTTACATCGGTCTGCACAGCGACGACGCGCCGGCGATAGATCTCGCTGATATGCATCGCGGTATCGTTGGCATCTTCCAGGCGCAGATCACCGATGACGATATCCGCTCCGGCTTCAGCAAACGCCTGCACGACGGCGCCGCCGATTCCTCGTGCGCCACCAGTGACGATGACGGATTTGTCTATGAGATCGGAAAAGTTCATCAGCCAACGTCTGAAGACGATTTCACACCAGCGCGACCTCCAGGCCCGCCGGTGATTCCTTTGAAACCTCTAATTTGAAAAGCTCAATCGCATTCTCGCGCATCAGTTTTCTCTGCACGTCTTCCTTCAAACCCAGATCGCAAAGTTGTTTCAGGCTTTCTTTCCACGGCAGACCATTCGTGCCCCACAAACAACGATCGCGACCCAAACGGCTGTTGATGAATTGAACGATCTGCGGCGAGAGATACTTTGGCAACCAGGCATCGACTCCGAACCAGATGTTCTCCCACTTGTAACAAACCGAGAGCAGCTCATCGACCCAGGGCCAGCCCGTGTGCGCGCCAATCATCTTCAAGTCGGGAAAGTCGCAGGCGATGCGATCGAGAAACATCGGCCGCGCGCCATCGCTGGGCATTGCCTCGAGCACGTGGCCCACCTGCATCGACACGGGCACGTCTAACTCGACGCACTTAGCGAAGAGCGGGTACATCTTTGCGTCGTTAAGAGGAATGTCGAACCCGTAGATGTGTACGTAGACGCCTTTGAAGCCGTGTTTGGTAACTGCGAGTTCGATCTCTTTCAAGCTTTCCTTAATGCGAAACGGGTTATAGCCGGCGAGACCAACGAATCGATCGGGGTGACTTTCTGTGTACTGAAGAACATCTTCAAGCTGCGTGTCCATGTACATCCACTTGCGCCAGTAGGACCACATCTTGCACTGCGTGATGAAAACTTTTTCGACTCCAGCGTCATCCATCTGGCGCAACATCTCTTCAATCGACGCAAAGCGCGGCAATCCGCCGATCGCCTTTTCCATCCGGCAGACGAGTTCGCCTTCCTTGGCGCGGTCCCACTGCTCCATGAATTCACGCGTAGCGACGTAGTACATGAAATCGATGGCCTGGATTTTCTTGGGCATAGTCCCTCCCTCAAGTTGCAGTCAGTCCGCAACTTGCATACCTCAATTAACCCCCGCTTTTTTTGTGGCATTCGGCCCGATAATCAGCGGGTGAGAAGCCGAAGCAGAGCCAGACAGTGGGAATACCCGAGCCATGATGGCTCGCCATTGCGAATTAATCCGAGAGTCAGTGGTGGAAAAAACCCACCTCGCGGCCTCTAGCGCCGAGCATTTACCACGAGATTACTACCTCACACTGATCCGAGCCGCCCCTGCTGTCGGTGATTCGGATCGCTGCGCTGTTTCTGTTGTAACGCGAAGGTTGCTCGACGACGGCGACATCGTTGCGCCCCTTGACGCGCCGGACGGTAACGACGGCATCGCGTGGCATTGGGGCAGTGAAGTAATAGCGGCCAGGACCGTATGACCTGCCGGATTGCACATAGAAGTCGAGTCGACCACCGGAAATGACCAGCTTCACATCGTGATCGACTTTGCCCGTCCAGGTGACGCTCCCGTGCGAATAGCTGTCACGACCCCGGTCACGATCGCGATCACGGTCACGGTCACCACGGTCATAGCCACGGTCACCAACTTCAAAATCAGCCCGGCAGCCGCGGTCCACCCAGATATGATCTCGCTTGTAGCCCCAGGTTCGTCCCTGGATGCACGAGGCCTCGCTCTTTTGGCTGACGAGGCGAACACCGCCTCGGGTGTCAACCGGGCATCTTTGCCGGCGTCCATTCTCGGAGCCGCAATAGATCGTCTGCGCCGAGGCCGCTACCGCACATGCCAATAAGGTAACGACCACTAGCAACGCCGTGACTGCCGGCGAAGCGTTCCGTCTCGCAAAAGAATCTGCAGAGTGTACTGGTTTCATCTCGAGTCTCCTTTACATCAGCCTATCAGATTTCGCCCGCAGATGGGAGATCTGATCCAGCGCGTGTCCCTGGTTTGATGAATCTCTGCGCTACGTCTGCGCAGAGAAAGACCTGAACTTGTCTAAGCTACGAAATCATTCGCGCAATCACGAATGCAGCGCCTGCGGCTGCGCTGCCGATGAGCGCGGTTTGCAGCGCGCTGCGCAGCGGCTTCGTCCCGGTAAAGCGACCCTTGACGAAGCCAAAGATCAATAGCGCCAGCAGTGTCACGCCAATCGAGAAGAATAGAGCGGTCAATGGTCTACCCGCGATTATGTAAGGAGCCAGCGGAATAAATCCTCCGGCGATGTAAGCTCCGCCTATCGTGAAGGCGCTGCTGATCGCTCGCTTTGGATCCGGTCTCTCCAGACCCAACTCAAAGCGCATCATGAAATCGATCCAGTTTTTTGGTTGCTTGCGCAGCGCCTGCACGATGGGCCACGTTTCCTCTCGCGTCAGGCCATATGATTCAAACACTTCCGCAACCTCGCGCATCTCCTCGTGCGGGATCTCGGCCACTTCTCGTTTCTCACGCTCACGTTCTTTCTGATAATGCTCGGCGTCGCTCTTTGCCGCGAGGTAACCACCGAGGCCCATCGCTATCGAGCCCGCGGCGATCTCAGCTAAGCCGGCCGTAACGATGATTCCAGTTGTGATACTCGCGCTACCAGTCAGACCGGCGGCCAGCGCAAACGGCACCGTCAGTCCGTCGGACATGCCAATGACAATGTCGCGCACTGTGTCACCGGCAGTAAAGTGGCGTTCGATGTGTGGTGTCCTGGGCATAAGATTCTCCGCAAGAGAATTTGAAATAGAGCAACTAGAATGTAATGGGTTTCAGCCGCAACGGCAAAACGTAACGCCAACAAAAAGGAGCAGGGCGCGCAACCTGGAGGTCTTGCGAGCTTCGCGAGCGGCGCCAACAAGGGGCGAACGATCTCGCAGTGTCAAAGTCAGGTGCGCTTGAATAGGTGGTAAGAGCTCTGGGAAACTCCTTGACTTCCATTGGAATGAAGCATATAAGGGCAGCGTCAGAAGGCTCCTCTGCCCGCATCACGCGATGCTTACTTGCGGTCAGCTCTACTTTCTTCGTTACTGGTCCTTTCCGTTAAAGGAGACGCCTCATGAAATCCAGGTTCATAACAACGGTTTCAACTAACAAGCGCTTGTGGGCACTCTTGGTCATTTTCTCAGCCTTGTTTTTGGTTATGAAGATGGTGCCGGCATCTAGTATCGCCCAAGCACCACAAGAAAGAGTGCTTGAGAATGCCATACCAAAGCACGTGCCGATCAAGGTTAAGATCAAGAAAGAGAAGGAGGAATCATTCAAAGACTTGAAGAACGAAAACTGGGCGCGGGACTTTGAGCTTGAGGTCACTAACACCGGTGATAAGCCGATCTATGAGCTCGGCTTGTTTCTAATCACTGACATAAAAGCTGCTGCCGGATTCCGCATAGTGGCCCCCGTTTATTACGGCAGGACTGAGCTGGGAGACATTCGGACCTTGGCAACGCCTGACGACATTCCCATCAAGCCCGGCGAGTCATGCATCCTTAAGATTCACCCAGGTCAGTTGGAGGGCTGGGAAATAGTCAAACGGAAGGAGAACTGGCCAGTGCCGAAAAGGATCAAGGTAGATTTTCAAAGCTTGAGTTTCGGTGACGGAACCGGGTTCGCGGGAACTGGTGGAACTGCCCTTCCCCGCAAGCTGCCCCTACAGTCGAATCTGCGAAAGTGTTTACCACAACAAAACAAGAGTGGCACGAACCCTCTACTATGGCCGGCTGCTGCGCGAGACAGGCAGCTCAGGCAATCGTCAAGCGCTAACTTACCGGCAAGTTTCTTGCCGGTAAATTTTTTGTCCTCAGAGCCGTTGAATGCCAATCCGTTAGAATCTAAGCTAGAGCCAGACTGTTGTGGTGATGGATGTACGTCCCAGATACCTCACAATGAGCATCCCTGCGTGAACTGTCCAGACCAGCAGAGGCCAATACTAACTTACTGTAGCGATCCACAGGGCTCTTGCTACTCGTCAACCTACGATTACATAGTCTGTTATACTGGTGGGCAGCCTTATCTCTGCCAAACAATTCACATCACTTCTTGCGGTGAGGAGCCACCGGCATGTGAGTCGGGCTGGCCTGTGGGCTCTTCGTGCATTATCGACGACGACTGCTATTGTAATCTCTGGTGTAACACGCAGTTTTATCCTGGAACTTGCGAATGGCCCTCCTGCCCAATCCTCATTGACGTAAACGGCGACGGTTTTCTTATGACTGATGCCGCTCACGGAGTCGCTTTTGACTTCAAAGGTACTGGCACTGTGCTTTCATTGCGCGGATGCTTCTCGTAGTATTCGGTCGCTTTTGACTTCAAAGGTACTGGCACCCCACAGCAACTGTCCTGGACGGCTCCGGGTTCAGCCGACGCCTGGCTCGTCCTTGACCGCAACGGCAATGGCGCGATAGACAATGGCAGCGAGCTGTTCGGTAACCTTACGCCACAGCCACAGCCACCTGCGGGTGTTCGTCGAAACGGATTCCTAGCACTGGCCGAGTACGACAAGCCACAGAATGGTGGCAACGGTGATAGCGTGATCGACAAGCATGACGCCATCTTCACTTCATTGCGGCTCTGGCAGGATGCGAATCACAACGGTATTTCCGAGCCGTCGGAATTACACACCTTGCCGGCACTTGGCGTAGATTCCATCGATCTCAAATACAAAGAATCAAAGCAAACTGACCCGTACGGCAATCGGTTTCGCTATCGAGCCAACGTGGATGATGCGAAGCACTCAAATGTCGGTCGCTGGGCTTGGGACGTGTTCCTTATAACTGCGCCTTGATTTTCTCCGCAAGCGCGGATTACCTGAAACCGCTCGCTCCCGTCTTCGGTAGACCGAAGCGAGCGGTTTTCCTTTTGCTCCTTACCATTTTGCTGCGATGATGTATTACAAGAGTGATCGTAATGCCATTGACACTGAGAAGGAGTGCAAATGGACTGGCGTGTCTTTCTAACCACATTCGGCGTTATTTTCCTGGCAGAGATGGGCGACAAAACACAACTCGCGGCGATGACCCTGGCGGCCGAATCTAAGAAACCACTGAGCGTGTTTGTCGCCGCGGCGCTCGCGCTTACCGCCGTTTCCGCAATCGGTGTGGTCGTGGGCGGTGTGCTAGGCCATTACGTTCCCCTCGTCTGGGTCAAGCGCGCCGCGGCCGTCGCTTTCATTGTGATCGGCGTGCTGATCCTGCTGGAGAAGTTTTGAATAGGAGAAATGCGCAGCCGAGGCCAAGCAGATCACTTCTGCGTTTCGATTACCCAACGCGATGTGCCATCAGGCGCAACTGCATGCAGGTTATGGCGCGGGCCGGTGATGTAGATCGTGCCGTCCGCGCCGACAGTCGGGGCACCCAGTGGACCGCCGCTGACGCGGTACTGCCAGAGAGGTTTCCCATCGGTTCGAGAAAACGCGTAAAGCACACCATCCTCACTTGCTTCATAGACCGCGTCGTTGCCGACTGCCATCGGTGTGATGCCCTGAGATGGGTAAGGCACCTCTCGATGCCAGATCAACCGATTACCGTCAAGCGCAAAGAGAATGCGGCGGCCGGCACGACGCCCGCTCTCCTGCATCGCCAAACCGAAGAGCTTGCCACCAGAGCGCGCCACGAGGAAATCAATTCGAGTGTCGCGAGACGCCTCGTTGTCCAGGCGCACGAGGTCGTCGGCGAGCGAATAAGACCACTGCTCTTTCCCGTCAGGCCGCAGCGCGCGAATTCGATCGGCGTCCGCAACGTAGACGTCGTTATCGGCAGCCGCGCTGGGCGGCGCACTCAAGAGTGGTCCACCGGTGCGCGACGAGCAAGCGCTCGACAGCAGCAATGCGGCCAACAAGACAATGCGATGCATTCGGTTTTTACCCATTGTTCTTACCCAAACAGCCGGCCAATCAGGAGGCGCAAGGCGCCCGCGCCAAAGATGATCCAGAAGGGATTCGGTTTGTATCGCAAAAGCAAAAACATCGCGATTCCTGTGATCGTTATGCCAACCCACGAGTGAATGCCGGCGCGTCCGATGCTCCAGGCCGCTGCGGCCAACAAACCAACCACGGCCGGCGTCACTCCTCGCAGAAACGCCTGCACCTGGCGATTGGATCGGAACCGCCGCAGCGACGAGCCCGCCGCAATCGTCATCATGAATGCAGGCAGAAACACTGAGACAGTCGCCACCAGGGCGCCGAGTGTTCCGGCCACGCGATAACCGATGAACGTGGCAGTGATCAGCACCGGCCCGGGCGTGATCTGGCCCAGCGCCGTCGCGTCGGCAAACTCCTGATGCGTCAACCAGTGATTCGTGCGCACTACTTCCGATTCGATCAGCGGCACCATAACAAAGCCGCCGCCAAAAGTAACTGCGCCCATGCGCAGAAAAACCGTCGAGAGCGCCAGCAGCAAAGCGAGCTTCGCCATGATCGGCATGCCAACCAGGAATACGGTCGATCGCAGACGTCGCTCAGGTTCAACCTCGGTCTGATCTTTGTCGTCGTCTTCAGCTTCATGCATGACGCGCACGCGTTCGTCCGCCAACGCTCGCGTAAGATAACCGCCACCGAAGGACGCCTGTTGTTCAAGCTCAACCAGTCGGGCGCGTCTTCTTGCGGCCAGACGGCGAATGCGTCGCCAGCGATGCCAACGTCTTTCGGCAAACGAGTCGATGTAGATTCCGATCAGTCCCGACGCGAGGATCACTTCGATAATCGTAGCGCCCAGGAGAGAGACGGCCAGCGCTGACAAGACCGCGACGTACCATTGCCAGGGTTTGACCAGGGTGTTGCGCCCGATACGCCATGCCGTCACGATGATCAAGGCGACGACTGCGGCATTGAGTCCGTGAAAGAGATAGTCAGTAGCCGGCAACTGGCGTAGGTGCCGGTAAAGAATAGACAGCACGATCATCATCACCATCGACGGCAGAATGAACGACGCCATCGCCACCGCCGCGCCGCGCCAGCCGCGCAGACGCAGCCCAATGTAGGTGACGATGTTGCCGGCGTTCGTGCCGGGCAGGCTCTGCGCGAGCGCGAATGCTTCCGCGAATTCGTGATCGGTAAACCAGCGACGCTTGTTGACGGCCAGCGCGCGGATCTGCGCAATCACTGCCAGCCCGCCACCAAACCCGGTCAGTCCAATTTCGAAAAACGAAAGAAAGATGCCACCGAGAGTCGCCTCGCGCGAAAGCCGCCTCAGCCGTTTATGACCGGAGCGCATCCGCGTGCCGAATCTTTGTCCTCTCAGTTTTGCGTTTTCAAACACTCTTGTTTTGTAGCTTTCGTGAAGGACATCAACGATACCAAGTTTATCCTCGTCCGCCAATTCGGACCAGGCACGGCGTACCGCAATGAAGCGGGGATGAGTGCCAGGCTCGGTCGCGTGTGCGCCAACGGCCGGCAATTCATTGGTGCTTTTCTCTATCAGGTCTTACAATTCCCACGTAGTTTTCACTTTGCTCTCACCCACTTGTGAATCACCGCCATGAGCGAAAGCACCAGCGATTTTCTCGGGACCGAACGCTTCCGTGTCCGCCGCCGGCTCGGTTCAGGCGGAATGGGAGTGGTGTACGAGGCGCACGATCGCGACACCGACAAGGTGCTCGCTCTCAAAGCGCTCACCCGCACTGACGCCTCGAACATCTATCGTTTCAAGAAGGAGTTTCGCGCGCTGGCGGATGTCTCGCATCCGAATCTGGTTTCACTCTACGAGTTTATGTCGGACGGCAACTCCTGGTTCTTCACGATGGAGTTAGTCCGCGGCGTAACGTTCATCGAGTATGTCCGACCCGGTTTCCGTTCCCGGCGCAATCAGTCTTCAGGTACGGCGACGCTTTTGAAATCAACCGACGACTCGGACGCGAACACCGATCACGAAGCTCAAACAATGGAACTGGATGGTCCAAGTGTGCGGGTAACCACCGAGGTGGGATCTAGCTTTGACAGTTCGCATGATACGGCGGCGAACGATTCAAAGCTGGATGTGGACCGGCTGCGGGCGGCTTTGAGGCAGCTCGCCGAAGGCTTGCACGGTCTGCACGAGACCGGAAAGCTCCACCGCGACATCAAACCTTCAAACGTATTGGTAACGAGAGAAGGTCGTGTGGTCATTCTGGATTTCGGTCTGGTTACCGAAGTCGAGGGCAGAGGTCTGCACGATAGCGTCAACCTCGTGGGCACACCAGACTACATGTCGCCCGAGCAAGGCGCCCAGCTTCCGATCTCTAAATCCAGCGATTGGTACAGCGTCGGCGTAATGCTTTATCAAGCGTTAACCGGCAAGCTGCCATTCTCGGGCAAATTCTTTGAAGTGATGATGAATAAGCAGAGCCTTGATCCGCCGGCGCCCATCGAACTGGCGCCTGAAGTTCCCAAAGACCTCAACGACCTCTGCGTGCGATTGCTGCGGCGCAAGGCTGACGAAAGACCGAGTGGTCGCCGCGTGCTGCGATTTCTCGGCCAGGGCAAACCGTCCGCGCTGACCGTCAAACGAACTCACGCGGCACACGATTCACAGCCCTTCGTCGGTCGAGAACGTCACGTGCAGGAGTTGATGGACGCGTTCATTGCCACGCGACAAGGTCAGACGGTGACCGTGTACATTCACGGCAGCTCGGGCATGGGAAAGACCTCGTTGGTGCGACACTTTCTCGAAAAGCTTCGCGATGAGGAAGAGGACGTAGCGATCCTCGAAGGCCGTTGTTACGAGCGCGAGTCGGTTCCCTATAAGGCGCTTGATGGAATGGTCGACAGTCTGAGCAAGTATTTGATGTCCCTGCCTGACTCAAAGGCCGAGGCGCTGATGCCGCGTGACGTATCTGCACTCGCTCGGCTTTTTCCCGTGATGTTGCAAATCGATTCGGTCTTCAACGCGCCGCAACGCGAACAGGAGATTCCGGATCCATTGACGCTCAGACGCCGCGCGTTCGCGGCGTTGCGCGGGTTGTTCGCGCGAATGTCGGATCGTCAACCGCTTGTACTCTGCATCGATGACCTGCAATGGGCCGACGCCGACAGCACTACTCTGCTGGAAGATCTCCTGCGACCACCCGATTCGCCGCCGCTGCTCCTGCTCGCCAGCTTTCGCAGCGAGGATATCGAATCAAAACAGTTTCTGCGGTCGTTGCTCGAACATACCGGCGCCGAAACCTGTCAAGAACTGCGCGTGAACGCCTTGACCGACGAAGAAGCGCGAGAGATGGTGCGCGCTCTGCTTGGTCCGGAGCTTCCGGCCACTGAACGCTTCATCGAATCGATCGTCAAAGAAGCGCGAGGAAATCCGTTCCTGCTCGAGCAACTTGCTCGGTACGCGATGAGCAGCGATCGAGGAACGACTTTTGGAATTAATCTCGCCGTAATGCTCGATGCGCGTATGCGCCACTTGCCGCGGGGCGCGCGACGATTTATGGCCACGCTTGCCGTTGCCGGCCAGCCCATCAATCCGGAGGTTGCCTATCAGGCCGCCGGTCTGACGGGCGACGAACTTCCGCTGATCAGCTCTTTGCGCGCGGCCCAATTCTTACGCAGCGGCGGTTCAAACTTCGGCATCGAGCTTTATCACGATCGGATTCGCGCAACGCTTGCCTCGCAACTCGAGCCCGCGAAGGTCAAGCAGATTCATCGGCGACTGGCGCAGGCACTGGAAGCAAGAGGCATCGATGATCCGGAAGCGCTCTTCGAACACTATCTCGGCGCCGAAGAGCGCGTGCGCGCAGCTACTCACGCTGCCGCGGCCGCAAAGAAAGCGTCAGCCGCGCTCGCCTTCGATCGCGCCGCGGCATTCTATCGCCGCGCTCTCGAACTCGTCCCGACCCGAGGCGCTGAACTTATTGAACAAAAGATCGGGCTGGCTGAGGCCCTGGTCAATGCGGGCCGGCCGGCCGAGGCCGCGGAAGCTTTTCTTGACGTAGCACAAAACACGTCCGCCGCGCGAGGTTTGGATTTCAAACGCCGCGCGGCCGAGCAGTTGCTGATGGGTGGCCACATCAAAGAAGGATTGGCGGTGCTTAATTCAGTTTTGTCCGCAGTCGGGTTCAAATTGGCGCCGGGTCCAAAGCGGGCGCTGTTGTCACTCTTGCTCAGGCGATTGCAGATTCGTTTACGCGGACTAAACTTCGTCGAGCGCGACGCAAATCAGATCCCTGGGACTGATCTCTTTCGCATCGACATCTGCTGGGCGATCGCCGCCGGGCTAGGCGCTGTCGATCTCATTCGCAGCGCCGATTTTCAAAGTCGTCACCTGCTGCTGGCGCTGCGCGCCGGAGAGCCGTACCGCGTGTCTCGAGCAATGTCGTTCGAAGCCGCTCAATCGGCGTTGGCCGGCGGACCAGCCAGAGCGCGAGTTTCAAAGATTCTGCGACGCGCGGAGGAGCTGGCGCAGAAGGTTGATCATCCACATGCGACCGGACTATCGCTTTGGGCCGGCGGCATCGGTGCTTATTTGGTGGGCCATTGGAAGAGGGCCGCGGAGTTATGCGAGAGTTCGGCGGAGGTGTTGCGCGATCGTTGTACTGGGGTGACGTGGGAACTCGGTTTAGCGCAGCGCTTCACGCTCAGCTCGCTGTTGTATCTCGGCGATATTGCTGAAGTGGCGAGGCGTGTGCCGCCCCTGTTGACAGCAGCGCTTGAGCAGGGAAATCTCTTCGCGGCTACGGATCTGCGCACGCGGATGAATTTGATTTGGCTGGCCCGAGATGATCCCGATCGCGCGCGGGCGGAAGTTATTGAAGCTCTGAAGACCTGGCCCCTGGAAGGCTTCCACTTGCAGCATTACAGCTCGATGCTCGCGCTGGCCCAGATCGAGTTGTACACGGATGACGGCGAAGTCGCCTGGAAACACGTCAAGGGTCAGTGGGAAGCCTTGCAGGGTTCGCTGTTGCTCCGGACTCAAGTGTTAAGGATCGATGCATTTTATCTTCAGGCGCGCACCGCATTGGCAGTAGCCGCGCATACCAGCGTTACCAGCTACAAGCGAAAGCGCTTACTGAAAACTGCGGAGCGAATGGCGCGCCGGATCGAGAAAGAACACATGCCCTGGTCAGATCCGCTGGTTTCGCTTATTCGCGCCGGCGTTGCTTACAACCGCCGCGAAGACTTGCGAGCCGCGATGTTGCTTTCCGAATCGATCGAGGGTTTTGATCTGGCTGACATGGGGCTGCGGGCGAATATTGCGCGCCGGCGACTTGGCCAATTGCTGGGAGGCGATCGCGGCAGTGACCTGGTGGCGCAAGCGGAGGCGTGGATGAGCAATCAGGGAATTAAGAACCCGGCTTTGATGACCCGCATGCTCGCGCCTGGATGGGAGGCGCTGAGATAACTAGTTTCCAACTTTCACAAAGACGGCCGGCTTGTCCCACTCAAATAGCACGCCTCGCTCTCCGGATGTAATGATCTTGAGATGTTGCGGTTTCAGCTCTTCAAGAATCACATCATCGCCATCGATCTTTCCTGGGAAGACGCCGTCTTTCACCAACCCTTTGAATATCTTGTCAGCGGGGAACCAGAGGATGATCTGCCTGTCTTCGTTCTTGATGCGACCCCAGGCGTAGCCTCTGGTTTGGCCTTTGTCCTCGGCTTTGGTGCTGGCGAAGAGCCACTCGCCAGATTCCCGAAGTTCGACGTCCGTCGTTTTCATGACCTGATTGCCTTTTTCATCATCGTCCAGCCAGAACAGCTTGAGGATTCCTTTGTCTGCATCGATGACCTTCAACTTCACCGCGCCGCCGTCGGATGCAACCCAGTTTCCTTCCCAATCTTTGGCCGCGATCTTCGCCGGTTTCTCTCCGACCGGACGTTTTGAGTAAACAGCGCTGCAGCCGCAAGTCGTCAGCAGGATCAGTCCAGCGAGAGTGAGTCTCGCATAGCGTGTCTTTCGCCTCGTTGATTTCACAGTTCGAGTCTCCTTTCGCGTCAGGACGGAGTGAACCCATGATAGAGGAAGAAAAGGATAACAATCACCACGGCCGCCGCCACGCCCACACCAATGGCGATCTTTGCACCTTTGCTAAGGTTTTGGCCCTGCGCAGTCTTGACTTGAGGGTACGCAACGGACGTGTCCGTTCCAGTCTTCGCATCGGTGATCACGAAATGATCGTCACCCGCCTCCTTGATGTAACCTTCCAGCTTTGTTTTGTCTCTGAGCTTCACCTTAATGCGCGCGTCCGGGCCAACTCCCAGCGAGAGAATGGCGGCTCGCACTTTCTCAATCTTCTGAGCCTCCTTCTCCGATCTGGTTCTGGCAGATGCTGGTACTGGACTCGCTATCAGTATTAGCAAGCCAACCAGCAGGAGTGACAAACTCTTCTTAAGCATGATTCTCGCTCCTTTGGAAATTGAAGTTCCTGGGTTGCCGAAGCAATTCGCGAACCTAAGCCAAAAGGACCGAACATGTCCCATCGTATAGTCCTCGTGACGTTTCCACTGCAACATTCTTACGACAGTTGCTTGCGCGTGCCTGTTGCGAGAATGAGATATCACAAACCGCAGCGATCAAAAACAACAGTTCCTCCTGAATTGGATGACTCCGATGGTAATGACTACGGCCACGCCGATCCCCGCGAAGATAGCGATCTTGGTTAGTTTTGAGAGTCCGGGTTTTTTCACTTCCACCACATCCCCATAGGCTATCGTTGTGGTCTGGCCCGTCGTACGATCAGTCAGGCGAAAGTCATCCTGCCCCGCGCTGCTGATATAGCCCTTGATTGTCTTGCCGTCTCGCAGTTTGATTTCCACCCGAGCTTTCTCGCCCACACCGCGCTTCGCAATCCTTGCTTTGATCTTTTCGACGGACGGCGTTTGATCCTTGCTTGAGGCGATTGCCAGCGCCTGCCCGCCGGAAACAAGACAGACCATCAATCCGATGAGAATGAGCGATAAACATTTCTTGACCATGTTTCTTCTCCTTGCGTTCGGCAGCCCTCATCCCTTAACGCGATATTTCCTGCATCAACTATCACGTAAAATGCCTTGTTGACCTTCGCATACTAGCGTAAATGAAAAACCATTGCGATAATTCTGCCTAAGGCCAACCGATTTCCTCAAGGCAATACCGAGAGTTAACCTTCGGTTGTCACTCACTGACGGCTTTGACCATCGCTGCCAACGAATCGTGCGCAAACTTTTTCTGTAGCCGGCGCGTTATCGGATAACCAAGCTTGGCCAGCAAATTTGGCCGCGAGAAAGCGAGGATGTCGTACCATACGGAATCGTCGTTTGACCGCCATTCGATCGTGAAGCGTTCCTCGCCGCGCTCAGCGTGATCGCGCAGAGTGCCATAGGCGAAACCGAATCTCCTAACCGTAGTGCCATTGTCCGCATTCATCGCAGTATCGTCGTCGTCGATAACATAAACAATCCGGCAAGCATTCAGCGACCACAATGCAAAGGGCCTCGCAAGCACGGCCACGGTCGCTCCGACTTCAACCGTCGCCTCGGGCGGAACGATGCGCACCCAGCCGAGATCAAAGTGTTTCCAGCTTCGCAGTGCGGCAACGGTGCGCTCGAAAGTTCTCTGGCCTACACCGAGCTTGATGCGATTGTGATCGATTGTGTAGCCCTCGACCCGCTCAACTTCGCCATGCCGGCTTGCTCCGACTTCCGGGTAAGAGAATGGTTGCTCGCGCTGCAAAGAAATGAACTGGCGAATTCGCTCTTCGGAAGGTTGTTTGAGGAGAAACATGAATTGGAAGTCAGTAAACAGAAGTCAGATATCAGAAGGCGTCAGCGCTTATGACCAGGAACTGTAACCGATGCAAAGCACTATTTGTCTTTGTTCTTCTCACCGGCTGTGGCCATGCGCGCGCGCGGATGGTGGCGATCATACGCGTTGCGCAAATGTCGATCGGTAATGTGCGTGTAGATCTGGGTCGTCGAGATGTCGCTGTGGCCCAACAGCGCCTGCACCGATCGCGAATCGGCCCCGCGCTGCAAAAGATGCGTGGCAAAGCTGTGACGCAACGTATGAGGCGAAGTGTCTTTCAATCCTGCTTTGGCTGCGTAACGTTTGATCGCGACCCAGACAAAGTGCGTTGTCAATGGACGCCCTCTGCGCGTGAACAGGTAAGGTAAATTCGCGTTGCCGTATGACGCTTTTACGGTTGCGTACTGCTGCAACCAGTGAATTGCACTCTTGCCTATGGGCACACGCCGCTCTTTGCTTCCTTTCCCGTGACAAAGAACCAGGCCCGCGTGAATATCCGTCTCAGCCGCTCTCAATGAAACAAGCTCGGAAACGCGCAGCCCCGCCGCATACATCAGTTCAAGCATGGCGCGATCGCGTATGCCTTCCTCCGTCCCGATATCAGGCGCCGCCAGCAGGCGATCGATTTCGTCTTCAGTAAGAAAGCGTGGCAGATGAGCGAAGCCCTGCGGCGTGTCGAGATCCTCGGTGGGAGGACGCTTGAGGTGCCCGTCGAGCATCAGAAACCGAAAGAAGCCGCGCGTAGCGCTCACGGCACGCGCGACTGACGAAGGCGCCAGACCGTCGCGCGAGAGACTCGCAATCCACTTTCGTAGGTCCGGTCGCGTTAAGTCTTGAATACATTTGCCTGATTTGCCGGCAAAGGTTTCGAGCCGCTTCAGATCGTGGCCGTAACTCTGGAGGGTATGACGCGCCAGCCCTTTCTCGACCTGAATATAGGTAAGAAATTCCTTGACTAGATCGCGCTGTTGGTTCTGCGCCATGAATCAACCGTCTGCCTGGCATTATAGACAAGTTTTGGCTCGGCGGACGCGTTATTCGTAGCGCAGGCACTCAATCGGATCGAGGCGCGAGGCTTTGCGCGCGGGCCAGACGCCGAAGACAAGACCAACGCCGACAGAGACAGCAAGCCCGGAGGTAACCGCCCACGCGGGGATTGAGGCCGGCAGTGAAGGCACGAAGAACATAACGATTTCACTGGCGACGACTGAGAGCAGAACGCCGAGGACGCCGCCAAGCAGCGTCAGCGCCATCGCTTCGAACAAGAATTGATGCACGATGTCGCGGCGTCGCGCGCCGATGGCTTTGCGTACGCCAATCTCTTGCGTCCTTTCCGTGACCGAGACCAGCATGATGTTCATCACGCCGATGCCGCCGACCATCAATCCCACGCTGGAGATTGCGATGGCGATGATGCCAATCATGCCAAAGATTTGATCGAACTGCGTGATGAACGCGTCGGCTGTCTTAACATCGAAATTGTTAGGCTCGGAAAACCTCACGCCGCGGCGTCTGCGCAAAATCTCTTCGATCTGGCTCATCGCCGCCTGCGTCCGCTCGGGACGCGCGCGCATGACCAGCACGAGATAGTGGCGCGCGGGCGCGACCTGCAAACCGGTACGAAAAGGAATATAGACGGCGTTGTCTTCTTCGTTTTCGCCAAAGAAGGTTGCTTTGCGCTTGGCCAGGACGCCGACGATCTCCCAACTGTAGCCGCCCATCTTCACGCGCGTGCCGGCGATGCCGGCGTCCTTTTCGGGAAAGAGCGCCTGCGCGGCGTTCACTCCGATGACCATTACATTCCGATGATTGAGATCGTCCTGTTCAGAGAAAAAGCGACCCTCGCGCAAGGTGGCGTTTGTGATCTCTCCATAGTTCGAGCTGACGCCCTGTGTGTTGCCGCGGCGATAGGTCTTGCCGTTGTTGATGATTGTATCGTCAAAGCCGCAGCCGTAGCAGCCTACGTTGGGTGAGCGAGTTGCCACATCCTCGACTGCCGAAGCCTGCGCGCGAATGGTCTCGCCGTCCTCGGGAGTCAGTGGCTTGCGTGCGCGCTCGCTCTGGTCGCGCTCGCCGACCTGCGGGCCGGTCGTAAGGTGAAATGCATAGATGTTGGTCGAGCCGTACTCCTCGACGATCCTAACAATGTTGCCGCGCATTCCTGTCAGGATCGAGGCAACGACAATAGCGACCATGACGCCGATGACAATGCCGAGAACCGTGAGGGCGCTGCGGAATTTGTGCGCGCGAATGCTGTCGAGCGCCATTAAGAGCATCTCGCGCGGCACAAATTTTGGAAATCGCAAGTTCATTATCGTCAAGGTTCAAGCGCGCGCATCTCAGTTACGCGTCAGAGCAATAATCGGATCCAGGCGTGACGCCTTGAATGCGGGATAGATGCCCGCGATCATGCCCACTCCCGTTGAAACACCGAGCGCCAGCGCAATGTAGCCGACCGTGATCGTCATCGTGATCGGCGTCAGGACGGTGACCAGCCACGAAATGCCCGCTGCCGCGAGCAACCCAATCAGGCCGCCCAGCGCGCACATCAACGACGATTCAATCAAGAATTGCAGCAGCACCTGCTTGCGACGGGCGCCGAGAGCTTTGCGCAATCCGATCTCGAACGTTCGCTCCGTAACCGATACGAGCATGATGTTCATGACGACGATGCCGCCGACGACTAACGCGATTAGCGTGATTGGCGTGACGACGACTGCAATAGCGCCCGTGAATTGATCGATTTGACTGCCAAGCGCCTCAGTATTAATGATGCCAAAGTCGTCCTCTTCATTCCCCGTAAGCTTATGGTAATTACGCAGCGCGCGCCGCGCGTCTTCGATGGTAAGTTGGAAAGTTTCGCGCGCCGGCCCTTTGCCGTGGATTTCCAGATCGAGATTGCGGCCGAACAGGCGCCCGTACGTCGTCAGCGGAAGATATACCTGTTTGTCGACCAGCTCGCCAAAGATTGGACCGCGACGCTCTTCGACGCCGATGACGCGCATGGGCAGTCCCGCCACTTTGAACTCCTTGCCGATAGGGTCTGAGTCAGGAAAGAATTTGTCCTTGATATCCGCGCCGAGTACGGTCACGAGCCGTGCATGCTCGACGTCCTCGGGCTGAATGAAACGGCCGTCCGAGATGCTCTTGTCTTCAATCTCGGCCATATTGGCCGTCACACCAAAAATGATACCACCGTAGAAAATCTTGCCGTCCTGTTCGAACTTTGTTCCCCGCCCGGATTGGGCGCCGACGGCTGAGCACGTCTCGCAATACTGCTGGAGCCACTCGACGTCTTCCCACTTTAGCCGCTTGTTGCGATGGTTCATTCGTTCCAGGTCTTCTTCCGACAGCTGGCCCTGACTGGCGATGCGCGCAATTAAGAAGTGGTTTGCGCCCAGCAGCTTCGTTACCTTTTCAACTACGTAGGTGTTGAGCCCCGAAATCGCCGCGCCGACAACGACGACCGAAGAAACGCCGATGATGATGCCAAGGAGCGTCAGAAGCGCGCGCAGCTTGTGGGCGAAGATCGATTGCAAGGCAATCTTCAAGGCGTCGGAATAGAAAGAGAAAATGGCTTTCATCGGAACTGTCAGCGCGCCGGTTTATTAAACGCAACTCGCTGTACGATGGATTTCGGGCGAAAGTTTGGACAGAAAGTCTCTGCGCATCCTCTCTGTACTCTGTGTCTCAGTGGTGAAGTAATCGCAAGAACCCTAGCCACGGAGACACAGGGAGAACACAGAACCTGCACAGAGGCGCGCGCTCATCTTCTTAACGTCTGAATTCGGGATTCATTAACAATCAGCTTAGCTCGCTCGTGGGCTGCTGGCCCGGCTTCACAGCAAACTTGTCCGCCCAGTGAATCCGCCCGGTCACCTGCATCACGACGAACAACGTGACGACCGAGCCGATAGTGATTGCCAGGCCAGTGAAGCCTTTCAAGAAGAACGCGTAGGAGAACATCACAAGATAGACGAACTGCGCGACGGCGGCCTCGCGGCTGGCAAACTGCATCCCGATCACCAGACGCAAATAACTTACGACCAGAAAGACAGAGACCACGGAGGAGACGGCAAAGGCCGTGTGGATCGAGACATGGTCCACCAGATAGGCCAACAGCAAGTGGAAAGAGAAGAACGCGGCGGCGAGGAAGAAGTAGTTCATCGGGTGGAGCTCAATGCCGCGCATCGTCGTGATAATGAACATCAGGAAGAAGAAGAAAAAGAGCGAGACGGGTGCGAAGAAACTGATCTTTCCGGCGAGCGGCCCCGGCTGCAGCTTCTCAGGCATGACCATCGCAATCTGATAACCAGAGACGAGGTTCTTGTATGACCAGCTCAGGTCCCAACCGCTGGCGGTCTCGTGCTTTTCTGAAGGCGAAACCGTGTTATCGGGAAAGTCTATGTCCTTGAAATTCGTTTTCATGTTGAGCGCGAAGTCGTGCACCTGCGCCACATCATTACTGCCAAAGCTGTAGCGCCACTCGTTCAATCCCTGCGAGTGGTAACCGACCTTCAAGGTTACGGTCTTGCCGGCTGCTACCTTCGTCACTCCGCTGACGGTGTTTTTCTCGTTCGTTACCGGCACCGCCTGGTCGTCAACCGTGAAGATGAGGTCGTCGTAGATGGCTTTCGAGGCCGGAAAGTCGAGCGTGAAAGTCACTGACTGTTCTTTGTCTGACGGATTGTGAAAGGCGTAGACCCCGCCGAAATTGACTTTGTAAGTGCTGTACCAAAGCAGCCCTTTCTGCCGGTGCTCGAGGTCGAGCGCGACATCGATGTGGCTGCTATCCAGCGTCAGCGGAACGTCGATCTTCTCTTCTACGTTGCGCACAATCTTCTTGCCGTTCTCGGTGCTCTCTTCCTTTTTCGTGTTGACCTGCTGAAACGACGCGGCTGGGGGCGCCTGGTTCTGCGGCGTGCCCCAGGTTGAGGCCACACGGTTTTCCGAGACCGCATTCAGGTCGTAGGTGCGCGAGAAGATTGTGCCGCCAAGAATCGCCCAGGCAACCGACGCGCACACGAAGATGAACACGATAGCCACAATTCGCTTGACCATGGATGTACTCCTTATTTTTGAAACACCATTGAGTGATTGAAAATGGGTAAATGACTCGAACATTTTTGTTTCGCTGATTCTCAAAGCCTCTTCGACTTCGGGCAACGTGGCTAGCCACAGCCGTGGTCTGTGAGCTTCTACGCCCCAACTGGCAGGTCATTTCACGCGCAACGCGTCACGAAGTTTCACGAGTTGGCCAAGGATCTGCTTCTAATACCTGCATCGCTCCGCGTCTCTGTGCCTCTGTGGCGTCGCCCTGATCAGTTTGCGAGTTGAAACCTTGTCTTCTTGTGCAGCGGACTGTTTTCGTGTCCGATCAAGAGGTAGGTGTTCCACTCGCCTTCATTAATGAGCAGAGTTGGATTCTTCGCATCCGTTGGCAGATCGAAGACCACCGTAGTCGTGCAAGACTCACCCGGCCGGAGCGGTGTTGTGATTGGCGTGCCCGCGGCGCCAGACAATTCCAGCGCCTTCTGACCTGCGGGCGACGGCGAATATTTTCGTCCTTGCTCATCAACGACGGTGAGCACGCGACTATTGGGATGAAGTGGTCCGTTACCTCGGTTCGGGCCGATCGTCGTTTCATCGAAGCGAGTCTTGATCGTGACCACGGTGAACATGCCATTCGCGTTCGCTTGATTGGGCGCGTTTCCGATCGTCTTGGTCTGCTTGGCATCGGTGATGGAATACGCCAGGTGACAATCGATCTCGCAGAAGTGTTTCTCCTGACCACGGGCCAGCACCTTCTCGCTGCTGGCGAATGAGAAGATCAGAATAGCCGACAAGTAGACTGCGGCAATCACCAACATGGCGATTGTGACAATCCTTGCCAGACCGAACTTTCGCACCGCCAGCGAGTAGATGAGCGCGAGACCAATCACCACGAGCACAAACCCCGTGCCGAGAAATGCCATCGCGCCCAGCGGCGCTGCAAAATTCACGTTCGGGTTCATCAGTAAGGCCTCCATCGGGAAGCAATCAAAGCAAAGCCCTTTGCCGTGCAAAGTAAAAAGGCAAAAAAAGAGAAGGCTAACCTTTGCGCATCTGTTGAATCAGTGTCTCCATGTGATTCAGATAGCTTTCCAATGCGCGGCGGCCGGTCGCCGTCAACTTGTATTCAGTTTTGGGAACGCGCCCGTCGAAATACTTGCTGCATACGATGTACCCCGCGTCTTCGAGCTTACGCGCATGCACGCTAAGGTTCCCATCCGTGATATGCATCAAGTTTTTCAGATCGCTGAAGGTCAGCGCTTCATTTGCCGCCAACGCGCTGACAATGCCGAGCCGCAGCCGCTCGTGAATCAAACGATCCAAAGACTGCGCGGGGTGTGTCGCTTTCGCTGCGCGAACATCTCGCAGACCAGTTGACGACCCTTCGTTCTTACGCTGAGTTTTTTGTTTTAGTGCTGACTTAGCCACCGTACCTCCTTGCGATGATCACGCCGAATATAATATGCAGAATGCCGAATCCGGCAGCCAAAAACCAATTCGCGAGAAACGCCGGTGCAAACAGCGCCGCCGCTCCCAGCGTCATGAAACACAAACCCATCACCGGAACGATGCTCACCGAAAACATTCCGCCGGTGACCACGCCCGTGCCGTATAAGAGCAGCCACATGCCCGGGATCGAGTCAATCAAACGAGCGCGATACAGGACGGCGGTCAGCAACGCACCCGCGAACAGCGGCGGCGATAAACTGAAAGCGACTTTGCGCCCCGGTCCGGAGAGTAGCGGCATCTGCGCCGCGCGCGCCTTTCGATCCATCGACCACCCGGCAATCAAGAGCGAGATCAGCGCCTCACCCATCCAAACCGTGAGCCAGGCTTTGACTGTTGTTTGCTGCGATGCCACCAGCGCCGCCGCCAGGGCGCTGACCCCAATCGCCACCTCTCCCCAACCTGAAATCGCGGTAAACGACGACGCGCGCTCCATCGTCTCGCGGATGTAGCGCAAATTGTCCATCGCCCGCTCGTGCAACGCGGGCGGCGGATCTTTTTGTGCTGCTGGGGCTAACTGGATCGGCACTACAGCACAAATAATACACGAAGAAATTGCCGTGTCAAGTACTTTGTGAGGCAAAGGCATCGAGCATTTGAGGTCCTAATCAACACCAGCCGTCTTCAGACGGCTTTCCCGAAAGGTTATTAGACCAGCTAGACCAGCCCTTCCAGCGCTGGGTAGCGCGTCAACCGATTCAAGCGCTTCTAAACGCTGTTTTAGCACAACGAACAGATTCGATGTCGTGGCGTGGCAAGACTGAGTCATGCAATGACGATCTCTACTCTCGTTTGCCTCAGGCGATCGTCAGCGCTTTCTCAACCAGCTTCGCCTGCTCTAACTGGTGAATCGTGTAGGAACCGGTAGCCGGACTGGCAGATGCGGCGCGGCCGGCGTAACGCGGGCGTTCGCAGCGTGGGAGGAGACGCTCGAGCCGCGGCTCCATGAAGGTCCAACCACCCATGTTGCGGGGTTCTTCCTGGGCCCAGACTAATTCACTCGCGTTCTTGTAGCTGGCGAGAAGCGCGTTGAGTGTTGTTCGCGGAAACGGATAGAACTGCTCGACGCGGACGATGGCGACGCGGTGTTCTGCCGAGTTAATTGGACTGCCAGCCACGCCCTTCACAGTCGGGCTACTGCCACCGGCCGAGCCCTCCCTGACCGCCCCCACCCCAGCCGGGCTGCCCGTCTGGGGACCCCGGGTCGGGCTACTGCCCCTTGCCGCGATCAGATCGTAGTAGACTTTGCCGCTGCATAGAACAATGCGCTGGACGCGATCGCGATCGGTAATCTCAACATCGTCGATTAACGGTTGGAAGCCACCACTCGTAAACTGATCCAGAGTTGAAGACGCGGCCGGCAATCGCAATAGACTCTTCGGCGTCATCACAACCAATGGCCGTTCGAAACCCGGTCTCGGCTGACGGCGCAGCAGATGAAAATATTGCGCTGGCGTCGAAGGGTAACAGACTTGCAGATTGTTCTCGGCGCAGAGTTGCAGGTAACGTTCGAGCCGCGCGCTCGAATGTTCCGGTCCCTGGCCTTCGTAGCCATGCGGCAAAAGCATCGTCAAGCGCGAGGTCTGTTTCCACTTATCTTCCGACGCGGCGATGTATTGATCGATGATTGTCTGCGCTCCATTACCAAAATCTCCAAACTGCGCTTCCCACAACACGAGCGCGTCCTGTGCGACCACCGTGTAGCCATATTCAAAACCGAGCACGCCTTCTTCCGAAAGCGAACTGTCGAATACATCAAAGCGCGCCGCGGGATATTCTTCCGAACGCAATTCGGAAAGCGGCGCCCAGGGTTTGCCGGTTTGCGTGTCGTACAAAACTGCGTGGCGCTGACTGAACGTGCCGCGACCGGAATCCTGTCCGCTTAAACGAACCCGCGTGCCCTCGAGTACAAGCGCGCCAAAAGCGACGCTTTCTGCAAAAGCCCAATCGATTGGCAGCGCGCCTTCGCCCATTTTCGCGCGGCGCGCAAGCTGGCCCACCATTTTCGGATTGATGTTGAATCCGTCGGGCACGACGGCGATCTTGTGCGCGATCTCACGGATAACTTCTTCGCTGACTCCCGTCTCGACAATTTCTGAGCCGTCGAGTTCTTCGACCGGCGTTGGCACGTCCCTCATTGGCTGCTTTTGCGCGACCAATTCTTGCGCCTGCGCCAGCGAACCTTCCAAACGCCGCCCTCGCTCCGCGAGCATTTCATTAAACTCGGCTTCGTCCAGCACGCCTTCTTTCATCAATCGCTTTGCATAGATCGAACGCACTCCCGGATGCGCTTTCACGCGCGCGTACATCAGCGGCTGGGTGTAACTGGGCTCGTCGGTTTCGTTGTGGCCCAGCTTGCGGAAGCCGACAACGTCCAGCACCACGTCTTTGTTGAACTCCTGCCGATAGTCCAGAGCGATTTGCAACGCGCGATAAGCTGCTTCCGGATCGTCGCCGTTGATGTGGAAAATAGGAAGCTGCGTCATGCGCGCGACGTCGGTTGAATAGATCGTCGAGCGCCCGGCTTCCGGTGAAGTGGTGAAGCCGATCTGGTTGTTGATGATGATGTGAATCGTGCCGCCGGTGCGATAGCCTTTCAAGGCCGCGAGGTTCAGCGTCTCCATCACCACACCCTGCCCTGCAAACGCCGCATCGCCGTGCAACAGCACCGGCAGAACGCGATCGATAACTTCCTCGCGAGAGATTGCCAGCTCGTCGCGCATACGATCTTGCCGCCCGCGTGCCATGCCTTCGACCACCGGATCGACTGCTTCGAGGTGACTGGGGTTGGGCGACAGCGTCAATCTCACTTTGTGGCCGCTTGCTGTCTCGCGTTCGCCCACGGCGCCCTGATGATATTTCACGTCACCTTCATCGGCGGGAAATGCTGGATGGACCGAGCCTTCAAACGCCGCGAAGATTCGTTCGCAGAATTTTCCGATCACGTTCGCGAGCACGTTCAAGCGCCCACGGTGGGCCATACCGAAAATGATTTCTTCGACTCCCCGCTCGGCCCCGCGTTCGATCAATTGATCCAGGAGCGGAATAATCGTCTCGCAGCCTTCGAGCGAAAAACGCTTCTGGCCCAGATACTTTGTGTGCAGAAAGCGCTCGAACTGTTCGGCGGAGATCAGTTTCCACAGCAGTTGGTTTTTGATCTCCACGGGAATCGCTTCAGGATCAACAAACTGCCGCCGGATCCGCTCGCGGATCCACAGTTTCTCTTCCTTGCTCTGGATGTGACGGTACTCAATGCCGACTTTCCCACAGTAGGCGCGCTGCAGAATGTCGAGAATCTCGCGCAGTGTCGCGCTCTCCGTGCCGCCCAAACCCCCGGTAATAAACAAACGGTCGAGGTCCCAGATCGTCAGGCCATAGGTTTCGATATCCAGCTCAGGATGATAGAGCAGGGGCATCGCATGCAGCGGATCGATATCGGCGATCAAGTGCCCACGCACGCGATAGGCGTTTATCAATTCCATTACGCGCGCCTGTCTCACGGTCTGTTCATGTGTCCGATCTTCGCCCAGGAAGAATGGATTGCGATCGACGTTCCAGCGCAAGGGCGGATAAGGAATGCCCAGGTCCGCGAAGATCTCGTCGTAAAACTTATGCCGGCCCACCAGCAACTCGTGCACGCGCGCGAGGAATGCGCCCGACTCAGCGCCTTGAATGATGCGGTGATCGTAGGTGCTGCTTACAGTTATCGCTTTACTGATACCCAGTTGCGAAAGCGCCACAGGCGCCATTGCCTGATACTCCGCGGGATATTCGATCGCTCCGGTCGCAATGATCACCGACTGGCCGGCCATCAAACGCGGTGTCGACGCGACTGTGCCGATCGTTCCGGGATTAGTCAGTGAGATCGTTGTGTTTTGAAAATCCGCAACTTGTAGTTTTCCCTCGCGCGCACGCTTCACCACGTCGTCGTAGGCCGCGAGGAATTCCACAAAGCGCCGCTTGCTCGCGTTCTTGATGTTGGGCACCAGCAGCGTGCGCGTGCCGTCTTTCTTGGCGAGATCTATTGCGACCCCGAGATTCACGTCCTCGCGACGCAGCCGCACCGGCTCGTCGTTGACTAGATCAAAACCGTCGTTGAGCTGCGGAAACTCGGAGAGCGCGCGCAGGATGGCCCAGGCGATCAGATGCGTGTACGAAGCTTTGCCGCCATCGTTCTCCTCGAGGTGCTTGTTGATGATTCGGCGGTTCTCGTCGAGGAGTTTTACCGGAATGCGTCGCTGCGACGTTGCGGTAGGAACAGAGAGGCTGGCCTCCATGTTCTCGACAATCTTGCGCGCGCCGCCGCGTATGGGAATCGCTTCGCCGCGAGCCTCTTCGGTGACAACTGCGGGAGCTGGTTTGCGTTCTGGGGCAGCAGCAGCGCCGGTTTTGGTGGCCACTGGAGGCGTCGTTTCCGGTGCGATGGCGGCGGCTGTAGCCCTTCGACCGTTCTCGGAAGTTTCCGCTTGCGGAGTTACCGCTGCTTCGCCTAACAATTCAGTGAAATAAGCACGCCACGACTCGTCAACCAGATCGGGGTTGCTGCGAAAACGACTCAACAGACCTTCAACATAAGTCGCATTCGCGCCGAAGTTCTCGGCAATTACTTCTGATAGGTCGTTTCCGTCTTGCTGCTGACTCAAGGTCTGATTACCTCGCGTTGAATAAGAGACAGTGTTCCTCACCGCTTGCCGTGATTAGCCAGTAGGAATATGCCTCTGCTTGAAATAATAGACTACCATCATCGGATCTCGTTTGCACTTTGCTGGTTGATTGTAGGGGCGGACCTGCGTGTCCGCCCTGGTGGTAACGAACGATGGCCTGGGATTGAGCGAGGGCGGACACGCAGGTCCGCCCCTACAAATAATTCCGCGCGGGTGGTATCGTACCCGGCCATCGCAATACCGGTCGCAGTCGTTAAGAAATCCGGAGGCCAATCACAATGGACGAAACTCCCGAACCGCGGACGAGAATCCGTACCATCGTCGTCTTTTCCATGCTCTTTGCCATCCTCGGCGCGGTTGTCGTCTTTGCTTATTTCGCTACTTTCTCGCGCCCGATTACGACCGTCATTCTCGTGCGCCACGGCGAAAAGGTGATCGATCCAAACAATGCGGACGCGCTTTTGACCCCAGCCGGCCAGGCGCGCGCGCAGGAGTTGATCCACGTTCTCGGCAACGCCGGCATCACAGCGATCTATGCAACTCAAGTCCAGCGCACGCAACAGACCGCCAAGCCGCTTGCGGATCGTCTAGGACTGCAAACCAATCTGGTCGACGCAAAGAACACAAAAGAACTCGTCAGACAGATAACATCGCAGCATGCCGGCGCGGTGGTCCTTGTCGTTGGACATACCAACAATATTCCAGAGGTCATTGCCGCGCTGGGCGGCGGAAGCGTTCCCGTGATTCCCGAGACCGAGTATGACAATTTGTACTTGGTCACGCTCTACCGCTTCGGCAAAGCGAAAGTTGTCAGACTCAAGTATGGGAACCCGAGTCCGTGAAGGATCGTATTCTTTCCTGCTTCATCAGCGTCTTAAACTTCCCAACCGGGTTTCTTAATTCACTAAAAGTGAGAAAAAGTGAGTTAAATTCGGAGCGGCACATACGTTGCACCGAACACGTCGCGTCTAACGCGCGATTTTCCGCAATTCTGGGTGTATTATCTAAGCCAAAATGCCCGACGATGATTTCCCCGAGGTGAATGACCGTGACTAAGAAGAGCGCTCATAAGTGGGTCTACCTGTTTGAAGAGGGTCGTGGAGACGACAAATCTCTGCTGGGAGGCAAGGGCGCGGGCCTGTGCGAAATGACGCGCGCCGGCTTGCCGGTGCCGCCGGGTTTGATTGTCACCACCGAAGCCTGCAATGCCTATTTCGATAACGACAAAAACTTTCCCGAAGGAATGTGGGAGCAAGTCCAGGAAGGTCTGAAAGAGATCGAGGCCAAAGTCGGAAAACATTTCGGCGATCATGAGAATCCTTTATTGGTTTCAGTGCGGTCGGGCGCAGCGTTCTCGATGCCCGGCATGATGGACACGGTGCTGAACCTCGGTCTCAACGAAGAAACTGTTCAAGGTCTCGCGGCGCAGACCGGAGATTTGCGTTTCGCGCTTGACGCTTATCGTCGCTTCGCTTCGTTGTTTGGCGAGATCGTGATGGGCGTAGCGCACGCAAAGTTTGAGCGCGTCATGGATCGGTTCAAGGCCCAAACCACCGGCGGACGCGACACAGATTTGAAAGCCGACGACCTGCGCGAAATCATCAAGGCCGAGAAACAGATCATCGTCGCCGAGCAGCACGCCATTCCCGAAGACCCTTACGAACAACTGCGCGTCGCTGTAGCCGCCGTCTTCAATTCGTGGATGGGCCGGCGCGCAGTCGATTATCGCCGCGTGAATCGCATTCCGGACAGCTTAGGCACCGCGGTCAACGTGCAGGCGATGGTGTTTGGCAACATGGGCACAGGCAGCGGCACCGGCGTCGCTTTCACGCGCAACCCTTCGACCGGCGAGAAGAAGTTGTATGGCGAGTATCTGCTGAACGCCCAGGGCGAAGACGTCGTCGCCGGCACTCGCACACCTAATCCGATCACTCAACTCAAGAAAGAACTGCCGGAAGTCTACAAAGAGTTTGCCTCGATCGCGCACTTGCTCGAGCAGCACTACAAAGACATGCAGGACGTCGAGTTCACGATCGAGCGCGGCAAGCTCTGGATGCTGCAGACGCGCACCGGCAAACGGACCGGAGCCGCCGCCGTGCGCATCGCCGTCGATATGGCTTCCGAGAAATTGATCGATCGCGCCACTGCAGTCCGTCGCGTCACGCCCGAACAGCTTGATCAACTGTTGCACCCGACGGTCGATCCAAAAGCGGATGCCACCGTTCTTGCGACCGGATTGCCGGCCAGTCCGGGCGCCGCGCAAGGCCAGGTCGTGTTCAGTCCCGATGAAGCGGAAGAGCTGGCGCGCGAAGGGGCCAAGGTCGTGCTCGTGCGACAGGAAACCAGTCCCGATGATTTTCACGGCATGGTAGCCGCCGAAGCAATCGTGACCGCGCGTGGTGGGATGACCAGTCACGCGGCCGTTGTGGCCCGCGGCATGGGCAAGACCTGCGTCAGCGGCGCGAACGCGCTAAACATCGATTACAGCCAGCAGCAGTTCAGTGTCGATGGCGCAGTAGTCACGAAAGGGGAATGGATCACGGTAGACGGATCCACCGGCCGTGTATTTCTCGGTCAAGTGCCGACCGTCCGGCCCAACCTTGGTCCGGATTTTTACGAGTTGATGAGCTGGGCCGATAAATTTCGACGACTGCGTGTGCGCGCCAACGCCGACACTCCGCGCGATGCCAAAGTGGCGCGCGGCTTTGGCGCTGAAGGTATTGGACTCTGTCGCACTGAGCACATGTTCTTTGGTGAGAAACGGCTGGCGGCAATGCGTGAAATGATTTTGGCGGACGGCGTCGGCGCGCGCGAGAAAGCGCTGGAAAAACTATTGCCGCTGCAACGCGCTGACTTCGTCGGCATCTTTCGCGAGATGGCGGGGCTGCCGGTGACTATTCGTCTGCTCGATCCGCCACTGCACGAGTTTCTGCCCAGCGTCGACGATCTGCTCAGCGAGCTGGCGGAGTTGAAGATGGCGGTGCGCGGCGCGAGCACGCTGGCCAACATGGACAAGTTGTTGGATGAGATCGATGAAAAGCGCACGCTGCTCCGCCAGGTCATCCGGATGCGCGAAGCAAACCCGATGCTGGGATTCCGCGGTTGCCGTTTGGGTCTGCTGTTTCCAGAGGTCACGCGCATGCAGTGCCGGGCGATTTTCGAAGCGGCGTGCGAGACGCAAGGCGAAAAGAAAAAGGTAGCGCTGGAGATCATGGTGCCGCTGGTTTCGCTGAGCGAAGAGCTGCGTCAACAAGGCGAGCTGATTCATGAAGTCGCGCGCCAGGTGATAGGCGAACACGGTATGACAATCGAGTATCACGTGGGCACGATGATTGAGTTGCCGCGCGCGGCTCTGATGGCGGACCAAATCGCGGCGCACGCGGATTTCTTCTCCTTCGGTACTAACGATCTGACTCAAACAACGTTTGGCCTAAGCCGCGACGATTCGAGCCGATTTCTGCCAACCTACATCCAGAACAAGATCGTGCCCGACGATCCTTTTCAGGTGCTCGATCATGACGGCGTCGGCCAGTTGGTGCGCCTCGGCACCGAACGCGGCCGCAGCGTGAAACCCGATCTCAAGATCGGCATCTGCGGCGAGCATGGCGGCGATCCGCGTTCAATCGCTTTCTGCAACGAGATCGGTCTGGACTACGTAAGCTGCTCGCCTTATCGCGTTCCCGTCGCGCGACTCGCCGCCGCCCAGGCAGCGTTGGAAGCCACCGCGGCGCAAGCCGAGCTTGATGCCCGAGCAGAAGCGGCCGCAGCAGAATCGACTCCGGAGCCCGCTTTGTCAGTGGCATCGGATTAGACACTTAGCACTCAGCACTCAGCACCCCGCACTCAGCACTCAGTACTCAGCACTCATCACGTTGCCCTTTGCCCTTTGCTCTTTGCCCTTTGCCGCTCTCACTGATCCAGCGGACTCCGCACGCCACGGCCTCCCCTGTTGAGGACATGCGTATAGATCATCGTCGTGCGCACGTCTTTGTGCCCCAGCAGTTCTTGTACTGTGCGAATGTCATAACCCGCTTCCAGCACATGCGTCGCAAAGCTATGCCGAAAGGAGTGGCAGGTGGCGTTCTTGTTGATGCCTGCTTCCATCACGGCTTTCTTCACGGCCCGCTGCACGTTTTGTTCTAAAACATGATGGCGCCGCCGCTTTCCCGTGCGCGGATCATTCGAGAGCTTGCGGTCGGGAAATACGTACTGCCAGCGAAACTCGCGCCTGGCATTTTTGTACTTCCGTTCGAGCGCGTAAGGCAGATAAACCTCCCCGTAACCCGCCTTCACATCTTGCTCGTGCAAACGCTTCACACCATCCAGATGCGCTTCTAAGGTGGCACGCACTGATTTTGGCAGCATAGTCATCCTGTCCTGCTCGCCTTTGCCGTCACGCACGATGATTTCGCCGCGCGCAAAGTCAACATCCTTGACCCGCAGTCGTATCGCTTCCATCAAACGCAGGCCCGAGCCGTAGAGCAAACTGGCAATCAGACGATTCGTGTGACTCAGGTGCGACATGACCGCCTCGGTTTCTTCGCGAGTCAAGACCACCGGCAGCCGGCGCTTCTGGGGCGCCCGCACGACACCTTCAAGCCGGGGCAACTCGAGCTTTAGCACTTGACGATAGAGGAAAATTAGGGCATTAAGGGCCTGGTTCTGAGTGGAAGCTGCGACTCGTCCCTCGACTGCCAGATGAGTCAGAAACTCGCTGATCTCTTCCGCACTCATCTCCCGAGGATGGCGTTTGCGGTGAAAGAGAATGAAGCGCTTGATCCAATTCCAGTAGGCCTCCTCGGTGCGCAGACTGAGGTGTCGCAGCCGAGCCACATCGCGCACTTGGTCGACAAGCTTCTTCTCAGCCATGTGCTGCATATTACCGCATTTGGGAGTATTATGGTGCGGTTTTGATAGATACTTAGGATGTTATCGCTTTCGCTTTTTGACAACAAATAGATAGAAAGATTCCGAAGCATGCTCGGTGTCAGGGCACACCGCGCTTATCTGACAACGGGACACTCTAATCTCGGACGTTGATTGCAATCGCAAGGGCGCGCTTGCGCGTTGTTAACGAAAAACTGGTAGCGCGTTACAATCCGAGACGCGATAACAAGTCGTTGAACCGGAGCGGAGTCAGCGGGCCTGGTGTTCGCAAGACTCGGATGCTTTCGTGGTTGACCGCCGCCCGGTTAACTCCACCGTTATGCGTCTTATTCTTACTCTCCTATTAGTTCTTTTGTTGGGCTTGTCATCGCTAGCCCACAGTTCTCTGACCGTTCAAGGCGGCTATGGTACATTTCGCGGTGTCATCATGGACACAAAAGGGAAACCAATACGCGGCGCATCGGTTACCGTTTTGGGTTCGGATGTCACTCATCCGGTAAAACCAAACCGTTGGGGCTATTTTGAAATTGTCCTGCCCGTCGGGACTTACGAAATCACGGTCAAGAAATCCGGTTTTGCCGCTTACTCGTTGAAGGGCTTGGAAGTGAAACGCAACGAAGACTCGGAGCACATATTCCGGTTAGGCTCGTCACGCAGAACGTCTGCCGTTCGTCGCTGGATTTGCTCCTTGCAATGCGACGCATAACAAATCGTTGGACGCGAGCGGCGGGAGCGTGTTTCTCAACTAGATTCGTCCGGCGATGCTTGATTGAATTCGCGCCGCCGCGTCAACTCAACCGTTCGGCGGCTTATAATCGGCTTACTCTTGAAGGAGAGGGAAAATGAAGAAACCACACAAATTGACACGACGTCGCATGCTCGCGGCCATGGCTGTATCTTCGCTGGGTGGAGTCACAAG
>JBGQJU010000008.1:0-76140 GCA_041499185.1 Pyrinomonadaceae bacterium | reverse complement strand
TGAAAATAAAAACTGCTTGAATAAACGTCCCAGGGAACCAGATGAAAACATTTTTCCTCACTTCGGTAGCCGGACGATCTCAGTTCCCTGAGACTCCTCGCTTTGCGAACCCGCATCGCTGCGGGGGTGCCGTTTGTCGGTTAAGGTCAGCGTCCATTGCTAGATGTCCAAACGAAACCTTTTTGAAAGAAAACTCTAACTGGCCAAAGAAAACATACGCGGCAAGATGCCTGGGGCCAGGCCACTGTGTGTGCGTAGTGCCTAACCACCTGGGGTGCAAAAGTACGCGCGGGTTGACGATATTTAAAAAAGGCGAACGGGAAGGATGAGGAGACCCACCGATAAACGTTGCCATGATGGGTCGAATGTAGCCACAAACCTTCACGACTTACATCGCAAAGATCTCGACTGCTTTCTCTCCGATCGCTTTCGGCAACCAGACAATCTCAAACAGGCCAAAAAAACTCCGCCCTGAGACTCACGGCTTTGCGCCCCTGCTTCGCAGCAGGTTTGCCTTTATCGGTGCAATCGCTAAGTCTTTAGAAAGAACCTTGCGCCTCGAAAGCGCATTCTTAGTATAAACGAAGTTGGCCAACGTTTGTCAACGGAAATATTCGAATTTTCGCCAGAAAAAGGGGGATTGGCTGAAATATTCGTGCCGGCGGCGCAACTTTACGAGGGGTGTGACGATAAGCCCGGGCGTTTAAGTTCAGCGGTGGACGACAGGCTAATTCGAAGGTTGGTTGGCAACATTCCAAGTGGCTTCGGACGTTATGATTTTCCGCAAGGGCCCAGGCAAGACGAGCGAGCTGAAGAGACGTTCTTCCCAAAGGAGTATCTGTGCTTCGGTAATCAATTGATGAGGTTCAGCGAAAGACGCGTTGAGCGAGCCATAGACCGCCAGGAACTAGTCGTTTAGAAAAAGCCCGCCATCAAGTCTGTTGTAACAAACTCAAGCTACTGATAAAGTTCCTGATCATCACTACTTATTTACAAAACTGTGCGCGTCGACATTGATCTAACAGCTTGATCAGTCCCTACATTACCGGTTCCGTAGTCGAGAGCATCGTGGGCCTTGTTGTGATCAAGGCTGGCAACCGGTCAAACGCGATGACCGTTTCTTTTTTCTCGGAGGTGGCTCACCATCCCACCTCACTTTGGGTGTCCATCTTGAAAACTGCTTACACACACTCTCTCTTGGAAGAGGTCGGTCAATTCAGTCTGATTGTCCTGAACCAGACGCAAAAGGAGATCGCGCTCGCCTGCGGATCGGTCTCCGGCCGGGATCGAGACAAGTGTTCCGCGCTGGAGTTGTATCCGGGTCCAAAAGGGTATTTGTTTCTGAACGGCGCCCTGGCCTCGACCGCCTGTCGCGTGCGCCAAACTGTCCCCGTCGAGGACAACACACTTTTCATAGCAGACATTCTGCAATGCGAGATCGAGTCTCGCAAATCTCATTTGCGCCAACTGCTGTTGTCCGATCTATAGAATAGAAATGCACTGGCCGGGCAGAACAATCTGGGACACGCGAGTGCAAGGCATTTGCGGCATCGTCAGCGCGCGGGGCGATGATGAGACTGCCGTTTGGGTCTCAGCCACTTTTGCCCAGATTACTTTGTCGCCGCCGCGTGTGGTGGTTAATCCCAATCGCACTTACAGCATTGAACCGGCGATCAGCCGCACGTCTCGCTTTGCGATCAATGTCATGCCCGCTTCAAGCCGCGAGCAGATCGTTCGCCTGATGAGAGTGCGCCGTCGTGAGCCAAACCGAGCGGAAATTGTGGGTTTGGTCCTGCGTGAAGATGAGCACGGCATTCCTTTCATCGAAGGGGCGCTCCGAACTCTGTTTTGCGAAGTTGAATCTGGGCTTGATTCCGGTGACCGCAAGATCTACGTAGCGAGGGTTTTGGAATCCCGTTCTCATCCGGACTTGAAGGGTGAAAGACCTTTGCTTTTCGCAGACGTTTCCGGTGGTCCAACGCGTTTCATCGCGATTCAGAAAGTTGTTCGATCGGTGCTGGCAAAGTCCGGCACCTTAGATCTGCTGAAAAAGAGTGTCTACAAACTGAAACCCCCGCCGCCCGCCAATATTGGGCAGAACACATATGAAGAAGCCGGCGCTACGGAGGAAGAGATCGCTCGTATCAACAAATACGGAGTTTTAGATCAGAAACGCTTTTTGCGCCCGCCTCCAACTCCTCGCATTGTCAAAAAGAGAATTGGCGTGTGCGTCGTCGGCACTGGTTGGGGTTCATTTCACTGCAACCTGCTTCGTCAAGCGAGTCCCGCAACGAGCTTGTTTGTGTGCGGCCAGAATCCGGACCGGACTGCACGACTGGCCAAGGCCGTGAAAGCCGAAGATTTTTTTCTCGGGCTCGAGCGGGCCGTAGCAGATCCGCGGGTCCAGGCCCTGATACTTGCTTTGCCTCACGATCTGCACCGACCAGCGGCGGAGATGATGGCCGCAGCACGTAAGCACGTGTTAGTGGAAAAACCAATCGCCATCAATCTTGCGGATGCTGACGCGATGATTCTTGCGGCTAAGCATGCCGGCACGATTCTCATGGTCGCCGAAGACATGCACTTTCGTCCTGCTATTCGCGAGGCCTTTAAGCGGATCGTTTCCGGAGACGTGGGTGAGCCTTTGTACTTCTTCGGACATGCGGCCGGGGTCCGTCGCCCGCGTGGCTGGGCCGCGCAGGCGGAACGAATGGGAGGCGGCGTGCTGATGGATATGGGAGTGCACTATGTCCGTGCGTTACGTCTTTTGCTCGGAGAGCCTGACTCTGCGGTTGCCTCCAAAGCAATGCAGATCGATACGAAGATTTGCGGAGAAGACAGCGTTCAGGTTTTGTTCTCGAGCGAGGCTGGCTGGGAGGCGCACATGTTTCTTAGTTGGGCTTCACTGCGCGGACATCTTCCGGACATAGTCGTTGCAGGTGAAAAAGGAACCATCCATCTTTGGCCCGGAGCGTCATTCCTAGATCTGTACCCGGTGGAGCCTCCGCTGGTTCCTCGTTTGCTATCCTTTGTGCGACCGTACTGGCTTCAGGAGAAGTTGATGCGACCCCGATTCGGACGCGTGCGAATTCCTTTGCCGGAAAGGGAAGGGTCAGGATACCTGGGTGAAATCAGAGAGTTCGTTGCCGCCGTCGCGGAAGAGCGCCAGCCAAGCACACCGCCTGAAGATGGAAGAAGGGATCTTGAGATTGTGCTGCGCTGCTACGATGCTTTGACCCAGAGCTGCAGAGTACAGATAGAATCACTCGCGCTCTGACTTGATTTGACAAAGATTCGCCAAGGGCTTTCAGTCGTCGCCGCAAATCATTTCGACTCACGCATACTGGTCTGTGCTTAATGGTTAGACGTGCCGCTTCTCACCGATTGCATACAAGTCGATCAATTTCGCGACGTTGGCTCGCAGATCAAAATGCGTTGCGACCAACTCGGAGCCTGTGCGGCCCATTCGCGCGCGCAATTCAGGATTGGCTGCAAGCTTAAGAATACGTTCCGCTATCGCGCCGGCATCGCCTCGCTCCACGACGAAGCCTGATTCCTGGTCCGCCACCAGCTCAGGTATGCCACCCACTCTTGTTCCCACCACCGGCTTGGCGTAAGCCATTCCCTCAGCGATCATCCAGCCGAAGACTTCCTCCCAATTAGAGGCCTGGCAAATAATGTCGGCGACGTCATAGACACCTTCGCCGAAAGGATCTTCTACCAACCCGGTCCAGGTTACGTGGCCACCGAGTCCCATCGCTTCCGCTTCCTTCATGTACTGCTGCCGATAAGCGCCTTCCCCAACAAAGACAAACTGGACGTCACGATTTCGGGAGATCACCAGCCTCGCGGCCTTTAGCAAATCAGGAATTCCCTTCTCGGGTATGATCCAACTTACCTGGAGCACGACCGTGCGATCATTCGGAATCGAGTATCGACGGCGAAATTCAGCCGCGCGCTCAGCATCAGGCTGCACGCGCGAGAGGTCCACGCCGTTGTAAACAAGTTCACAGCGGTTGCTGGGGAACAGATCAAGGGCCGTCAAGCAATGATGGCCATAGCGGCTCACGCAAATCACCCTCGTGAGCGGTTGGTTGATCGCGCGTGCAATTATTCGCTTCCAGAAAGGAGCCCGCTCGGCAACATATCCTCCGGGCCTGGAAGTATGATCGGTGAAAAAGACTTGCTTGACTGAGTTGAACCGCGCCAGCCACGGATACAATCCCAGGAATCCTGTGAAGTGAAGGTGAACAATCTCGGGCCGGTAACGGCGAACGACGCGGACGAAGTCTTTGGCGGCTCTCCAACTGAGGTAGGGGGAATTCGGCAGGAGTTCGAGCGTTACGTTGTCTTGTTTCAGGAAGCGAAGGACATCTTCAGGCGGTTCACTCTGGAAACAGAGTACGCTGTGCCAACCCTGCTGGGCTAATTGCGAAGACAGCTCACGAGCGAAGGTTTCGGTGCCTCCGATGCGGAAGGGCTCGACTCCAAAGACGGACATTACCGCCGGCATAGAGTCTCCCAAGCGTGTATCCTTCGGGCCGTTAGCCCTTTCATCAAGCCAATCTTGATCTTAACTCCGCCCAAAAACGCGCCTCAGTTTTGCGGCTACTCTTTCCCGCCAGTCGCTCAGCCGCAGTTGAAAATTGAAAGCCGCGCCGAAAACATCATAAAGAACCGAAGGGGCAGTGCGCCGCTCAAAGGCAGGTACAAAATTCTTTTTATCACCGAAGCCAAGTATGCGCTCGTCTTCACTCGTCAGGTTTCCGAGAAAAGCCGCGTTCAAAAGAATTGGATGATACCGATAGTAATCCACATCTTCTTTTTGCAGAGGCACCGACGGGTCGTGGTAGTTGTAAAAGATAGCGCGCCGCGGTTCCAGCATCGGCACACCCTGGCGGTGAATGCCCGAGGTGTCGAACAAAAATGCAGTGCCGGCCGCGCCCGCGAGCTCGAGAATCTGCGACGCGGGCACGTGCTCGACCTCAGGATTGCGCACAGGCCTGGGATGCTGCTGGCGGTGGCTGCCGCGGACGTAGTTGAAGGCTCCACTCCGCACATCCGTAAGATAAAAGGCCAGCTTAACTTCCCGGGGAATGTCGTGAACAGTTTCCTGGTCGTACCATGCATCCCCATGCCAGCCATGAAAATCCCTTTTAGTGGGCAGCGATTTCCAACCTTTCGCCTCGGTCAATTCATACGTGTCTCCGAGATAGCGACTTAGAATTCGCTTTACTAACGGATGAAGGGCAAGATCGACGAAGCCCTGATCCAGCAGCAGAACGTCTTCGACCATGTGCCGGTATAGTTCTGTCTTATGATAGCCGTCGAAGTTGTTCCAGCGCAGGCGTTGTAACCTCGCTTCGAAGGCACGCTGCATCCCGCGGAGCTGATCCTCGGAAAGCAAGGTCGGCAATACGACGATGCCTTCCGTTTCAAGCTCAACCAACAGGCGATCAGCGGTCAACTGGTCAAACGCCGCGTCGACTCCGTTGGTAGCGGGTTGATAATCTGTTGTTCGTATCATGATCAGCGGGCGCGGACTTCTTCAAACTGCGCGACTGCTACAGAAGGTTCGCTTGACTCCTTCATTATCTGGCGCAAGCGATAATCACGATAAGCTCCCGGGTTCCCATCATTCCCATCGAGCGCAGCCATCACCATGTTAAATGCTTCCCGCGCACTTGCAAAATGAATTTTGAACTGACCGGTGCGATCGCCAAACTCCAGGACCTCGCCCATGAATCTTTTCATCTGTTCCCCAATCATCGCGTCCTGGTCCCATTCGAAAAAGCCGTGCGAGTACAGCTTTACAAATGTCCATTCGGGTCTTCCGGCCACGCTGATGTGCGCGCTGCGCCAGCGATCCAGGCGGTGTAGGCTCAAAGGATAATTCTGGGCCAGCGCTCCCTCGTCAATTCGCGGCACCGGAAGACCACGCACACGCCTGGTCCAATCAAAGACCAGCGGTCCGGTAAACATTATCGGCAACGCCGGCTTGTCGCCCACCTTGAGCCCGGGACCAGAACGGTGCGGCCGTGCCTGCGTTAGTGGATGGCCGCATTGATAAATAGCATTGATGCGCGGTACCTGCGAACGATCGGGCGCCGATGGCAAAGTGAAGTCCGCATAGCATCCTGTGTCGGCAAGGATCTGCATTTCAGAGTCGACACCGCAGAACTTCCCGCCGGCGGAATTTGCCAACGCCCAGTTGCCATGGACAAAGGCGTACATTGGAGCGGACGCGACATTCTCGCGCGATAGGCACCGGTGTTCTTCCGCGAGCAGGTCGCGAAATTCGAGAAGCATTCGCCTCGTGTTTTCGGCAGTGTCCGGTTGCTCGATGCCGTGATGAAGATGGACCTCGACCTCGCCAAACCCTTCGTCCTGTAATCCGGCCATCATTGCCAGCAACGCACAGTTGTACTGCTCGGCGGGAAAGAAGTTCGTATGTCGAAACGGTGTGCCGTCGTGATCGCGAATCGCATTGCCCGTCGCCCGGGCCAGCCGGCACCACTTTTCGAGTTGCGGCAGACCCTGGGCGCCCATCGGTGGCTCGAAGTGATTGGCAACCAGAAAGATCAAATGATTGGGAGCTTTTGAGTCCGCCGCGCGACTGGACCACTCGCGCGCGCGCCACGCGGGATAACGCAGCAGCCACGGCAGCGAATAGCGCAACTTTTCAAAAATGCTAGTTGGGTACATATCAATTCGCGCGCGCGGCCGCCGAAATAGAATTCACTTGCCGCCTGTTACTGATCCGTCCTTTGCGAACCTCGCTCCTGACGCGTCAAGGGCGGCAAAGTCTACTCCCGGATCTTTGCCGTCGGTGGCCTTTCCTCGATATTTGCTGCCGGCTGCAAGTTGCCAATTACCACGAGCGTAGTCGACGAAGCCCACGCTATCATAAGAGCTGACTATGAAGTTGCCGGGAAAGCCTTTCTCGAGCGAATAACTCGCCGACACGTTCCTATTATCCGCGATCACATTTCCTTTGATCGTGCCACCGGGAAAGCAGTTGCAGAATGCAATATCAGGGCACGTAGGAGTTTCCACGGAGCAAGCCACACCGTAAAGGTTGAACTGCACAATGTTATTGCGAAAAACGAAGTTTCTGGCGGCGTTGCCATAGCTGGTAATGACGTTCCCGCCCTGCTGCACGGTGTTGTGCTCAACCGTCGCGGAATCGGTGCCGTTGATTTGCAGAAAGTAAGCGATGTCACCGGGATTGACCACATCCTCCAACAGGTTGTTCGCAATTCTTATTCGCTTTGCCTCCTGACTTGGATGTTCGTTGTCCTTTCCGAGAATATTAACCCCGGTGCTCGCATGGCGCACGATGTTATTCGTTATCTGCACGTCCTCGATTGTGCTCCAGGGCGCTTTTCCATCTTGATTGCGCACCGTAATCACAAAGGCCGTCACCAGGATCCCGCTTTCCAGTAGATTGCCATCGATGATCACGCGGCGCGCGTTTTTTAATTCCAGCGTGCCCTTGATAGTGGCACGTCCCTGCCACTCCGCAGGTTTGTGAAAATAGTTCCTGCGAATCTCAATATCTGACGGCACGAGATTAGTTATCGACGGATCGGCGCCGCCGAATATCAAGACTTCCGCTCCGCCTTCAAGATAATTGTTAATGATGTGAAAAGGCCCCGGACCATTCCATCCGGCCACCGCCTGTGTCTCGTCGCCGTCGCCCGCAAAACCCGAGACGTATGAATTGATGATGGAAGTTTCAGCGCTATTCAACGCAAAGCCGCGACGCGCTTTGTTGAGACCAGTCGAGTGAACATAGCAACGATCAAAAACGATCTGATGTGGAAATTGCGATAAAGACTTATAGTCAGACGCCCCAAGGTCGATCAGATTGTAAACATAGTCGGCGTCCTTGGCGGGCGAGAATTCAATGCCGACGAATTTGTAATGATGTGCTTGCGGCTGAGTGCCGATTGCCGATTGTTTGCTGGGCGAAACGATCTTCGGCATCGCCGCCGCCTGCGCAGGGTTTGTGCGGTTCCCTTCCTTCGCAATGCCGCCGAGGTTGGAGGTGCGGATGGTAATGTAGTCGGCGTCGTTGCCGGTTCCCGCATCCTTATCGGTAAGTATCAAAGGTCCCCTGTAGGTTGCGCCGGCTTGCAGAATGATCGTGTCTCCGAATTGGGCCGCCTTAATCGCTGCTTGCAAATCACCGCCGGGCTCCAGTGTGATCTCGTTCTTGCCTTGGGTTGTGCGACGAGAACGAACTTGCGACGCACTGCAATTCTCCTGGGTGAGAATAAACAGCAAGCAGATCGCAACCAAAGCCCCAAGGCTAAACAGGCTAATCAAAGGCAACCGAGTCGCAGATCTGGTTTGATTTTTCATCCGTTGAAAGTGCTACCGGGTTTTGAGCGCCGCTTCCAATACATCCATGTTGACACCGGGATCAGAACCGTCGCTGGCCTTCCGCTTGAATGGACTACCAGGGGCCAGGCGATAATTTCCGCTTGCAGGATCAACAAAACCTACCGCGGCTTGAGTGGCCGGACAAAAATTTCCCGCCGGATAGGCGTTTGAGCAATTCGGTCTCTCACGATCCATTTTCCCGGTGATCAATACATTCCCTCTCATCTGGAGGTTAGGCCAACAAGTTGTCCAGGTTTGAGCATAAGGTGCCTGGCAGCCCATTCCGTACTCGTTGTTGAAGACGATGTTGTCGAAAATGGCCAGCGCCGTAATCGGGAAGATTCCATTTGCCATGCGCCCGTCCGCCCAGCGTCCTCTGCCGTTGTTTAGGATCGTATTATGCCGGTAAGTAACTCCGCTACCGCCAATCAGATCTCCGATCCAACCGCCCGTGTCGAACAGATTGTTCGCGATTAATATATTACCGCCGACCATGCTGGTGCCGATATTATCTTCCAACTGAATACCAAACAATTGCGATCCATACGGTCGGGACATATTTGTGTAGCGGTTGTTTTTGAAAGTCACGTTCCTGATTACGGACCACGGCGAAGGAGCGCCATTTGGCCCGGTCTGATTACGCACCGTGAGGGCGAATCCCGACGGCCAGCCGGTGAACTCGTTTCCTTCCAGATCCAGCCCGTCCGCACTCTTGATCTCAAAGAACGCTTTCGGATATTGCCCGATCTCCGAGGCAATCTGTCCGGCAATCGCGGGATTGATGTAGAACGTGCTGCGCGTGATCGTCAGGTGTCCGGGATTCAGTCCATTCCAACGCGCGCCACCCGGTGAAATCGGCGGTCCACTCAAGGGCAGTCCCGGTCTGATGTTGCCGCCCCACGGCGAATAGTTCACAACATTGCCACTGACACTGGTGATTCTTGCTACTTCGGAATATCCCGGCCTGGTTTGAAAAGCAATCAGGTCTCCGGGACTGAGATTGGCGGTATTCGAGAGACGTGCCTGCGTCATGGTCGCGCCGGCCGAAACAGTCGCTGTGTTTCTGGTCCACAGGTTTCCGCCTCCTGAAAAAAAGTTTGCGAACCAGGCAGTCAAAAAGCAGTTATCAATTGTGAGTGGCCCTGGCCCGGCAACCGTCAAGATCGCGTAGGTTGCATCGGAACTCCTCGATGCTCCGGCATAACCTCCGGGGAATGCAATTCTACAGCCGCTGAAAGTGACTCGAATTGCTTCGACGTCCACACCACCTCTGGATGTAGCGTGAGCATTGTTGGTTCCGTCTTCCTGGCTGTGAATATAACAGCGGTCGAAGGTGACATCCGTCGGCAGTTCTGATAGCTGCAGGTTTGTGCCCAGATAAACCAGAAACGAAACGTATTGAGGATTAGCGGTAGTAGTTACTTCGATCCCGATCAATTTCCAAAACTTGCTGTTAGCCGCAAAGCTAATTGCTGGATATGGACCAGCCGTGACAAGTTTCGCCATGTTCCGGGCGTCACTGATTCCCACACGTTGCCCCGGGCCGGGAAGGTTTGCGACATTCGCTGTTCTCACGGTGATCGTGTCAGCAACGGTTCCCGTGCAAGGAACACCACTCTTAGACGGAAAGACAAAGCCTTCGCCGGGGGCCGAAAACTGAGTTCCCGCGTCCATGACAATCGTGTCCCCGCACTGTGCCTCATTCAGCGCGCGTTGAAGATTTCCATTCGCGGCTACTCTGATCACATTCCCCGATTGCGTAAGTCCGGGCTGAGTAGCCAGGCTGCGCGGACGCTCTTGCATCACTGAACCGTGGCGCTTCAAAGCAAGACCGGCGGTTAGGCCCAAGGCCATCAAACCGGCAAGGCCCAATGTTATGGGGAAGAGTTTCGTGCGCTTCCCGAAGTCAAACTGCATCGGCATGATCCGATTGTAGCCCGCAATGAAATGATTGCCGCTAGTCAATTCCGCTTGTCCTTCGCGATGGGGCTGGATCGCTTTTCTGTGGCGTAACCAGTCCCGCCGACGTTGGCACAAGGGCCAACTCCAAGCTCGGGCAGCCACACACCCACATTCTTGAAACAGTCAAACAGCGCATCATTCTCAGATTTGCTGGGAATTTGGTTCGAGTTCAGCAAAAACTTGCCGATTTTGGCTATTTGAGTTGCGAACGGTTAAGTGGGGCCGTGGGCTGCGCTACTGGATAAGGAGACAAACGTGGCGGTTTCTCGTCCGCCTCCAACAACCACAGCTCTCGGTCCTTGAAATAATTAATCAGTTCTCGATCATTCGCCGGATCCATTTCCCGCGCCCATACAACTTTTGCCGCGTCGATGTTTGCTTCGTTGTAGACCCACTCGGAATGGAAATCATGATCGGGCTTGTAGCGAACTATCACCAGGTGAGTACCGGGCGTGCTTTCCAATCGCTTCAGGAGTGCCGCACGATCCATCATGCCGGCTGACGCATACGACCAGGTCTGTCGCCAGTCCGATTTTACGTTCCATCCCAAACTTGTGGCGCTGAGTCGCACAGGAATCATCAGCAGACAGATTAACGGAATACTACGCGCCAGGAATAACCCGGTTTCTTTTCCCCGCCAGCGACACGCTCGCAGGTGCCGCATTCCCTGTAGCATCACTGCATACATTAAGCCCGTCATTGGAGCTGCGTAATGCGCATTGAGCCAGGCGGGCGCGAGTATCCCTATCACGCCCACCGCGCCGGCGATCAGCAAAAGACGCAGTCGTTTGTCGTGGAAAACTCGCACGAACATTAGCAAGGGCAATGAAAGCACCGGCCCAAAATAGAATAACCACAGCGTGAGGAACTTGCCCAATGTTCGGACAACAACTCCCTTAGGCGATTGCGTCTTCGCGTAAAGAGCCTGTTCCCAGTTAATGTAAAAATCGCGCATCACTGCGTGATTGTAGTGCGGCTCAGCTCTGGGCGTCTGGAAAAAGAAAACCGGCGCCGTCGCGTAGGTGGCTCGATTCACTTGATAGGGCATCTGGAAAGGATTGCCCGTCACGCGCCAGAAAAAGAATCCCATTGCGATGCACATCACTAATAGCAGTGAGCCCATTGGCAGGGCGACGCGTGTTAGTAACGGGCTAATCAAGGGTCTTCGTTTGACGATCCACGCAACAAGGACGACAAACGCGCCCAGGGCCGTGAAGAAACCTTCACTCGGGCGGCTGTTCGCGAGAATGATGATGCCCGCTCCCATCCATAACGCATCGCTTACTTGCTGTCGCCGCATTATGCGCGGCAACGCGCCCAGCACTAGCGCGCCACCAATCGCAGCCATAGCACCGCCCATGTAACTGTTCATCCAATAACTGAAAAACCCGATGCGCACTACCGCAATCAAACCGCCGAGCAGCGCCCATTGCGGCGGCAACCAGCCTTGCAACATCCAGCAAAGCATCCCGCAGAAAACGCCGGCGCTCAACCAAATGCCCCACCACGGATGCCCAAATAAAACTTTTCCCGCCCCCGCCATGACGCTCTGAGCAATTGGATACATCGACATGTAGGTGGGTCGCTGCAGAATGTGAAAGCTCTCGAAGTGTTTCCACATCGGGTGCGCTGGATTAGTCAGACGCCCGGACCCTAATGTATCAGCAGCCAGGAGATAACTGAATTCGTCGTGAGTTCCGGGCTCAGGTATTGGCATCAACGGCAAGAGCGCCGCGCGTCCAGCCAGCGCCAGCAGGCCCACAGTTAATATTGAAAGGACGCGCCGGCGAGCGAACCGGCTGAAGCGTCGCTCGGTCTCGCGATACCAGGTTGCGCCAAGTCGGGGAGCAACGAGAGCAATAAAGATCGCAGCCACGACTAGCAAGGCTTCTATGACAACGAGTTGATAATGCGTTATCAATTCATTGTATAAACCTGCAAATGTTGACATGGACTCGGGTGGAGATCTTATCGCTCAACGCATTTAGTGGTCGAGCGTCAAGTCTTTGGGCGGCAGACCAGTATGAATTGATAACCGAATAGCGTGCTTCTTAATTTGGTCAAGCCCCAGTTGAGGAAATGCAGGAAACTAAGCGAGCGTCCTTGCCGCGTCGCCGGCAACATCACCGGCAGCGGGATAGGCGTGGCGTTGACGCTGACCACATCGAACCCAGATTCGGCGGCGAGCTGTTTCATGGTCTGCAGAGTGAAAAACCGCAGGTGAGTTTCGTCGAGTATTCCCACGCGACTGTAGTTGAAGCGTCCAAACAGCAAATTGAGCCGCACCCAGATGTTCGCCACGTTAGGCAGCGACATCAGGACCTTGCCTCCCGGTTTCAGCAATGAGCTTACTTTCTGGAGAATCTCACGCGGATTGCGAAGATGTTCCAGCACATCGCCAAAGACAACCGCATCGTATTGGCCCAGATTGCTTAGATCCAGTGTCTCAATATCAGCGACGATCATTTCGCGGCAATACGGTCGAGCGATATTCGCCATCTCCCGATCCTGTTCAATTCCGGTCACGACGCAGCCACGATTGACCATCTCTGCGCTGAGATAACCGGTGGCCGTGCCAATCTCCAGCACTTCGCGAGGTCGCTCCTGCTCGATCCACTTCAGAATCTGCGCATGACTGCTGTAGGGATCAGCTTTTTTGTAGACATAATGATCGCCGGTCACGTCGTATTTTTCCTCGTAGACCAGTCTTGATTTGTGCAAACGATACCTCAGAGCCGTCTTTACACAATTAAAAGCATAGGCCATCCCATTTACATAGCATATCTCATCGCCATAGTAAGTGGGGATCGGCCGCTCAACGATGCGCAATCCGGCCTCATGAAACTGTATGAGAATGTTGGTGTCAAAGTGCCATTCATTCGAGTTAAGCATGAAGGGGACTTTCTTTAGAGCTTCGCAACTATAGAGCCTATAGCCGGAGTGGAATTCCGAAAGGTCCATGCCGACGATTCGATTTTCCAAACTGGTCAGGATGCGATTGCCAACATATTTGTAAAGCGGCATTCCGCCCGCCCGCGGGTTGCCACCCGCTGCCATGCGCGAGCCGAAGACCATATCAGCCTCATCCTTTTCCAGCGGCTCAAGCAGTTGCGGCAAGACCTCCGGAGCATACTGGCCATCGGCGTGTAGCATCACGACGATGTCAAAGCCCCGTTCAATGGCGTACTGATATCCGGCCTTTTGATTTCCGCCATAACGAAGGTTCTTGGTGTTTTTGTGAACGGTAAGCTTATCCAGGTGTTTCGCGTGCTTGTAACCCAGCGCCGCATAGTACGTGTTGTCGGTGGAGCAGTCATCGAACAGAAAAACCTCTTCGACATTATCCCATGCCTCTTCAGGAATGCGGTCGAGCGTCCAGTCAAGCTTGTTGACGGCGTTGTAGGCGATGACGAAGATGCCGATTCGTTTCTTTGCCGAAGTCATTGGAGCATCCTCAGCGATGCAGTTAAGCACGGCCTGTTAATTCTTTGAAAGATTTGAACCAATGGCGCGCCAACATTTGTTGTCAGGCGAGCGCTAAATCATTGGGCCGCGGCCCAATCTTACAGGATAGAAAGAGCTATTCGCAAAGCCTTTCCAATCATCGGCGCGCGCTTATCAGCCCCAGTAACAGGTTGCTGCCCCAGCTCAGGTGAATCGTCAGGAAGACCCACGGCAACAGCACGATTAGGCGAACGCCCTCGCCGGATTGTCGGGCCAGCTTGGCGCCGAACACGATGGCGAGAAAGACATAGGCGGCAAGCTCAAGCAGCAGCAACCACCATGCCGGTCGCAGCCAGAAACCGCCAAGCAATAGGATCGGAATCGAAGCCACAAAAAATGGCGCGACTAGATGCCTCAGTTTTATCGAACCGGGATGCCGGCGAATCATTCTGGCCTTCCATTTACCATAACGCGAATATTGAGTCCGCAATCCTCGCAAAGTTGCGCGCGCGAAATAATCGCAGTACTCCGCGCGATCCAACAGAACCATCTTGCCGTGACGGCGCACGCGGTAATTAAAATCATAGTCTTCGTTCGTCAATAGCTCTTCGTCAAAGCCTCCGATCTCGCCCCATAGATCCTTTTTGAAACAGGCGAACGCGACGGTGTCGACGGCTTCTTGATCAGCGGCTCCTTTTCGCAGCCGATACTTTGCGTCGCCAATGCCAAAGGGATGCGAGACTGCTAACGCGATCGCCTTCCCCATGGTCGTGTCCGCTCCCGGACAGACTTGACATGGCATGCCCACGACACCGACACCATCCTGGCGCAACACTTCAACCGAGCGCCGAATATAACCAGGCGACGCGACCGCATGCGCATCGAGTCGCGCGATGATGTCTCCTTGGGCTGCACTAATGCCGAGATTCAATGCCGTGGAAATGCTGCGCGCGGGATTGTCGATCAATTTGAGGGAGACGTCTGGCCGGCGCCGGCGAAACTCGGCGATTACCTCGCGAGTGCGATCCTCGGACAACCCGTCGACAACAATAATCTCGTAAAGTTCGAGGTCATACTGATCAGCGAGGTTGTGAAGTGCCTTGCCGATGTAACGCTCTTCGTTGTAGCAAGGGATGACTACCGAAACGCGTTCGGCCAAAAGCGTCGAAACTTCTCGACCTGGTGCCAGTTCAACCTTTTCCGAGATCATTCGCACAGCGCTCTGAATTATACATTGTCCGGCAAACTTCAGTCGTTGACGTTTGTAGCTCATCAGACCTCAGTCTATGATCCGCATCGCAGAATCGCAGACTTGAAGGCTGCGCTATCCTCGCCTGCGTCTCCTGACCTTCGACCAAAGCCCCAGCATCCCGGTTCCCAGGAGCGCTAGAGTTGCCGGCTCGGGAACGGGCTGGGCCACGCGAAATGTGTAGACCTGAGAGCCATCGCCGGGAATGCTGACAGTGAGTGTCGCCAACGCTCCTGCAAAGGTAGCGCCGGGCGAAGTTATGGTGAACAACTGCGTGTAAGGCGGCGGAATGTTTCCAAACGCAGGAATCGGGAAGGTTTGTACTATGGGAGCACTTCCCGCCTCGGCATAGGTGATCTGCAAAAGACTGCTGCCACCCGCTGGCAGAGTGCCGGTGATGTCCACCAGGAAAGTGATCTGTGGTCCGAAGAGAGTCACCCCGGGATTCGAAAGAAGATCAACTCGCGTCGCGCCGTTATTCTGCAAAGCAACAACGTTGCTAAAGGTCACGGGATCGGCTTTGGCGCTTGCTGCCGCGGCGAACAGAGCAATTGCTATGACGAGACCTGGGAACAATTTGCGATGAGCCACTTTAACCAACTCCCCTAAAGGTATTCGGGCTTTGCGAATAAACGCGAGACCGTTTCAGATAAATAAAACGACTAATCGAGGGGGATTGCCATTTATGTGAGTAAGCAATCCGAAACGGAGCTGACGAGGATGCTGTCGAGGTAGGAATTTAAGAGGAACGATGGGCCAGCCGGTAATACATTATCTTCACATACTCACCCGGCACCATTTGCCATCCGCGAAAATGCAGCCACCACGTTGCCGGCGAAGGAGCCTGTTGGCCCGGCGGAACTGCTTCCAGTCCAATCGTAATCGGGCTCTGGGAAAAACTCTGTTGCAGCGTCCATAAGGCGCGACGTGAGTGGTAAGCCGAAGTCACGACGAGGAGCGAATGCAGATCGTGCGCCTCTGCGTATTTGCGCAGCAGCAGCGACTCGTCATACGTGCCGGTAACCGCCTGTGGCAAAGTCTCGATTGCGGCGTCCGGCACACCCTGGCGCCGCAGCCACCTGGCGGCCAGTTCGCGATAGGGAATGTTGCGTTGTTCATCGCTGGCCCACCCGGCTTGCTGATTGTCATTGGTCAGAATGATTTTTGCCGCCCGGCCTTCTCTATAAAGTTCCGCGGCGCGTTGCGTCCGTTCCTTGAAGGCAGCCGATCCGGCCATTACCACGATGGCGTCCGCGCGAGCTAGCGGGGCGCTCACGATCAGCAACTTTGCCGCACCCCACGCGACCAACCACAAGACGAAGGCAATGACGACAAAGGCTAATAGAGCTTTCGGCTTATTCCCCGACAAAGTTGAACTGCTACGCTGGTGAAATCTCATGCGGGATCAGGGAGAGCAAATTACCAGCAGATGCCCTGATAAGCGTCATCGGAAGTTTTTTCAAACAAGCGCACCAGATCAATTACGATGTGGTCGGCGCGCAGCTTTGATTCAATCTCGCGAAACTCTTGTGCTTTATTGCCGACGATCAGCAATTCGGAAGTCTCCAGCACTTCGTCGAGACTCGAACGCATCAGTTGAGAAATATGCGGAATGCCTCGTTCAATAAACTCTTTGTTGGCGCCGAAGAGACGAGCCAGCGAAACATCGCGGTCATAGACGGCCAGTTGGAACCCCTTGCCAATCAGCGTCTCGATCAGCGCGACCATGGGCGATTCGCGCAGATCGTCCGTACCGGCCTTGAAACTAAAACCCAGCACGCCGATTCGCTTCTTGCCCGTGCGCAAGACCATGTCGACGGCGCGCTCGATTTGTAGTCGATTGCTCTGGAGCAGCGACGAGAGCAAAGGAACCTCGAGGTCGAGTTGTTTAGCCTTGTAGTTAATCGCGCGCAGATCCTTTGGCAGGCACGAACCGCCGAAGGCAAACCCTGGCTTCAGGTAATACGCGGAAAGATTCAGCTTTGTGTCCTGGCAAAAAACTTCCATTACTTCGTGGCTGTCTATCCCTAAGGATTTGCAGATGTTTCCCACTTCATTTGCGAAACTGATTTTTAGCGCGTGAAAACAATTGCAGACGTACTTGACCATTTCCGCTGTCTTGACCGGCGTGACCAATACCCGAGCATTGATGCTTGCATAAAGTTGGCGCACGACGTTCGCCGTGTGCTCGTCATCGGCGCCGATCAGTGTAAACGGCGGCGCGTAGAAATCCTTGAGCGAGGTGCCCTCGCGCAAGAACTCCGGATTGATGCAGACGCCAAAATCCTGACCCGCCCTTTTCCCTGAATATTCTTCCAGCACCGAAACAACGAGGCCATCAATCGTTCCCGGCAGCATCGTGCTGCGAATCACAACAGTGTGGCGATCGGCCTTGCTTTTTAGCGCTGATCCTATGTCCTGACAGACGCGCTCAACGTAGCTCAGATCCAAACTGCCATTAGCATTGCTGGGCGTTCCCACGCACACTAACGATAGATCTGAATTGTCGATCGCTTCCTGGGTATTTGTTGTCGCTCGCAGACGTTGTGAGTTGGCCATCTCTTTGATCAACTCATTCATGCCCGATTCAACGATGGGGCACCCGCCCTGATTCACGATCTCCACTTTCGTGGGGTTAACATCGACACCGATAACGTCGTGTCCTTCTTTTGCGAAGCACGCCGCTGACACGCAACCCACATAGCCGAGGCCGAAGATGCTTATCTTCATAGGAAGGGACTCGATCAATTAGAATACCAACTCATATAACGTTTATTCTGTTCTGTCGGCAACAGCAAAACAAATCCATCATCACCGCCAACCGACTGGCCCAACTCCAGCTTCGAAGCATAACGATAAAGGTCATTCCAGGAAACCCGCGGGTCATCGCCCTCGACCCAGTTCCAGTCCGAGCGCGGCCGCGGGGACAGTAAGCGTCTGGAGATCCACACATCGCCACTCTTGGCCCAGATCGATTCTACTTGCGAATCAAACTCCTGTTGCCAGCGGGCCACCTCCGGCTCGCCCGGCGTGATCAGCGACGCGATCCGAAGATTGCTGCTTCGGTTGATCGGATTGAACGGAAAAGTACGGTTGAAATTCACCAAATCATCCTGCCAGTTCGCGGTGAAGATCCTACTTTCCGGCTTCAGCATTGGAACGAGCAGGCCGAGGCGCGCCGTCGCCGCTTCCTGCTGCCGGTTCAGTCGCGGTCTCGCCATCACAAAGGCATTCGTTGATAACATGGCTGCGACAAAAAGAATCAGCGGATACTTCAGGAGACGCCTTGTCTGCGCGCTATCCAACGACCAGGCGAGGGCGATGAAGATTAGCGGATATAAAGGCAAATATCTTTCCGGGTCGCCGCCCTGCCAATAAACGGCAAACGCAATTACCGGAAGACAATTTATCACCAACAGCGCCAGCACTCGCTTTCCCTTTGAAGAGGTGATCAGGTTCAGGAAGAGAAAAAGTAAAAACAAATAGAAAGCGAGCAGCTTCCACAGACTCAACCTCAGGAGATCCAACGCCGAAACAGGATTGAAAGGATCGTGGACCAGGAACCTCTTGAACAGCATGCCGTCGTTGCCCATATTAACGAACGATCGCGCGAACCCAAAAACCATTTTGCCGATGCTTCTGTTCGACGATCCGGTGTTGCGCGAAGTTTTTTCCATCCATGCTCGAAAGTCATGGATGCTGTGAATGCCGCTATGAGTCGCCACTGCTAAGTAGACTACGCCGCCAATGACGGCGCCAACGATTGCCACTTGGATCGCCAGAGTCAGTCGCCGTTTGTCAAAGCCCAGGAGAAAAAGCGGCGAGACTAATGCGGCCGGTACAGCCAAAACGTAGGGGAACCACAATAGCCCAGCTCCCGCCAACGCCGCCCCGGCAAGCAAAGCGCCCCACCGAGCGGGTTTGTCTTTGCCGCCCTGAGCGATCAGCACGTACATGCCCAGCAGCAAGAGCGCAAGACCCGGAACATAAGGCGCTCCGGTGTGAAAGTAGTTGAGGAACGCTTGCGCAAATATGAAAGCAACGATCGTCGTCAGCACGGTCCATCGCTTTTGGCAAATGCGATTTAGTATTCCGTACAGCGACAGCACGCTTACCAATCCGCCCCACCAACTCAAGCTGAGCAGCACGAGAGTCGCGTTCGCCTGAGCGTCAGACCCAACACACAAACGAGTTATTGGCGAAAAACCCCTGAACAAGACGAATCCCAGCGGCCGCCAAAGCAGATGCCCGAATTCCCAAAAGAAATTGTCCTCGCCCGCCGCGTGGGCCGCGATCGATTGCGCGTAATCGATCGTGTCTCCCATGAAGTACGCGCCCATAATCAAACTCGCTAAAAGATAGAGCAAGAGCACAAACCCGGTTTCACGAAACCAAAGCGTCGAGGCGAGGCGAGGGCGGTTGGTATTACCAGAACTTTGTTCGGATGTAACTGGGTTGCCCATGATGGCGCGATCAAAAAGTGCCGGCTGTAGGTAAAACCTCACTGTTATCGCTGAGTCGATCAGCGACGGGCGGCTCTACTACGCTAAGTCTTCCGCAGATTTCGGCGAACCGCGTCGCAACGCGATCCCAGCCAAACTGTGTACGTACAAGCGTCGCAGCGTTACGCGCCAGATTGTTTGCGAGTTGCTCATCCGAAAGCACTCGCACTACTTCATCAGCAAAATGCTTCGGTGTGTCAGCAAGCAATAGCTCTACTCCCGGACGGACCGGCAGCCCTTCAGCACCGATTGTGGTGGAAACGATTGCCTTCTCCATAGCCATTGCTTCGAAGATCTTCAAGCGCGTGCCGCCGCCAATCCGCAGCGGCACAATGTAGGCCGCGGCGCGTTCCATGTACGGTCGCACATCTTCCACCCGGCCGGTAACAATTACAGAACTGTCGCGCTTGCTGAGATCCAGCAGAGCCGGATAAGGGTTACGTCCCACCACCGTCAAGGTCACGTCCGCGAGCTGCTGCTTGATGAGCGGCAAAATCTGCTCGGTGAAATAACGAATCGCGTCCTCGTTCGGCAGCCAGTCCATCGAGCCAGTGAAGACGAGTTTGCGCGTGGACCGGCCTGGCGCAGCGTGCGGCCGAAAAAAGTCCGTATCAACACCGGTGGGAACGTCGTCGACTGCCGTGACGCCGTACTCGCGCCTCAGTACTTCGCGATCTTCGCGCGAGACCGCAATCACGCGATCGAAGCGGCGGCACATCACGCCCTCGAAGGCTCGCATCTTGCGCCATTGGCCCACAAGGTAAGCGTGCTTGAGCACGCTTGTTTGCACTTCGAAATGACGCTGCCAAATCATTGCCTCGACGTTGTGCTGAAACAAAACCGAGGGGCAGGAGAGAGTGCGGGGCACGTTGACCGCCGGCGCCAGAAAGTCGCACACCACAACGTCGTAGAGATTTTTACTGGTCAACTGCTGGATCCGGCGCCGCATCTCTGCCGATTGGTATTTGGCAACTGCATAAGGAAGGTTCGAAGCGAGATTGAGCGCCAGCTCGGCGTAGAAGCCCGCGGTGAATTTCGCGCGCTGTCGATGCGGGACACAAATCAACTCGTGACAGTACTCTTGAGCCAGTTCGCGCGCTTCTTTTTCGGCCGTGCCATCATCCAGCGTGAGATAGGTGATCTCGTGATCGCGTTTCAGCTCCTTCAGCATATGGTAAGTGCGAATCTTGCCGCCCTTATCCACGGGATGAAGGAGTTCGGTTTTTAACCACAGTATGCGCATTAAGAGAGTTCGACTTTGACAGTTAAACTGACACAGCAAGCTGCTCTTGATCTGCAACTACTTCATGCTCGCCGTCGATGAATTTCCGCTGCCACATTTCAAAATTCACCAGCGCCCAAAGCCTCTCGGAATGGTCTTCGCCGGTGTCGTGCCTGTTAACAAGGGCGCGCACAAAGTCCGCTTGAAAGATCCCGCGGCCCAAGGCGCGCTCGCTCAAAACGTATTCTTCGATAAGGGATCGATACTGTCCGCGGAACCACTTGCCGATCGGCACGGGGAACCCCATCTTTGGCCGCGCCAGAATCGCTTCCGGCAACACACCCTTCATGGCTTTTCGCAAAACGTACTTCGTGGTCCAACCGCGCAGTTTCAATCTCTCGGGCAGGCTGGAAGTGAATTCAACCAGCTTGTGATCGAGGAAAGGCACCCGGCTCTCGACCGAAGCGGCCATGCTCATCTGATCCTGCTTCATCAACAGCTCGTGCAAATAAGTCTTGATGTCGGCATAGAGCAAACGGTCGAGTGGCGATTTCGCGTCAGTCTTTTCCAACAAACCGCGCACGCCGGCATAAGGGTCCAGAGCGCCGGAGCGTGCGCGAGTCTCTGGTGTGAGCAAATCGTTTTGCATTGAGCGCGAGAAGACCGCGAAGTTATCAAAGTAAATGCTTTCAATGTCCGGCTGTAATGAAAGGAAGGTGCGCACTAACTTTTGCCGCACTTTCGAATTTACCGGCAGGCCGTCGATGCGATTGCGGATCGCGTTTCGTACACTAGCCGGTATGGCGCCGTGATAGCGCGCGCCGAGCGCGAGGTTGTAAATCGTCTTGCGATAGCGCGCATAGCCGGCGAGCAGTTCATCGCTGCCCTCGCCCGTCAACACGACCTTGACGTGTTCCGACGCCAGCCGCGAAACAAAATAAAGCGCCACGCTCGAAGGATGCGCGAGTGGCTCGTCTTCGTGCCAGACAAGTTTGGGCAGCGCGGAGAAAAAATCTTCGGGACTGACGACTACTTCGTGATGATTCGTCCGGTAGCTTTCGGCAATCAGGCGCGCGTACTCCAGCTCGTTCGCTTCGCGCTCTTTGAAAGCCACGCTGAACGTCTTGATGGGTTCGCTCACCATCGTGCTCATCACGGCGGCGATGGCTGAGGAATCGATCCCGCCCGAAAGAAACATGCCGAGCGGCACATCCGCCATCAGACGCAAACGGACTGAGGTGCGAAACAACTCAGTCCACTCGTCGATGTAATACTGATCGCGGCGAGAAGTGTCGTCACTCTTCGCGAAACTGACATCCCAGTAGCGCTTAATCTCAACTTGCCCATCGCGCCAGACTAAGGTGTGGCCGGGCAGCAAACGTTTGACGCCGCGAAACAGCGTTTCCTCACCCGAGGTCGCATGATTCGCCAGATAGTCAGGCAGCGCTGAAAAATTAATCTCAGGCTTAATCGCGTTCGCCGCGAACAGCGTTTTGATCTCCGAACCGAAGTAAAGCGAGCCGTCATCGGTGTGAGCGTAATAGAGCGGCTTCACCCCGAGCCGATCGCGCGCGATGAACAGCTCACGTTTGCGCTGATCCCAGATCGCGAAAGCAAACATTCCGCGTAAGTGATCGACGCAGGCAGCACCATGCTCTTCGTACAGATGAAGAATGGTTTCGGTGTCGCAGTGCGTGCGATAGACATGCCCGCGCGCTTCCAGTTCTTCGCGGTAATCGGCGTGGTTGTAAATCTCGCCGTTGTACGTAATGTGCAGCGTGCCGTCTTCGTTGGTCATCGGTTGATGGCCGGCGGCAACGTCGACGATGCTCAGGCGACGGTGACCCAAACCGACCGGTCGATCCATGAAGATACCTTCATCGTCAGGACCGCGATGCGTGATCACGTCGCGCATTCGCGCCAGAAGACCTGCGTCAATGCGTCGTCCCGACCGAGCCGATAATGCTATGCCGTTAATCCCACACATGGATCATTGCCGATTGTCGACCACCCCAGCAGGGCTGCCCTGCTGGGGACCCCGGCCAATTGCCGATTGCCGATTTGCGAATACGGCGTCGAAGTCGTGAATCGGTAAACGCAGATCCAGGACTCCATCGTCGGTCTCGATGCGAAATTGATCGCCAGCGCGACTGGCCACTAAATAGTTGATCCGCCTGCCTGATCGGAGAATTTCCCTGCCCTGAAGTTCCAACACCTGACCGCCTATCAGCACCAACTCTTGCGGAATTGATCCGTCTTCGCTTGAGAACCTGGCCCACGTCCATTCAAAGTCCGAAGCCAGCCACGCCGTCTCAACGCGACTGCCGCTGCCGATCATAACGATATCCTGCGCGCTTTCACTAACGACTTCGAAGGCTTGGCCACCGATCGCCTCTATTTCGCGCACCCGCGGTGTCGATCTCGGTGCTCCAGTTTGCGGCAACAGGAAAGTTATCAGATTCTCAGTGCCCTTCGCTGTCGCCGAGAATGCGTAGGCTGGCGCCGGCTGCCTCTCTCCATAACAGTGCGAAACTGCGGCCTCTTCCTTCCGCCACGCGCCTTTTGCGGCGAAACCAGCTATTTGTAAACCAGCTGCGTCAGTGCTTTCGTTCAAGATTGCGTACGAATCAGCGGTCGTTTCAAGCGCCGGCGCGGCAGAGGAATCGAAGTGAAACCACAACTCACATTTGCGGCGGCCATCGGAAACGACGCGGTCGCGGATCACCCAGTAATCGTTCTTGAGAAACAAGACACCGCGCGAGTGCGCGACTGGTGGATGCAGTCGAGCATAGCCGTCATGCGCGCCCTCGAAGTAATCGAATCGCTCGCGACTGATCCAAGCTTTGGTTTCGCCTTGCGCGATGCTCTCCCAGGAAAATGGGCCGGCGGGAATGGATGACGACTTGCCGTCGACCGTCAACGCGTTATGAGCCATCGAGCTGCGAAACCAGTCGCGCATCTCTTTCGATCCCGTGTAGGTGTACGTGCCCGGATCGACGAGCAGCGTGCGGCCGCGGGCCGCGAGATCAAACGATAGCGCGTCTGCATGCGCGTGGCCACAGTTGCTCATGCCATGCGGACCGCAGTCAAGCAGAAGGTAATTCGACGTCGGCGTCCAGCCGTCGCGCATGACGTAATAGCCGCCGTCCTTGAAAGCGACTGACTGTTTCGGTGGCGGCGCAGGTTTTAGCCGATCGAAGTCGGCCAGACCGCTAGCGCCGAGCAACCATAACGTTTCTTCTGCCGCCTCGCCCGCCACATATTTGTAATCGGGCCGGTGAAACAGCGCGGCGCCCGTTGATAATGCGGCCCGAAAATCATTCGACCCCCGCTGATCCAGCATTACCAATCGTCCGCCATCATCGTCTCCGAAGAACGGCGTCGTGCCGTCGGGTCGAGTGATGTACATCAAATGGTCCAGCAACAACTTCAGTTTTTCTTCTACTTCGATCGGAAGTGATGCGTCGTTGAGCTGCGACAGAAGCAGAAAGTGCGTATAGAAATCCGTAGTGTAGCGATGATAGTAACTCGATTGCTCGAAATAGACGCCGTCAGGTTTGACGTGGCGCGCCAGTTGTTCGACAAGAATGCGCCGGCCGGTTTCGCGCCAGCGCGATGCTTCACGAAACTCCGGCAGCAGCGCGCCGAGATAAAAAAGCCCGAGCGCTTCGCCGGTCAAATGCGTGTTTGGACTGAAGTAAGTTGACAGGTACGTTTCCAGATGTCGCGCGTGCAGATAAAGATACTTCAGCGCGGGCATGAAAACCCTGGACTTTAGCGTCGTTGAATCTTTGAAAAAATAGAACGCCCACAACCACGAGATTGAACGAAACGCGACTTCTAGACTGCTGGCCCAGTTGATCCCCAGCTTCGGCGGGTTCTGGTCCATCCAGGCGCTGAGGTGCGCCACAAACGTCTGCGCGTAGCGTTCGTCGCCGGTCAGCCAGTAGCCGCGGGCCAGCGTCATGAAATACTGATGGCGATTCAACTCCCAGACAATTTTCTTGTCGCCGCTGACGTCCGCGTCGAGATAGTTCAACCGGCTCCAATGCGCGAGTGGCGCGCGCTTGCCTGACACGGGCTCGAGCTGCCAGTCAATTGGCTCGCCGAAGCTCAGATTGCGCAAACCCAGCAGATCAAACTTTCCCGCGACGATGCGATTTGCTTTCTCTACAATCCGTTGGTCCGCATCAGGCCATCTACGTTTGAACTCAGAAACGGTCGTCTCTCGGTCAGCGAACGACGGAAAGAACTTTGGTTCCGAACGAGTTTGAAAATGCTCAAGCAGTTCGCGCGCAGACCACAGCTCGCGTTTCAATCGATTCTGATCCAGCAGCTCCAGAAAAGCCTGATCGGTGGGCAGCTTCGCAAGCGACGACCAGCCGCGGCGCTCAGTGAAAGAGTGGAGTGCTTGCGCGCCACGCACCCGCAGCTCGTCGAGACTCAACCGTCGTAATCGTTTCAAGTTGCTCACTATTTCAACTACCGGCCCCCATTTCTTCTCACGGCTCTGCCGCTAAAGTATTGTCACCGGTGTTCGCGATACCTTCTCCGCAATCAACTGGTCGTAAAGCGATAGCCACTTTTCGCGCACCGCCTCCCAACTGTATTTCTGACATTCTTGCCGCGCCTCGTTCACGATGCGCTCGGCGAGGTCGGCATCCTGCAACAAGCGAAGCGCTTCGCGCGCCATCCCCTCGTAATCTCCGCGCTGGACCACCAGCCCCGTGCGCTCGTGCGTAACGATATCGGGAATGCCGCCCGCATCCGTGGTGACTACCGGCAGACCGCAGGCAAAGGCTTCGAGCAACGACAGCGGCTGGTTGTCGATCTCGGAACCGTTCAAGTAGATGTCGGCCGCGTCATACAACCCGAAAACTTTGTCGTGATAAACCTGACCCTTGAATTCGACGTTTTGCAGATTCAGCTCTCGCGCCAGTTGTCCCAACGAACGCCGCTGGCTGCCGTCACCCGCAACCGTCAGACGCGCATCAGGTAAATGCTGCTGAATGATCGCGAAGGAACGCAGCACGCGATCTACGCCGTAGTGCGCTTCGAGATTCCGGTTTGAAAGAAACAAAGGGCCTAACGGCCGGCGCTCGCGAAAGCGAAACGTTTCCGTTTCAATCGTGTTAAAGATCGCTCGCGCCTGAAGTCCAAAGCGCGCAAACACACGCACTAAATACTCGGACGGCACCGCTATTTCGTCAGCGAGCCGAATCGTTGGAATTGCGGTTCGGCGCCAGCGCGCAAGATGGTCTTCGGCCTCCCCGCTGTGGTAGTTGAGCACGATCCTTTTGCCGTAGAGTCTGGCGATGAGCATTGCTGGCGTTGGCGCTAACACAAAAGAAAAGTATGACGCCGAGAAAATGTGGATGACGTCATACTTGCGCACGCGCGTCAGCAAACTGGCACAGTAAAGCAACGAAGTCACAACCGTGCGCACGTACTTGATCGCTTGTAATTTTACGAGCACACCGGGCAGCCGCGGATTGATCGGCAGAAAATCGACGTCAAGCGATCGTTCTGCACGCAAACCTTTCAGCAGTCGTGCCGCTTGCACCGCCTGCCCGCCGAGAATGTCGAAAGACGGAGCGACGATCAGTATGCGCAAACGGTGCTCTTCAGCGAACGCTGATCCTGTGCGCTCTCCACTTTGCGCCTTTGCGTCTTTGAGGGGATTCTCCTGATACATTTGATTCAAGCGTTTTCCCGTGTCGCTCGTTCCAACTCGATCGGTGCGTTGGCCCGTCTCTGATTTAACATTGTCTCGTACAATTCCACGGTGCGCTCGAGCTGAGTCTCGCGCGAAAACTTTTGCGCCACGATGCGCCGGCCTTGCTGACCCATCGCACGGGCTTTATCCGGTTCACGCAGCAGCGAAACGATCCGATCAGCCATCGTTGCATCGTCTCCAGACGGCACTAGATAGCCTGTTTCTCCTTCGACAATCGCTTCGCGCGCTCCACCGACATCCGTTGCTACGACGGGCCGCGCGGCGGCCATGTATTCAAGGATCGAATTCGAGAAACCTTCGGCCTTCGAACTCAAGACGCAAACATCCGAAACCGCAAACAACTCCGCGAGTTTCTCGCAGCGACCCAGAAAGAAAGCATTGCGCTCGAGCCCCAGCTCTTTTGCTTGCGCGCGGATTGATTCCGTCAACTCGCCTTCACCGGCGAGGAGAAACGCCGCGTCTGGAATCGTTTCGCGCACGCGGCTCGCCACCCGCAGAAACATTGGATAGTCTTTTACCTCGTGTCGCATGTTGGCAACGATAGTGACAAAACGCCGGCCCTGGAGGTCATCAGGAAGATCGAGCGATGCGAGCGACGCGGCGCGGGTCGGTGGGGACTGTGGCGAAACACGCTCCACATTCAGTCCGTTGTAGATGACCGTTACCTTGTCTGCTCGCAAACCTTCAGTGACTAGTTGCTGACGCACTGCCTCGGAGTTCGCCACGACCTGATGGGCCAGCGAGTAGGCAAAACTTTGGGCCTTTTTCTGCGACGGCGAACGCATCCCACTCGTTTCACGGCGCGACGCGATGCGCACCGGCACGCGCGCCAAAGCGCCGGCCGTCATGCCAAAGATGTTGGTGTAGAAATCGTGTGTGTGCAGGATATCAATCTTCTGGGCTCGCAGGCGGCGTACGAATCGCCGCAACTGCGCCACCGCGTTGCTATCGTAAAAACTGTTCAGGGGATAAGAAGGGATTTCATCGAAGTTCAAGTCTTCGATTTCCGCCCGGAGCAGGCCGTCGGGATTAAGGCAGGCAAGTTGAACTCGGAAGCGATCGCTTTCGTGCAAGAGGCGGGTAAGCTGGACGGCCTGAAGCTCAGATCCGCCCTGATGGAAACTGTCGATCAATTGAAGGACAACTGGTTTCAATACGCAAACGGCCCCACCTTGAGCCAGCGAGAGAGGCCATGACTATTTTACCATCTCGATGACGCGCACGGTGGCGTAATAATCGAGAGGCGGAAACCGTCTCAGGACCGCGCCGTCGAACCGGTGCAGCGGGTACATCAATCTGTTTGCTCCCGGCAGAATCCCGATCAGATTGATGTACGGCAAGGTGAACGCTTTGGCGCTGTATTGCGAAAATGGGTGCGCAAAATCCGTCAGTTCTTCGTCAGTCAACGGGCGCTCGTAAGGCGAGACGTCCTCTGCCTGGTAAGGAATCAGGCCACGCAAGAGTTTGATCAGCTTCGAGTTGCGCACGGGCTCCTGGAAAATGGCGCGCCCGTCTTTGCGCAGAACCCGGAACACTTCGCGCGAAACTAATTGCAAGTCCAAATGATGGAGAATCGCGATGCCAAACACTAAATCTACAGATTCGTCCCCAAGCGGGAAGTTGTGGGCTGAGGCACTCATGAAACTCACGTCGCTCGAGACTTCGTTGTCGACCGTTCTTTGTCTGGCGACCTCAATCATTGGTTCAGAAATATCCATGGCGATCACTCTGGCGCCGCGCTTCGCCAGCAATACGCTGTTCTTGCCAGAGCCGCATCCGACATCAAGCACCGTCTTGCCGCGAATGTCACCGAGCAGGTAATGCGAATACTCAAGCGCGTAATTGGTGTTGCTGGCGGCATTCGTGTAGCGCACGATGTTGTCTTCGCTGTAACGCAGCGAGGCCTTGGCGGTTCGGGCTGCTTCGATAGAGCTGCGTCTGACCTCCTCACGTTCCCAGGTTTGAATGTGCGCTCTTTCCGCAATCGTGTGGCTGCAACGGTCCAGAATGATCTGGCTTGTCTGCGGTTTGGCCCGCTGATAATCGCCATCGACGAAGCCTCGGTGCCACAGCTCAAGCATCAACAGCGACCAAAGCGCCATCGAATGGTCGCGGCGGCCGCGTTCGTGTTCCTCGAGCAGGATTTCGACATAGCGCGGTGTAACGTAGCCCCGCTGGCGCGCGCGAGTGTCCGTTAAGGTGTCTCTGATCCGTTCGCGCAATTGCAGATTGATCCACTCCTGCAGCGGTACCCCAAAACCCTGCTTCGGCCGGTTTATTACTTCGGTCGGGATAAGGTCCTTGACTGCGCGCTTAAAGAGGTGCTTGGTCTCAAGACCCGACATCTTCATCGAGGCAGGGATGCGCGTAACAAAGTCGATCAGTTTGTGATCGAGCAACGGCACTCGCGTCTCAAGCGAAACGGCCATGCTCATGCGATCGACCTTCGTCAAAATGTCACCGGGCAGATAGGTCTTGCTGTCGATGTAGAGCAGCGCGTCGAGGAGCGCGTCTGTTTTCACCTTATCGCCGAACTCACGAAAACAGGCGGCCATGTGATTGTCATTGTCCAGTTCGTTGCAGAAGTCGCCGGTGTACAGCGAACGCTTGTTGAGCCCCGTGAAGACTGAAACCGTGTCGAGGTACCTGTCGAGCGGATCCAGGGCCACATTGTGCAGATAATTGCGGCCCCACGTGCCATGTGGCAGCCGGCGACTGACGGGTTGCATCAGACCCTGTCGCAAAACCCGCGGCACCAGCCCATAGGCGCGACGCCGGCGTTCGGTTACGTAGCGCGTGTAGCCCGCAAACAGCTCGTCACCGCCGTCGCCGGACAGCACGACCGTAACGTGGTCGCGCGCCAGTTTGGAAACCATATAGGTCGGTATCGCAGAGGAGTCGGCAAAAGGCTCGTCGAAGTGCCAGGCCAGCTCGTCGACCACATTGCAAATCTCTGGTGTCACAAAGAACTCGTGATGGTCGGTGCCAAAATGCTTTGCCGTCATCCGCGCATATTTGAGTTCGTTGTAGCTGTCTTCGTGAAAGCCAATCGAGAAGGTCTTGACCGGTTGGCCCATATGCCGGGCCATCAGCGCGACTACCGTACTAGAATCCACGCCACCCGAGAGAAACGCGCCGAGTGGAACATCTGAAACAAGCCTGATCCGCACTGATTCATCGAGCAACTCGCGCAGTTCCTCGAGGTAATCCGCCTCCTTACGACGGCTCCCGTTAGATTCGTAAGCGAAGTCCCAGTACTGTTTGATCTCGAGTCGACCGTTGCTGAAAATCAGAAAGTGGCCAGGCGGCAGTTTTTTAATATCCTTGAAGATGCTCAGCGGATCGGGCACGTAGCCAAGCGAGAAATAAGCATCGAGCGATTCCGCGCTCGTTTCGCGCCGGACGTCCGGATGTTCAAGCAGGGCTTTTAACTCTGAGCCGAACACGAACGTGCCGCTGGGAGTTGTCGTGTAGTAAAGCGGTTTCTCTCCCGCGCGATCGCGCGCGATGAAAAGTTTTCGCTCGCGATCATCCCAGATCGCAAATGCGAACATGCCACGCAGGTGGTCAACGCAGGCCGCGCCGTATTCCTCGTATGCATGAACGATTGCTTCCGTGTCGGAACGGGTGCGAAAGGCGTGGCCGCGCGCTTCGAGTTGAGGTTGGAGTTCAAGGAAGTTGTAGATCTCTCCATTGAAGACCACCGTTGCGGATCCGTCTTCGCCGGAGATTGGCTGCGCGCCACCCGACAGATCGATGATCGAGAGCCGGCGCATTCCCAACGCAATGCCGTCCTTGAGCATCGAGCCATCATCGTCCGGGCCGCGATGCCGAATGACCTCGCACATGCTCTCAAGAATCCGGGCACGCTCTTCCGGCGCACGAACTGCGCTCGTGTCCCAGAGATCAATGAATCCTACGATGCCGCACATTTTCGAAAGTTAAGTTCTCGCGGACTTCTTAAAAGTATTCCTCGGCTCGTCTGAGAGTAGGAAGATAGAACTAAATCATGTCTAAACTACCAATACCATACGAGTCTTCAAATTATAGCAGTCCTCAAGGGGATATTCCGATGTCGCAGACTAACGAATCGCCCGGCTGGTCAATTCACTGCCAATACTTTCAGTAACCGAACCCCGGACCACGATTCATTTGTGAGCTTGCACGGGCGTTGGCGCGACGGGTTTCAGGAGAAGCAGAGAAGTTTTCAAATCCCTCAACGCCGAACGGCCGCGTGGCAGTAGGCAAAGCACGAGCAATGTAACCGAGCCCATGATGGCAGCGCTTGAGGCAAACCCGACCAGCGAACTGTTGACTACCGCGAATTTCCTGAACAAAAGACAGGCCGCCATCGCGGTCCCTACCGCGCAAACAAACGGCGCCAGCAAACGATAGAAATCCGCGGTGCGCACCGGACCGGTCCGACCAATGAACCAAAACTGGAGCGGATTTGCGACCAAAAGCCTCACTACCGAATACGATGCAGCCACGCCCACTGCCCCCCAATAATGAAGTCCGATAACGATGGGCGCGATGGCCAGCGGCGCGTTAATCGCCGACCAGTAAAGCATGTGCCGCGTGCGGCCCTGCGTTACGAGCAACCAGCCGCCGGTGTTCATGATCGGCGCGAATAATCCGGCGATACTCATGAAGATCAGGATCGGAGCGGCCTGGCTCCATTGCGGCCCCAGGACCAAATGCACGAGCCAATCCGCCGCTACAATCATGAGCGCCACCACCGGCATTGTTAGCATGATCACCTTTTCCATCATGCGTAGATATGCCTGCCGATACCGCTCAGGCGAATCTGACAGTCGGCTCAAGGCGGGAATAGCTACAGAAAAGAGGGGCTCGTTGATCTGATCGGTTGGCAGCCCGAGCAACTGTGAAGCCTTGTTATAAAGACCAAGTGTCGGCGCGCCGGCAAAGCGTCCGATCAATAAGTTGTCGGCGTTGCGCGAGAAATAATTTATCGTTGAATAGCCCGTGACGTCACCGCCGAACCTCAGCATTGACTTGACGCCGGAACCTCGTTTTGGTCTGCCGGGGCGCCAGCGACAGGCCAACCAGACGCCCGCAGTATTCGCCCCCAGCAAGGCCAACTGACTACCGACAAGCGCCCAATAGTGGACGCCATACCGCGCCAGAACAATCCCTACGACATAGCCGACCGTCATCGAGGCAAAGGCGATCGCGCTCAATACAAAAAATCTCATCTGCCTCCTGAGCAGAGCTTCGTGCTGAACCGCCAGGCCACCAATCAAAAAGCCGACGGCCGTGACGACGGTAATCATCGTGAGTTTCGGTTCGCCAAAGAACCAGGCTACTCCCGGCGCCGCAAGCATCATCACGAGCATGATGCCGACGCTGATCGTCACATTCACCCAGAAGAGCGTGCTGATTTGGTCGTAGTTGATCTCGGATCTCTGTATCGTTGCCAGCGAAAGTCCCATGTCCTTGAACATAGCTACAAATTGAGTGGCGACCGCCACCATCCCGATCAGACCATAGTCCTGCGGCGTCAACAGGCGAGCTAGGATCGCAGTGGCTATGATGCTGACGGCAAACTTCAACCCGTGCGCAACCATCGTCACGAGACCGCCGCGAGCAGTGCGGCCACCGATTGCGTCGGTCAAATGATCTGTTCGGAAATACTGGTTCCGTGGACTGGTCGGATCTTGCGACATTTTAAGGGACTCAGTTTCTTAACAGGATGGCCAGGGTTCGCTCGTCGCTGTCGCCGTCGACGTAAGAAGTGACACTGCCGACCTTAAAACTCGCTGCCGCGCTGAATTCTTTGATGTATTGCTCAAAGTCCTCGCGAGTTTCGCCCTCGTGACCTTCATAGATTAGAAACTTCCAGGGGATTCGCACGAGCGCGTCTAACCAGCCAAGATGGCCCCGAACCGCAAGATAGGAGATAACGCATCCGTCTAAATGGCCTTTGAGAAAAGGCGGTAAATCATCTTCGAGCGGTTGCGATATGGCGATATCGCCCCCCGTTGTGGAAAACCTCGTGCACCCAAGCGCGAGTAAGAGGTTCTCTGTATGAGGCGTCAGGTGGGCGCGGTCCCACCCATGGCACCAACTCGCGCCTAACTTCAAATACTGCCCCATCATCATGCCGATATTGCATCCGATGTCGAGCACCAGCCGATTGCTAACCGACACTCTGGCTGATTCAAACAGTTCTTCAAGCACGTTCACTCGCGCTTCAATGCTTCGCTTGCCAGGAAGTTTCACGCCTGGAACAGATTGATAGAGATACCGTCCACCACGCAGAACTGAAGTATCACCGAAGTGCGATGCTCCGGTTGCCTCGATGGCTACGCTCTTGAGATACGACTCGTAATTCACTAAGAAAAAGTTTTGAAAATCGATGTATCTGAAGGTTCCATTCTCGTCGGCAAAAGCGTTGCCCGAACAATTGGGACACTCGAACTCTTCGTCATCAAAACCTTCCGGAGGGATCACTTTCATCAATCCCTGGGCTTCCAACTCGCGAAGCTTTTCTATTCCAGCCTCACACTCCGAAACAGAGGGGACCGCGCCGCCTACATGCTGAATGACATATGCGGTCCAGACATGATCGCTGCATTCCAGTTCAATTAGATCGTACAGTTTTGGACCAACGCTCTTCGCGTAAAGAAGATTAGCCACCAGCGTCAAGTGGCGGTGATTGTGCACAAGGCTAAGATGAATCCGGCTGTCCCCTTTCGTACGTTCGTTTATGTAGCCACCGTCAACTATTCCACCCTTGCTCTTGACGATCTTAAGTCCGGCATCTGGCGGATAGGCGGCAGCTAGTTTTCCAAACACACTTAGTCTGAAGGATTCCGGCGGCAAATAAATCGCCTGCCCTCCTTCGTTGTACCCAAGCTCTTCTGAATCAAGATGCGAAAGGAGCGCATCGACCTTATCAATCTTCGAACCGCTTATTGCCACGCGCCGCGACTTCTGCAGGGGAAGGATCTGTTCCCACGGTGAAGGCTTTCCGAAGGTCCTTCCCATTAAGCCACCAAGACCAATCCGACGGGCTGCGCGCACTTCTGCAACCAATTGGTCTTTCATCTTACCGGCACGATAGTAAGGTTTAGGGAAATTAACAGAAAGCCAACCTTTGGCTGAACGCCTTCCCGCTTCCCGCATGAATCTCGCGGGATCCTGATAAAGCGTAAGGGCCTGCTTACCCTCGTCGGAAATAGTCAGATGATGTTTTCCGGCGAGCAACCAACCAGCCTTTATCGGCGCGACACATCCGCGCATGACCTCCTCGAAGCGATCCATGTGCTTCTCACTCAACTGGTCCGTTTCCCCGAGGCGATCCAGAATGGCCCTGATACTCAACCCTTCAGGATGTTCAAGAAGCAACTCGAAAACCTTCCGGACCAGTCTCCCTGTGCGAACATGCATTTCTGCACGCATAGACGTAACTCTCGTGTGATTCTTGACGACAAATACTCCCTGCCGCGCTGCCGGTGATCGGCTAACTGAACTCCGCGCCGATTCGTGAGGAAGAACGCGGCTCCAAGCCTACTCGATTATCATTCTGCTCTGTCTTAGCGCTCGGCTGAGGGCTTTGAGATGCCTCGTACAAGCGCCGCAAACAGATGGCGTATCCCACCAGATAATAGAGGTACCAAAGATAAGCCACCGACGAGAAAAAGCTCGCTACCATGTAGCCGACCAGACTTGCTTCGATTCCTGCGGCAAGGTAGCGCAAACGAGACCTGCGTCCCGCTTCCGACATGTCAAGCCCAATTCGCCGCAACGGCTTAATGGCAGATAGCAGGAACATTATGTACACCAACATCGCCGGCACGCCCATCTCAGAACCGACTTGCGTGTACGCATTGTGAGTGGCGTGCTCGGTATTCGAGAATAGGACATAATTGTCCATCCCGACGCCCAGCAACGGGTGATGGACTAACACCATGAGCGATCTCTTCAAATCATTCTGGCGCTGCACCGACGAACCGTCCCCGGTGGTCGCAAGGCGCGTGCGATAGTCGTCTGGAGCCAGCACGACGAAACCAGCACAAAGCACAAGGGCAATCGCCAGAAACAGAGCCCGATTACGGCGGGCCAATCTCCACATCAATACCCCAATAGCACAAACCAGGCCGAGGAAACCACCGCGCGAGAACGAGGCGACGATGCCGGCTATCATCAGAACTACACAAACTGGATAAATGAGTTTTCCAAGCAGACGGCGAGAGCTAAGGAAAAATGCAATCGCGATTGGCACCATAGTCACCAGGTGCAGCGCCATATCATTCGGATTATCAAACAGACCGCCGATGATTCCTTCGATTCGCTGTCCGGGCAAATTAAACCTTCCCATTCGATAATCATTCATTGCCGCGACGCTCATCCAACAGCTTATTACCAGGATGAGCAATATTAGTATTTTGAGTCGAGCCTCGGACCGAACTACGTTCACCATAATGATGAACATCAGAACGACTTTGACGAACTCTACCCAGCCGGTCCAAGCCATGGACCGGTCAAGGGCGAAGGGAACTGAAAGCAGTCCCCCCAGGAGCAAGAGGAGAACGAGATTAATCTCGCGGGGACGGATCGTAAGTGTTCCTTCCAGTCCTAGCTGTGTTGGCACGTAAGCGATGAGTGTACCGAGCGCGACCCAAAATGCACTTGATGACGTCCATTTTAGAGAAGGAAAAAGTTCGTATGGCCGAAAATAAACTAAGGCAGTAAACAGTACGAGCCCCGCATAGCTGACGGCGTGGCCACGTTTAAAAATCGTTGTTGCCTGTCGACTCGTCTTTCCCTGCGGCCGAGCCGCCGCTTGCTTCGTCGAAGCTTCCGTTGGTGGATCTTGTTCTGGATGCGGCTCTGGCTGGGGCCAGCTCGCCTCGGACAACTGGTTACTCTCGGCGCGGCCGAAAGAACCCGGCATCCCCGAGCGGGTCACGGCTTCATAGTCCAGGACATGGGGCTTATGCGGCATCTTCAAACTCAAGCGAAGGATTCGGTGCGCCGGAAACCCTGCTTGCAACCGACACCGGCGCAACGATCTTATGATGCTTCCTGAAAAAAGCAATAGAAGCTGCGACGCCCTCGAGCGCAGCAGCTTCCGATAAACACTTTTCGGCGCCGGTTTCGCGCGTTGACCGTCTAAAACTTACGGCCGGCTATGCCACGAGGCCCTCTTCATTGCTCGCCACAAGCGACCTGACCCGCTCGCGCAAAGCGCTCTCAAAACGCCGAGCCTCTTCTACTTCAGAAAATGAAAGCCCCCGCAATTCTTCTTCGATCCGGCGGCGATAATCCGACACTAGCGAATCGGACACGCCCAATATTGCGGCCACCTTAAGCTGGGTCGAATTATCGGCGCTCAAATAACAATGCCAAAGTACTCCGAGAATACGATTGTACTGCTTCACTTTTCCGCGCACTGTCTCGTGCAAATTCTTCAGGAATTGGTCGACAAATCCGGCGGCCTCATCCTCCGACTCGCGACGCAGTAAACTCTGTTCCGGATTCTCGCGCCGGTCAACGGGCTCAAACTGAAAACGATCGTTGTCGCTATCGTCGCTGTCCAGCGGCACAAGATAAATGTCCATCACCGGAAGGCGCGACATCACCAGGCTGCGGAGCGTACGCACATCCATGGGAGAGTCAACCGCATCAAGAACTGAAACGATGAGATCTTCGAGATCTGAATTGCTGATCACTACCTGAGAGTCTCCCGTACAGCCAACCATCCGGGTGTCACGTGCCCGCACCGGAACCATTTGGGTGCGTTGCTCGAGATCGTGGTTGTCGCGCCGACGTTTGCCGTCAGGCCATTCGCTCAAACCGTAGACACGGTCGGCGAGGCGACGGTGTGGTTCGTCGTCTTTGCCACTGGAATCAAAGCGACGAAAGTTGGCGCTCGATTGAATGAGTGTCGAGATGCGTCGGGCGAGCCGATAACTCTCCGGGTGGCGCTTTCGAAGTTCCGCCGTGAGCAGGTTGGTGAGTTCGATCTGGCTAATCTCGCACTCGATCTCATAATCACTCATACTAGAATCGAGATAGTGCTCAAATCGATTCTTGCTTAACAACTGCACGAACAGTTCCTGGGTGAGGTCGCTGTAGGCATTGCTTGCGCCTTCTTCTACCAATAGCCCGGCGCTTCTGGATGCGCGCACCAATGGATGATGACAGACAATCCTATGCAGTTCACTCCATAGCCGAGTGACGTCCGACGAGCGCAGGCTCTCCACCCATTTGCCGCTCTTAGAGTGCCGCTCCCGGGAGGGACGCGGCACGCGTGGCTGCTCTTCGACAGTGCTCACTTCTACAGCGCTCATTTCACCTTCGCTTTGGTAATCGTGGCTTATGGCTTTCACAGGGTTAAAAGGTAGTAGCCCGAAATGGCTTGAATGGTTTGGAGATCTTTCTTGATTGAGGCTGAGCCCGGGACCTTGGAGACTATTGCTTAACTGCGGCAACAAACCAACTAGCTGAGACTCCCGTGTGCATCCTTCTTATTTGCGCCAGAGGCAGGCTGCCTCTTTAGCTACTGGCGTGAGAAACTAAAATCAGGGCAAGGGCGACTTACACTCTCGCTATCTTTTCGGTGCTTGGAATCAAGCGGCGGGGAAGTCTGATTTCTAACTTTCTAGGAACGCAGAAGGGGTAGTCTTCTGCCACCAAAGGCTGTCAACTGGGAAAACCTCTTGCTTGCTCCCCACGAGCAGGGGGGCCATCCTGGAAGAAAGTGTCAAGGGGAGCAAACGCCCTCGACCGACGCTAGTAATGTTAGCAGCAAAATCGAAAATGAGCAACATGTTTTTACACTTCGGCCAAAACATTGATTTCATTCAACAAAAAGGTGGATTTAGACCTCCGGAACTGTGGAAATTGGCGGCCATTGAGTCTTTCCTTCCGCTGACCAAGCGAAAGCGTCTGTGCGGACCCGATTCGTTGAGGCTTCAGAGTTCCGTTGCCCCTTAGTCTGTTCCTCAATTCGTGGACGCCTTGGTTCCAATCGATCCCGGGACTAGAAAGTTAACAGTTTTCTTGGCGCAGACTTAGGGGAAAGATATGAATTCTTCAGGCGTGGGCTCCTTCACAAAACAGGCGGCTTGCCCCTCTTCAAAAACATTGCTTTCATATTGCTCGGCAAAGCTGTCGCCTGAGATCAAGAAGCTAGTCACTTGGCACCTGTCCGAATGCGATTTTTGCGCGGCTGAAGTTCAATTGCTTGCCCACCACGCCCCGCCTCGCAAAGGAGAATGCCGGCCACCTGCAATGCCAGCCAACTTGAGACTGCTTGCTGAAACGCTCTTGCATTACCGCGGACAACCTCGACAAATCAAGAATCGATAGACAGCTAAGCAAACGGTTTTGCTCGTACGAATGGCGCGCGCGCAGTGCTCCTTTCGCAGATCACTGCTTGCTGACTAACGCAAAGTCCCGTAACCTTTTCACCCGCTTTCAGTTTATGTACTAAATATGAGCCATGAGCCAGACAGAACCCCCGATGGAAATATCTCTGACACGGCGCGCTGGGCAGCAGCTTATCGCGTGCGTGAAAGCGAACTGCCGGACGCACTCTTTCGCGATCCATTTGCGCGGCGATTGGCGGGCGAGCGGGGCGAACAGATTGCCGACGCCATTGAATTCAGTAACAAGAGCACCTAGTCCTGGATTGCGCGCACCTATCTCTTCGATCAGTTCATTACAGATCAGCTTCAAGACGGCTGCGATATGGTCATCAACCTCGTCGCCGGTCTCGACCTGGGCCGGTGCCTGTCTCATGGCGAAACAAGGAACGGCTTTGTGACTTTGAGCCTCCGCGCGAATGTGTTCTGTTTTCCTCTGCGGCAATCTGTGGGCTACTCAGTACTCATCACTCAGTACTATTTGGTTCCATACGCCAACTCATCCATCATGTCCGCAAACCGCGTCCACGAAATCCGTTTGCGGTTCGTGCGATTGCGACCGTACCAATAGAGCGATCCGCGCCCAATGATCAGCGTTCCGATCTTCTGCCTGGCTGCATAGATTTCGAGATCCAGCGAAGATCCGGCTTTCGCCAACTCAATCACTTGCAGATGAGCTTTGACTGAATGCTTCTTGCGCGCGCGTTTTCTAGGCATGCATCCTCCTAAGCAGGGAGTGTTAATGGCACATCTGCCACGCTTTGATCGCATTTACCGGGTGAACCAGCATCAAGATCTCCAGCAGCAGACTGTCTCTGATCCAAACAAGTAGCACCAACTCCAGCACCAGAAACAGCACCAACGAGCGCCGAAAGCCGAGACGCTGCGCGATCATGAATCCAGCAACAGCGCACAGCATGTCTCCAAACGAATTAACGATCGTGTCACCCTGATAGCCAAGCGAGGCTGTGTCTGCTCTGTACCGCTGGATAATGAAATTGGAATTCTCGAACACTTCCCACAAAGCGGCAACGGTGACCGCAAGCCAAAGCCGCCAGGCTGGCGTAAACTGCGGAAGAATCCAAACAATCAACCAGCAATACAGGAATCCATGGAGCACATGTGTAAAGCTGTATGGATCCAGGAATTGCTGAGAGTTGTTCGAGCTACAAACTTTGCCGGCCCAGAATAAGAACTGACCGCAGGAACAAATCCACAAACGTCCCTCGCTGCGGAGCAGGAACGCCGTGAACAAGAGAACAGCAACGATCCCAAGCCGCGGCCAGATCCTTTTTCCATCAAAGGTAGAATGCTTGTGGACATATGGACAGTCTTAAGTCCGTAGAAAAGACCGGAGAGGCTATCTAGTGAATCCGCAGAGCAATCATCCTGCTAAGCGCCGCAACTACGAATAGAGTTCGTCGATCAGCTCGCCAAACTTCTCATCGATCACGCGGCGTTTTACTTTGAGTGTGGGAGTCAGTTCACCATTGTCGATCGTCAGCTCATCAGGCAACAGAGCAACGCGTCGAATGCGCTCGTAATCCGCCAACTCGGCCGTTAGTTTGGCGACATCGCTTTGCACCAGTTTGACGGCCGCTAGCGAGCGGCTCAACTCTGCTCGGTTGGGCGGAACGGTCTCCTTATTCTGGGCAAGAGCATTTTTGAGTGCTTCCCAATCGGGTACAATCAAAGCCGCGGGCTGTTTGCGGCCCGCGCCGATGACGACGGCCTGACTCACATATTCGCTCTGTTTGATCAAGCTCTCGACTAATTGAGGCGCAACGTATTTACCGTTCGAAAGTTTGAAAAGATCTTTCTTGCGATCGGTGATGTAGAGCCGCCCCTGGTCATCGAGGTGGCCCACGTCACCGGTAGCAAACCACCCATCCTTGAGTACCTGGACCGTAGCTTCAGGATGGCCATAATACCCGAGCATGACGTTTGGCCCACGAATGACGATCTCGCCGTCGGCAGCGATGGCCAGCTCGATACCAGAAAACGGTTGACCCACCGAACCCACCAGGTTGTTTTCCGGGCGATTGGCCGAAACGATGCAGGTCTCAGTCGCGCCATAGCCTTGCAGAACGGGAATGCCAGCCGCGAGAAACGCGTAAGAGAGCGCCGGTGAAAGTGGCGCGCCGCCGGAAACAAAATAGCGCAGCCGTCCGCCGACTCCTTCGCGCCACTTCGAGAAGACCAGTCGATCGGCGAGTCTCTGTTGCAACGCCAGCAGCCGCGGCACGCGCCGGCGTTTGTCTTGCAACTCGGCGTAGCGCTGACCCACAGTCAACGCGCGCGAGAAGACCCCGCGTCGCCATCCTTTTGCCGACATACCTTTCTTCACGATGCGGTGATAAACCTTTTCGAACAGACGCGGGACCGCGGTCATGATCGTCGGGCGCACTTCGCGCAGATGTTCCCCGACCTGATCAAACGAACCGCAGTAGTAAACCGACACTCCGTTGTAGCAAAAGATATAGAACCCGGTTCTTTCGAAGATATGCGACAGCGGCAACACCGACAATGCGATGTCACTGGCATTAATCGGTAGCCCGCTGGTGATGCTCAGCACGTTCGAGATAAAGCTGTCGTGGGTCAGCATCACACCTTTCGGCTCGCCGGTTGTGCCCGAGGTGTAAATGATCGTCGCTAGATCACCCGGACGCACTTGCTTCAGAAACTCTTCAAACGCTTTGGGATTCTCTCGGTCTTGTTCGGCCCCGCTGCGTTCGAGGCTCGCCAGGGTAATTGCATGATCAACGCCCTCGGCGGCTTCTTCGTCAAAGAAGATCAGTTTCAGGGGCATTGAAAGATCTTCAAGCGCACCTCGCGCGTGCTTAAATACTTTCCGACCGGAAACGAACATAGCTCGCGCTCCCGAGTCGGACAAAATGAACCGAACTTGATCGACAGCTTGGGTGGTGTAGATGGGAACGTTGACCGCGCCGACGCTCAGAATTGCGAGATCGGTTATGGACCATTCGGGCCGGTTCTCTGAAAGTAACGCCACCCGGTCGCCGGCCTTGATACCCAGCGACACGAGACCGAGCGCGACATGACGCACGCGCATGACAAAAGCGTCCGCCGGAATATTGATCCACTCGCCGCCGATCTTGTGATTAAGCGCGTCTCGCTTGTTATGCTTCAGCGAAGCGGTGAGACACAAACTCGGCACCGACGAGCGCGCTGGCGAAGCATCTTCCTCACTCGCATCGATTCGGGCGGCTGCCACCGAAGCCACGTGCTGGTGTCTCCTTCGTCCTAAGATTCCCGCGGGAGAAAACTGAGAGTGGAACCGGGCCGAAAGATGATACTACAACCGCCCTATTCCTGGGAGCGCGGACATACTGTCCGCATTGAGCGCAAAGCGCGAACACCGCTATCGCGAGCATCCAATCGTCAATCGACATATCCGTTGACCAACAAGCCGCGCATATTGGGGCAGACTGTTGTGGACCTGTTCCGGCAACTTGCTGCTCGCACTCGCATTTTCGTTCTCTTAAATTCAGTTTAATCTGTTAGTGTTTGGGCGCAGGAGACCGAGAAGGAAACTTATTCTGGCTAAAGAGTTTTCGTTTTATGAATGGTCTATTGTAAACTCGGCTTCCGTAATACTAGTTTTTTGCCCGTGAAAATAGCGGCTCTCTTTATGCGCGAGAATGATGTCAGATATCGGATCTCGTAACCACAGCTCTTGGGCAGAGCGAACTGTCGAGCGTTTCCAAAATGCTGGAGACTATCACGACTTTTGTCGATGCGTACGGCGCTATCCTTTGGCAGGTGGTCCCTGGAGCTGACAGGGTGAAGGGAGACGGGTGAACGAGAGACGGGGAGATGGGGTGACAATCAGTGGGCAGTGCGCAGACGGCAGTAGGCAGACGACCGAAGCGAGAACGGGACGCGGAGAAGGGACGAAAGAGAGACGGGGTGAAAGGTTCCGAGTTGCCTGTTTTTATTAACCCTTAACGAGAGGGAGAAGACCGGCGCGTGGTGAGACGCGCCGGTCCGGTGCGCCACGCTCCTCAGTTGCGTGGCGGCTTCGCGGCACATTCATTCCCACCTTAACGAACGTGCCCACGCTAGAGATGCACAGCAGACAAACGTGCACCTCCATCTTTGCTTCGCGGGCCTTTGCGGCCGGCCCGGAAGCTTTCTAATCCTCAGCGAGAAGCAAGCAAGCGAGTGATCGTTTCGGCCACTGATGAAAGATCTTCCGGCTTGCGCAGAAATGCATCCGCGCCTGCCGCGCGCGCGGCTGCTTCATCGAGGGTGGCCGAAAGAATGACAATCGGTGTCTGGCGGCGATGGGCCAGGCCGCGAGCGTGTTGCGTAAGCTGGATGCCATCAACGCCCGGCAAGTCATAATCCAGAAGCAAAAGATCGTAGCGAGCCTCGCCGGCGATCTTCTCCAGCGCCGCAGTTCCATCCGCGCAAGTGTCAACCTGCCAACGTTCCGACTCCAGAGTTTCTTTCACCACCGTGGCGACCATCGGGTTATCCTCGACATGCAAGATTCTTACCGTCCGCTTTTTTTTTCGTGACTTCCCGAGCGAGCCTTTACGGCCATGACGACGGGGGACGATGCTCCGCTTGCGCGGCGTGATCGGTGGTATCCCGTGCCGCAGACTTTGATGTCTGCCGTTGAGCATGTTCAGAAGCGTCTGATGGTGCTTGAAGCCGAGCAGATGTGCGGCGCGCGTTACTCCACCGCCCGCATCCTTGAGCGCCAGCTTGATAAAATGTGCTTCATAACCGAGCACTGCGTCGCTGAAAGAGAAGTTGGTCCAATCGACGGACGCTGGGAACCGAGGGGAGGGATGAATGAGCGACAGCGCGCGGCAAGCACAAGCGGCCAGGCGTCTGAGCGTGGACATGTCCTGAGTGTTCTTGAGCAACTCGCAGGCGCGCTCGACCGTAGCGTTAAGATCGTCGTTCGAGAGATACGTGGCTAGCTCTTCGATCATGACGAGCGCCCCAAGGCCGGCGCTCTCCGGGTCGCCCGCCTGCTCCGCTACCGCGATGGCGCGCTCCAGCACCGAGCGGGCTTGCTCATGGTGATCGAGCCGCACCAACGAGATTCCGTGCGTCGTGAGGGCCTCGGCCAACAGCGACTGCTCGTCACCTTTCTCGAGTGTACGCACGGCCCTGCGAGCAGTTTTCTCTGCTTCGACGACGCGCCCCTCCGCGAGCAGCACGCGTGCGCGCGTCTCGTCCACCTGCGCGAGGTGAACATCATCTTTGAGAGTTGTAAGGAACATTTGTGCGCGATCCAGATGCTCGTGCGCCTCTCTGAAATTACCGATAATACCGAAAAGGAATCCCAAGTTATTTTCTACGCAGGCCTGATAACGTGTGTGTCCGGCTTGTTCGAAATGAAAACTTGCGGCTGCATACTCAATGAGCGCGCGATCCGTGTAATCCTCGCGGTTCTCAGCCGCCCTGAGATCTTTCAATACGTTTGCGAGACCATGATGAAAGTTTGCTTTGATCAAATGGTCGGTGCTTCTCTCGAATAATGGCGCGCTTTCGTTATAAATGCGGAGAGCGTCGTTGAGTCTCTTTGCCCCTCTCTCCACCAGCGCTCTTCGTAGTAGGGCTACAGCTTTTAGTTCGATATCCGCGTCATCGACTTGAATCAGCGCCTCTTGCAGTATCACTCGGGCTTCATCAAACGCACCCGCGCGCCAATAACACACCGCCAGATCGGTTTGGGCCTCCGCTACTTTGTTTCTGTTCTGTGCCGCCTCAAACATTCTGCTGCTCTCGCTAATCAGGTTCTTGGCAATTTCCTGCGCGCCTTCGATCTGTTTGGAGCTGCCAAGCCAGCCTGTCAACGAACCGGCACGCAGCAACACGTCGGCGGCAGTCTCCTGGTCGAGTCCTTCCACTACGGGTCGCTCACCGACTCGCTGCCACAATTCACCCATCGCCTCGCGGGCCGTTTCATAATTACCTGCTTCCTCCGATTTTCTGGCGATTTGGCAGCGCAGTTGTGCTCGTTCGTTTTGCGAGAGGCGCGGGTCGGCTATCTGGTGAAGTAACTCTTTCGTTGAGTTCACGTGAGTATTTCCTTTCCTTTTGGCTTGCAACAAATCTTGCCTGTCCGTGTGGAGCGCGGGTACATCCCAACCCGTTCGGGTGCTAAGATGCCGCCCTCAAGATCTATCTTCGGACGGCCTGCGTGACTGCGTTTCGCCGTTCCTTACAGACAAATAACTTTCCTTTCAGGAGAACAACCATGAAAAAACTCAAACAACTCAGCCTAGCGACCGCCTTGACGTTCATGCTTGCCACGGGCGCATTCGCAGGTACCATTGACACTCCAGCAGTGCAACCACCGCCGCCGCCACCACCCGACTCGTCGTCTTCGGTAGCGACGCCTGGTGACATGGAAACTCCCGGTGTAACACAGGGCCCGGGTTTGGCGAGTGATTCAGTCACGGAAGTCGCCCTGAGTCTGCTGCAAAGCGTGCTGTCGGTGTTCTAACAGTTCGCCCGGTTTGAAAATTCGTTTAGCCGCCGACTCTTGGGAATTCTGGCGGCGCGGCGGGAGTGTGTCCCGGGTGAGCCGCAAAAAAAACCTACAAGGGGCGGCAGAGTAAGAAGCCGAAGCGGCGTGAGATTAAACCCGCTGTTTGCCGGAAGCAAGAGATTTCTTCGAATCCTCTAGACGCATTTAAAGGACTTGTGCTTACATGCAAATTTAGTTGCCAAAAACTTCTCTCCGATCGCTCTTTTTTCAAGGCTTGCAGACAGGACGAACGGGAGACGCACGGATGCAGAGACGCGAACGGAGAAGGGTCCAAGCGACGGAAGGCAAGTCCGGATCATGCGGATTGCACTGTTTTGGCATCGGCGGAGTTGGCGGAATCTGTGGATGGAACACTTGAATCACCGTGATGGCGTCTGCGGCGGCGGCGAGAGGGCGCGTGCTCGACGCGGCCGTTCAGGGTTGCGAGCGCGGCCAGCACGAGAAACAGGAGCGCGTTTGATGTCGTGTGCAGCGTAAAATCGAAGAAGCTGTGAACCAGCACCGCAAAGCAGCCTACGAGCGCACCCGTCGCGACACCGCGGCGAAATTCATCACCGGTCTCACGCCGAGCCAGCCCCATGCGAAACAGCGCCACGATGAAGAACAGCCCCAGCGCGGCGCCGATGATGCCGCCATCAGACAGCACCTGCAAGTAATCGTTATGCGCTTGCTCCAGTCGGAACAGACCGTTGTGTGAATCGTAGCGAGTGTAGACGACGCCAAACGCGCCCAGGCCGGTGCCGATAAACGGGTGCGCTTGAATGATGTCGAGCGTGACGCTCCAGAAATGCGCGCGCCCGGTCGTTGGATCGTCTGTGTTGACTGTTCCGACAAAGCGACTCAGCGCTTGCTCACCGCCGAAGAAAACTGTTCCCGCCAGAATGCCGATGATCAGCGTCAAAGCCAATGCCGCTCGCGCGATACCGCCTCTCACCCGTCTTTGTTTTTCTTCCGGTTCTCGCGCGCGATGCTTTCTGCGGAAACCTGCGATCACGACGAGAAACAGAACTTCCGCCACCAGACTGATCAGTCCGCCGCGCGAGTTTGTGAGGATCAGCGCGACGCCCATCATTCCCACCGCGAAGATGTAGATCAACTTCTTCTCGCCTGCGACTGCGCCCGAGAAGAGCAGGCCCAGCGGAATCGCCAGCGTCAGCTCCATGTAGGCGGCAAAATGGTGGCGGTTAATGAACGGACCAAACGCCGTGCTCTGGGCCAACTCTCGAACCCAATAAACCCGAGTTGGGCTCGTGAACGATTGCGTCATGCCAAAGATTGCGAGGAAGAATCCAAAGATGGCAATAGTCCTCACAATTATTCGCAGCCGGTGCGGCGTATCGACGAACACGAGTGTCGCCGCAAAAAAGATCAGCAACGTCGCCACCTGAACCAGGACCAGACGTGTTGAATAAGGATCGAGCGACAACGTCTTGACAGCCGACGTCGTCAACACTCCGGCGTTGTCCGCGTTTCCAAGCGGCAGCAGTTGGACCAGTCCCAAAATCACCATGCTCAACAGCGGTAGCTGCAAAACATTCTTACTAATACGCAGCGTGCCCAGTCGCCAGCCGTCCGCCATCCAGAGACAAACGATCGCGACTCCACCAAGGCCAAACAGCGCCAGCGCCCAGTAGTGAACAGTGCCATAAGCCAAAGCCGAAAGAACGATCGCCAGACAAAGAACCAGAAAGAGAAAACGGCTGTAGATTGTGTGTGGGACTGTGCGCGGCAGAGCGGGGCGCGACAGATCTATCTCGGCAGTTTCTCTAAGAGCGAGTGAGCCAGGCTCGGTGTTTGAGATCGAAGTCGTCATATCCAAAGGCGCCCCTCGCTGCCGGCGCGCTCCAAATTTGAGCTAGCTTTTGCGCTTGAGATTGAAGTCGTCATACCACAAAGTGCCAAAGATGGGACATGAAGGATTGTCTCCGCATGGCGCGCGATTGATGCGAATGCCTATGGCTTCAGTCTTCGCGCCCGTCTTGAACGTGATGGTAATTGGTTGCCAATCGTTGTCGCCGGCCGGCGCGGACGGAGAAGTGCCGAGCACGGATCCGTCCGCGGCATCGACGATTTCAACGACCGGCGTGCCCGCACTCTCGAGCTGGCTGGTTTTGAGGAAACCCTCCAAATCATATTGCTTGTCCGAGTCCACAACCACGAGCTGCGAGACGTTGAGCGAATCCAGTTTTGCACGAGACTGGAACACGATCCGCAAGCTGTGCCCGCCGCTGTGGTGCTTCGAGGCGTCGATTGCCACTTGCGCCTGCTGCGTTGACTTTATCTGCCAGCCGAACACGCCGGCGTTTGCGGGATCAATGTTCTGCTCGAAGCCGCCGTTGAGAAGCTGTCCCACGGCGCCGCGCGCCCCATCGGTCGGCGCCAGGTCATTCCAGATGCCCAACACTTGCCGGTAATGCTTCGCTTCCATCAGGCTCTTGATTACAGACTCGCCGGTCGCTCGGTTCTCTTTCTTCTCTGTCGAGTTGAGATCGTTCCACACTCGCAGCGCCTCATCGACCTTCTTTCCATCATTGAGATATTTCGCGAATGCGGCGCGAGTGCCGGCAGATGGGCCAATCGCGTTCTTGAGCTCATCATAATTCTGTGCGTAAACCTGCAATGCGAGGTTGAAGACCTGCGGTCGCAGTTGCGGGTCCGCCTCGCCGGCGCGCCGCAGTTCCGCGAACGCTTCCGCGTTGTGCCCGCTTCGCAGCAGCAAGTTGCCCAGATACCAGCACGGATAAGAATAGGCCGGCGCCAGTTCAACCGCGCGGCGCATGGCCTTTTCACCCTTCTGCGCATCGCCTGATTCCTCCAGTGCGCGGCCCAGCGCCAGCCAGAAGCGATAGTCGTTCGGTGAAAGCCTTACTGCTTGCTCGTATTCGCTGATTGCCTGATTGATCTGGTCGGGTGGCAAGGTGTTCTGTTCGATGTCCCCGAGTCTCCAGTGCGCCAGCGGATCATTCGGCGCCAGGCTCGCAGCGATGCGCGCCGTTTCGACTCCGCGCTCCTCGGGATTCATGTACTCTGCTATGGTGTCGCCAATGTACCAGCGAACGGAAAACCACGCTCCCATCAGCGCCAGCGCAATGGGCAGGAGCAACAGCGCGCGTCCCAGCGGGCCACGCGTGTTCATGTGCATCAACTGATCAGGCATGGATGGATTGCGAATTGCGGATTCTAGTCCTTTAGCTCTTCTATTCTGATGCGCATCCGCTTGAGCACAATCTGCTCTTCCTTGCAACAACGTTGCAGTTCACGGACGCGCTCTTCCGACATTCGTGAACTCGAGATCAGCACTTCGTCAATCTCGTGTTGCCGACACGCGGTCGCGAGCGCGCCGTTGCCGCCGAAAACTTTGAGGCCGTGGATTACCTTGCCCACTTTCGCGGCGTCATCATCGAGAAAACCAATCGGCAAATATTGCCATTCGCGATTGTTCAGAAGTTCTCGCAGCAATAACTCGCCGCCGTCGCCCGCTCCGTAGATCAGCACGCGGCGACCGCCCAGGCTGTCCGATACCGGCAAGACCTGGCGGAACAGACGAAACGCCAGCCTGCTGCCGGCAAGCAACATGAACATCAGCATCGCGTCGATCACGAAGACCGTGCGTGAGTAACCCTGAAAGCGAAACGCAAACAGGATCGCGATCACACTGATGATTGAGCTGACCACGACGGCCTTTGCAAAGACGATAAGATCGTCAACGCTCGTATAGCGCCAGATGCCGCGGTAGACACCCATTACCAGAAACGTGGCCATCTTGATGAAGACGAGGACCGGCAGCGTTCGCAGGAAAAGATTCCAGGCCGTGCTGCCCGAAAGCGCGCCAAACTTCACCGCATACGCGGCCCAGTACGCCAGTATGATCAAGACGACATCAAGCAAGACTTCGAAGATGCGGCGCTTGTAAGAAACGTCGACCAGGAACGTGTAGAGCGGCTTTTGCTTTAAGGCGAGGTCTCGTTCCTTTTCGTCATAGACTTTGACGCCGGCGAGATAGACGCCGAGCAACGTGAGCAAAATCGTGAAGCCGGCAATCGCCGCCAGGCTGACATCGAGTTTCATCTGTCGCACAAGCATTGCCAGCAAACCGGAAAGACCGGCGAATCCATACAACATCCAAACCGCGCGCCGCTCTGACATGCCCAGCGCCACCAATCGATGCGACGTGTGGTCGCGTCCGCCTTGCGATGCCGCGCGACCGGAAAACTTGCGCAAGATCGTTACAAACGTCGTGTCAAAAATCGGAATGAACAGTACCAGGATCGGAACCGCGAGCACCGGCAGAAAACTTCTGGAGCGTCCGCCCGATACATTGACGAGCGCGGCGCTCGCCAGAAAGAACCCGATAAACATCGAGCCGCAATCGCCCATGAATATCGAAGCCGGATTCGAGTTGTAGATCAGAAAGCCCAACAACGCTGCCGCGAAGATTGCCAGCGTCAAAGCCTCAGTCGGCTGCCCGCTGATCGCAAAGCTGACGGTAAGAAAGCACGAAGCGATCGCCGCGATTCCGGCTGCGAGCCCGTCCATGTTGTCGAGCAGATTGATGGCGTTCGTAATGCCGATGAGCCAGAAGATGGTGATGGCCATGTTCACCGAAGCCGACCTGGTCCACGGCAGACTCAAACCGTAATAGATCACATACGCGGCACCCATAATCTGGCCGATCAGTTTTTGGTAGGGTTTGGTATGGATGAGATCATCAGCTAAGCCAACGAGGAAAAGAAACGTGCTGGCGTTGATGACGATGTAGCCGTAGGTCGAATGCGGTGTCGCATTCCGAATGAACACCAAATAGGCAATCGTGACAGATAACCAGATCGCTGCGCCGCCCAGCATCGCCGTCGGCTTCTTGTGCCAACGATCTGTTTTCGGCTGCGCGACCATTCCCTTTCGTCGCGCCAACGCGCGCACGATCGGAGTCAGCGCCGCAGACAAGGCAAATGACGCGGCTACTGCGATCAGTTGAAATCGGGTGAATGGCATATTTTGGAGTGCGATAACAAGCACTGCGGGACGCCGCTTTGAATATTGAAAGCAGATTCAACCAAGCCGCTGGCTATCGGCAACAAACGCCGCTGGCTCCAATTGAGTTAGGCAGCCTTCGGTAACCTGGCGCGTAAGATCACTGCATGCTCGACTGGTAAACCGAAAAGATTGTGGCCTTGCATCTCCAGTGGCTTCTTCGGCGATCCTACTTCGTTCAGGATGTCGTGCAGCGCTGGATCCCCGTGGTTAAGTGTGACGATACGCGAAAAAGACATAACCTCATCCTGACCGAACACTTCGGACATTTCCTCCGCAAACTCCCCGAGCGCCTTCAACCTTCCGGCTTCTAACCAGGGAGCAGAGACTACGAGGTCCCACAGTCCCGGCGAGTCTTCGCGCATGAAAACACCAAAGAGCGTAAAACGTCCCTTCCGCGCCTCGACTTGTTTCATTAGCTTCTGGAGTTTTTCGATTTTAATCATAGTGCTCTATAGTGCTCCCAGGATTACTTTCGCCGAATTTATCATATCGGTGGCGTCAGTTGCTGTTGCTGTGCCAATTGGCCGGTACCGAGTATCCGGTTCCCACGTTACAACCACGGACCATTCGGGGAAATATATTCCCCTAATTTTCACTTCTGCTCCAGACAGACGAAGCAGCACGTCAAGGTTGTGTGTTTTGAAACTTCGGTATCCCTCGAACTCTTTGTTGGTTGAAGGGAAGCCCGGCCATTTCAGAGCGCGACAGATTCGCGCTTTGAGACCGATTTCGACTGAGTACCCACACAAGTATACAGATCCTTCATAACGGCGCGCCGCAAGAAGGACTTCAGCGTCTCTCAGCCGAGCCCGGGCGATTGTTCGCAATTCTGTTCGCGATACCATGATCTTTCAATGAACACTCGGTGATCTCTCTTGACTCTAATGATCAGCTCCTGTCGGCCGGCCGCTTTGATAGTCGATCACGCTCTGGAGAATACCATCGAGCGGCATTGTCGGGCGGAAACCAACGAGCGCGCTCACTTTTGAGATGTCCGGAATGCGGCGCGGCATGTCTTCAAAGCCTTCCTCGTACGCTTCATCGTACGGCACGAAAACTATTTCAGATTCGGACCGCGTCAGTTTTTTGACCCTCTGTGCCAGTTCGAGAATCGTTATCTCTTCATTCGAACCAATATTAAAAACTTCGCCGACTGCGTCTCCGTGGTCCACCAGCTTGATCAGCGCACCGACAACGTCGCCCACGTAGCCGAAGCAACGCGACTGCTTGCCGTCGCCGTAAACCGTTATTGGACGTCTGGCCAGCGCCTGTTTGACGAACGTCGGAATCACCATTCCGTACTGACCGGTCTGCCGCGGGCCAACGGTATTGAAGAGCCGCACAATCACCGTGGGCAGTTTTCTTTCACGCCAGTAGGCGAGTGCGAGAAATTCATCGATGGCCTTCGAGCAAGCGTAACTCCAGCGCCCTTTCGTGGTCGCGCCCATCACCAGATTGCCGTCCTCACGAAACGGGACTTCAGCGCTGAGACCATACACTTCCGAAGTCGACGCAATCAGGACCTTCTTCTTTTTCTTATTGGCGAGCGCAAGCACAACCTCGGTCCCGTGAACGTTTGTTTCAATGGTGCGCACCGGGCTCTCAACGATCAGCTTGACACCCACCGCCGCCGCCAGATGAACAACGACGTCGCATTGATCGATCAGCTCCGCGGTCACCGGTTGATTCTGCACGGCTTCGATCGTGTAATGAAAGCGTGGTTGATCTTTAAGATGCTGAATGTTTCGGATGCTGCCGGTTGAGAGATCGTCGATGACAAAAACCTCGTCACCGCGCTGCAGGTAGGCGTCAGCCAAATGTGATCCGATGAAACCCGCTCCGCCTGTGATTAGTATGCGCAAAATGTCAGGCTCCTTTGATGGCTGAGTGGATTTGCAAGCGACGATTCCAACGCAAAGGGCGCAAAGGAAGTCGCGAAGGACCGCGAAGTTTTTTCCTCTGCGTCCTTCGCGATAGACTTTGCGGCCTTGGCGTTAAAGTGCTCCAGGTTCAAACTCGCGACTCCAGACTTCTGTCCGACGATCTTGCCTTCACCGCTGCCGGCTTTGTTCTAACCAATTGCTGATACAAACCCAGCACGTCATCCAACAATCGCTCTTTCGAATAATTCTCCGCTACAAATCTGCGTCCGCGTTCGCCGATCTGGATGCGCAATCCCTCATCGTCAATCAAACGTCCCAAGGCTTCAGCAAAACTCGCCGCGTCATTGGGGCGAACGCGAATGCCGCGCTGACAGATTGAATAGGAAGAAGTGCTATCGTCATTCGCGTCCACTTCGCCGAGCAAATCGACCACCCCGCCGACTGCCGTCGCAATCACGGGCCGCGCGTTCAGCATTGCCTCGATCAACGTTAGCGGCGTGCCCTCGTTGCGCGAGGTCAACGCAACCACGTCGAGCGCCGGATAAAAGAATTCCGGATCTTTTCGCGTGCCGGTAAACACTACGTCTTCAGCCAAAGCGAGAGCGCGGACCTGATCTTCCAAACGATTTCGCAGGTGTCCGTCCCCAATCACGACGAAGCGCACGCGCAGGTGCGACCCTATACGTTCTTTGTAGAGAGCCGCGGCCTGAAGAAACAGAGCGTGATTCTTGATCTCCGTCAGCCGACCCACTATGCCAACGAGAATGTCTGATTCATCCGCGCCCAACTCATCACGAAAGCGTTGGCGGCGCTCTTTCCACTTTGCGAACACTCGCGTATCGAGTCCCAGCGGTATCACTGCAAACTGATCCGCACTGCCAACCCGAAACTCTTCGTTTATCTCGCGCCGTTGTTGCTCGCTGATAACGACGATGCGATCAGTACCCAGGCGCGCCAGCACCTTTTCGATCTTCAAAAAGGCTCTCGTCTTCAGCCGGCCATAATAACTATGAAAGATGTGGCCGTGATAAGTATGAACAAATTTGCAACTGCGCGGTCGCCCGATTAACACACGCGGCGTCAGCCAACGATAGAATAGACCGGCGACGCGACCGACCGTGCCTGCCTTCGCTGTATGCGTATGCACGAGGTCGGGTCGCTCCCTGACAAACAACCGGTACAACTTCCAAATCGTGAGCGCGTCTTTGATCGAAACTTCACGACTCATCTCAGAGATGAACAACGGCTTGACGCCCATCTCTTCGGCAAAGTAACCCATGTCGTCTTCGCCGGGCGGAACTGTGCCGGCGACGAGCAGCGTCTCGCATTCAGCATCCTGCAAGCCAGCCGTCAGCCAGACGACGTGCTTCGCTGGTCCACCAACATTGAGCCGGGCGATGACACGAACGATCTTCATGATGCATTTCCGATTGCCAAATGCCAATTGCCGATTGGTTTTTAGCTAATCGCCGTTGCTAATGCGGGTCACTTAGCGAATTCAAATTCGACCCTTGCCGAGGGGCACTTCAAAATCGTCAATCGGCAATCGACAATGACCTAGTCCATCCGAAATATCGTCTCCGGATCGTCTTCGTGCCGGATCTCGTCGACCTCTTCGCGCTTACCTTTGCCCGCGTAAAGACGATTCGGGCAGTTGATGACGATGCCATCAACTCCTCCAACATTCTGGTACGCGTGAACGACACCCAAAGGCACCAGCACCGACTTTGGATTGTCCTCGCCGGCGACCAGGGTTAATACGTGATTGAAGGTTTCCGAGCCAACGCGGTTATCCCACATTCTAAGCTTGAAATTCGACGGTCCAATGAAGCAGAAAAGATCAGCCTGGTCCACGTGCTCGTGCGGGCCGCGCGTAACGCCCGGCTCAGTTGAAGAGATGTAGGCCATCGCCGGATAAAACTCTTCAGCCAGCTCGTCCTGGCGAAACAGTTCGGTCAACCAGCCGCGTTCGTCCGCGAACTTGCGCAGGTCGCGCACGATCACTCCATCGATCTCGCCTTGGGTAAAACCTTCAGGCTGTGGTGCTGATTTTGACATTATGCTCCAGCTCCAGTTTGTTCGCGCCGGTCTCGGCCACCAGATTTGAAGCGCGCTGCAAACTTTCAAAAGTGCCGGCGTCAGTCCACCAGCCTTCCAGTTTGTCCCATGTCATCTCGCCGCGCTCGATGTAGGCGTTGTTGACGTCGGTGATCTCCAGTTCGCCGCGGCCCGAAGGTTTCAAGGTGCGCACGATGTCATAGACGTGCGCGTCGTACATGTAGATTCCGATCACGGCATATTCGGACTTTGGCTCGGGCGGCTTTTCTTCAATGCGCACGACACGCGGGCCATCGAGCACTGGGACGCCAAAACGCTCCGGATCGGGCACCTGCTTCAAGAGGATCTTTGCGCCGCGGCCCTGCTCGCGATACGCGCTGACGGCCGCGCGGATGTTTCCTTCGATAATGTTGTCGCCCAGGACCACACACACAGGATCGCCCGCGGCAAAGTGTTCGCAAAGCGAGAGTGCGTCGGCGATCCCGCCTTCGCCTTCCTGGTAAGTGTAGTTGAGATGTTTGAGCCCGAATGCTTTCCCGTTTCCGAGCAGCTTCAGAAAATCACCCGCCGAATTTCCGCCCGTAACGATCATGATGTCGGTGATGCCCGCATTCACCAGCGTTTGAATCGGGTAATAGATCATCGGCTGATCGTAAACGGGCAGCAGGTGTTTGTTGGTCACGGCCGTCAACGGCCGCAAACGCGAGCCTAATCCGCCGGCAAGTACGATGCCTTTCACTCAGTGTCCTCCAATGAAGTGGTCAGTGGCCAGTAGTCAGTGGTGCGTTGTTAAGATGGTTGTCAGACGTGCGAAACCCTGAAAGCTCAATATCCAGCTACTGACCACTGACCACTGACTACTGACTACCAACAATCAATCAATAAACCTTTGGAACCACAACTCGAGCATCAAAAGTGTCCAGAGCTGATGCGAGTAGTCGCGCTTGCGCTCGACGTGCGATTCAACCAAACGCCGCACGACTTCGGGTTTGAATAATCCGCGTTTGAGCGCTTTCTCTGACAGAATCGTTTCGCGCAGAAAAGGTTCCAGCTTTCCGCGAAACCAGTGGCCGATGGGAACGCCAAATCCCATTTTGCGCCGCCCGAGATTCTCTGACGGTAACAGCTTTCTCAGCACACGCTTCAGCAAATACTTCGTCGTCAGTCCGCGCAGTTTCATTTTCTCGGGCAGGCTCGCCGCGAACTCGATCACTTCATGATCCAAAAACGGCGAGCGCGCTTCCAACGAAACCGCCATCGTGGCAATGTCGACCTTGACCAGCAGATCGTTTGGCAAGTAAGTCATCGTGTCAGCCAGCAGCGCAGCATCGACAACTCCCGAACCGTTTGCCAAGGCAAACCACGGCTCGAGCAACTCGGACGAACGAACCGGTTCTGTCCGCTGACGAAAGTCGTCCGAATAGAGATCGCTTTTAGCGTCGCCGTCAAAGACGCTGATCCAGCGCAAGTAGCGATCGACCTTTGAGAGCGAGGCGGCCTGTACAAATCGTTTTGCATCGCGCGCCCGGCTGCGACGCTTGTCCGACGATGGCAAAAGTCCGACCGCTTGATCGATCAAAGATTTGCGGAGTATGCCGGGCAGTTTGAGGTATTTTTCGGCGAGACGCATCGCCGCGTAGCGCTCGTAGCCCGCGAAACATTCGTCGCCGCCATCACCATTCAGGGCCACGGTCACGTGCTGACGAGTTTCACGCGCGACATAGTAAGTCGGAATCGCGGACGAGTCCGCGTACGGTTCCCCGTAGTGTTCGATCAAAGTCGGTAAGACTTCGAGCGCGTCGGGACGAACAATGAATTCGTGATGATCGGCGCCGACGTGCTCGGCAACCCGGCGCGCGTGATGCAGCTCGCTGAAGTCCTGCTCTTCGAATCCAATCGAGAAGGTTTTGACCGGCTCGCTCGATTCCTCGCTCATCAGCGCCACCACGGCGCTCGAATCGATGCCGCCTGAAAGGAACGCGCCGAGCGGGACTTCAGACATCAAGCGCACGCGAACCGCGTCGCGCAAGATCTCGATGGCGCGCTCGCCCGCTTCCTCTTCGCTGATCTTGAGCTTTTTGGAGAAGTCGGGCTGCCAGTAACGTTCGATTTTGATTTCGCCTTTTTTCCAACGCAGACTGTGGCCCGGCTCGAGCTTCTTGATTGCCCGATAAGCGGTGAGTGGCGCGGGCACGCACATGAACGAGAGGTAATGATGGAGCGCTTCGGGCTCGACGTCGCGGCTGATCTTGGGATGAAGGAGTAACGCACTAAACTCGGAGGCGAAAACAAACTGGCCATTTAGCTGCGCATAAAGCAGCGGCTTTTTGCCTACACGATCGCGCGCTATAAACAACTCTTGCGTGCGCTCGTCCCAAATAGCAAACGCGAACATGCCGCGCAAATGTTTGGGGCAATCCGCTCCGTAGCGATCGTAGGCGTGAATGATGGCTTCAGTATCGCTGTTGGTATAAAAAGTGTGGCCGAGCTTCTCCAGCTTTTCGCGCAGCTCGCGATAGTTGTAGATCTCGCCGTTGAAAACGATCCAGGCGCTGCGATCCTGATTATGAATCGGCTGTTGGCCGCTCGCGAGATCGATAATCGACAACCGGCGCATCCCCAAGCCCACCGGGCCGCTGAAATAGAAGCCGTCGTCATCGGGACCGCGATGGCGAATTGCGTCGCACATGCGGCGGATCAGATCCTGCTCAACGTCGCGACCATCGTTTCGAACTATGCCTGCGATTCCACACACAATGTTTTCTCTTGGAACAAGGGCACAAAGCCGAACGCTCCGAACATCTTCAGCCCTTGCATGACTTTCGAGTACCGACCGCACTATATTAGCGGACGTTCTTAGGTGCTGTCCAAAACCCTGTCGCGCGGACAGTCGGCAAGTAGGTCGTAGCGTTGACGGCGCGATCATTGGTCCGGATGGCCGGTGATCCTGCGCGCCAACTTTATTCCCCAGCGCCCAAGTAGCGGAATGCCGTGCATGCGCTCGCGCAAACGCATTGAGGCGGCGCCATGAGTCGCGAAGTCGATCTTCAACTGACGCAAGTATGCGGCAGCGGCGCGACCTTCAGCCTCGACGTCGCCATTGCTTGCGCTTCGATACTCCTCGATCACTTCATGGTAGAGGGTAATCAGCTCGTCAATGATTGATTCATGCCCGGCTGTCGCGCGCACCAGGTGACTGACTGCGGCCGCGTCTGCTGCGTCGTAGCGGTTGATCTCACGAAGAATAGTGTAGGCGTTCAGCGGCTCGCGCAGAGTGCGGATGCCAAAATTGAGCGGGCGCAGCCGTTCAAATTCTCGCGTGCTGACCATCGGTCCCACGCCCTTCGCGTCGCAGAGGACAACCGCGGTGCCTACCGCCAGCGCCTCCAACGCACAGCGCGCTTTTGCGAACACGAGGTCGTAGTCCCGCAGGAATTCCTCCGGCTGATCAGTTGCCCTCTTAGCGCCATCGCCCAAAACGTCGAGCGTGACGTTCGCGCGTTTGCATGCCTCACGCACCGCCGGCAAGTGCGTCTCTTCGTTTGCGTAATTACTAAACACGAGCGCGCGCCGTGGCCGTGGTGGCAGTGGCGTTTCGCGTGCTTTGAATCGATCGAGATCCACGAAGTTGAGCAGCACGCGGATTTGTTCTTCCGGAATGCCAAAAAGACTCAAACGATCGCGACAAGCGTGATCCACCGCGACGTAGCGCAGGACGCGCGGAAAACGAAGCGGGGTTTCCAGCCAATTTGTCGCACTGTGGCAGAAGTGAATCGCCGGCGCCTGAGGAAAGTGCAGCAAGGCCGTCATCGTCTCCATGTGGTGATGTCCGTGAATGACATCCGGCGCGATCGTTAACTCGTTGAGATCGTCGACGACCGGAATCGCAGCGGCACCCAGCTCGCGCGCTACGTCACCGAGGATCGTACTGTAGACCAGCGGCTCGTGTCCGCGCTGGAGCAGACCGATCGCGACATCGCGCACGTACATCTCAGAACCGCCGCGCGCCGCGAGTGCGTTATTGGTGATGAGAACGCGCAGAGCCAACTTCAAACCCTCTCGTTTACGCTTTGCCAAAGCGCTTCAGCCAGCGGCAGAAAATGTTCGCGATAACGGATGACTTCACGATAATAGCCCGCGGCGACCTGCTTTTCACCATGCTGCTCGTAGTAGGGTTTCTCGTCTGGTGCAAAATCGATCTCATGATTCGCGATCGGGCGCAGGCATTCAACTCGAAACGCCCCAGGTTGATTGCTGTCGATTGCGTCGTCAACTTCTGATTCAAGCTCGGCATAAGAACGCGCCGCAGCGATCTTGCGCGCGAATGCGTCGTCGTCGAGTTCAAGCCTGATAGCGTGATTGCCGGCGTAAATATCAGATGTGCCCGTGAGCGGAAAATCGAAGCTTGCTACCTCGCTGCCGTCAGATCGATTTGCGATTTCCACCGCCGCGTCGATCACCAGGCGACAGACGTCGTGCGTGGGGTTATAGCCTTCGAGTGCGTCACCGGCGACGTAATTGACACGCTCGTCGATTAGAAATCGAGCGAGTTCTCGCGTCAATCCGATGAAGAGAGCAAAGTCATGTTTAAGGACCGCAGAGTAGGCTTGGCTGTCGGTCAGACGTCCGTACCAGGAGCCTTGCCGCGACCCTGCGCGATCGAGAATCCTCGTGGTTGAATTTAAACGGGACCGCCCAGTCCGGCCCGAACCGTCGGTAATAACGAACGCCGTCGGCCGCATGACTTCGAGCCAGCGAAAGACGCGCAGCTCGTGGCCCGGGTGGCCAATGACGAGCGCGGTTCTTTTGTCAGGCGAAAGCATGTGATGAAGAGCCAGAGCCTACTCCTCGCGGTGCTTTGAAATCAATGAGCCCCTTCAAGAATCCATTTCCTCAAGTCGCCTCTGATCAATAGCAGAACCAGCGCGGGAGTAATCGTTGAAAGCAGACCACCAATGACGACTCGCGGCAGTAAGGAGCTAAGAAAGCTCAAGCTGCCGCCCCCAATTAGAAGGCCGGCGCCGGTGGCCATCAATGCGGACAAGGAAATTCGAAACAGCCTCATCGCGATCCCGGGAATAACATTTCGCAAGGCCAGGATGCGGTTTATGAAGGCGAAAGCATACGCTATCACACCGGCCCATGCCGCACCGACCAGTCCAAGAGTAATTATTAACGGATAGAGGAGCGCGAGGAACACGATCGCCTCCAGGGTCTTTCCCGTGGCGACCTGTTTAGGTCGATTCAGGCCAAAGAAAACTGTGGTGATGATCAGAACCAGCCCGCGAAACGGAATAATCAAACTCAAGACCCGCAGAGCCGTTCCCGCCGTTGTCCATCTGCTGCCGAAGAGCAGTTGTACTATCTCGCCGGCGAGCAGGAACATTGGGACGGTGATAGTAATCAGAATCAGCGATGAGATCGTGAACACTTTGGTAAAGGCCTGCTCCAGACGCTTCGGCCTGCCCGCCGTAATTTCCGCAAAGGCGGGCGACAGCACACGGCTAAGCGCGTAAACCAGCACGCCAATCGGCACACTGGCAAGGTTGTAAGCGAGGACGTAATTGCCGAGCGCACTCGTGCCCAGCAAACGTCCCACCATAACGTTATCCGCCATCGTCGTCACATACGAAGCGACAGCGATTACCAGGGCAAACTTCCCAAAGCTCAACGCGCGCTGGAGCGCAACACGCTCGAACGCCAGGCGCGGGCGATACGAATGGAAAATATAAGAAAGCACGGCGCCCAGAGCCGCGGTCGCCAACAGGCCATAGACCAGTGCCCAAACATTACGCATGACCAGGGCCAGCACAATCGTCAGAGTTGCCCCGCCAACATTGGTCGCCAGTTCGTACCAGAAAATTCTCGCGAAGCTGATCTCCTTGCGCAGGATCACCAACCCGATGTTTTGGAATCCCTGAATGAGGATCGTCAGGCTGAGAATCGAAATGATGACGCGTAATTGCTGCTGGCCGTAGAACCGCGCCATTGGATACGCGAGGACGAGCAGCAGCAGGGTAACGAAGAAACTTCGCAGCAGCTCGGCTGACCAGGCTGTGTTCAAGTGGGCGTTTAGTTCGTCGCGCGTTTCGAACTTGTGGGCGACGATTGTTTGGTCCAACCCGATCGTCGTCAGAGCGCTAAGACCCAACATGATTGTCAAAGCCATGCCGAACAGTCCAAACTCCTCCGGCGCCAACAGTCGCGCGACTGCTATTGCGCGGACGAATCCGATCAACTGGCTGATGAGCGAGGACGAGGCATTCCAACCGACGCCGGCACGAACTCTTTGGGCGAGCGTGTGATTTGCGCTAGCTGCCTGGTCAGCTACAATTTCAGCAGCCCCAGGTTCGATTGGTGCGATTGAGCGAGATGGTGTCATTCAATCAATCATTCAAGCAAGAGCCGGCACAGCCGGCAAGTTCCCACTATCCAATGCCGTTTATTGTTGGCTTTCCGCGCTCGGGCACGACGCTGTTGAGGCTGATACTCGACGCCCACTCGGAGCTGGCAATAACGCACGAGGCAGGCTTCATTCCCGTGACGTCAAATCTGACGAATCCGCGGAGCAGAATGTTTTATAAGCGGCTCAAGAGTGCTGCCAAACATGGCTCCTGGGCAAACAGCTTGCGTGAAGAGTTCTACCGCACCCTGACGCAAATGAATAACTGGAATGATTTTCATGTGCCCAGCGAAACTTTTAGACAGGCCCTGATTCAGATTGAGCCATTCACTGTGTCTGAAGGACTGAGGGCCTTCTTTCAGTTTTATGCGGCGCGCTTTAATAAGCCACGCTGTGGAGATAAGACTCCTTTTTACAATCAGTATCTTGGAAACATTGAAAACGTTTTGCCCGAAGCTCACTTTATTCACATCATTCGGGACGGGCGAGACGCTGCTTTGTCGGGTAAAGGGTTGCCATTCGTCGCCGACGACTTTGAAGCGATTGGCAGAGAGTGGTCAAAACAGATTCTAATCACCCGCAGGCAATCGCGCGCTTGCCGCCACTATCTTGAAATCAGGTACGAAGATCTCATTCTCGAGACGACCGCTATCTTACAGAAGATCTGCCGATTCATAAATCTCCGCTACGAACCGCGCATGCAACGTTATTATCAAAACGCTCGCGACAGAATGGATGAACTTGGGGATACCTACGACATCGACGAGAGTGTTTCGGTTTCCAAGGCGTCGCGTTTATTCAGACATTCGTCTGACAACGCAGTCGCCCGACCCGAGCCGCATCGGTCGGTGGAGAACCGCGATGACCAAAGAGGACTTAGCCACATTCAACAAGGTTGCGGGTCACTTATTGCAAGAGTTGGGTTACGAAGTATAGAGTGCAAGGCTTTTACTGGAACGGGTTTCATAACCTCCGCGACGCAATGAGCGCCGCGGGAAGTTGAAGAGGCCAGGAACGGTCAACTGCGCGCACAGGGAAGAACAGTGGAAATCTCTCCGATCACGCTCGCAGGTCAGCACGTGCGCTTGGAACCTCTGCTACCGGTGCACGAGGAATCGCTCATCGCCGCCGCGAGCGATGGCGAGCTTTGGAATTCCACCGTCACGATCGTGCCCTCTAGCACCACGATGGCCGCTTACATCGAAGCTGCGCTTCGCGGCCAGGCGGAAGGAAATGAGCTGCCCTTCGTCATCATCCGCAAGACGTCCGGTGAAGTCGCCGAGAGCGGTGCACTAGCCCGCGCGTCAGCAAGGGCTCCCGGTACTCGTGTGGGCGACAGGGGTGAAGTCGTCGGCACCACGCGCTTCTACTATATTAAACCTGCCGATCGCAGCGTCTCCATCGGCTACACCTGGCTGTCGAAGAGCGCTCAACGCACCGCAGTAAACACTGAGAGTAAGTTGTTACTGCTCACGCACGCTTTCGAGCACTGGCGGTGCATCCGCGTTGAGTTCGTCACGGACGTGCTTAACCAACAGTCGCGCGCCGCCATTCTTCGTCTAGGCGCGAAGGAGGAAGGCATCCTGCGCAATCACATGATCATGCCGGGTGGGCGCATACGCGATTCCGTCTGCTTAAGCATCATCGCGGAAGAGTGGCCGGAGATAAAAGCACGGCTTAAGGATAAGCTTGGGGCAGGGGTACAAGGGTAACGTGACGAGTTCATCGGTTCCGCCGTGAATCTTCGCAATGATGTGTTCGACGTGAAGAGCGGCCAGCGGCGAATCGTCCTGATGCAGATGACAATACTCGCAAGCGTTTTGGGCGTGCTCGCGAACTTGGGCTCTGGTTTTCGATCCGATCATTTAGGACTGCGAGTTGGCGAGGTGTTGCGCTTGGCGCTTAAGGATGGCGACAAACTTGTTCGCACGCACATAGCCCGCGTACTCAGCCCGCTCGTCTTCAGTGAGTTCGCCTTCCGTTGATTTCCGGGCGAGTTCTTCTATGCGGGCCTGCAACTAGGGGTCGGCGCGAAAGCCGATAACCGCGGCCGCCTTTTCCGGCAAGACAATCTCCATCACCGGCCGAACGCCCCGATCGAATGCCAGACCTTCCGAAGTTGTTGCCATACGCCGAAGTTATCATGCAGACTACGGTTTGGCAATGCTATGTAGAGCGTGTAACGCCTTAATTGACTACTTGGAGAACTCCATGAAAACCATAACCGCCTTCTTATTCCTGTTCTTCATTTTCATCCGTTGCCTGGCTCAGGGGCCTCCATCCGACCGCCAACAATTCATCCGCGTAGAAGCGCCGGTCGTCGCTCTGACCCATGTACGCGTGATCGATGGCACCGGCGCCGCGCTGCTTGAGGATCAGACTATCGTGATCGCCGAGGGTAAGATCCAATCAATCGCGCCGAGCACAACCGCGAAGGTTCAGTCAGGCGCTCAGATACTCGATCTCAAAGGGTACACCATCCTGCCGGGCTTGGTGGGCATGCACGACCACATGTTCTTTCCTATGGGCGGCTCGCCGCCAATGTACTCGAACATGGGGAGCAGCTTCCCGCGCCTCTATCTCGCGCTGGGCGTCACCACGATTCGCACCACCGGCAGCGTGGTGCCTTTCACTGATCTTGAAATCAAGAAGCTGATCGACGCGGGTAGGATGATTGGGCCGAAGATGCACATCACGGCGCCCTACCTGGAAGGAGCGGGAGCATTCACGCCAGTGATGCACGAGCTGACCGGGGCCGAAGACGCGCGCCGCATGGTGAACTTCTGGGCCGACGAAGGCGCAACTTCTTTCAAGGCCTACATGAACATCACCCGCGACGAGCTGCGCGCGGCCGTAGAAGAAGCGCACAAGCGCGGGCTGAAAGTTACGGGCCATCTCTGCTCAATCGGTTATCGCGAAGCGGCCGAGATTGGCATCGATAATCTTGAGCACGGCTTGCTCGCAGATTCGGAATTTGTTCCGAACAAGCAGCCCGACAAGTGTCCGGGCGCTGGGGTCAGCGCCAGCCTGCGGCAGCTCGATCTCAGCAGCGATGCGGTGAAGGAAACGATTCGCACACTGGTAGCCAAGAACGTCGCACTCACTTCCACTTTGCCGGTGTTCGAAGCCGGCGCGCCGTTAGCGCAAAAGGGGATCGGCGCCGCCAGCGCCGTCCTGAATCCTCGGATGCTTAATGTCATGAACACTGACGCGCGCGTGCGTTACCTGACGGCGCGCTCGCGCATCGCGGCCGATTCGCCCACGGCTGCGCTCGTGCGCAAGTCGATGGATTTCGAACGCGCCTTTGTCGCCGCCGGCGGGTTACTAATAGCCGGCCTCGATCCTACCGGCAATGGCGGCGTCGTGGCAGGCTTCGGCGACCTGCGCGAAGTCGAATTGCTCGTCGAAGCCGGCTTCACTCCCGTCGAGGCGATCAAGATCGCCAGCTTCAACGGCGCAAAGTTTCTCGGCGAGGACCGGTCGCTAGGCTCGATCGCCGCCGGCAAACAGGCTGACTTGATGATCGTGAAAGGAAATCCCGCCGCCACCATTGCGGACATTGAAAAGGTCGAGATCGTTTTCAAAGACGGCGTCGGCTACGACTCGGAAAAGTTGATTCAATCGGTGCAGGGATTGGTCGGGATCAGGTGAGTTCAAATGGGTACGTCGCGGCGGTCGGCATTAAGTCCGCGTAGCGGACGGTTGACAATAGCCCAGCGTTTCAACGCTGGGTTGACGACCTCAAAGAGATCGAGTCCGCGCAGCGGACGGCTGACTATTCCGAGCCTGAGCAAACATCAGCCGTCCGTTTCACGGACTGCGAATTCATTTTCCGGCTTGAACCCACCGATGAATCGGTGGGCTATTATCATTCGTCCGCTGCACGGACTCACATCGCGAAGGGATCAAGATTGCACCTTCAACGGCGCAAAGTTTCTGGGAGAAGACGCGCGCATCGGCCTCTTGGCTCCCGGGCGCTCCGGGCAAACAGGCTGACCTGATGGTCGTGAAAGGAAATCCTGCTACGAACATCACGCCTCCTGTCAGTACCACCTGCTCTCCCCTCTCCCATTGGGAGAGGGACAGGGAGAGGGCGCGAAGCCCAGCGGGTGGGTGAATCGGGCAGTAGCGCGGCCGTGGACATCGAAAAGGTCGAGATCGTTTTCAAAGACGGCGTCGGCTACGACTCGGAAAAGTTGATTCAATCGGTGCCGGGATTGGTAGGGATACGCTGAGTGGTATACCGGTCGAGACCGGGCTATCGGTTTACTCATCCCGTTTCGACGATCACCTTCTCGCAAGACACTGGCGCTAAGGTCATGATTCGATTTGGAGAATTGAGCACTTACTTATGAGGCCTAAGTCTCGCAAGAAAGGGAAAGCTTCAAGACGCAGATCGGCCAAGCCGTCTGCTCCCCAAAAAAGTGAATACCGTTTTGAGTGGATGCCTTCACCATTTGAAGGCATGACACGAGAGGAAGCGGACAAAACGTTTATCCGAATCGGTGAAGAGCACCGGATAAAGTATGAGGAGTCGTTTAGGAAACTGCAGGAAGAGATCCCCAACTACGATCCCGTTTACATACTGGCGGTAAACTCGTTCTATAGCACCTTTGATACTAACGTTGCCGCATCAAGACGATCTGATAGGAAGAGGATTCTGCAGTATCAAGTCGTCGGCGTCTTGCGGAGTTGAGTGACTACTTAGCGGTAGACTTCGTGGCGGTGTCGAACGAAAAGAGCGAGATGAACTCAGCCAGCTTCTGAAATAACCTGTAAGCCCTCAACGCCTGCGTAATGCCTTCCGTTGTGCGTTACCAGTGGCACGCCGAGAAACAATGCCGTGGCGGCGATCCAAGCGTCAGCGCTGGCTTTGGGTCGCCCGTTTGATCGCGCCGTGTCCGTTGCTATGGCCCAATGATCACACAACTCATCTTCGGTGTGAATCACCAGGTAACGCGAGAGATAGTCTTCAAGTTCTTGTCGCCTTCTGTCCCCCCAGTTTCGCTCAAGTGTCCAGCGACGCAGTTCAGCAAGCGACATGAAGGAAATGATGAACGGCGGATCGTCTAAATGTGGCAGGTATAATTCAGCTCGCGTATCACGCTTGTAAAGGTAAGAGACAACGTCAGTGTCGAGGACGAGGGCCACTATTCGAGGCTCCGAGGTGAGGGCGTGTCCCGCCACTGCCGAATCGCGCTAATCATCTCGTCTGCTGTTTCGTCTGGAGGGCCGCCGTTCCCAAGCAGCTCCTGAAAAGTTGTCGCGAGAGCAGACTTTTGTTGCTGAGCCAGCCGCAACATCTCGGCCCGCACAACTTCGCTTGAGCGCATATCACCACGGCGGTCGCTGTCTATTCGTTTCATGTCCCGAACCTCATTTCCAATACTCGTTAAGTTAACACTGGCTGGGACTGACGTAAACCCTCGCGCGCAAGGGAAACGGAGAAAGGACCTCAAGCTACAGCCTTCACGTATCGAATCACCGGGACGGCGATTGTCTTTCGCTTGGGCGCTCGCCGAAGGTTTGCAATCAGGTTCGCCAGTTGTCGCCCTAAGAGCAAAGGGCAAAGGGGTAAGGGCAAAGGGCCGAGGGGCGAACAGCGAAGCACAACGAGCAGCTTCTTTGAGCCCTTGCTCACGCGCGGGCTACTGCCCCGAACCTGACTTACGCCCTTGCTCACGCGCGGGCTACTGACCCGAACTTGACTTACGCCCTTGGCTTACTTCCGGCTACTCTCTGTTACGGCTACGCTGTGAAATCGCGCTCGCTTCTACTCCGTTCCGGTCAACATTGACAACCTTAGAAGTCGGCACTAAGGTAAGCGCGCTTTCCGAACCCTGCACTGGAGACTTTCATGAAAAGACAAATTGTTTTTGCCGGTCGCCAAACGGATCTACGACCTATCGTTCGTTACGAGCACAGACAGAGAACCAGACTTGTGCTTGCCGGTTGCATTGCTCTACTTACTTTCACAGTAGCCTGCCAGCCGCAAGCGCCGCCGGACACTCGGGCCGCAGATGAGAGCGCGCTAAAAGAGACGGACGCCCAATGGTCAAAGGCGGCAGGAGCTAAAGACGTCGACAAGACGGTCTCCTATTACGCCGACAACGCCATTGTGATGCCGCCGAACGCTGCCGTCGTGACCACCAGGGAAGCAACTCGAAAAATCTGGAAAGACATGATTACGAGCCCGGGCTTTTCGGGAGGCTGGAAGGCGACCAAAGTGGAAGTGGCGCGGTCGAGTGATATCGGTTACGTGAGCGGGACATATGAACTCACGATGAACGACGCGAGCGGCAAGCCGGCTACCGACCGCGGCAAGTTCGTCGAGGTCTGGAAGAAGCAGGCCGACGGCGCGTGGAAATGTGTGGCCGACATTTGGAATTCCGACCTTCCGGCACCTGCACCTCCCGAGAAAAAGTAGCCCATTATCTTCAGGGATTAGTCCGCATAGCGGACGACGGCAAAAAGACTTGCGCCCCAGCCGAGATGCTCGGCTGGGGCACGCACTCGTCCAGCAGAATCTTCATGCGGCGGGAGAGACCAAGGCTTGCTCAGAGCGTTCCAGAACCTGACGTACCAGGTTGCGACTTACAGAAGGAAAGCACTCCAGGAATTCTTCCACTGAGTAATCGTTCTCCAGGTATTCGAAGAGAGTCTTCACGGGCACGCGCGTGCCTTTGAAGACCGGCGCGCCGCCGAGAATCTCAGGGTCGATTGTGATGAGGTCACTGGCATTCATAGCTGCAGTTTAATCCAGTTGAGGCCATGGCGTAAACGGCGCTTGTTAAAAGGTCTGTCGCCCGCTAAAGCGGGCTTTGATTTCCTGGTGGTCGCGATCCCTGGGTCGCGCTCGCTTGGCTCGCTCACCCGGGGCTAAATTCTGCCGCCGCTCCGCGGCTCGTTGAGTGCCGTTGGCTACACCGCGAAATCTATTCTATTTCCCGCTGTCCATATGCCAGCCCGGATTTACCCATTGGCCTTTGCGCAGCACGAAGACCTCAGTAACGCGGCCGGATTGGCTGACGTGCTGACCGCCATTTCCCGATTGGCCGCCGGTCTCCAGCTCGTACGCGTAGTTCGAGTAGACCACAGCGGTGAAGCCATAGACCTGGATTTCGGTTTTGGGAAACTCGAGTTTGACGAGTTTGCCGCCACTCTTCGCAAATTCTACCGCGCTGTCGAGAATCGTCTGACGGTTTGACCAGGTGTTGTCGCCGGCCTCGATGGCTACGGTCTCTTCCGGGATCAGCTTTTCGAGCGTCGCGCGATCGCCGGCGAAGTAAGCGCGCCAGACGGCTTCGCGCGCATCCAGCAGACGCTTCCTCATTTGATCGCCCAAGGGCCGCGGCGCCGCCAACTGCTCCTCCAACGATTCCTGATGAAGTGCCGTGTCGCTGCCGTTCTGGATCCACTGGCCATTTTGCTTCGTGTAAAAATCCGAAATGCGCAGCGCGCGATGAAACGGGCCGTCCGGCGTGTTCGACTCGACGTCGGCGACGAAGCAGACAAACGCGGCATCGCCTTTGAAGATCATGTCGAACTCGCGCATCTTGTAGCTCTTCATGCCGTAAGGACTTTTCGGATCGACCTGGTTCCAGTCCATGTAACCTTCGACGCCTTTGATCATTGTGCGCGAACCTTCCAGGTAGCCGAGCCAGTTCTGGGCGTGCGTCGCGCGCAGCGCCGCTGCGTCTTTTTTGATAAAGGCCTGGAAAATGCTGTCGATGTGCGCTCTGATAGCTTCGCGATCAGCCGCGTGGTCGTCTTGCATGTTCGCGGTCGAAACGTTTGGTGTGAGCGCGGCGATGAGCGCAATGCCAAGGATGAATGAGAAAAGAGAAAAACCGAAGATTCTTAGAGTCATGGACGTAACCTCCATATAGGTTATATTGAGCAGTGAAAGCGACGGTCGCACGAGCAAATTAATACCATCAGACCGAATCACGCAACTTTCTTAGCAGGCTCGGCGTTCCGTGGGTCACTTGGCTAGCGATAAGTTACTCGCAACATGATCAAAGTCACCGCGCTCACCTCCGGAAAACATTTTCCCTCCAGCCGCTTTCGCGTCCGGCAGTTTATCGAACCACTCAAGAGTTTCGGCATAGATGTTTCCGAACATTACCCGTTGCTCAACAAGTACCACACCAAGTGGCTGCCGCCGTTGAGCGTGCTCGCACGTTTGCCCGGGCTGTTGGCTGCGCGCTCGAGCGCGGTGACCTGGCTCGAGCGCGAAATGATTCCGGGAAGGTTCACGCTCGAACGTTTTGCCGGCAGCAAACGGCTGCTTGATGTCGATGACGCGATCTGGTTGAACGCGCCGCATTTTTCGGAAAGACTGGCGCGCTCGTGCGACGGAGTGATCGCCGGCAATCAATTCATCGCCGACTATTATCAAAAGATCGCCGCGCGTGTGTGGACGATTCCCACCTCGATAGATACTGCGAAATGGCGACCGGCGCCGCCGGCTGAACGCGACAAGTGGACCATCGGCTGGACCGGCACTTCGTCAAATCTCAAATACCTTAATCTGATCGAGGAACCGCTCGCTGACTTTTTGGCGCAACACAGGCAATCCCGTTTACTCGTAGTTTGCGATCGCAAACCGACGCTGAAAAGATTACCGGCGCAAAGCTGGCGCTTCGTTCGCTGGTCGCCTGAAAATGAAGTTGGCCTGGTGCAGTCGATGGACATTGGTCTGATGCCGCTGCCTGACGCGGAGTGGGCGCGCGGCAAATGCGCCTTGAAGATGATCATGTACCTGGCCGTGGGCATTCCCGCGATTGTCAGTCCAATCGGAGTGAGCAAGGAGTTACTGGGCCAGGGCGACGTAGCACTCGCGGCGCGCAATGAAAACGAATGGTCCGAGGCTTTATGCCGACTCTTCCAGGATAGAGCACTCTCAACAGCCATCGGCGCCGCGGGAAGGAAGCTCGTGATGGAACAATTCTCGGTTAATAAGAACGTTTCCAGGCTGGCCGAAGTAATTCGCGAGGTCGCGGATTCGCGCAAAAGCGGTTGACAATCCGCCGCTTGTGACTATCTTTGGTGGAGGAAAAATTAATTGATCACTCAAACGCCCTCGAGAAAGGCTTAGATTCTGACACCTCCCGCCGGCCCTGGAACCACCGAGAAGAACTTGCCAGAGGCAAGTCAATCTCACTTCTCAAGTGCAAGACCCGATGGGCCGAGAATTCTGCATATTATCAGCGACCTCGCTCTCGCGGGCGCGGAAATGAAGCTCTACAAATTGCTCGCGGCGACAAACAGGGATCGGTTTGCCCACGCCGTCATCTCCATGCGAAACGGCGGCGAGTTGCGCGGACCTATTGAGGATCTTGGAGTGCCCGTGTGCAGCCTCGGCATCAGAGGCTCGCTTCCTGGTCCAACTTCGGTTCAGCGCTTGATTCGGTTTGTGCGTCGACTCAATCCAGACCTGATTCACGGTTGGATGTACCACGGAAACCTGGCCGCTCAGGTTGCCGCGGCCTTCGCCAAACGGAAGGTCAGCGTGCTATGGAGCATCCATCAGTCGCTCTATAGTTTCGAATATGAAAAGCCGCTCACGGCCGCCATTATTAAGTTGTGCGCTCGCATCTCGAGGCTGCCGGAGCAGGTCATTTACATTTCCAACACCAGCGCCACTCAGCATGAAAGGTTTGGCTACAATAAAGACAAAAGGCTGGTGCTGTATTATGGCTTTGACACCGAAAGATTTGCTCCTTCGACGGAAGCGCGTCGTAGTTTGCGCTCAGAGTTAGGCCTGGCTCAAGATTCTTTACTCGTCGGACTCGTCGGCCGCTATCATCCCGTGAAAGATCACAGTAATTTTCTGAGAGCAGCCGCATTGTTGTCCCGTAGCCAACCTCACGTGCGGTTTGTCTTGTGTGGGAAAGGGATTGACTGGGATAACAAATTGCTTTCCGGACTAGTGAACGAACTACAGTTGGCCCCGCGAGTACGCTTGCTGGGTGAGCGCCGCGACATGCCTCGCATCATGGCCGCCCTGGATATTGCCGCGTCCTCTTCGTCTAGCGAAGGCTTTCCAAACGTGGTCGGCGAAGCAATGTCTTCAGGGGTGCCCTGCGTGGTAACGGCAGTCAGCGATTTGCCGGACATTGTAGGGACGGCCGGGCGTGTGGTACCTCCCAGGAACGCGGCGGCCCTGGCTGCGGCACTTGAAGAACTGGTGGCCAGCGGCGCCGAACGCTGCGGCGCCCTGGGAGCGATGGCGCGTTCCAGAATTATCGAACACTACACTCTTGAAGCAGCAGTTGCCCAATACGAAGGTGTTTACGAAAGCGCGTTAGCCCAGGCAAGAGCCCGCGCTGCTAAGGCACATCCACTTTCCCGTGCCGCGCTAAAGCGACCGGCTCGGCTGGGCTGATCCGGATTGCTGGTAACATTTTTCCGGCTGCGGTCGCACGCCCGTTTCGCGTCCGTGGACCGGCTTTCTATCTTCGCTTCGGAAAGGTGAGTAACGTTTGGCCCCAGGCGAACACACCACTATCGCTGAACTGATCTCTCCATATGGCGGCAGTCTTGTTGATCTCAAAGTTCCCGAAGCAGAAGTACCTGAGCTAAGAACTTACGCCAGTCGTCTTCCGTCGATCCAGTTGTCTGAGCGCGCGGTTTGCGATCTTGAGTTGTTGGCGACTGGAGCGTTCTCGCCGCTGGATCGGTTCATGGGGCGCGCCGATCACGAGCGCGTCGTGGATGAAATGCGGTTGACAAGCGGAGACATCTTCCCCATTCCCGTAACGCTGCCCGTCGAAGCTGGGTCAGCCGTGCGGCTCGATGCGGACGTGGCCCTGAGAGATTCACGAAACGAGTTGCTCGCGGTAATGACAGTCGAAGAGATCTATGAATGGGATCTGGCCCGCGTTGCCGAACGCGTCTTTGCGACAAGCGATCTGCGCCACCCCTTTGTCGCAGAGATGCACGCTCACGGCAAACTGAACATCTCGGGCCCGTTGCGCGTGATTCAATTGCCGCGGCATTACGATTTTCGCGGGTTGCGTCTAACACCAAACGAGACTCGAGCGCGGCTGCAGCAGTTTGGCTACAACAACGTCGTGGCCTTTCAAACTCGCAACCCGCTGCATCGCGCTCACGAAGAGATCACGAAACGCGCGATTGAAGAGGTGGATGGCGTGTTGCTGTTGCATCCCGTCGTCGGTTTGACCAAGCCCGGAGACGTGAACCACTACACCCGCGTGCGCACCTACAACGTGCTCGCGGCTAACTATTACGCGCCTGATCGCATTCTGCTGTCACTGCTGCCGCTGGCCATGCGCCTGGGTGGACCACGCGAAGCGTTGTGGCACGCGCTGATCCGCCGGAACCACGGCGCCAATTACATGATCATCGGCAGGGATCACGCCAGTCCCGGTTTCGACTCGAACGCCAGGCCTTTCTATGCACCCTACGCGGCGCAGGAGTTGGTCCAACGATTCAGCGAAGAGATCGGCGTCAAGGTGTTGCCGTTCAGCGAGTTTGTCTACCTGCCGAACGAAGACCGGTACGAAGAAGTTGCCCGGATTTCAGAGGGTAGCCGGACCGCTTCTCTCTCAGGAACGCAGGTGAGAGATCAGTATCTGCAAAACGGCCGGCCATTGCCCTCCTGGTTTACTCGACCCGAAGTCGCCGAGATTCTCAGAGAGACATTTCCTCCGCGACACAAGCAGGGCGTGTGCATTTGGTTTACAGGTTTGAGCGGCGCCGGGAAGTCGACTACCGCTGAAGTGCTGACTGTGCTCCTGCAAGAGCACGGGCGTCAGGTTACAGTTTTGGACGGCGACGTCGTGCGCACACATCTTTCCCGCGGGCTGGGCTTCAGTAAGGAAGATCGAGACGTGAACATTCGCCGCATCGGTTTCGTCGCGGCGGAGATCGTGCGCCACGGCGGAACGGTTGTGTGCGCGGCGGTGAGCCCTTACCGCACCACGCGAAATGATGTCAGAAACATGGTGGGGAAAGACAGGTTCGTTGAGGTTTTCGTCGATACTCCGTTGGAGGAGTGCGAAAGGCGCGACACGAAAGGAATCTACGCCAAGGCTCGTCGCGGAGAGGTCAAGAACTTTACCGGGATCGATGATCCGTACGAGCCCCCACAGCATCCAGAGGTAAGATTGGAAACAATAAATAGACCGCCGGAAGAGAACGCTCGTCTGATTCTCGAATACTTGATAGACCATCGCTTCGTAAGAATGATTTCCGAAAAGTTTTAAGGTTTGTCGCGGATCTGCGCCACAGGCTCAGGACGACACGCGACTAACGAAAGTTCGTCGGACATTTATGCTTCATAACGAGTACTCGTGCGGCCAATAACACCAAGCAGAGTCGGAAAGGGTTACGTGAGTCTCTGGAGAAGATTCACGACCGGTTCGACGAATCGCCAGGTCCTGGGCGCGGCCGTCACGATTGCCCTGCTGACCTCTTTTGCCAAACTGGCATCCGTGGCCAAAGAGTTGCTCGTAGCTCGCCGCTTCGGGACTGGCGCTACGATCGAAGCGTTCCTCGTTGCCGTTCTCATACCGCTACTCGCGATCAACGTAATTTCCAGTTCATTCAGCATTGCGCTCATACCAACCTACATAACGGTCAGAGAAAGAGACGGCAAGGAAGCGGCGCAGCGACTGCTCTCAGGGATAACCGTTTGGAGTGTGCTTCTGTTGGGCCTGGCAATGCTTTTCGTGCTTGGCAGCGCCAGACTCTATCTGCCTTTAATCGCTTCTGGATTTAACGAGAAGAAGTTGGACCTCACCTTTCAATTGCTTCTTGTGGTTTCGCCCATAATTGTCCTGACCGGCATCGCCAATATTTGGGGCGCGGTCCTGAACGCGGGCGAACGCTTCGCTTTAGTAGCGCTAGCCCCGATCATTACCCCTTCTGTCACCTTGATGGTTCTCTTTATCGTAAGGCACTCAATCTTTGCACTACCCGCAGGCATGGTCATTGGCGCCGGATTTGAAATGGTTCTTCTGGGAGTAGCGCTGAAGCTGCGCGGAATCTCACTACGACCACGTTGGCATGGATTGGATTCTGATTTGCGACAGGTTGCCGGACAGTTTGGGCCGCGGGTCGGGGCAAACCTTCTGCGCAGTGGAACGGCGGTCGTGGATAGATCTCTGGCGGCAATGCTACCAGCGGGAAGCGTGGCGGATCTGAACTACGGTAATCGCATCAGTGCGACGCTGCTCTCGGTGGCCGGCGCGGCCTTAGGCGCGGCAATCACACCTTACTATTCCAAGATGGTGACACAGCGGGACTGGGCGGGCGTGCGGCACACACTGAAGCACTACTTGTTGCTGCTTTTTTTTGTCAGCATTCCCGTTGTCTTAATACTCTACTTCGCGGCGGTACCGATTGTTCAAGCATTGTTTCAAAGGGGATCATTCAGAGCCAGGGATACTAACTTCGTGGCCCACGTTCACGCCCTCTATGCCCTCCAGATTCCTTTCTACTTAGGTAACGTCCTACTAACCCGGTTGCTATCGTCTCTGTTGGCCACGCACATCACGATGTGGGCGGCTGCAGTCAATCTTGGGCTCAACGTCGCGCTGGATATTCTTTTAATTAGAGTGCTGGGCGTTCCCGGTATTGCGCTTGCCACAAGTTGCGCCAGCATGGTTACGTTTGGTTTCGTGCTCTACCACGCGATAAAAATCTTACGAACTCGCGCCGCGAGTCTCCCACCAGTCACCGATAGGACGTGAGGCGACTCTGACCAGGACTCTGGGCCAAGACTGCCTGGGCTCTTGGTGACGCAAAATTTCCAGTACGGCCTTGCGGTATAACGGTTTGCCGTAAGATTTTCTTGTAAGATTTTCTTTGACATTTTTGGCTAGTAGATGTAGTTTTCCCGTGCTTCTCTTGCGGGACATTTCAGAATCGAGAAGGTTGGGCGTCGTTTCGGGCTTTTAAGTGGAGTTCTTGATTGAGCCCGTTCCCTACCTCCCTAAAAGCGAAGGCCCCGAATACAGCCTTGGAAGCCAGTTTTTCAGCATGCCAACTCGTCTTCGGATTTGCTTTCCGAGTCGAGCAAGAAGCCGAGCCCGGTTTAATCTTTGAACATACTTGCCTTTTTGATTATCAGCTTTATCGGGAATAAGGAGGATCGAATCGTATGAGACAGAATCGACGTTTGGGCGGCATCGGATCGGTGGTCCTAATGGCCGTGGGTGTGTTGCTCTTGCAAACCCTTGGTTTCTCGGTCGCGAACGCCCAGCGCAAACCTCTTTCAGACGATATTGATAGGGAGCTATTCAAGTCACCTACCGTGCCTCGGGTTCAGGAGCCCGCTCCGTCCCGCGAGCAGAGCAGAGGAACGGAGAGTAAAACTCCTCGAGGACTCGTGGGATCATCCCTGTCGGGTTCTGGGCCCAACTTGACGACGGATGTGGTTCCGAGGGGAACTCTAAGTGCTGACGCCGGTCCCATCTCCAACTGCGCCCCCAATGGTGGCGGCGGCATCACCTGCAACATCTTTGAAACGGATGGAAGCGGTAACCCATCAGAGATATCGAATGTGATTACGCTGCCCTCGCCGGTGACTGGAGGTTATCTCGTCCTGAAAGACAACCCGGCTGCTCCCGACAGTGATCAGACGCAATGGAGCGATGTGCTTGTTTTCGCTCCGACCGCTGGGATCGCAACTACGGTTCAGCTGTTTTCGGCGGGCTGCAATACTACCAATCCTAACGACAGAAGCTGCTTCCCCTCCTTCGCTACGGTTACCGCAGATCCCGACAGCGCTTTCATTAGCGAAACTAAGGGAAGCGCCACGGTTTTCGTTGCCACACCGAACATCTATAACATCTTCAGTATTGACGATAATCCGCCTAACCGGCCATTCACTCTGGCGTCTTCGGTGGGAACGGTCGATGAAGACAGCACCGCGATCGTGCAGTTAAGGAATTTCACCGTTACCTTGTTGCCCGCAGCAACGGGCTCGGTCCACATTCGTTACAACATCACGGCAGTAGACGACATCTCCAGTTTCTGTCCGGCCAGTCAGTCGGTGGTCAGAGTTCGCTTCAGAAACAACGACAACAGCGGGGCGACGGCGCAGGTCTCGTTTGACATCCATCAGACTAATATCACGAGTGGCGGTAACAACATCATCTACTCGTTCAACAGCAATGGCCGCGGAGCAGGCACGTCATTTACCACGGCGACTGACTCTCCGACGATCGATTTTGACTTCGCAAACAACAGCTACTGGATCGAAGCAACCATCTTCAGGAGCAACACGGGCCAGGTAGCCGATCTTGGATCAATTCAGATCTGGGAGGCCGGCGGCACTGCTTGTCCGTAGGATTGTAGCTGTGCATTTCTAACGTTGAGTTTGATCGACTTTTTTTTGAGGAGGATCTTCAAAGTGCAACACAAAACTCAAAAACAACCTCTCTTTGTTCCCGCAGCTTTCATTCTGCTATTCGCGCTGGTGGTAGGTAGCGCGGGGATTCTAAGCCCGGCCGCAATGGCCCAGTCGCGACCGAAGGCCAATGACGAGACTGAACGGACGCGTTCACCGGAGCAGTCCCCGAGAGATACGGGTCAGCAGCCAACCCCTGCTACCGGGCGAGTAACGGCCGACGTCGTACCGAGGCAAGAAACGCCGGAAGTTGTGAGTGCTGCTCAGGATAGGGCCTGGACATCGGCGGGCTCGACCGGAACGGTTGATGAAGATAGCACGTCAATCGTGCAGCTTAGGAACTTCACGGTTTCCCTGCTGCCAGGGGCGACGGGATCGGTTCACATTCGCTACAACATCACGCCGACCGCTGGTATCTCGAGTTTTTGTCCGGCAACTCAGTCGACTGTTAAGGTGCGCTACCGAAACTCCGATACCACGGGCACCAACACCAAAGTCTTTGTCGAGCTCCATTCGACCAACATCAACTCTGGCGGGAATATTAACGTCTACACCTTCGTCAGTAACGGCTTGCCAGCGGGTTCCAGCTTTGTGACGGATAGTGCTACTCCAGCGATCGACTTTGATTTTTCCACTAACGTCTACTGGATTGAGGCGACTATATTCCGCAATGACCCGAACCTGTTTGCCGATCTGGGCTCTATTCAGATTTGGGAGAGCGCCGGCACTCCCTGTCCGTAATGGATTAATCGAAGAATTCCACTCCCTAATCCGAAGGGGCGGGAATGAGTTTAAGCACCTCGTTCTGAGGTGCGCCCCTAGAGTGAGACCACGAGTTAAGGTGGTTTTCGTATAGCAGCGGATTGCTAGTTGCAAAGCGCCGCGCCATTGTTGCAGAGTGCCGCCGGTTGGTGAAGCGGAGGCGGGCTCTGCTGGAGAGCAACC
>JBGQJU010000007.1:0-79764 GCA_041499185.1 Pyrinomonadaceae bacterium | reverse complement strand
GCGCAATGCGTCCACCGGATGACGTCACCATCTCGTACGACCACAGACCCGTCTGGGAATCGTAGAACAGTTGCTGAAGCATGGGGAAGCCGAGGCGAAAACCAGGCGCGGGCCAGCCGTGGTCGGCGTTGTACTTGATGTCCACTCCATCTTTGGTCCACACGAGTGAATTGGCGAAGAGGGCCAAATTCAGATCCAATCCCGCTCGTCCGGGAAGGCCCAGTATCTCTAGACTCCAATTGAAGTTGCTCGAGCCAAGGTCCACTCCGGCCTCCCCTGTTTCGTTCCGCGGTCGTTTGCGCGCGGTCGAGAAGTTTGGATCGCCGGAAGGATAGTAGCTGCCGCCTCCGCCACCGTTCTGGCTATCGCAGTCGGCGCATAAGACATTCGAATGAATCGGAGCGCTGGCTTTCGGCTGTGATGGCCCCTTGCCTTGCCGCAGATCGTCGAGGTTGGGTAGATTCGGCCCGGGAGCGCCTGTCGTTGTCCGCGGCGGAGTCCGAGAAAAGGTTCCTCCCGGCCCGATGTTCCCGCTGCCAAACCCCGGGGGCGCAGGTGGTGTTAATGCGCTACCGTTCCCACTACCATTGCCGTTCCCATTTCCGCCGGGAGACGAAGACGGAACTGGCAAGGCGTGTAATGAATTCAAGGCGGCGGCAGCATTGGCGACGCCGCCAGACGAGACTTTTTGCTTCAGTGAACTCACCGGTCGTGCGCCATCTTGAATAGCCTTAGCAACATTGCCACTGTTCGCCCCCGGATAGGCACTCTTTAAAAGGCCCGCAATGCCACTCACCAACGGCGCGGACGCCGACGTACCGCTGACGAGCCAATAACCGCCGCCCATCTGTGTCGTCAGAATATTGACACCAGGCGCGGCTATCGATACGTGCTTGCCTCCATAATTGGACCATGACGCCAACTGGTCGGCGTTGTCGGTCGAGGCAACGGCAATCAGATTATTGAGATTGTAAGACGCAGGATAATAAGGCGTGCTGTCCACATCCAACCCGTCATTGCCCGCCGAGCAAACTACGGCTATCCCTCTTCGCAGCGCACGATCAATGGCATCCTTCAGCGCTACCGATTCGCCCGTGGTGCCCCAGGAAAGATTGATCACTTGAGCGCCATGCGATGCCGCATAATCAATGGCTTCAACCGCGTCGGCGACGTCGCCAGTACCGGTGTTGTCCAAGACGCGCAGACTCATCAAGCTTGCGCGCCACATGACGCCGCTAACGCCAATCGCATTGTTTCCCTGCGCCGCGATGATGCCGGCAATAGCAGTCCCATGTCCTTGCTCGTCCTTGATTAAGCCAGTGTCGGTAATGTAGTCCCAACCGTGCGCGTCCCCAGTCGGACCTGGGTTCACGTTGGTCCATTCGTTATTCGCCAAGTCGGGATGCGTGAAATCAATGCCGCTGTCGATGACCGCGATAACGGTTGAGAGCGAGCCGGTGGTCGTCTGCCACGCCGCTGTCACATTGATGTCCGCGCCAAACTGTCCGCCGCTCTGACCCGTGTTGCGCAGCGCCCACTGCTCTGCGAAGCGTGAATCGTTTGGAACGAGTTCATTCTGAGGATTCAGAAACTTCGAAGCGCCTTTCAGATTTGAATCGGCCCCACTGGAGGTCGCCCATTGTTGGTTAAGAGGCTGAGGAGTTGTGGGGCTCGTTTGACTGGGATCAGACATTGGGCGGCCAAGCAAATCGAAGCGAACTCCGTCGCGCGCGAAACGGCCGGCAACATTCGTGCCTAAATCAGCTTTGAGCTGATCATGCGCGATCAGGAAATTCGGCTCCGCAAACTCAACCAGCGGGTTCAGACGCATGACCTGAGCGGCTGTTTCAGGATCCTGCCCCGCTGCTACCTCAAGCTTCTCAATGCCCGAATCACCTCGCAGTTGTTTCTTGCGCTGAGCCCCTTGCGACAGGAGCACTACTGATTTGTCTTGCTCAGAAGTTCCGGCGCGAAAGCGGACTAGCAATTCGCCGCTACGGTGTTCTCCTCTAGTTTGCGGAGAGGGCCAACTGACAGGACTAATCCTAGTTCGCGCCTTCGTTGCTCGTTTGCCAATCGATGAGAAGCCGAACGGGGCACAGATCAGGATCAACAAGACATAGGAAACAAAGCACGAAAGAAAGCAACGAAAAGGCGTGTGGGTTAAATGGCAACGCATGGCGGAGTAGGCCTCCTTTTGTTTGAGAGTTGAGCCGCTGGGCGGTTACGAGGTCCATGTGTCTGTTATGAGTCGTGCTTACGTGGAGGGCTTACACGCTGGTGAGTCGCACGTGAGCAAACATCTAAACCAACGGCCGGAGTCTATGCCTGATTAGCAAAAGGAGTCAATAGAAACATATGGTTTGGGACGGAACTCTCCGGAAAGTATCCACCACCATCCATTCCATTCAATCGACACCCAGCGCAGGTTTGGTTATTCTTTCAATTGAATGAAGACGTCCGGGAAAATTCAATTTGCCGCGCGTAAAGCAAGGGCTCCTAAGCCAACTGACGAGCCCTCCCTAACGGTCGGGCTTCTGCCCCGCAGCTAGCGACAAACTGAAGTTTGTCGAACATTTGAATCGGGTGAGCAGTACGCTTCAATCAACGCCCGTCTTGCAGAGCGCCCTTCGGCGCGTGGCCGAGGGTCCGCATAAAGAACTCGTTGCCGAGATTCGGCGCGGCGCTCGGGTGATTTGTGTAAGCGGGTTGGTGTCTGAATCAGCGCGCGCGTTGGCCGTTGCCGCGTTACAGCGCGAGACTGGAAAGCCGTTTGCGATTGTCACGCAGTCGAATCGCGACCTGGAAACGTGGGAGCGAGACCTGCGCTTCTGGTATTGCGCGCTCGGCGGAAAAGCCGAATGTGACGATGAGGTTTTGATTTTGCCGGCCTCGGAAAGCGACAGTTACGCCGGCGCATCGCCCCACGCGGAGACTCTGGAGCAGCGCGCGCTGACGTTGTGGCAATTGTCCCAACGCCCGCGCGATTTTGTTTTGCTGACTGCGCGCGCTCTCGCGCGCAAGACTGTTACTCCTGCGGAGATTGCCCGTGCTGGCGCATTGCTTACTCGCGACGAGGACCTGTCTCCCGAAGAGCTCGTGGAAAAACTTCTGGCGTCGGGTTATGTGCGCGAGGATCCGGTCGGAGCCGTCGGCGAGTTTTCAATACGCGGGGGCATTCTCGACGTGTGGTCACCGGGAAGCGCAGCGCCCGTTCGCGTCGAATTCTTTGGCGACACAATTGATTCGATTCGCGAGTTCGATCCCGAAACTCAACTCTCGACCCGGCAGTTGGGCTCTATCGGGATCGCTCCGATGCGGGAAACGTCCGTGTCGAGCGCAGACTTTCGCGAGTGGGCTGAGCGGGCAAGCGAGCGCTGGAGTGAAGCACGCTACGCACGCGCGCTGCGCGATCGCACCGCGTTTGCGGTCGAGGGAGAGCCATTCGCCGGCTGGGAGTGGCTATTGCCGCTCGTGCGCGAACAGCAGTCAAGTATCTTTGATTATCTCAAGGACGTGGTTTTGATCATCGACGAGCCGGCGACGATTGAAAACTATTTGGCTGACGCCTATCAAACCCTGGCGGATCGGTACGCAGAGACTGACGCTGCCGACGACATCGCACTCACTCCCGAAGAACTTTATCTGACCGTCGACGAGCTGCGCGAAAAGATTGACGGAGCACTACGTGTCGAGATTCGCACGCTGGGCCGCGCCGCGGCTCAAACGGATCAAGCCCTGGCGCTGGAGGCGGAAGCGCCAAAGGTTCAGCTTGGGCGAGTGAAATCCAAACGTCTGCCAATGTTTCTCTTTCCTTCGATGGAGCAGGCGCCGGAGGTGGAATGGATCGCGCAATCGGTGATGCGCTACCACGGCAGGCTTGCGGATCTGGCAGCGGATACTTTGCGCGCTCAAGCGAGTGGCGCGACGACGCTCTTTGTCATGCCGAGTCTCGGCGTAGCTGAGCGAGTTGCTGAGATTCTCGGCGAGTACGACGTGAATGCCGGCCTCGCTTTGGTTGAAGAGAGCAGTGACGCCGCCCAATCGGCTTCAGCGATTGTGACTGTAGGCCGTTTGACCGGCGGGTTTGCGATGCCGTCTTCGGGTTTGGTGGTTCACGTCGAAGGCGATCTTTTCGACGAGGCGGCGGAACAAGCACTTGAACGCCGGGGCGAAGCGCCGGGGGGCAGACGGCAGACGGCAGGAGGCAAGCGAAAGAAATCCAGGGCGGCGGCGTTTCTTTCGGACTTTCGCGATCTAAAAGTCGATGACTATGTCGTTCACGTGGACCACGGCATCGGCCGCTTTGGCGGTTTGCAGACGCTCGACTTGGGAACGACGCGCGGCGAGTTCATGCTGCTGTTTTATGCCGACGAAGCGAAGCTTTACGTTCCGGTTGAACGGCTCGATCTCGTTCAGCGTTATTCAAGCGCGGAGGGTCATCAGCCACCGCTCGATCGTCTTGGTGGTCTTGGCTGGCAGAAGACGAAAGCAAAAGCCAAGCGTGCGATGCGCGACATGGCCGACGAGCTGTTGCGGCTTTACGCCGAGCGGAAACTGGTCGGCGGCTATGCTTTCGCGGTCGATTCACCGTGGCAGCGCGAGTTTGAAGATGGCTTCGAATACATTCTGACGCCGGATCAGGAAACTGCAATCGAAGACGTGAAGCATGACATGGAGGAAGCAGTGCCGATGGATCGACTGCTTTGTGGTGACGTCGGATACGGTAAGACTGAAGTAGCGATGCGCGCGGCGTTTAAGACCGTGATGGACGGCAAACAAGCCGCCGTGCTGACGCCGACGACAGTGCTCGCTTACCAACACTACGACACGTTTCGCACGCGCTTCGTCTCTTTTCCGGTCAAGGTCGAATTGCTTTCGCGTTTTCGCTCGGTGAAGGAACAGAAAGAGATCGCGAAGCGCGTCGAGTCGGGCGAAGTTGACGTAATCATCGGCACGCATCGGATGCTCTCGAAAGATGTGCGGTTCAAGGATCTCGGCCTCGTAGTGGTTGACGAAGAACAACGATTCGGCGTGGCGCACAAAGAGCGTCTGAAACAACTGAAGAAACGCGTCGACGTATTGACTCTTTCGGCCACGCCGATTCCGCGCACGCTCAATATGTCGCTGAGCGGCCTGCGCGATATGTCTCTGATCGAAACTCCGCCGCGTGATCGCCTCGCGATTCAAACGCAAGTAGTTCAGTTTTCTGAAAACGTCGTCAAGTCAGCGATCGAACTCGAGTTGGCGCGCGGCGGTCAGGTCTTCTTCATCCATAATCGCGTGGAGACGATCGAAACGATTGCCGCGTTGGTGCAACGTCTGGCGCCGCAAGCGCGTCTGGCCGTCGGCCATGGCCAGATGAACGAGAAAGAGCTCGAACGCGTTATGCTCGACTTCATCGACTATAAATACGATGTCCTGGTGGCGACGACGATTATCGAGAACGGCATAGACATCCCGCGCGCGAACACGATCATCGTAAACCGCGCCGACAATTACGGTCTTTCCCAACTCTATCAATTGCGCGGACGCGTGGGCCGCTCGAATCGGCGAGCCTACGCGTATCTAATGATACCCAGCGAGCAGGAGTTGTCCCCGATTGCCAGAAGACGACTGGCGGCGATTCGCGAGTTTTCCGATCTTGGAGCGGGCTTTCGGATCGCAGCGTTGGATTTGGAATTGCGCGGCGCGGGAAACTTTCTTGGCGGCCAGCAGTCGGGACACATGGACGCGCTCGGCTTCGATCTTTACACGCAGATGCTGGAACGTACGGTCGCCGAATTACGTGGCGAGGTGGTCGAGGACGAAACGAGCGTCTCGCTCAACCTCGGCGTCGATGTGGCGATTCCGGAAGACTACATTTACGACATGGGCCAGCGATTGCGCACCTACAAGCGTGTTTCTTCCGCGCGTGACGAAGAGACTCTTTCCGGCATCCGAACCGAGACCGAAGATCGTTACGGTCGCATTCCATCGCCGGTGGAGAATCTTTTCCAATATGCGCGCCTGCGCCGCCTGGCGGAGCAAATTGGCGTCGTTTCGATTGATAAAACCGCGGATGGCCTGGCGATCAAATTCAGTGAGAAGGCTCGCGTGGAGCCGGAAAAACTGGCGGTTTCTGTGAGGAAACGGGCCGGCGCGACCTTCACGCCCAGCGGTGTGTTGCGCCTGAATCTGACCGAGGAAGAGATTGACGACGTTTTGAGTGTGGCGCATGGAGCGTTGCTCGAACTTCGCACAAACGATTAGAATGGTGCTTCGTCCGAAAAACGATTTCAAATCTTATTGAGGAGTAATTCTGTGAAATCTAAATTGTTAGCGCTCACCTGGGCCGCTGGTTTGGGGCTTGGGCTTTTTACCTTCACTCCGGCGCCGGCAAAGGCGCAAGAGGGTGAGTTGCGGATCGTTGACGAAGTGATTGCCCAGATTAACGACGACATCATCACGCTCTCGATGTTGAAGCGCGAAATCAAAGAACGCATCGAAGCCCTCAAGCAGAACGGCATGACCGAGCAGCAGGCGCTAGACGAAGTCACCAAACGCAAGCCCGAGTTGATCGCCACGCTCGTCAACGAACAGCTTCTCATGCAGAAGGGCAAAGAGCTGGAAATGACGGAAAAGGTCGAGGCCGAAGTAAACAAGCGCATGAAAGAAGTTGCTGACGAACAAGGCATCAAGTCGATTGTGCAGCTCGAGAAGGCGATGGTCGAGAGCGGTGTGGATCCTGCCGCTACGCGTCAGATGCTTCGCCGCGAGATCATGAAGCAGGCCGTGATTCAGGAGGAGGTGGACGCGAAGCTCTTTTGGGGGCTCAGCATTGACGAGCTACACAAATACTTCGATGCCCACAAAGACAAGTTCCGCAAACCGGAAGTCGTGACCCTTTCGGCAATATTTTTGAATCTAGCGGGCAAAAATGAGGCGGAAGTAAAAGCAAAGGCCGATCAACTTACAGCCCAGGCGCGCGGCGGCGCCGACTTCGCGGCGCTTGCCGTTGCCAACTCTGAACTCGAGCAGGGCGGCGAGCGCGTGGCGCCGAAAACCAAAGGCAGCCTTGGAGCGATTCCGCTTCCGGAGTTGCGTCAGGAGTTCGTGGCAGCCATCAAGAACGTGAAGGTGGGTGGCGTCACAGATCCGATAAAAACCGAGGCCGGTTATCAGATCATCCGTGTCGACGAGCGCACGCCTGCGAACGATGCCTCCGTTTTCAACGAGAATCAGGTGCGCGAAGCAATTACGACTGAGCGCTCGCCCAAGGCGCGCGAGGATTATCTTCAAAGCCTGCGCGATGAGGCGTACATCAGGATCGGGCCGGATTATCAGGATGGCGTCGCGCCGCTGCTGAAGCTGAAGCCGGAGGCCGTCGTCCAAACTACCGGCGACTCTTCGCCGGAAAAGAAAAAGGGCAAGGGAAAGTTTTTGAAGATCTTTCCCAAGCCCTGATGTCCGACAAACTTCAGTTTGTCGTTTACTGACGGAAGGAGCGCACTTGCAAAACCGTCGACAAACTGAAGTTTTTCGGACTTTGCGATGAGGCTCGATCTCTTCCTCAAGGCCAGTCGTCTCTGTCCGCGTCGCACAATTGCGCAGAAGCTTTGTGACGCGGGTCTTGTTTCGATCCACGGCGCCCCAGCGAAATCAGCTCATCCGGTCAGGCCCGGCGACGAAATAACCTTACGCCGCCGCGATCAACTTGTTAGAATTCGCGTGGCGGCCCTTCCCGCCTCAAAGCAGACGTCAAGGGAACAGGCTGGAGCCTTGTATGAAAGTTTGAGTACCGAGCCCATTGAGCCATGACCAAGCCTTTCAAGATTCGTGATATTGAGATCAATCCGCCGCTAATTCTTTCGCCGATGGCGGGTGTCACTGACGTCTCCTTCCGTCGTTTGATTAAACGGCGCGGCGGCGTTGGGTTGACCGTCTCTGAATTTATCTCGGTCGAAGGCTTGACGCGAAACAATCCGAAATCAAAGCGACAGATGCGTTTCTATGAAGACGAGCGTCCGTTTGCCGTGCAGATCTTTGGCGGCCAACAAGAGCGGATGCGCATGGCGGCTGAGATGGCGGAAGAAGTTGGCGCGGATATTCTCGATGTCAACTGCGGCTGCCCGGCGCCAAAGGTCGTCAAACACGGCGGCGGTTCAGGGCTGTTAAAAGATCATCCGCGGCTTGAAACAATCCTGCAAGAGATTAAAAAGACCATCACGATTCCGATGACTGTGAAGATCCGCGCGGGCTACTTTGACCACACGATCAATGCAGTCGAAACGGCGAAGGTCGTCGAAGGGTGCGGCGCTGAACACATCGCCTTACACGGCCGCACAAAAGAGCAGGGTTATCGCGGACTCGCTAACTGGGATCTGGTACGGCAAATCAAAGAAGTCGTGAGCGTGCCCGTATCCGGCAGCGGCGATGTCACGACAATCGAAGGCGCGTTCGCCCGCTTCGAAGAGACAGGTTGCGACGGCGTCTTAATCGGGCGCGGCGCGATGGCCAACCCGTGGATTTTTCGGCAAATTGAAGACGCCATGCACGGCCGAGAGATCTTTCAACCCACGCTCTCGGACAAACGCAATATCCTGCTTGAATACTTCGACCTGTTGCGCGAAGACATGCCCGAGGTGCCGGCGATCAATCGCATGAAACAGCTTGCGGGCCAATTCACACGCGGCTTGCAAGGTGGCGCGCTGTTCCGCACCGCCGTCTATCACTCGCATTCCGTTGACGAGATTCTCTCGCGCATCGAGGAATACTTCGAAGCCATTAACAACGGCCGTCCGTATTTCGGCGAAGGAATCAACCAACCAGTTGAGGAAGCGCCTGTAATGGATTCGTGCGAAGCGGCGAGCGTCTCGTAGGCAAGCAAGTCGTGGCGTATTCTTAGCTGGATACGCGCCGCTGGAATTTGGTTCACAACATGTCGAGCATCTGAATACTACTCAGTCCTTTCGAGAGTCCATCCCAACGCATTCTCCGTCGAGCTTAACAATTTGATTCCGGCGTTGTTCAGCAGAACTCGCACCGGTTGCTTCAGAAAATCTTTAATATCGCCCGTCAGGAAAGCTTTCTTGGCCCCCGGTTGGTTTTCTGAATGTGAGAGAATACTCGCCAGTATCAGAGCATCATCGCGGTCTAACTCGGTTTCATGAACGATCCGAGCTTCATGCCGAACGACATCGGCGGAAATTGGGATCAGCTCCGCCCTGTCGGCCACCCGCATTACGTAATCATCCAGTCTCTGAAATAGGTCACTTAGTAGTCTGGTGTTCGTGAGATCGGCCTGAGCTAATTCAGTGGCCAGTTGCTGCGCTGTCTGTACGTTTATGCTTCTCTGAAGTTGAAGGAGTTGTTTATCCAACTCATCCTTTAGCCGATTCCTCTCAATCCGTTTCCAATCAAAAGCCGATATCGCTTCCATCAAGCAGACGGAAGGTAGAACGAGTCGAACGTCCGCCTTCGAGGAAGAAAGCAAAGCGTCGGCTTTCAGATCCTGGCCCATCACCGCGCCAACAATCCAATTGGTTTCAAGGTAGATTAGGGAACTCAAGGTTTACAGTTGTGAGTGCGTCTCAGTGCGACGCAGACGTGAGGCTAGCCCGATTTGTTCCAACTCGTCATATCCTGGCGGGCGGGCGGATTTCCATGAAAACGAGAAGTCACGCAACCAGGCCTCAACCAGACTTTCAAGGTAAAATTCTTCGATTCGCTCCAGGTCTGGCACATCTGCGTAATGACCAAGAATTGCGCTCGTCGATAGCGTGATTGCACGCTCCCATTGAGGTTGCCCATCGAGGGTTGGCGCGACAAGGATATGCTTAGGGTCAACCGCCATCACGAATTCAGCGCCAATAGCTTGGGAGTACTCTTCCAACTGGACACGTGCTTCCTGATAGAAGTCGAGACGCTTGACTTCCACCGCGAGTAGCGGCCGCCCCTCGGTCGCGGTGACCAAGATGTCTATCTCGTGATTTGTAGGTATGACCTGCATCACAATTGCCCAGGCAAAGGTATCACAGTCGGGGGTTTTTGTTGAACGACCTGAAACTCGTTAATGAGCTGAGACAGTCGGGGTCGGTGCGGGCTTGGGTTTCGCGGATCCCGTGTCGAGGTTCACGGGCGCCGGATAGCCTTTGCCTTTCAGCGCAGCAAGCTCCAACACGATCTCTTTCTGATTTTTCACTGGCTTCTTCCTAGTTTGATCGGGCACATTGTCATTGACTTTGTTCGCGGCAGCGACGGGCGAAAGCGCAGGTGACGCGTTGGGATTGGCGGGTGTTGCGGCGGTCTTCGCCTTTTTGTTTGGGTGACGAGACATTGCATCGAGCGCATCCATCACCTGCGCGCGCTCGTCGGGCGAGAGATCTTCCAAATTTGTTCCGTTTGCTTGCAACACCGCCCGCAGATTCCCTTCGGTGTTGGTGTTGTGATCGTAAACGTCGCGGTAGATGTGGAGCTTGCCGTCTTCGACGACGATCGTTTCGTAGCGCAACTCGACGGGAACGGGCCTGCCCAGCTTTACAACGCCGGTCTTCGATTTGTTCTTCGCGTAAGCGGCGATAGTTTTGTCCGACAGATCGGTTCCTCCCGCCCGCGCCAGCATCTTCGCAAAATCGCGCACCTGCGCGTTGGTCAAGCCAACGCAACCATGCGAAGCGAAAGTGCCTATTTTGGAAAGTGGTTTTCCGCCGTGGATCAGCGACGGCATACCGATGGGAATTTTGATTGGCCCAAGCGGGTTCAGAGCGCTTCCGGCCGCGACGGTTTCGCCCGGCGTCACGTCTTTCATCGACTCGACCCAGGGCGAATCAGGCGGCGTCCAGGTCGGATTGAAGATGATTGTCTGGGCTTTGCGCAGACCCGTGGGCAAGGGGAACTCAGGATAGCCGATGCCGATTTTGTACGACTTGACGAGTACTCCGTTCTCGAAGACGTCCATGCGAAAGGCCGGCGCATTTACTACGATGCGCGTATCCGGCGGCACGGCGTTAGGCACGCCGGACATGGTCGCCTCGGCAACCTTCGACTTGTTTGCTTCACCTGCTTCGCTTCCTTTGTTCCAATGCTCGCGCGCCAGGTCTGCGAGTTGCTTAGCCTTCTCAGCCCCGATCACACTACGAATCAAGTCGACAGCTCGTGTGCGAGCTTCCTCAGTCGATCCCGCATGTGCTTCGGTGTTCTTCTCGCGAAGCCGCAACACTTCGTCGCCGGCAATCTTTCGCAGGCGGGCGATCTGTTCGTCAGTTAGTTGCAGTTTTGACTTCAGATCCGAGGTAAACGACTCATCAGCAAAGAGCGCGTCGAGCACCGGAAGCGTAATAGGAACAGCTTCGGCTTCGGTCATTCGCAAAGAGGACGCTGCGGGTGCCGCGGGTTGTGGGGACGTCGGGTTGCGGTTAGAAGTATCGGAAGTTGGGCGCGAGCATCCACCAAGCACCAAAGCAAAGCCCAGCGAGATTAATGTTGTTCTAAGACCTTTACTCATGTTTGCCGTTTGTACTCAGCCGCTTAGCGGAGAACTAGAACACCGCTGGCCGAGCTTAACGATTAAAGCCAAGCGGCAGCAACGGCCGTGGAGTCGTGCCCTCGAAAAACCAACTGGCGCCGACGCGCAAACGGTGATGCCACGTTGGCAGGCGCGACGTATACAGTGCAAAACGCGCCTGACGCGCGAGCGCTCCGCCAAAAGCTTTTCCGCCGGCAAGAACGGCGGCGCGTTCGGTTCCCAGGCTCACGGCTTCACCTAACTCTTCGAAATGCTTCGTCTGCAGTTTGTCATCTGCGAGAAACCCGCGCACATTGCGTGCGGCGAGTCCTGCTTGTTGAAAAGCGAGTTGGCCTGTGCCGGCCAGAGTTGGCGTGGCGTCTTCGTAGAAGGCAATGTCCCCAAGCGCAAAGACGTCCTTGTGCGATCGCACCTGTAGCGTCGGCTCAACCAGAATAAGCCCGGTTCGGGTCCTTTCAATTTCGAGTTTTTCAACGAGCGGATTGACGCGCACGCCACCCACCCACACAACGGCCGCAGAGGGAATCTCCGTGCGCACACGGTTGTGCTCAATGGTCACCGAAGTTTCAGTTACACGCACAACGCGCGTCAGCGTGTGGGCCTCGACGTGCGACTCGTGCAGCGCGTGTTCCACGTACTCGCGGATCTCCGAACCCATGCCAGGCACGACTTTGTCTCCCATCTCGATCACCAGCACGCGCGGCTCACCGTGCAGAGCGCGACGCGTGAACGCATCGTTCAGCAGGTCAGCCATCTTGGTTGCGAGTTCGACACCGCTGGCGCCGCCACCAACGATCACAAACGTCAATGCGCTGTGAACATCTTGCGGTGGCAAATCGGGAGGGATGCGATCGAGCGCATCAACCATGCGCTGCCGCAACTGGTCTGCGTGTTCGATCTTACGGAAGGGAATAGCGAACGTTTCGGCGCCTTCAACACCCGCGTAGTTCGTAACTCCACCCACCGCGAGGACGAGAACATCGTACGTCAATGGCTCAGGCTGATTGTTAAGGACAACGGACCGCGCGGAGAAATCGATCCCGGTCACCGCGGACTGAACGAACTTGACGCGGTCGTCCAGCAACTCTTCGTAGCTCGGAGCGATATGCCAGCTTTCCACCTCGCCACTCAAGTACTCATACAGCATCGGCTTGAAGAGAAAGTGGTCTTCATCGCTAACGAGGGTCACGTCACCCGCTCCGGCCAAGTCGAGCGCGGTAAAAAGCCCACCGAAGCCGCCGCCGACTATGATGATTCGTGCCTTTGTCACTAATCTATATCTCGCGGTTGGTCCAGTTTGCTGATGTTAGCAGAGCATGCCAAATTGCGCACAGGTGAGAGTCTGCCAATGGCTCACAGCGCCAATGCTCGCTGGACAGTTCGCGAAGGCGCGTGCTAAATTGAACCGTACTTAAACCTTAGTGGTTGCCATCTTTACATGGTGTACTGCTGCCCAGGAGGATCATCGGAAAGCAGATGGCGTTAGCGAGAGAAGCAAAAGAGAAAATCGTTGCCGAATTCCGCACACATGAGGCGGATACAGGTTCACCCGAAGTGCAGGTGGCGTTGTTGAGCAAAAGAATTAACGACCTGACTGATCACTTCAAGACACACAAGAAGGACAACCATTCGCGGCGCGGCCTGCTGAAGATGGTCTCACAGCGCAGAAGCTTGTTGGATTATTTGAAGCGGATAGACATCGAGCGCTACCACGAGGTAGTGAGTCGTCTGGGTCTGCGACGTTAGAATCACTTCGCAGGGGCGGACCTGCGTGTCCGCCCAGCAACGTAGATTATTGGATTGCATGGTAATCAGGGCGGACACGCAGGTCCGCCCCTACAAGAGTTTACTGTTAACGAGAGATCTTCGAATCTCAACTTTAAAACGCACGCGTCTATCGAAGAACTTGCGGAAGGTGCCGAACGTGACGGCGATACTCCCAAGCAAGCAGACGTGTTAGGCCTGAGAACAGATCAAAGGCGGCATGAGCTTCACGGCAAAGAGGCTCGTGCCGCCTTTAATTTAGAACCCGGACCAAAGACGATTGACCATAGACGATGGCTTTCACGTGTCCATCGTCCGTCGTCAATTGTCTGTGGCCAGTTTGACAAAGCGAGGCGGATGAGACGCCCGCGCGCCTGCATTGTCAGGCGTCGTTGTCCGAAGGAGACAAAAGAAAATGCCAGTTAAGAAATACTTGAAAGAATCAATCAAGCTGGGCGACAGAGAACTGACCGTCGAAACCGGTCGCGTCGCCAAGCAAGCCGACGGCTCTGTCGTCATCCGTTACGGCGACACGATGCTACTGTGTGCCGCCGTGGGCGCGAGGACAACGCGAGAAGGAATCGATTTCTTCCCTCTGACGGTTGAGTATCGTGAATCAAACTACGCGGCCGGGCGCATTCCCGGCAACTACTTCCGACGAGAAGGACGGCCGAACGAGAAGGAAGTCATAACTTGCCGACTGATCGATCGTCCCTGCCGGCCGCTCTTCGCGGAAGGCTACAAAAACGAAACACAGGTGATCGCCTCGGTGATCTCTGCCGACCCCGACAACAATCCCGACGTTGTGGCCATCACCGGATCCTCTTGCGCGCTCTACCTCTCAGACATTCCGTTTTTAGATCCCATTGCCGGCGTGCGCATCGGCCTACTCGAAGGACGCTACGTGGTCAATCCGACTTACGATGAAGTGCGCGAGTCGCGACTGAATCTAATCGTGGCCGGAACGGAAGAGGCCATCGTGATGGTCGAAGCCGGCGCGCATGAGGTTTCTGAAGAGGTCATGCTTGAGGCTCTGATGCTCGCGCACAAAGAGATCAATCGCCTTTGCCGCTGGCAGAAAGAGCTTTACAAGGCGCTGGATATTCAGAAACGAGAAGTAATCCCGCCAGCCCTCAACGAAGAGATGCTCGGCGAGATCCAGAGAAACTATGGTGAGCGCTTGCGCACCGCGCTCGATACTACGGGGCAAGATAAGCTGGAGAGCTACGCAGCAGTAGACGCGCTTAAGAAAGAGGTCGTCGAATCCTACCCAGAGGATCAGCTCGAGCAGCGCCAGATGGCCAAGGTAATCTTCAACCACCTGAAGGAGAGCATCTTCCGCGATGACATTTTGAACAAGCGAAGACGCCCTGACGGTCGTCGCTTTTCCGAGATTAGGCCCATTACCTGCGAGGTCGGTTGGCTGCCGCGTGTTCACGGCTCAGCCTTGTTTACGCGCGGGGAAACACAGGCGATAGTTACGACGACGTTGGGCACGAAAGACGACGAGCAGTTCATGGACGATCTCGAGAAAGGCGAACTCAAACGCCGCTTCATGCTCAACTACAACTTTCCCCACTACTCCGTGGGCGAAGTGGGAAGATTTGGCAGCCCAGGCCGCCGCGAGATCGGACATGGCGCCCTGGCCCGCCGCGCGCTCGAAGCCGTCTTGCCGGATGAAGCTACTTTCCCTTACACGCTGCGGATCGTGTCAGACATCACGGAGTCGAATGGATCGTCGTCGATGGCGACAGTGTGTGGTGGCGCGCTTTCACTGATGGATGCTGGCGTGCCATTGAAGGCAGCCGTCGCCGGACTGGCGATGGGCCTGGTGATGGAGGAAAACAAGTACGCGATCCTGACGGATATCGCAGGCGCGGAAGATCACTATGGCGACATGGACTTCAAAGTCGCCGGTACGCGCCAGGGAATTACCGCGCTGCAGATGGATATCAAGATCGCCGGCATCAACGCTCAGATCATGGCCGAGGCTCTGGAGCAGGCCAAGAAGGGCCGGCTCTATATTCTGAGCGCGATGGAAAATGCGTTACCCGAGTCACGCAAAGAGATCTCGCAGCACGCGCCGCGGATCATCCAGATCAAGATCAATCCCGACAAGATCCGCGACGTCATTGGACCAGGCGGTAAGATCATTCGATCGCTGGTCGAAGAGACCGGGGCTAAGATCGACGTAGCGGACGATGGCACTATCTCGATTGCGACCGCGAGTTCCTCCGCTGCAGAGGCGGCAGTCAATCGCATCCGTGGCCTAACCGCCGAAGCCGAGGTCGGCCAGACTTATCTCGGCACAGTAAACCGAATCGTGGATTTCGGGGCGTTTGTTGAAGTCTTTCCCGGAACAGACGGTCTGTTGCACATTTCCGAAATTGCCGATCGTCGCGTCAAGGACGTGCGTGACGAATTGAAAGAAGGGCAACAGATCCTCGTCAAGTGCATTGGCAAGGACGGGAACAAAATCAAGCTTTCGCGGAAGGCCGTGTTGCGCGACGAGCAGCGGAAAGCCGAAACCGCCAGCGCCGGCGATAGCAACTAAGCTACCCCTCAGACCGTTTCCTCAAAGGAGGTTTGCCCCAGTCGCAAACCTCCTTTTCCTTTGTGTTTACCGCAGAATCCGGGCCCCGGAAACTGGAATCCCGTAGTCATTAGCTGTGTTGTCCTATCAAGCAGAGAAAGCCCGACTGCGGTTTTTACGAAGATGAGGGACGGAGAGTCCAAAGCGTCCTTTCGGGCTTTCATGTTACGTGGTCCAAAACAGTTAGTGAAGCCTTTCCCGCTTCCGATCTCAAAGGGAAAGACACGAGGAGGAACTTCCCAACAATGAGGAATCGAGCCTGGCGCCCCCTTGCTATGATACTCAGTTTACTGCTGATGGCGAGCATGCCAGTACAGGCTGGGCCAATAACAATCAGTCAGGTTGTTCAGGTTCTCGGCGGTTATCAGAATACCGACCGGGTTCCCGATCTTCGCCTTCGACAGGGGCAGCAGAATTCACCGATCGCAGACGAAGTGTCAAAGTCTTCAGCAGGAACAAAATCGGCGACCAACAGCCAGGGCTCCGTTGAGGTACCAGATGCTTCGCTCGGCGCGACGGCCAACTCTTCTGATTCGCTGCTTGCCGGCGTTTCTTTGAAGTCAGACGATCCGCAAGGCAATGTCGACGTCATCAGTCAGGGCGATCTGGAAGGCTCCGTTTGTGATTGTGGCGAAATTCCTACTGAGGTCTCGCACCATTTTCCGAAATGGCCGTTAATATTCCTGGCGGCAATCCCATTCTTCTTTATTCATCATGACTGCGACACTTGCAGCGTACCAACACCGACCCCAACTCCGCCGTGTACGGATTGCAATACCGTGGTTCCCGAGCCCACATCGCTGTTACTGTTTGGCTCTGGACTTGCGGCGCTTGGGGCTGGTTTGCGCCGGCGCTACGCTCGCGTGAAACTTGAGAAGGAAATAGCAACTCCTGCGGAGGGCCAATAACAATGTTGAGAGCACTCGTTGCTACAAATGGGAACGGTTTGAAGTACGGGAAGTTCGCCTTCGCGGTGTTGATTGCGATTGCCTTCTGCACAGCCCATCCTGCTTCAACTGCGTACGCAAAGAAGAAGAGAGTGACTTACGGGACCATTAAGGTCCGGACGACGCCGGGAGGGTTTCCCCTCGAGATAGATGGCAAACCAGAAGGCGCGACCACGACCGAGTATACTGAATTCAAGCTCGATCCCGGTCTGCATACAGTCGTTATCTCTTTGCCGAGCGGCCAACGTTGGTCGCGCGAGGTTAATGTAGTCGCCGGTCGCCGGAAGTGCGTCGAGCTGAGCTACAAACCCGTAACCATAACTCCGCCGAAATCGCCTTGTCCGTATCCGGTCATCCTTTCCGGTCCGGCCAGCGTCACCGAAGGAGATGTAGTAACTTTTACCGCTGCGGTGAACTACAGCGGCACAGCAACGCTTAACTACAACTGGACCGTTAGTCCCTCCGACGCCAAGATCATTAGCGGCGCGGACAAATCGGCACTTACTGTCGACTCAACTGGTCTTGGTGGCCGGCAGGTTACCGCGACGCTCGTTGTGGACGATGGCTCAGGTGAGGCGGTTTGCCGGCAGACAGCCCAGGCTTCAACGTCTGTGTCGCACGTGCCACCACCGCCGACAACGCCGTCGCGAGAGTTCGATGTTTGCTGCAGTTGTTCTTATGACGATCAGAAAGCCCGTCTGGACAATCTCGCAATCGAATTGACGAACGATCCGTCAACGACGACCTACGTAATTGCCTACGGCGGGCGCACCAGCCGCGCCGGACAAGCCGATCGTCTGCTGGCTCGCGCCAAAGAGTATCTCGTACAAAAGCGCGGCGTTGATCAGGCACGGATCGTCGCCCTCAACGGCGGCTTCCGCGAAGAAGATTGCGTCGAACTGTGGGTTGTCCCTCGTGGTGCCCAACCGCCAGCTGCGACGCCGACAGTGCAAGCTGGCGACGTGCGACCTGCGCCGGAGAAGCCAGCTAAGAAAAAGAAAAGCCGAGACTGATTCGGTAGTCCAATCAACGGGCGGCAAAGGTCACACGAACCCTTGTCGCCTGTTGCCTTCTAAGTCCTTTGATGTATGGAGGGATCAATGAGCACCGAACGCATGTTAATTAAGGCAATGCAAGAGCAACCTATCTTCCTGCTTCCAGTCCTCTTTCTCGTTCTCCTTGCCGGTTGGGGCCTCGCTCGTTTACTGCACGCGCCCCAGGCCAACTTCCAATAGCGAACGCCACCCCCGCGTACTGATCATGGGCGTCGGCATTACTCCTCGCTTCTTTTCAATTTCGAGTTCTGGCTGCTAGACTCGTTCTTGTCAATCGCAAATCGTGAATGGATAGAGTTTGCCACTCAAACTCCACCGTTTACTATTAACGATTCACAATTCACGATTCACGAGGACAGCGTGGCGGCCCCAAATATCGACACCATAGTTTCACTTTCCAAGCGGCGAGGATTTGTTTATCCGTCTTCAGAGATTTATGGCGGTCTCGGGAGCGCCTGGGACTATGGGCCAATGGGCGTGGAACTCTGCAACAATGTCCGCGCGGCGTGGTGGCGCTGGATGGTCCATGACCGTGACGACATCGAAGGGCTCGATTCGTCGATCATCTTGAATCGTCTGGTGTGGAAATATTCGGGACACGAGGACACGTTCAGCGATCCGCTGGTTGATTGCCGTCAGTGCAACAGTCGCCTGCGGGCCGACAAGCTCGATCTTCCCGCAGCGTGCGCCACAATCGAAGAAGCCCTTCGCTCGAAGAGTGTGAAGTGCCCAACCTGTGGCTCGACCGACCTGACCGAACCGCGACCGTTCAACCTGATGTTCCGTACGCACGTGGGAGCTACGGCGGAAGACGATCCATCCGCGCTGGTCTATCTTCGTCCCGAGACCGCGCAGGGCATCTTCGCAAACTTTCTCAACGTCCTGAACACCAGCCGGCGCAAACTACCGTTTGGCGTTGCGCAAATAGGCAAATCATTTCGCAACGAAGTCACCCCGGGCAACTTCATCTTTCGCACGCGCGAGTTTGAGCAGATGGAGATGGAATACTTCGTCCGCCCCGGTGAAGACGAACAGGCGCATCAGGAATGGATTGACAACTGCTACAACTGGTTTACGGGTCTGGGCATTGGGACGGACAACCTGCGTCTTTACGAACAGCCGAAAGAGTAATTGGCGCATTACGCCAAACGCACGGTTGATATCCAATATCGTTTCTTTCCCGAGCGCGAGGACGAAGAGAAGCATTGGGACGAATTGATGGGTATCGCCAATCGCACCGACTTCGATCTGCGAACGCACTCAAAAAAGCCCGAGGATGCGGAAGGGAAGCGGCTGAATCCGGATTCCACTGAAGATCTCTCGTACTTTGACGAGGCGAAGAAGGAGCGTTTCTATCCTTACGTGATCGAACCTGCGGCTGGAGTAAATCGCACCGTGCTCGCGCTGTTGATGGACGCGTACTCCGAGAAAACAAACGACAAAGGCGAGAAGCGCGTCATTCTAAAACTGCATCCGCAGATGGCCCCGATCAAGGCGGCCATCTTGCCGCTCGCCAAGAACAAACCCGAAATCGTCGGCATGGCCCGTAGCGTCAAGCGTTCGCTGCAACCGCTGCTGCGCTCGGTTTACGACGACACCGGCGGCATCGGGAAGTTGTATGCGCGCCAGGACGAGATCGGCACGCCGGTTTGCATTACCGTGGACCATCAATCGCTGGAAGACGGAGCAGTGACCGTGCGCGACCGAGATACATGGGAACAGGAGCGCGTGAAGGTTTCTGTTCTCCCCGAACACTTGCTGAAGCGATTGAGTGCTTAAAGGCCCTTTTGTTAAAGCATGCCCGTAGTCAAGAAACGCAACCAACAAACTGAAACGCGTCTGCTGCTCGAATCCGGCGACCCGGTCGAACTGCCGCCCGCCGAGATAGATGACAACGCCGTTCTTGTACAGTTCGATCAGTTCAAACCGTACGTGTCTGAATTGCTGGCAGCTCTGCGCAAAGGCACTATGGCCGAGCCGGTGCCGGTGATGCTCGATGGTTCAACCTTCGCGATTCATGGGCTTACGCGTACGTTCTGGGTCAAGCTCTGGCACACAAACGGCAGCGACCTCACGAAGATCGAACGCGCGCAAGTGATCAGTTGCTTGCCGTCGACACGCGGCGTGCAAGTGATAGTCGAAAGCCTCGACGACGACGATTCAGAAGGGAGGGCGTAAAGGACGCATCGGTTTTGCATCTGCCCGCACTTAAATTACAAGTAACGCCCTCCCTCACGGTCGGGCTTCTGCCCCGCTCTTGACATTGAACATTGGACCTTGGACATTGGACCCGTGTCCGCTGCTCCGCCAAAAGTTTTGGACCTCGCGCGCGCGCTTAAGGCCGAGGGCGGCCGCGCGTTGCTCGTTGGCGGCTGCGTGCGCGATGCGCTGATGGGTCGCGAGCCGAAGGATTGGGATCTGGAAGCATATGGCGTCGATCCCGCGAAGCTCCGCGAGCTTTTGGAACCATTCGGCCCTGTCAATGTCGTCGGGGAAGCATTCACGGTTTACAAGCTCGGCGCCGACCTTGACGTTTCAATGCCGCGGCGCGAGCGCAAGTCAGGACTCGGCCATCGCGCGTTTGTTATCGAAGGCGATCCGTCGATGACGATTGAAGAGGCAACACGCCGCCGCGACTTCACCATCAATGCGATTCTGCAAGACCCACTCACCCAAGAGATCATCGATCCATACGGCGGACAATCGGATATTCAAAACAGAATCTTGCGAGCTGTCTCGCTCGGAACCTTTGCGGAAGACAGCTTGCGTGTGTTGCGCGCGGCGCAATTTGCTGCTCGTTTTGAATTCGAGATCGAACCGGAAACGGTAGCGCTTTGTCGCAAGATCGATCTTTCCGATCTGCCGCCAGAACGAATCTGGGGCGAGATTGAGAAGCTGTTGCTGCGCGCCCGCTGTCCCTCGATTGGATTGAAATGGTTGTGCGAGCTTGGCGCAATCGATCAACTGTTCGCGGAAATCAAATCTCTGATCGATGTGCCGCAAGACACGGAATGGCATCCGGAAGGCGACGTCTTTGTTCACACGCTGCTCGTCGTCGATCGCGCACGAGAGTTGATCGACGATCTGCCCTATGCCAAACGAGTCACCGTTATGGTTGCTGCTTTATGTCACGATTTCGGCAAGCCTCCGACTACCGAGTTCATCGAGGGGCGCTGGCGTTCCCGCGGTCACGAAGAGGCTGGTGTCGCGCCGACGCAAAGCTTTCTCGATCGCTTGAACATCTACACGCTGGATGGTTACGACGTGCGCGCGCAGGTGATTGCGCTCGTGCGCGAACATCTGAAGCCAGGCGAGTTTTACAAGAAACGAGACGAAGTTGGCGACGGCGCCTTTCGGCGGCTCGCGCGGAAGTGCGAACTCGATCTCTTGTATCGCGTCGCAAAGGCGGATTCGCTGGGTCGCAATGCCGATTGGATCCCGCGTGAGAAATGGTACGACGCGGAAGCACAGGAGTGGTTCATCGAGCGCGCGCGGGAATTGGCAGTCGAGCAGCATGCGCCCGCGCCGTTGTTGCTGGGCAGGCATTTACTCGAAATAGGCTTATCGCCCGGGCCGAAGATGGGTGAGATCACGCGCGCCGTTTACGAGATGCAGTTGGATGGTCGGGTTCAGACGCTTGACGACGCCAAGGCTGCGGCCAAAGGAATACTGTCCACAGATTACGCAGATTACACAGATTAGGAGAGGGGAAAAATGATTAAGGCCTCACAGAGACCGATCCTAGTACTTACGCAATCATAGGCGCCGCAATGGAAGTGCACAGGCAACTTGGCTGTGGCTTTCTCGAGCCAGTTTACCAGGAAGCATTGGCTATCGAGTTGTTTCGACTCGGTTGTTGTTGAACTCAAAGCCTTGGCGAGATTGAGTGGGACAGAAGAAGCACAAATCATTAACTACCTGAAGGCCACCAAGTACGAGGTTGGATTGCTCCTCAACTTCGGCGCTCGTAGTCTTGAACACCGCCGTTTTGTTCTCTCCAAATCTGTGTAATCGGCGTAATCTGCGGACTATGGTTCTGGTTGCTGTTGCGTAACGCAATGAATTGCTCCCATGCCCCAAAGCAACGGCTCGCAGTTGATTCCTAAAACACGACGATTGGGAAAAAGTCGTTGAAGAGTTTCCAGGGCGCGCGCGTCATTGGCGTGGCCAAAGAGAGGAGCGAGCACGACACCGTTGGCGATATAGAAATTTGCGTAGCTGGCAGGAAGACGATCGAGATTGCGCGTCTCGGTGCTCGTGCCGCCTATGATTCCCGGCATCGGTAAGGTGACGATCTCGAATGGCCGGTCTTGCGCGTCCGTCATGTGTTGCAAGCGCCTAAGATTATCTTGCAACAGCTCGTAATTCGCATCCGCCGGATCTTCTTCGACCGCGCAGACAATCAAGCTCGGCGAGACGAAGCGCGCGAGGTCGTCGACGTGCCCATCAGTGTCGTCGCCGACAATGCCCTCCGCCAACCACAAGACTTTCCGCACACCGAGATAGTCTTTCAGATATTGCTCGACGCCAGCGCGATCGAGCTGCGGATTGCGATTTGGATTGAGCAGGCATTGCTCCGTGGTCAGCAACACGCCCGCGCCGTTGACTTCGATCGAGCCACCCTCTATTACGATGCCCGGCTCAAAGCGCGGCACATTCAAAACACTTTCAAGTCGGGAAGGAATCGAGTTGTCTTTCTTGAGCTCGTTGTACTTGTCGCCCCAGGCGTTGAAGATCCAGTCGTTGTAAGCCAGCCCTCGTCCGACAAACTTCAGTTTGTCGACTTCCGCGATTGGCTCCTTCCCCGAGTTGACGACAAACTGAAGTTTGTCGGACACGAGAAAGTTTGGCCCGTAATCCCGTATCCACGAATCGACCGTTCGAATGCGATGACAGCGAATGTTTCCGGCGCCGGCGAAAGCAAGGCGTGCGCGTACCGCCATCTCTGTTTCTTCATCGTCAACCAACAGATTGACGGTCTCGTGCGGCGCGAGCGCGGCGATCATCTGGAGAAAGATTTCTTCGACTTGCGTTACTCGATTGGGCCAGGTTTCAGGATCCTTGGGCCAGGAGAGCCACGTTGCGCTGTGCCGCTGCCATTCGGCAGGCATGTAGTAGCCGAGTTCGGCGGGAGTTGGCGCGCGCATCACTTGCCTGGCGACGGCTCCAGTAATCGATGTGCGAGTCCGCCGTAGAAATCAATCCGCCGATCACGCAGGAACGGCCAGTTCTGTCGCGTCTCGTCGATCTTGCCTGGATCGCATTCGACGACCAGCACTTCTTCTTTGTCGGCCGACGCTTTGGCGATCACGCGGCCAAACGGATCCGCGACGAACGATTGGCCCCAGAAGTTAAGCTTGCCTTCGCGGCCGACACGGTTTACCACGCAGACGTAAACGCCATTCGCAATCGCGTGCGCACGTTGAATCGTCTCCCACGCCGAGTGCTGAGCCTGATTCATCTCGTCGTTCTCATTCGGTAACCAGCCGATCGCCGTGGGATAAAAAAGAAACTGGGCGCCAGATAATGCCGTCAAACGTGCTGCCTCGGGAAACCACTGGTCCCAGCAGACGAGCGCGCCGACTTTTCCATACTTTGTGTTGTGCGTTTGAAAACCCAGATCGCCGGGAGTGAAATAGAACTTTTCATAATAGAGCGGATCGTCGGGGAGGTGCATCTTGCGATACTTGCCGGCGATTTTTCCGTTCGCATCGATGATTACTGCCGTGTTGTGATAGACGCCGGCGGCGCGTTTCTCAAATAACGACGCGATGATTACGACCTTCTTCTGACGCGCGACCTTGCTCAAGCTTTCGGTTGAGGCCCCGGGAATCGTTTCGGCCAGTTTGAAGAGTTCGATGTCTTCTGTCTGGCAAAAATACTGCGAACGAAAAAGCTCTTGCAGGCAGACGATTTGCGCGCCACTCTTCGCTGCCTCGGCGATGCGCGCGATCGCTTTCTTGAGATTTGCGGCAGGCTTAGGCTCGCAGCTCATCTGCACCAGAGCGACGGATACGATCTTCGCTTTCTTAGGCATGTCGCGCAGTATAGAAAGTTAACGCAAAGGACGCAAAGTTGAGGACGCAGAGTGCGCAAAGAAGGGATTGAACTTCGCGTGCTTTGCGAAGACCCTCGCGCCCTTTGCGTTTAGATTCTCTCTTTCAGGAATGGCCGCCAACCCTGGTTACTGCTTGTTTCGCGGTCATGATGAGATCATGTAAGATGTCCGGTCAAATTACCACCCAATAAAGGAAAGAGTAAAGCGATGATCGATTTCGAATTGACTGAAGACCACAAAGCCTTAGTGCAAACGGTACGCGACTTTGCGTTGAAGGAAGTCGCGCCGCGCATCAAGGAACTCGACGAGAAGCAAATGTTCGACCGCTCGATCCTCGAGAAGATGGCCGAGCTGAATCTGCTCGGCGTCTGCATTCCCGAGGAGTACGGCGGCGCAGGCTTTGACTACATCTCGCTCGGATTGGTCTGCGAAGAATTGGAAGCGGTTGATACTTTCCTGCGCGTTATCATGTCGGTGCACACGGGACTCAATTCGCTCACGCTTTACACCTGGGGCACGGAAGAGCAGCAGCGCAAATATCTTGTGCCGCAAGCTAAAGGTGAGCGTATAGCGACCTATGGCTTAACTGAACCCGGCGCAGGCTCGGATGTTGTCGGCGCGCGCTCAACAGCGCGACGCGAAGGCGATGAATACGTTTTGAATGGCGAGAAGATGTGGATCAGTCTCGCCGATCTGGCCGATAACTTCCTCTTCTTTTGCTGGACCGATGAAGAGAAGCGACGCAAACGCGATCACACAGGGATGTCCTGCTTCATTGTCGAGCGTACGATGAAAGGTTTCTCATCAGGAACTATTCACGGAAAGCTGGGAATTCGCGCCGGCAACACCGGATACTTCTCGCTGCAAGACGTGCGCGTGCCAAAAGAGAGCCTTGTTGGCGAAGAGGGCGAAGGATTCAAGATCGCGATGTTTGCGCTCGAGCAGGGACGTTTCACGGTTGCCGCCGGCGCCACCGGCGTCATTCGCGCCTCGCGTGACGCGTCGATCGCTTACGCGCTTGAACGCGAAACGTTTGGCACCAAGATCGCGAATCATCAACTCGTCAAACAAAAGATTGCCGAGATGGAAGCCGATTACCAGATAAGCCACTTGCTCTGGCTGCGTGCCGGTTACTTGAAGAACGTCGGCAAACCGAACGGGCGCGCTACAAGTCTCGCAAAATGGCAGGCGACAATTCGCAGCGAGAAGGCGGCATCAATGGCCATCGAAGTCCACGGCGCGAATGGTTACTCAAACGACTATCCCGTCGAGCGCTATCTGCGCAACTGTAAAGCTGCGATCATCTACGAAGGCACACGCGACATCCACACCTTGATGCAAGCCGACTGGGCTCTGGGTTTGAAAAAAGAGAAACCCGCGCGAAGGACTCTACCGCCTTGGCAACTTTCCGAATCGCGCTAAGACGAATTACAAACCACTAAGGCACAAAGACACGAAGTGGAATTTTCAAAAATCTCCTTGTGTCTTCGAGTCTTTGTGGTTAATGCGTCATTTCCTGGCTTCAAAGATTCGATTGAATGGCGTCTCGGTCGCGCGGCGGAATTGAGTAAAGCCGCCCGCAAGGACCGCGTCGCGAATTGCTGATTCCGGAGCAACCGCGCCCAGCGCCGGTCCATTCAACGCCATTGAGTTTGACGTGCAGCAGAGGGTTGACGCTGCCGAGAACGTGCGGCCGATCGGATTGAAGTTCTCGTCGACTTTGTCTCCGGCCATAGGCTCGACAATCAACGCGCTGCCATCCGAGGCGAGCACTTCGCAAGCGCGTTTGGCGGCGCCGACTGGATCGCCCATGTCGTGCAGACAGTCAAAGAAGCAAACCAGGTCATAGTTCTCGCCCGGAATGCTTTGCGCGTTTGCTACTTCAAACGTAACTCGATCGGAAACGCCGGCGGCTTGCGCTGCTTCACGCGCGTGATGAACTGACGCTTCATGATTGTCAAAAGCCCAGAAGCGCGAATTCGGATAAGCGCGGGCCATGATGATCGTCGAAGCGCCGTGGCCGCAGCCAACGTCAGCTACTCTTCCCCCCGCCTCCAATTTCGCTTCAATGCCTGTGAGTGAAGGAATCCACGTGGCCACAAGATGGGCTGAGTACCCGGGCCGGAAGAACTTCTCGGTGCCGATGAACAGATCCGGATGGTGTTCGCCCCAGAGCATTCCGCCGCCGTTGCGGAAATAGCCCTCGATCCTTTCAACCGCGCCGGTCATCGCCTTGATGACAAAAAACCCACCGCCTACGTAGAACGGGCTGTGTTCGTCGGTTAATGCCACTGCCTGCTCGGGCGATAAGCTGTAACGACCGGTCTGCGCGTCGTATTGAGCGTACCCGCCCGCAGCCTGGTTAATCAGCCACTCGCGCACGTAACGTTCGTTGGTGCTCGTGCGTTGTGCCAACTCGGCCGGCGTAAGCGGACCGGCCTCAACTATCGCTCTGTAGAGACCGAGCTTCTGACCAATATAGACCAGCGCTGAACTAAGCGCAGCGCCAAAGTCGCCGACTACTTTGCCCAGGAAAGCGTTCATCAAATCTTCATTGATTGGACTTGCTTGCGGACTAGCGGTAGACATAGAAACCTCCTGCACTGGACGGTGAATAAGCGAAGGTCAATTCAAAATTATTTGGGGGATTTCAATCGTCTGGGCGATTGCTGGTGATTGTTTACGCCAAGCGTGCGGACATGTCAACCAGAATCACGCCTGAGTATTGTCTTAATTTCACCTCTTCTCTGCGCAGCCTTTGCGGCCTCTGCATCTCCGCAGTGAGCTTTTCGCGGCCAGGATTCACCGCGCAGAGGCGCAGAGAACGCAGAGTTAACGCAGAGAGTAAAGCAAACTAAGACACTACGCGCGCGTAGTCGTTCTGCTTCTAGCTACAGCGTCTTGATCTCAGGCGTCGCGAGTAAAGTCAGAGGCTCGAGGACAGCAGGAGGCGGTTGCGTTTGTTCGTCGGCAACGAGTGCTTGCTCGAGATTTACCGGCCGAAGCTTAGCGGCCATATCAGCTTCCGCTTCGAGTATCAGGTGAGTTGTTTGAATGACGGTATCGGGATTCAGCGAGATTGAAGTGATTCCTTTTTCAACCAGGAAGCGCGCAAATTCCGGATAGTCCGAAGGCGCCTGTCCGCAAATGCCAATCTTCTTGCGATTACGATGGGCAGCGTCGATGGCCATCTCAACCATCTTCTCAACGGCGCCATCACGCTCGTCGAAGAGATGCGCCACCATTTCAGAATCACGATCGAGGCCGAGCGTCAGTTGCGTCAGATCGTTTGAGCCAATCGAATAGCCGTCAAAGACCTGCAAGAACTCATCAGCGAAGACGACGTTCGCCGGCAGCTCGCACATCGCGTAGATCTCCAATTCGTGATGACCTTGTTTCAAGCCAAACTCGGCCATCAGGGCGACGACGCGTTTTGCTTCCTCGACTGTGCGGCAGAAGGGGATCATCGCTTTGACATTGACCAGGCCCATCTCTTCACGTGCGCGCTGCATCGCGAGGCATTCCAAATGGAAGCCTTCGCGATAACGCTCGTCGTAGTAGCGTGACGCGCCGCGAAAGCCGAGCATTGGATTCTCTTCAACCGGTTCGAATTCCTGTCCGCCAATGAGCATCGCGTATTCGTTTGATTTGAAATCGGACATGCGCACGATTACTGGCTTTGGATAGAACGCCGCGGCGATGCGACCGATGCCTTCGGCCAGGCGGCGCACGAAGAAGTCGCGCGGATCTTCTTCGCCGATGCGTCGCTCGATCTCGAGCACGACCTCGGGGTTTTGCAAATGCGGATACCTGACCAGCGCCATCGGGTGAACGCCGATGTGATTGTTGATGATGAACTCGAGCCTCGCCAGACCCACGCCGTCGTTCGGCAAAGCGGCAACTGCAAAAGCATGATCCGGATCGCCGACGTTCATCATCACCTGCGTTCGCGGCCTTTGTTCTTCGACAACAGAGCGCCGTTCGACCGCAAAATCAATCAGTCCTTCGTAAATATTTCCCTGCGCGCCCTCGGCGCACGAAACTGTTACTTCGGTTCCCGTTTGCAATACTTGCATTGCGTTTCCGGTGCCGACAATGCAGGGCAGCCCAAGCTCGCGGCTGATGATGGCGCTGTGACAGGTGCGGCCGCCACGCTCGGTGACGATTGCCGCGGCCTTTTTCATGATCGGCTCCCACGCGGGATCGGTCATCGAAGTTACCAGGACGTCGCCGGCTTTGAACTCGGCGAGATGATCCGGATCGGCGAGCACGTGGACTCGGCCCTGGCCGATCTTTTCGCCGACGGCAATTCCCGAGGCCAGCGGCGCGCCGTGTTCGCCGGTTAGTTTGTAGGTTTCGATGTAGTTTTCGCGGTTCGTTGCGTGAACTGTTTCAGGCCGAGCCTGCAAAATAAAAAGTTCGCCCGTATATCCATCCTTGGCCCATTCGATGTCCATCGGCGTCGGGCACCCGGCGCGCTCGGAATAGTGCGCTTCGATGGCGCAAGCCCAGCTCGCGAGTTGCAAAACTTCATAGTCACTGAGGCAGAAGCGGCCTCGCTGCGCTTCCACAACTTCGCGCGTGCGCGTGCCGCGTCCGTCGAGACCGTAAACCATCTTCACCTCCTTGGTGCCGAGCCGGCGACTGACAATCGGACGCGCGCCCTTAAGCAAGGTCGGCTTGAAGACTACCCACTCGTCGGGCGTCGCCATCCCTTGCACGATCGCTTCGCCCAGGCCCCACGCTCCGTTAATGACCACAGCATCGCGAAAGCCTGATTCGGTGTCGAGCGTGAACATCACACCCGAGCAGGCTTGGTCCGAACGGACCATCGGTTGCACACCGATCGCCAGCGAGACCTCGAAGTGATCGAAGTCGCGCGCCGCGCGATACGAGATCGCGCGATCGGTCCAGAGAGAAGCAAAGCACCGGTGACAGGCTTCAATCAAACGCTCTTCGCCGCGTACGTTCAGAATCGTGTCCTGTTGTCCGGCGAAGGAAGCATCAGGCAAATCTTCCGCAGTCGCGGACGATCGCACTGCGACTTCAGGCGTGCGACCGAGACGGGCGCACAAGCGCCGGAACGCGTCGAGGATGGCTTCGTTGACTTGTTCAGGCAGCGGCGTATCGAGCATCAGCGCTCTCGCTTGACGGCCCACCGCGTTCAGCGCGTGCATGTCATTGCAATCGAGTCCGCTGAGCAATTCGCGCAGACGATCCCTTAGGCCGTTCGTTTCCAGGAGCAAGCGATAGGCTTCGCTCGTCGTGGCAAAGCCGTCAACCGACTGCACACCGTGCGGCGCCAGCGAGCGAAACAGTTCGCCGAGACTGGCACACTTGCCGCCGACAAGCGCAACGTCGTCCGCGCCTACTTCACTCAGATCGAGCACGAGCGGTCTGGAACTTTTTTTCATCTCGTTATCTCCCGAATGCCTTTAATTCAGTCTCCCGATCCTGTTCAGCGATCGAGGGGTTAAAGCCTCTAAGTCTAAAGTCCTTCTGCCAGCAACTCGACGACTGACATTATCACGGAAACCGGCAGGGCAGTATGAGGTTTTATTGTAAGAATAGTGTGAATCAGGGCAGGGTTTCAGCAGATTTTGGCTCCAAGTGACTAACCTCCCAGCCGGATGCCACGCTGAACTGCACGCGGTCGACGACGCAGCTTGCTAAACTACTCTAGCGTCGGCCAGGAGCTACAAATTCCGTCGTCGCTCTGCTAGTATGAAACCGCAATTTCTTTCAACTGCGAGCGAGTCTTAACCGGTTTGCAGCCAAAACTTCCGGAATCAGGAGAACTGTCAAATGCGTCACGAATTGAATACAGACCGCGAGCTGTCTCTGGATTTCTTGCGCGTCTGCGAGGCGGCCGCGATTGCAGCGGCGCGCACGATGGGCCAGGGCGACCGTAAATATTCGGATCACGTTGCGGTCGAATCGATGCGCGAGGTGATGGACACCGTACCTATGCGCGGACGAATTGTGATTGGCGAGGGCGAGCGCGATGAGGCGCCGATGCTCTACATTGGCGAAGAGGTGGGCGGTGGTTTCGGCGTCGGCGAGGAACTGGCAGACTCGTGTCCCGAAGTGGACATCGCCGTTGATCCGCTGGAGGGCACAAACCTCTGCGCGCTCGGCGCAAACAACGCGATTGCCGTTTTGGCCGCGGCCGAGCGCGGCGGTTTGCTCAACGCGCCCGATATCTATATGGACAAGATCGTCGTTGGCCCATCGTCGCGCGGCGTAATCGATATCGATGCGCCGGTCAAAGACAATCTGAAGAATATCGCGCGGCGGCTGGGCCGCGATGTCGAGGATCTAACAGTGATCGTGCTGGATCGTTCGCGCCACAAAAAGTTGATCGACGATGTTCGCGACGCCGGCGCGCGCATACGGCTAATCTCTGACGGCGATCTGTCCGCGGGTATCTCGGCGGCGGTAGCCGGCACGAACATTCATGCGCTGATGGGCATTGGCGGCGCCCCAGAGGGAGTGATTACCGCGGCTGCGATGAAATGTCTAAACGGCGAGATTCAGGCCAGACTGATTTTTGATCCCGAACGATTGGGAGTTGATAAAGACAAAGTTCCGCCAGAGCATGAAGTGATCGAGCGCCTGCAATCGATGGGGATAAAAGATCACAAAAAGGTCTATGACACGGACGACCTGGCGCCGGGAAAGAAGATCATTTTTGCGGCCACCGGAGTGACCGACGGCGCGTTGTTGAAGGGCGTCAGATTCTTTGGCTCAGGGAAGCGGACCCACTCGCTGGTGATGACGACCGAGTCGAGACACATTCGCTTTGTTGACACGCTGCACATAGAAGGCGGACCCGACACGGTGATTAGATTTTAAAACATTGCGGCGATTTTTCATTTTCCATTTTCCATTTGTCATCATTTTCATTGCTCGCCGAGTGGTAATCCTGTGTTCGTCAAACGAGCAATGACAAATGAAAAAATTACAAATGACAAATGGAAAATCTTGGGTTCTTCGGACTGAGTTCCATGTACGCTGCTCCATCTGAATACATTCCTCAGCGCACGACCGATCGTCGTCCGTTGCTGATGTGGTCAGTAGTCGCTGTCGGTGCGGTCGTTGTCGTCGGCATGATCGTCGGCGCGCCAATCGCCCTCGCGCGCGGTCACAACCTGTCGGCACTCACGATCTATGCAGGCTTCAGTTATATCTGTCATCAGATTCCCGAGCGCTCGTTTTTCATAGCCGGTCATCAATTCGCGGTTTGCGCGCGCTGCACCGGCTTGTATGCAGGATTCACGGCGGCCACGCTTTGTTATCCGCTGGTCCGATCATTGAGACGCACGGACACGCCCCAAAGAAAATGGTTGTTCATTGCCGCGGCGCCGCTCGCGATCGATTTTAGCCTCACGTTTTTCGGGCTGTGGGAGAACACGCACTTGTCACGCCTCCTGACTGGCGCGTTGCTGGGCGCCGTTTCGGTTTTCTTCATCATGCCGGGCCTGATTGAGCTGAGTCTCAAAGATTGGCGACAGCTATTGGGCCCGAAGGCAATCACGACGCGTTGAGTGGTCAAACTTTTGGTAGTGCTCCGTTAGTGTGTTGCTGGCCTGTCGGCCAAAATTCTAGCGATCTTCAGGTCGCTAGTGATAACCTTTCCCAATGCGTCGGCTCATCTTGGAAGCATGGCGACAGGCAGTCTGGCTCAACACCCGCCTTAAAGAGGTGGAGGGCCTGATGAGTCTAGTTAGGCCCGCAATAGTTGCCATTCTCTTAGCTCTAGGAGCTGGGGCTATTGTCTGGCACTGGTGGATGGCACTCTTGATGCTGTTACCTTTTGCTTGGTTTATTGGATTTGTATCCGCTCGTTCCTTACATCCAACTCTTAAAATAGGGCCTTTAACAGCCGATCTACAACACACAATATTTGGGCTTAGGGTTGAGAATATGGGGCCGGGCGACGCTACGCCGAAAGTGGTAATAACAAATTTAACTGACGGAGAATGGACTGCACTAGAAGGCGCTTATTCTAATTGTGAAGCGCATTGGCGAGGTGCAGCGGCAGGAACACGCCCGCTCTTGGGCGAAGGCGACGACTGGTATTCAGGCCCTTTGTTTCTTCCTTATGTGAACACCACAGACAGCCCACGCCTTCACTTGTATCCGTTGGATCATAAAATAAGACCACTATGGGGTCAGAATCACCCTCCGAAAAACGGTATTAGATTTACCCTTGCAATTAGCTGCCAAGCAAAAGAGGGAGAACCGTTCAAACTCCAGTCACTACGAACCTATCATTTGACACTTGATAAAAATGCTCCCTTGAAATATAAGGTGAAGCGCTTGTGGTTCCAATCGTGGGGAGTTAAGCAGCAAGCAATTCCCGCAACGTCCACACATGACTCGTCAAGCCTGACTCCATAGCCGGAGTACATCGAATCGAAGAATGAATCCGGCAGAAGTTGTAGTAGGCGAAATACAAGCTCATCATCGCGTATAGGTTCTCCCACTTCTTACTGAACGCATTTGTTAATCTGGTTAGCCTCCGCACGCTTGTACGAATGCTGAGGTTTCCACGCTCAACAATGCTCGTACATATTCGTCTAGGGTCAGGGTGTCCGATGATCGGTTTCGTTGTTGTGTCCACCACTTCGGGTGGCGAATACTTCCGCTCACCTTCTACGTCCAGCTTGCCATAGACTTTGATTAGCTGCGCATAGTCAACGCGAGTGCCCAACGAATATGAAATCGCGTCGGGATAGGTAGCAAGACCATCGGTCGTCATTTGGAAGCGTCCACTTGTCGCGTAGTTTAGCTTTTCGGTAAACGCTTCCGTATTGATGGTGTCGCGGTCGCCAAGATGCCAAGCCAAAACGAGTTTTGTGTTTCGCTCGATTCCGACAAAGGTATAGGCATCGCCCACAAGCGGATCATCAATCCCCTTGTCGAGTCGGGTATTCCGCTTCATTTTCACGAAGCCCCAAATCTCATCGGCCTCAACGTCTTTGACCGCAATTCCTTTGATACGCTTATTCATTAGCCGCTCGCATCGCTCGCCAGCCAAGACCATTAGATTAAGAATTGTCTCTTGGTGAACGTCGGTGATGCGCTGGATTGAGCGGATCGAATTGCCCTCAAGCAAGAGCCGGAGAACCATCTCGGCCTTGTCGAGCGGGATACGCATCGTGCCCAGGATGTTATCTTTCATCTCCTGAAACGTCTTGCGACATTGAGCGCAACGATAACGCTGATTGCCTTTGCGATCCTTGCCAGATTTTTTAGCTTCGATTTTGCAATTGTGACACGTCATTTTGAGCCTTGCCTTTCTCTGGCGATTGGCTCAAACTGGCTTTGCTTGGAAGCCATGCGAGCAATCGCGTTAGGTTTTCAATTGGGCTTTATCGGTTAGCGCCGGTAAGGCCCTTCTTAATCTGCGGCTATATTATCCTAGATAATATACAGAGTCAAGCGAAAAGTGTTACTTGCGATAATATATTATCCGTGGTAATATGCGCTGCATGGGTAAAGTCAAAAAGATCGTCTGGTACTGGAAGTGCGAGCGATGCGAGCATGAGTGGCCTCCGAAGACGCAGGACGAACCGAAGTTCTGCCCGAACTGCAAATCGCCGTATTGGAACCGGCCCAGACAGAATAAGGTAGCCAAGGCGGGGAAGTAGCGGTTACACTACTCCCCGGTAGCAGCCTGCCACGGCCCACGCTTGATTCCGGCTAGAGTTTCCGAGCGTGGGCCTTCCCATGTTTTCGCTCCTCACGTCGGCAAGCCAACGGACGCAAAGAGCTACTGGCCCTCCTCATCGTAGTGCCCTCTCTTAAACAAAAAGGCGACGGAATTATTCTCCATCGCCTTGAATCCTATCAGACCGTAAATTACACCCAAGTTAGTTGATCGTGTTCACTAAGTCATGATGATCCACAGCCTAGTAGCCTTGTGCTTTCTCCACCGGAACCAGTGAACGGTGCATCGGTTGAGGTGTTCATCTGTTTTCAGTTTTCCGGTGAACGATTTGAGATGAGTGCGTTCACTGGCTTGGGGGTTTTTGAGGTCTTTTCCTTGATCGCGGATGTCCCCGGTTTGGCCGTTTCCGAGGGCCTTCAAGCGGCGGTGCTGATTCCCCGGCGGCATTTGCCCTATCCATTTGCTTTCTCAGGCCCCTCGGACCGTGCTGAAACGGCTTGTATCCGCAAAGGCGCGCAGCGTGTTCCAGCGCGAGGTTAGAAGCCTTGGAGTAATCTTCGCCGCCTAAGGTAGCCTTTTCTGCTCCCGCTCGAAGCTCCGCCGACAGCTCCAACAAATCATCGGGATCACCTGAGAGCAGAGCAATTAGATCGCTGGGCAATGCGTGGTCTCGAAACCCCATCTCTATCATTCCTTGCCAAGCTGGCAGGTCCTTGATATTCCGAAACGTATCGCGCGCTTTTCGCCAAACTGGCAGCAGAACGTCGTAGCGAGGTTTCATTTGTTCACGTTCTGGGGCGTTGAATAGAGCGATAGACGCCTTCAAGGATTGTTTACGTTCGGAGATCAGTTTTTTGGCTAACCGTTCTATATCCTTGTTCAAATCCGAGAGGTTTGTCACCTCACCGTCACTAGACCAAGATTGAACAACTCCGCGCAGCCATAGTGTTGCTTCCTCGTCTAGTTCGTTCAGAAGAGATACCGTTTTCCCTTGGATAGATTGCAAGAAGTGGACGGCAAACATAAGGGCAACGGCTGGCACTAAATCACCAAGGTTCTCAGTTATTGGCGCACCGAACTCTTGTTCCAGTGCTTTCCTAGCAGCTTCCTCGCTCTTTTTGGTAGTCCACGCCAGAAGACCATCAGGTATGAAGTGAATGAGAACAGTGCCTTGTTCACCTTTACAACTGTAGTCGAATATGAACTGACCGTTTTGTTCTTTAATCCCAAAGAGAAAGGGATTACTGCCTGCGGGACTATTATCTACACCTTCAGTTAGGGCGCTAAGAAACTCATAGTCGTTGGTAGGGTGTTCCGACATATCGGCTTTCCTGGTTAGCCGTGATCCTGAAATAAGTAATCGGCTCGCCTGAAGCGTTCAGGAAATCGCGTCTTTTCCTCTGCCTTACCTGGCCGGGTAGAAACAGAGTTGAGGCGAGCCGAAATTGTTGCTTGATTATAGGCTAGATCGGCGATGTTCCGTTAGAATGCAGGGCACGGAGGATAGACTATGAACTGGGTGTTCTTCTATCGCTGCCCCAACACCGGCAAAGTAATCAGAGGGGTTAAGACAGGCTTTAGGAAAGTCAAAGAAGTTCCCTGTGACTGTGGTATCAGTAATCCTAAGTCTCCGAAGGATCGTACACCGGAAACCGGCACGCATTTAGCACGGTTCGTAGAATCGGCAACTGAGGATGAGATAGTGGCAGACGCGCCCGTGATGCGCATAGTCTACGATGCCCTCTCTAAGAGCAAAAGAAAATCCTGATACCAGCAACACACTAACGGAGCACTACCAAACTTTTCGCAAACTTGGATTAAAGCTTTTGGTAGGTTAGAATCATTGGCCTTCGGGAATGATCCCCTGCGAGATGTGAAGGCGCTGATTTTCAGGCGCGAAACTGTTAGGTGCTGTCAAACTCTTTGCGCCGTCGGGTGCATCATGGCGGCGTTTTAGGGTGTTTTGGCTTAACCTGGAATTATCAATGACGTTCTTTTTGAGTGCCGCATCGACGCCTCCAGTGCTTACGGGAGAACTTTGCACCGACTTCCCCACTTTTTGTGCCGACCTCACCAAGACCGCCAGTAACATCAGCCCGCTTTATCGGCTCGACGCTTTTGATTGGACGATACTGATCCTCTATTTCACTATCCTCGTGATGCTGTCGATCTACGGCGCTTATCGCATCAAGCAAGTGATCGACTTCTGGCGCTATCGCGATTTTGTGCCCGAGCCGAAAAGTCATTTCGGCGAGACGGAATTGCCGCCCATCACCGTCCAGCTTCCACTCTTCAATGAAATGTACGTGGTCGAGCGTTTGCTGAAGGCGATCACAGAGATCGATTACCCGCGCGACCGGATTGAGATCCAGGTCCTCGACGACTCGACCGACGAGACCATGAAGATTGCCGAAGTGGCGGTAGCGAAGTATGCGCAGGAAGGTTTCGACATCCATTACATTCACCGCTTGGATCGCACCGGCTTTAAGGCGGGCGCGCTGGCGAACGGTCTGAAGACCGCAAAGAGCGAACTGCTCGCGATCTTCGACGCCGACTTCGTGCCGAAGCCCGACTGCTTGCGCAAGCTCGTCGATTTCTTTACGGACCCGCTGGTCGCCTGTGCCCAGATGCGCTGGGCCCACATCAACGGCAACTACAATCTGTTGACTCGCCTGCAGACGATCATGCTCGACGGGCATTTCGTCGTTGAGCAGACAACACGCAATCGCGCGGGCGGCTTCTTCAACTTCAACGGTACGGCCGGGATCTGGCGTCGCAAAGCGATCGAAATGAGCGGCGGCTGGCAACACGATACGCTTACCGAAGACACCGACCTCAGTTTCCGCGCTCAGTTGATGGGCTGGAAGTTCATCTATTTGCTCGACGAAGAAGCGCCGGCCGAGATCCCGGTCGAGATCAACGCCTTCAAAGCGCAGCAGCGCCGTTGGGCCAAAGGCGTGATGCAAGTGGGCATCAAGCTGTATCCGAGAATCTGGCGTTCACCACTGCCGGCGCGCGTGCGACTCGAAATGTTCTTTCGTCTGACCGGAAACGTCAGCTACCCCTTGATGATCGTGGCGAGTCTGCTCCAGTTCCCACTTTTGCTGGTTCGCTACAACCAGCCGTTTTATCACTTGATGATCCTGGATCTGCCGCTTTTGTTCTTCTCATCAGTCTCCGTAGTGCTCTTTTACGGCACGGCGGTGTGGTATCTCGATAAAAAGCGCGCGCCGCGGTTGTTGCATCTGCCGCTGGTGATGGCGCTGGGCATTGGGCTGGCTTTTTCCAACGCGCGGGCAGTGCTCGAAGCGCTGTTCGGCGTGAAAAGCGATTTTGTGCGCACTCCGAAATATCGAGTCGAGCAGACGAACGACGGAACGTGGAAGAAAAAGAAATACAGACGCAAGCGTGGATTGCTGCCGCTGCTTGAGCTGAGCTTCTCCATCTATTTCCTGCTGGCAATCATGTACGCCGGGCACATGCATATGTGGGGCACGGTTCCGTTCTTGTGCTTGTTCTGTTTCGGCTTCGGTTACATGGGCATAATGAGCGTACTACAAACGGCCAGTGGCAAACGCTTTCTTGCTCTGTGGCGACCGCTGGTGGCGGGGACGGCGAAGTTAGAACGGTAGTCGAAGCAATCTGGTTCGCTTGACACGCTCTTCGCGAGTTGCCTATAGTCTTCCTTGTAAGAGTTAACTGAGAACAAATGCATAACGCCTGTTATTACTGCTGCTGTTATTGCGCCTGTTGCGTCTGGTATTGGCGACGCGATCGGGAGAGCGTTTGCAGGCGTGGAGAGCATCTGACGTAGGAATCTAACGCAGCAAAAGTTTTCAAAGCCGGTCGCGGACCTGAAAAGGAATCGCGGCCGGTTTTGTTTTTGCCCGACAAAACTTTGAGTTTGTCGCGGGTTGGTAATAGACAACATGACTCAGAAGAGACGGACGTCCGACATCTGATGGCTACCGTACTAGTAAAGCCATCTCGTCTCGCCAATGATTCGCTCGAGTCGAACATCGGCAACACGCCGCTGATTCGCCTGCGTCGCGTCACGCAGGATCTGCCAGTGGGCGTGGAAGTTTTCGTCAAAGCCGAGCATCTGAATCCGGGTGGCTCGGTCAAGGATCGCGCGGCGCTGGCGATGATTCTTGATGGCGAACGCAGCGGGCGGCTCTATCCGGGCAAGACGATTCTCGATGCCACCAGCGGCAACACCGGCATCGCCTACGCGATGCTGGGAGCGCAGCGCGGTTGTCCGGTAACACTGTGCTTGCCGCAGAATGCGAGCGCCGGGCGCAAACGGATGCTGCGCCTTTACGGCGCGGAGATCATCGAGACCGATCCGTTGCAGGGTAGCGACGGCGCACAACTCGTCGCGCGCGAATTAGCCACGCGCGCGCCGCAGAAATACTTCTATCCGGACCAATACAACAACGATGCCAACTGGCGCGCGCATTACGACGGCACCGGCCGCGAAATTTGGGAACAAACCGAAGGGCTGGCCACGCATTTTGTTGCCGCGCTCGGAACTTGCGGCACTTTCGTTGGGGTAACACGCAGACTGAAAGAGTACAATTCGAAAGTTCGCGCGGTCTCAGTGCAGCCGGACTCGCCGCTACACGGGCTCGAAGGAGTAAAATACCTGGCGACCGCGATGGTGCCAGGTATCTATGATCCCGCGCTCGCGGATGAGAATGTGGAGATCACGACCGAAGCAGCGCAAGAGATGGCGCAGAGACTTGCGCGCGAAGAAGGACTTTTGGTTGGGCCAAGTTCAGGTGCGAACGTCTTTGCGGCATTGCGGCTGGCGCGGACGTTACCCGCAGGCTCGCTGGTCGTCACCGTTCTTTGCGACGGCGGTGAGAGATACTTGAGCGAAGATTTTCTGCGCTAGCGTTTGACGTGATCAGTTTTACCTCGGGCCTATGCAGACGAAATTGCATAAACTTCAACTTCATCTATCGGGTTACTAATGGCTGACGAAAAGCAGGAACTGGACATCGCGACACGACTGGTGCACGAGGGTGCGCGTAATGCGCCACCCAGCGGCAAACCTGTCTCGACTCCGATTTATGCAACTTCGACTTTCACCTACGACTCGATGGCGGAAATCGATCAGGTTTTTGCCGGCGAAAAGCAGGGGTACATTTACACGCGCTATGGCAATCCGACAGTCGCCGCGCTCGAAGACGCCATTCGCGCGATTGAAGAGGGCGCCACGGCCTGCGCCTACTCGACCGGTATGGCGGCGCTGCATGCAGCTCTTTTCGCCTGCGAGCTAAAGCCGGGCGCAACCGTTCTCGCTTCGCAAGACCTCTACGGCGCGACCACGAATCTGCTTTTCAACGTCTTTGGCTCGTTTGGAATCAAAACCGTGACGGCGGATTTCAGCGACCTGGCCGGCTTGCGGGAAAAGGCGCGCGAGGTACGTCCGCGAGTGATGATCGCCGAAACCATCTCGAACCCGTTGCTGAAGGTCTGCGACATCGACGCTTGTGCCGAGCTTGCGCGCGAGGTTGGGGCGCGGCTGATCATCGATAACACATTCGCCTCGCCCTATCTTTGCCGGCCCCTCAAGCATGGCGCGGATATGGTCGTGCACAGCGCGACCAAATATCTCGGTGGACATGCCGACGCCATGGGCGGGTTGGTTGTCTCGCGTGACGAGATGGACAGTTTGGCCCTGGTGGGCGTGATGAAGCTCGTTGGCGGAGTGTTGGGCGTGTGGGACGCGCATGCAATTCTGCGCGGTCTAAAGACGCTGGCCGTTCGTCTCGATCGACAGTGTGACAACGCGCGTGACTTGGCTGAACAGCTTCAGCGCCACAGTCACGTTGGCCGAGTGCATTATCCGAGCTTTGCCTCGGCTGAAGTTCAAGAAATAGCAAGACGCACGTTGCGCAAACCGCATGCTGGCGCCCTGGTCTCGATCGAGCTGAGCGAAAACACGCGCGAGGCGGCTTTCCGTTTTATGGACGCTTTGAAGTTGTGCGTGCGCTCGACGAGTCTCGGCGACGTTTTTACCAGCGTGCTGCATCCCGCGACGGCTTCGCATCGAGAACTCGCGCCGGCACGGCGTCTTGAGTTAGGTATCTCCGACGGTCTCGTGCGCATCTCTGTTGGCATCGAAAACGTCAGAGACATCATTGCTGATATCGAGCAGGCTTTAGAGACTGCGGCTTAGGTGAATGAGGACGGATTGATCGACTTAACCGCAAAGTACGCAAAGGGAAGACGCAAAGGACCGCCAAGGGTAATCTCTTTGCGACCTTTGCGAAGAACTTCGCGGCCTTTGCGTTTCAATGCTTTCTTTGAACTGCTTCAGGCTGGGTCTTGGCACTCCAGAAGAGTTCTCATTGAGGAGAACCATTGATCACGCTCAGTCAACGACAGCTAGCCGAAATCCGCGAGCACGGCGAGCGGGATTATCCGTATGAATGCTGCGGACTGTTGATCGGACGGCTTGAGCAGGATGCGCGTAAGGTGGTGCTTGAAACTTATCCGATTTCGAACGCGCGTGAAGAAGAAGCCAAACGCAATCGGTTTCTGATTCAGCCCGAAGAGCTGCTGCGCGGCGAACGCTATGCGGGTGAAAAGAATCTGGATGTTCTTGGCTTTTATCATTCACATCCGGATGATCTGGCCGTGCCGTCGCAATACGATCTCGAACATGCCTGGCCCACTTATTCGTACATCGTCGTTTCCGTGCGAAAGGGTCACGCGGAAAATCTTCGTTCCTGGGAGATGCGCGCCAGTCGATCACGTTTTGTTGAGGAAGAAGTTCTTGTCCGACAAACTTCAGTTTGTCGCGAGAAGTCGAAAGAGGCCGCTTCAATGGAAAGAAGCGACTGACGATAGCAAACGACAAACTAAAGTTTTGTCGGACATTTTTTGGAAAGGAAGTCGACGATGCCGGTCACCATTACCATTCCCACTCCGCTGCGCCAATTTGCGGGCGGCAAGTCGCGCATCGACGTTGAAGCGACCACGGCAGGCGAGGCGCTTGAGCGCCTCACCGCGCAATACGCGGAGTTGCGGCGTCATCTTTATAATGACCAGAATGCGCTGCGCAGTTTCGTGAACGTCTATCTCAACGACGAAGACATCCGCCACCAGTCAGGCGCGGACACGCCCGTCAAGGATGGCGACGCGTTAATGATTGTGCCCTCGATTGCCGGCGGCGCCGCGGTGGAAGAGCAGGTGGCGGACACGCTCCCGGCTCTTTCACACGAAGAAATTGCGCGCTACAGCAGGCATTTGATTATGCCGGAAGTGGGGCTCCAGGGTCAGAAACGATTGAAGGCGGCGAGCGTCTTGATGATTGGCACCGGTGGATTGGGCGCGCCGACTGGAATGTACCTCGCGGCGGCGGGTGTCGGGCGATTAGGGATAGTGGACTTCGATGTCGTTGAGGCGTCGAATCTACAGCGTCAGATCATTCACGGCACGAAGGACGTCGGACGCCGGAAGACCGAATCAGCGCGCGATCGCCTCCGCGATATCAATCCGCATATCGAGATCGAAACGCATGAGGCCCGCCTGACCAGCGAAAATGCAATGCGGCTGTTTAAGAACTACGACATCATTGTTGACGGCACGGACAATTTTCCGACGCGCTATCTCGTCAACGACGCGTGCGTCCTCTCTGGCAAGCCGAACGTCTACGGTTCGATCTTTCGCTTTGAGGGGCAGGCGAGCGTCTTCTGGGCGGCCGCTAATAATGAAAGTGGCGCGTGTTATCGCTGTCTCTATCCCGAGCCACCTCCACCCGGTCTTGTTCCCTCGTGCGCCGAAGGGGGCGTGCTTGGCGTGTTGCCGGGTATAATCGGCGCGATCCAGGCGAACGAGACGATCAAGATTATTCTCGGCGCCGAAGACTTGCTGGTGAATCGGCTGTTGTTATTCGACGCCTGGCAGATGAAGTTCCGCGAGTTGAAGCTGCGCAAAGATCCACGCTGCCCGGTCTGCGGCGACAGTCCAACCATCACGGAGCTAATCGACTATGAAGAATTCTGCGGCCTGGCCGCGGGGCAACAACCCGAACCGCCAAAGCTGGAGGAGATTACGGCTACCGAACTCAAGCGACGACTCGATCGCGGCGACGACATTCAAATTATCGACGTGCGCGAGCCCCATGAGTACGAGATTGCGCGCATCGCCGGAACAAAGTTAATTCCGCTCGGCCAGGTAGTTAATCGCCTGAACGAGATCGATCCGTCAAGGGACGTTGTCTGTCATTGCAAAGGCGGCGTGCGCAGCGCGAAAGCGATTGAAGCCTTGAACCGCGCGGGCTTTCCCGGACGCTTGATCAATCTGAAAGGCGGCATCACCGCCTGGTCCAACGAAGTAGATCCGACGGTGCCGAAGTATTAAGAACCGGGACTCTCGGATTCTTTTTCAACTCATTGCCTATGGAAACATTCCCATCATGACGCGGGCAAAGTATGCGCTGGTCACCGGCGCCTCGATGGGCCTGGGCAAGGTGTTCGCCCGGTCGCTCGCGGAGCGCAAACAGAACCTCGTGCTCGTGGCGCGATCAGGTGACAAGCTTGCAGCCCTCGCAATTGAATTGAAAGCTGCCCACGGAATTTCGGCTGAGCCGCTGGCGGCCGACCTCAGTGTTCCCGGAGCCGGGCAGCAACTCGCGCGGCAGTTACGCCAGCGCGAACTTTCGATCGAGCTGCTGGTCAACAATGCGGGCTTTGGCGTGCAGGGAGAGTTTTTGAAGTTGGAGCTCGAGCGCCAGTTGGAGATGATCCGTTTGCACAACTGCGCGGTGGTCGAATTGACGTACCTGCTTTTGCCTTCGATGATCGAAGCGCGCCGCGGCGGCATCATCAATATTTCTTCTATGGCCGGTATGCAGGCAATTCCCTACGCCACGCTCTATTCCGCTACGAAATCATTTCTCACAACTTTCTCTTTGGCGCTTGAGCGCGAGGTGGGACGTTATGGCGTCAAGGTGGTGACGGTTTGTCCCGGCCGCCTCAAAGCGATTCCGGGAGAGCAAGAGGACCCGAACGAAGAGCGAAAGAAGTTTCCGGGCGGCGAACAAGCTCACGAGGACGTGGTCGCGGAAGCTCTGAAAATGCTCGACCGTGGCGGCGGTCTCCTCATCCCAGGTCTCGTCAACAAATTCGCGAATCTGGCTGAGCGATTCTTCCCGCGGCGTTTAGTCGCGAAAGCAATCGGCAAGATGTCCCGGCCCTGACCGCCCGGTTTTCCCGGACGATTGATCAATTTGAAGGGCGGCATCACGACCTGGTCGAATGAAGTCGATAGAGTGCCCCGACTTCCCCGCCGCGTAGCGGAGAATGATTTTAGGCCGGTCTTTCAAGGCCGGTTGAGAATGCGAAAACCACCATCCGTTCGTCGCGTAGCGACGATGGACTCCATGGTCGATCCCGAGGGCGCCCAATTCAATCGTCGCTAACGCGACGAGGTTGTCTTGTGGCTGGCCTGCAATCCGCCGCACGCCGCTTTGCCATCGACTCGACGCAAGAATCGAACTAATTCTGTTGACAGTAGTTAGTCAGCGAACGCCGAAATGTACAACGATCGTGGAAATGTCTGGTGTCTCGCAGGGCTGGCCAGAATAGTCCTCGATGATGTCGGAACAATAAGCCGCGGTGAACGGCGGCAAGAAGAACACGAAAGGGAAGATGAATTCATTCACTGTTCGACGCTCCATGTAAATCTTCAAATCGGGATGTCCGCCGCATGCAATGAGAGCCTTATGAAAACGTTCCTGAATATCAAGCTCAGCGGCTCCCTGTTCTTTGCTGATCACGATCTTATACCAGCTCATGGTTGTATCGCCTCTGGCGTATTCTGACCCAAAAACTAATTCAGCCACAGGCGATCAACCCCGTGCTGGGTTAGTCTCAGGTTTCTTTCACCATCGCTTGTGCCCACATCAGCCGCGGCTCTTCGTCCCCAGCACTCCCCAGTTCATGAGTGGCGGTTCTTACCGTAGCGACACTAACGCCACCTCGCAGCGTCCAGCCACTCGCCAGTTTCTTATTGACCTCATCATCTAAGGTTTGAGGATGATCTCCTGTAACGACAGAATATTCTAAGATCTTTTCCATGGTCCGCATTCTAATGTCTCTTTCGGCTCTTCTCAACTTGCCGCTGACGGTTTTCAACGTCTTCACCTACACTGGAAGGAAGTTTTCGAATCGCATCCTTCAGAGCCATGACTTCGATTGGGCAATCCGGCCAGTTATTCTCCCAACATACGATCAAATCGCAGTCAGTGTCTTGGTGACCGTGAGCGAGAAAGTGTCGGCTCTTGTACTCAAACTCTATTCTCACTTCTCGCCACAACCGTCGGCGCGCGTCGAAAAGGCGTTTCGCGATGCAGTCCGGGAAAGGGTTGTGAACGGACTCAACCACAAAGCCCAACTCTTTGCTTACCATCCCAAATAGAAATACTACGCCCTGCTCGTTGATCGGAGCGTGTCGAAGTCCCCTAAAGTTTAATGGTTCGCCAAAGCTTCGCGGTTTGGAGATCAACGGCGTCTCACGAGCAGCGGCCTCAACCAGTTTTGCCGTGACTCGTCCGTTGCCAGCAGAAGCAACAGCTCGCTCCCAAGCCTCAAGTCGCTTATGGTCGGGTAGTTTGAGCAGTGGTCGCACTTGCGACTCCGTGCTCGGCAACAAGGCACTCGTCGTTAGCTGATCCACCACGCTTTTTGCCGCGATCAATCTGTCGGCATGTCGGCGGCGCATGTCCCACCGCTCCTGGCAATACTCCTCAAAGCTTGAGTAGTCGGCGCGATAGAGCTTCTGATCGCGAATGGTCATAAGCGCCATTCCGACAGCGTAGAACTTCTCCAGACCGTCCTTAATGGTCTCCTCGCAACGAAGAAGAAGTTTCTGTTCGCGCGTTGTAAGGATCTCGATCATAACAATCGTCTGGCGAGCTTGCGACCGAACCGGCGTGTTAAGAGACTGGGGAAAGGGTCAGCAGATCGGTAGAATTAGCTTAGCCTAGATTCCACTGGCTAGCCCAGTTTTCGTCGCTGTTTAAGAAGTCTTCTATGTCATTGCCCGCAAGCTTCAAGCTCGCGCGCGCCTCTGCTGTTACGACCTTCATGGGAAGCACTAGTTCCAGACGCTTCGTTGGCCTTCGTTGCGCAAGGCACGTAAAGTCAACAATGAAACCTACTGAACCGCAGCCTGGCTGACCTGGCCTAGCTTGCGGCATAGGATCTTGTTTAAGCTCGGCTCTCCACTCACCACTTGATAACGGAAAGCATGTTAGATTCGGAGAAAACATATCTCTCCAAAATCGCGAATTCAGCTCTTCGCTACGCATGTTATTTCTCCCGGCTAACCATAACAGCCCGAAAACCTGTGGTCGAGCAAGAAATTAGATCAATGATCTACTTGAGGACGCGGAAGTATACGGTGCGGAATTGCGGATTGCGGAATCCAAAGCGCAAAGGGCAAGGGGCAGAGGGAAATCAGTAAGCAGGAGGCAGGCGGCAGTAAGCAGACGGCAGGAGGCAACGGCAGGGCGCATTCCTCTGGTCTTTTCTGGCGGTCAACGCAGACAATCGCGTACAATTGATGCTGAAATCAGCGCGTGAATACGCAGCTTGCAACGAGGTTGAGTTAACAGAAGGTCAAATGAGCTACAACATCGAGCAGGGCATTGCGCAAGCTTCCGCTGTACTAAAGGCGGCTGGCGCCAAGGAAGTCTACATCTTTGGTTCGGCAGCCAGAGGGGCAATGAGCGAAGATTCCGACGTTGATTTCGCAGTTACGGGACTTCCTCCGCAAAACTTTTTCAAGGCGCTAAGCGCCGCGAGCCGCTTTTTGGGATCACCCTTGGATTTAATCGATCTCGATGAAGCAACACCCTTCACACGATATCTGAAAGAAGAAGGCGAACTGCGGCGTGTCGCATAAGAGCAAAGGGCAGAGGGCAAAGAGCAGAGGGAGAATTTCGGATTTCGAATTTCGGAATCTAGTGGGCAAAGAGCAAAGGGCCAAGGGCAAGGGGCAGAGGGCAAAGGGCAAGTGGTGCTGAACCTGAGTCGCCTGGGTTATGCTTACGCGAAAGGAGCATTACGGCATGTCGATGCAGACGAATGTAGAAGCTTTAATCGAGGCTGCCAGGCACCTCACTCCCGAAGACCGGGAAAGATTGGTCCAGGCACTGCAGCCTCAGCCTTCGGCGCAACAACACCGCATCACCGAAATGCGGGGCCTTGGCAAAGATTTTTGGCGCGGGGTTGATCCGCAAGAGTACGTCAATGCGGAGCGCGACTCGTGGGAAAATTGACAACGCTCATTGACCTGACGGTACTTGTTCGCAAGGTCTGGTCGTCCGTCCCGCAAAGGTTTGACGAGCACTTCCTGAAGTGTTAGTACGCTCGTCATTCCACGAGCGTCGATGTAGTACCTCCGCGATAACAATCGTTGTGGCGCGCTTCGGGCTTACCCTGGCTATCTTATTTCACGCCTTCAGCGTGAGAAGCTGCGGGATTACCTTGCGGTGGCAATTGAGCGCGTGTAATCTTGCAGCAGACGAAAGCCTTCCGAAGCAGCAGGGGAGAAGTGCGATGTCAGCAAACTTGGAACAGGCAATTTTGGAAAAGCTTCAGGCGCTTCCTGACGGAAAACAGCAGGAGGTCTTGGCTTTGGTCGAAGCTATGTTGGACAAAGAGCAACGGACCCAGCCTCATGCAACGCGCCGGCCGATCGGCGAAATCTTCGAGGAGCTGAGTTCCCAGATTCCGTTCGAAGATTGGGCTGAGTTACCTCAGGATGGCGCGGAGCAGCACGACCATTATCTTTACGGCTCACCCAAACGAAGCAATCCCTAGGGCCCCACAGTGCCGGAAATCTTCGCAGATACCTTCTACTGGATCGCTCTGGCGAATCCCGCAGATGCGTCGCATCAAACGGCGAGAGCCTTCAGTCGGACAAATCCAGAAGCGACGCTGGTAACTACGGATGAAGTGCTAGCCGAGTTCCTCAACTACTTCGCGGCAGCCGGTGAACGAAAGCGCGGCATTGTCGTCGCAATGTTTGAAGAAGCCATCAGGCATGCAAACATTGAGGTGCTACCGCAAACGAGACAATCGCTCTTGCGTGGCTTTGATTTGTATGGGGCTCGGAGCGACAAGAACTACAGTGTGACGGATTGCATCTCGATGGTGACAATGCGCGAACGCAATATCACCGAAGTGCTCACTCATGATCGCGACTTCGCGCAGGAAGGATTCAACCTTCTCCTCTAGTCTCGGCTCGAGAAATGCCTGAGTCGGCCCACCACGTCACAAGATCCACCGAGCGCTGAAGGCGCGGAATAGATGCTCATTGCCGATCAATATCGCGACGTGATTATGCCGCCCCTACAGGGCTTGGGTTTTTTGATTGACGTGATCCAGGGGTGGCGCGACTTCGTCGCTTACCCCTGGCTATCTTATTTCACGCCTTCAGCGTGAAGAGCAGAGCGAAGCCTCACTTGTGCCCCAACAACTTCACTGCCGTCGCCACCGCTAGATCATTCGCAAACGTGAACGTGTCCCAATCGGCGTAGGCTTCAGCATCTGGTTTGATGCCGCTTCTTTTCCAGTCGGCGTGTGAATTGATGGGATCGAATCGCTCCTGAGCGATCCACGCCTGCGAGCCGTCTGCGAACGTATAGCCGTGCAACGTCTCGACGTGGCCCGGCGTCGTTTGTCCCACAACTCTGGCGCGGCCCATATCCTGTAACACACCCGAAAAAACCTCGCCGTAACTCACGGTATCTTTGCTAACCAGGATCACCAGCGGCACTTTCTGGGAGTTGTTGACTTCGTCGGCCGTAATCTCGAGCGGCCGAGTGGCGGTGCGGCTCACGAAGTGTCCGAGCGTGCCTGACGTGAAGTAACTCAGCACCGGCAGGAGGACCTTGCTCGAACCGCCAGTGTTCATGCGATTGTCGATGATCAAACCGTCAAGGCGACCGAACTCGACGAGCGCCTTTTTCACCTGGTCGGGAATCGTGACATCGAAAAACGACGGCAAGAAAATGTACCCAATACGCGAGCCGTCGGTTGTCTTCACCAGCCGCGCGTAAATGGGCGACGGCGCTGAGATCTGATAACGAACCAGCGTGATGTCGCGCGGCAGTCCACCGGGAGATTGAACGGTGAGCACGGCGGCAGAGCACTCAGGCCCGCGTGTCCGTTGTTGATAAACCTTTCCATTCTCGACCATCGGCAGGCCGTCAACCGCCAGAACGCTGTCGTGCTGTTGCAAGCCGCTGTGCTCCACCGATGAATCAGGCATCACTGCGAGAATCGCCACGCGCTTTTTTTCCGGCATCGGTTTGAAGAGCGCGCCAATGCCGACGTAATTGTTTTCTCCGGCCAGGCTGGCTTTGTGCTCGGCCACTTTCGCCGGTGATTCGAAGTACGAATGCTGGTCGCCCAACTTGGAAACGAATTTCTCCATCTCGTCGTAGAACGCCTCTGTATCCATTCCGCTGGCAACTCGGGCGCGGAATTCGGCGACGATGCTCGGCCAGTTCAGGCCGTTGAAGTCAGGGTAAACATACACGTCGTTGATTATCTTTGTGAGCGTGTCGAACAGCTTCAGTTGATCGCTTTTCGCGATCGGTGGATTACGCTTGATCTCAGTTGGCGATTCGGCCAGCGCCACTGCTCGCGGCTTGACGGTGATCGGCTTGCCCTGACATACGGGTGGCACGTATCGGGGCGAGGGGCTGGGTTTGGCTTGAGAACTGAAGCGAGCCGTGGTCGAAATGCCGCCAGCCTCAATCAACCCAGTGCCCAGCACGGCAAACACTACGGCGGCAAGGAGTGCGCTTCGTTTGGCTTTCATCTTTTGAGTTTGCCCGATCGAACTATGGGGGCGTCAGTAATAGCCCGTTTACTTTGTCAGCTTGTACGGTTCCTTTAATCCACGACGCGCCTGGTCGAGGGAATCGTAAATGTTTGGCCGAGACGACGCGATGCGATACTCGGCCAGCGCTTCGTTTCGCTTGCCGGCGAGATCAAGGGACTGAGCGGCGCGCAGATGGGCCCGGGTAACCAGTCCCGGCTCGGCTGCGTTCGCCGTCGTGGCGGCGAGGAATTCTTTGGCGGCGCGATCGGGTTGGCCCAAAAGGATAAAGGCTTCGCCATAACGAAAATGGATCAGGTCCAGCGCGCGCGAAGGGGTTCCAGCCGCTGAGCGCTCGCGCAGCAACGCGTCAAAGGTGCTGAGCGCCTCGCTTTCCATCGCCGCGGCTTCCACGCTTCTCTTTGCCTGTCGCTCGATGAACGCCTGTAAGATGAGCGAGTCTGCCGTCTCCAACATAAAGAGGTAATTGCGCGGATACTTCACTTGCAGCTCACGCGACACGACGAGCGCTTCTGGATAACGCTTTTCTCGTTTGTAGAGGCCAATCAGCAGGACCCGAGCATCGTCGCGTGTCCAGTGCCCCTCTTTCGTAACCCGCTCAAGCGTTTGGATCCCGCGCTTCTTCGAACCGCGCGCGCCGGTGAGGCTGGCGACCAACTTGACGGGCATCGGCAGCGTGCCGACGACATAGTCATACATGCCAATGGAAAGCTCGGCGTCGTGGAAATTCGGATCCAGCTTGAGCACTTGGCGATGTCTGTCCACGCCGCTCGATCCCTCGCGCAAGGCGGCCATGAATCGCCGTTCGAGGGTTGCCGCGTACGTGGCCTTTAAAGTTTCGGTTGCTCCGAGCATATAAAGCATCCGCGGATCGCGTGGGTTAAGTTTCAACTGTGCTTTCGCGAGTTGCGTGGCCTGGCGGGTTAAATCGCGAAACTGCTGCGCGACGCGAGGGTCAGGTTTATCCTCCGTCTTCGAATAGAATGATTGCGAGCTATAGATTGCCGCTTGCAGCAAGCGCGACTTGTTCAGTGTTTCCAGCCACAGCGTGTTGGCCAGCATTTGTTGGCCGGTAGGATCATCCGGGAAGAGTCGGGCCGCCTCCTTGAATGTTTGCCGCGCGCTTTCATAGTCGAGGTTGAAAAGAGCTTCCGAGCCCTTCTCTCGCAAGTCCTCAAGCCGCGGCGTAGCAGGCGCGGGATTAACGGGGTTTGCTGCTTGCGCAAGAGCGCTGGCGGCAATCAGCGGAAACAGAAAGAGAAGCAGCAATGTCGAGCGGCTTGTTTGCATTTGCGCCATTCCTAATTAAGCCATCACATCGTCACGCGACAATCATAGCGCCTTTACCCGTTCTGCCAAATCCGCCGCAATTTTCTCGGGCTCATCACCGGATGGATACCTGACCGGCTCACCAATGATCACGGACACCTGGCGCGGCCGAGCAAAATGTCGGTTCGCTGCTTTCAGTTCCCACAAACCGTCGATGCGCAACGGCACAACCGGCACATCGAGCTGTTGAATTAACAGCCCCGTGCCCGGCATAAAAGGATTCATTGCCCCGTGCTTAGTGCGTTGCCCTTCAGGAAAAACCATTAGGTTGTAACCGCGATCGATCATCTCGCCCGCAAAGGTGAAGCTGCGGCGAAAGCCACTCTTCTGCGGCATCGAAAACACATTGAAAAAGAGCACTACGGAAAAATACTGAAGCAGATAGAGCAGGCGAGTGAATGGACCTGTCCCTTTTGGCGGGTGCAGCCATTCGCGCAGCAACTCTCCGTCCTGGGCTATTACCATCTTCGTCTTGAATCTTGTCGGCAGCGCGAACAGAACGAGCGCGTGATCCACCATCGTCACGTGATTGCAGACGAAGACCAGCGGACCACGAACGTTTCGGAGGTGTTCTTTGCCTGTGATTCTGGGCCAACCCAGGATGCGTATGGCAGGAAGAACAATCGTATGCAACAGCGCAAGGCGCAGCCAGCTTATAGGCCAACGTTGCTGCCAGCGCGGATAAGGATAAGGCGCAGCCTCTTCGTGTTTGCCTGCGCGCACTATTCGCTCGACCTCGCCGAGGGTGGTGACATCGGTGAATGCAGCTTCATCGATCTCGACCTGGTAGCGATCCTCGAGCGCACTTAACAACTCGACGCGGCCAAGTGAATCGAGCTTGAGATCCGTGCCGAGTTTTGCAGACGGATCCAGCTTTGCCGGCACGTCCTTGCTAAGGCGCGAGACGATCTCGACCACAGTGTTTGAGTGGCCGGCCGCGGCAGCAACTGAACCGGGCGGGCGGGCCGCACCCGCTAGTGCGGCCCTTACCACTTCGCCGATGACACGCTTGCGCACTTTCTGCGTTGCAGTACGCGGAAAATCCTCGCCGGCCCAGACAAACCAGCGTCGCAGTTGCTGATGTTGCGCCAGGCTCTGGTTGGCGCGGATGATTACCGACTCGGCATCTGCGTGATTGTCGCGCAGGATCAATACCGCCAGCGGCTCTGGTCCGTGAGCGCCTGCGATTTCGATCACCGCGCTGGCTTTGGTCTCCGGTTGACGATCAAGAACAAGTTCAATGTCTTCGGGATAAATGTTCACACCCGCCGAAGTGACGATGACCTCCTTCTGACGTCCTTTGAAATAGAGATTGCCCTCCTCGTCGAGTTCGCCGACGTCACCCGTGCGAAACCAGCCGTCATCGCTGAGTCCTCGCGTCTCCTCGGCTCCTGCGTTAACGCCCTCCCTAACGGTCGGGCTACTGCCCCAGTAGCCGGGCGAAACATTCTCGCCGCGCACGAGGATCTCGCCGCTCCTGGCAAGCTTCACTTCCTGTCCGGGCATCACCCGACCAATTGAGCCTCGCATCTTTTTAAATGGATGATTCACGCTGATGAGCGCAGCAGTCTCGGTCATGCCGTAGCCCTGAATCAGCGCGAAGCCCAGACGCTGCCAGAACTCTTCAGTCTCCGGATTGAGCGTGGCTCCGCCGGAAATGAACGCCCAGAACTTGAACCCGAACATGTGATGGACGTGACGAAATTTCCACCAACGCCGCACAAAGTGCCGGCCCGCGCATGAAGCAATCGATTTTCGAAATCGCTCCAGTTCGCCACGTGCTTCGTAGTCTCTCTCGACACGCTCGCGCAGCGCGTCGAGAATGCGCGGCACTGTAATGACAACGGAGATACGCTCGCGCTTGACCGTATCAATGATCTGCGTCGGACTCAGCGACTCTTGAAAGAAAGTTTCACCACCGAGCAGTGGCGGCACGAAGATGCCCATGAGCTGGCCGAATACGTGGCTTAGCGGCAGCAGATTGAGAAAACGAACGGGGTGGACGAGCCGCTCCCATTTCAGGTACCGCTTGATCTCCTGTTCGAGCGGATTGAGGTTTGCGAGCAGATTGCGATGCGTGATGCGCACGCCGCGCGGCTCGGCTGTCGTGCCAGACGTGAAAACGATCTCGAGCGTGTCATTCTCATCGATATCTTCCGCCTTGTAGAACGCCGGTGAATGGTGTGCAACCAGAGAACCAAGTTCCTCGAGTTTCAGAATTGGCAGATCCGAATCAGCCAGTGGCAGCGTCAGCGCATCACAGAGCGAGAGCTTTGCCTCGACTTGCTTCTGCACGCGCGCAACAAATCCGTGATCGCTTTGCACGTCAAGCGGCACGACAATCGCACCGCGCAAGATGCAGCCAAAGAAACTCGCGACCCACTGCGGGCTGTTTTCCGCGCACAGCAGCACGCGGTCAGCTTTCCCGATGCGCCGCGCTTCCAGCTCGCGGGCGAATTGAAAGGCGGCCGTCGCAACCTGTTCGTATGACCAACGCGCAACCCTCAACCCCCGCCGGTGCGCAAAAGCGGTTTCACGCCCGCGCGAGATGAAATCGCCGATGTAGCTGGCGACGGTCGTACGCATTAAGGTTACAGTCCCGGTCTGTGGCAATGATTCTGCGTAATCGTAAAGAGATCGAGGCATTAGTTCAATCTGGTCCGATGGAACCTCGTTGTAAGCTATCGCCGGTCTGTGGTATAGTCCGGCGTCGAATAGCTTGCTGAAATAGGGATCGCGAGTACTTTCCCGGCTCCCTCCTCTTGCCATTCGTTGCTCTTTCGCTTACAAGCGGGCGCTTAGTTTATCGGGCCGACCAGACCCAGGAGATCGGAACATGAGAATTCTACTTTACAACCCTGATAATGGCGTGACCCGCAATTTCATGCCGCATCTCTGGATGTTTTTGCTGAAGGCGCTGACTCCCCCCGGTCATGAAGTGGTGCTGGTTGACGGTAACGCGAAGCCAATGAACGAGCGGCAGTTGGTGCGCTTTGTGCGCGAGCAGGAGATCGGGCTGGTCGGGATTGGCGCGATGACCAGGATGATCGCCAAGGCCTACCGCATGGGGGACGCAATCCGTGCGGCGGGAGTGCCGGTCGTAATGGGCGGGCCACACGTGACGGAGCTACCCGACGAAGCTCTAGGCCGAGATGGGGGACCGCGCCATGCCGATGCCGTAGCGCTTGGTGAGGCGGACGAGACGTGGCCGAAGATTGTTGAGGACGCCGCGCGTGGCCAGCTCAAGGACATCTATGAACCCGTCGATGAAACAGGCAAAGAGCGGAAGCCGAGTCTGCAACCTTATCCAGTGATCCCCTGGGATACGATCGACCTTGACCAGTTTGATTGGATTCCCAAAGTATTTCACCGACTCACTGAGCGACACGGGTCGGGCTGGCGGTACTTTAATATGGTGCCACTTGAATCAGGCCGCGGTTGCCCTTACGGCTGCGAGTTCTGCACTGTCACAGGTTTCTTCGGCGACTCGATTCGGTTTCGGACCAACGAAAGTGTAGTGAACGAGCTCTTAATGCTCAAACGGCGCGCGCGCAAAGAGCGTGGCCAGATTTCGATCTTCTTTATCGACGACAACTTTGCGATCAACATCAAGCGCACGAAGTCGTTGCTGCGAGCCATTATTGCTGCCGACGCCCAGTTGCCCTGGACCGCGCAGATCAGCGCCAATCTGCTGCGTGATGAGGAACTAGTGGATCTGATTGCCGCCTCCGGTGGCAGGTGGATCTTTATCGGCATGGAGTCGATCGATCCCGTCAATCTTGCCGATGTGAACAAGAGCTTCAATAAACCGGGAGAATATGCGGCCGTGCTCAATCGGCTCGCCCAGCGTAACATCTATGCGATCACCTCTTTCATTATCGGCTTGGACAACGACACGCCGGGTGTCGCCGAGCGCACGCTCGCTCAGATAGCAACCTGGCCGCCGGGAATGCCCGTCTTCGGCCCGCTCACCCCGTTGCCCGGGACGCCGCTGTATAACAGGTTGGGAGCCGAAGGAAGGCTGACGCGTCCGAAGCACTGGCTGAATTTTGATCTTTACAGAATGGCGCATACGCCTTTGAAGCTGACGATTCCCGAAGCTCAGATCGAACTCGACAAGGCCTGGACAATCGCGTATAGCCCGGAGCGTAATGAAGAGGTCATTGACTTGCTCGCCGGCCAGGGCATGGACAACCGGGTGATGCATTTTCTCATGCGGCTGTCCTTTCGCGGCATCTACTTTCCCCAGATGAACAAGCGAAGCTGGGTTAAGTTAATCGCCCAGAACCGCAAACCAATTATCAAACTGGTCAAACAGGGCGTTGGGAAGTATCGCGAGGGGCGCAAGAATCGGGCTACCGCGGCGCCGCTGGCGCGGCCGGTGTGATTCCAGCGAATGTTTAAGTACACTTGAGTGATTACCGTTGACCGGCAAAGACGTTTCATATACCATTCGCACACCTCGTAGCACACATAGGCCAAGCTTTAGTAGTTTTTGATGTTTCAAGGGCTGAATTCTCACGAGCCTGCATCCTTGCACACTCGCTAAATCCAGCCTCTTTTATAATCACACATCGCGTGTTCTCATCTTGCTTACTCGATGGGAAAAGGAGACCGGAGCATGCCAGACAGATTCACGGCATCCATCGCTCGGGGTCAGCGCGCGTTTCTCAACGCAGTCCGACTTAAGGAGCAAGACTATGGCAAATGAAGTAAAGCTTCGTTTGGAAGTACTCGATGTTTACGGAAAACCAATCCCGGAGAAGATCGATATCATTCTTCGGCACCAGGTTCTCAGCGAAGTGGTCAAAGCAAGCGCTAATGCCGCAAACAAGATCGATATTCTCGGATTGCGCGGCGCACCACAGGGCCTCTATCGAATCGAGGTCGACCCACCCTCCTATCAGCCTGTGAGTCAGTTCGTCAACCTGAAGGCCAGTGGGATCACTCCGCTGACAATCACGTTGCCCATAGATCCCAGCAAGATCAAGAAGGTCAACTTTCCGGCCTTCGCAAAGCTTTCAACGGATGTTGGGCAGTTGTTGGAAAACAGCGATAAGGTCTTGTTCTTTGAGGGAAAGAAAGGGAAGGCTCTCTATGACGCTATCGATGATATTCGCAGGGCGGGCCTGTTGAATATTGTAGCGAAATCGGGAGTCACGCCGTTAACCAACAAAAGAACAGTCCTTTCATATATCCAGGAGTTGAAGGAATTAAGGGGCGATCGCTTCTTCGCGGCCGCACCGAAAGAGCTGCGCGAGGAGACCAAGAACAGTGTGGCCGAACGTCTCTTCAGCCCCGTTGATGAAAGTTTGCATCACCCTCCTGAAGGCTTTGAACACGCCGGAAGTTTCAAAACACCGGATCGTCACGGAAATCTGCAACTGACCTTCTTCATGAAGGGGGATGATTGCGTTGTGGACATCGACCTGGACGAGGCGTCTGGTTTGGAGCATGTGTTTGAGGTCATTGACAACAAATTCTCCGGGCCCACAAATCCTTACGTCATTCATGAGATTCTGGTCGCGTTTCAAAAGATCGATCCGGGATACACTTTCGTTGTCTAGCTGAATCCTGGCAGCAATGAACTGTCGGAGAAAAAGGCGATAGGAGGTTTAAGCCGTGGCTACAGATTTCGACGCGGTGGTGATCGGGAGCGGATTTGGCGGCGCTGTGGCGGCCTTGAGGCTCGCCGAGGGAAACTACCGAGTGTTGATCCTCGAGCGGGGAAGACGCTGGAAGCGCGAGGAGTACCCAAGCATCTCGAAGAGCGATTGGATCTGGAACGAAAGCGACCCCGCTCAAAACAACGGTTGGTTCGACTTCCGCTTCCTCGGCAACATCAGCACCGTGGCGGCAGCCGGCGTCGGTGGCGGCTCGCTGCACTTCGCGAACGTGGTCATCGATGCTGAGAAAGATCTCTTCGATTCCGGCTGGCCGCCACAGATCACTTTTCAGGAGATGACCAGGTACTACCAGAAGGTGTTCGACGTGCTCCGGCCGCGCAAGATCCCCGCGAACCAATTCTCCAACCGCACCAAGCTAATGAAGGAGGCCGCCAACCTCGCTGGCTTCGGCGCCCAGTACGACGAGGTCGATCTCAACATCCACTTCGACGAGCAATATGCCTACGACGCCTCACGCGAGCCGCGGGCCGAGGACAGCGTGATGAAGCCCAACGCCGACGGACTCGAGCAGGGCTTCTGCGTCCACCTCGGCCAGTGTGTCCTTGGCTGCCCGGTGGAGGCGCGGAATACCCTTGCGCTTAATTACATTCCGCGGGCCGAGAAGCGGGGCGCGGAGGTGCGCCCGCTGCACATCGTCCGCAAGATCGAACCGCTCGCCGGCGGCTACCGCATCCACTTCGACCGCATCGACCAGGGAACGCTCAAACCAGGCTCGGTGACCGCGCGCGTGGTCGTGGTCGCGGCGGGCTCTGTAGGCTCGACCGAACTCCTTCTGCGCTGCCAGAAACAGCATAAGACTCTGCCTAAACTTGGGGCGATGCTCGGCGGCCGGTGGTGCACCAATGCCAACTACTTGAGCCCGGCGTTCCACGCGGGGCGCGCGATCTATCCTTCGCGTGGACCCACAATCAGCGCGGGGATTCGTTTCTTCGGCGACCACGACTACAAGGGTAGCCGTTTCATGATCGAGGACGGTGGCGTTCCCGATCTGCTGGCTGAATTCAAGGAAAACCTCAAAAACCCGCGCGGCGACGCGCGGAAATTTCGCGACGCTCTGGGGGCTGTCTACGACGGGCTCAACCAGCAGCCGTTCGATGACCTCATGCCCTGGTTCGCCCAGGGGCGCGATGAGCCGATTGGGAAGTTCAGGGTCGAGCGATGGTTCTTTGGCCTGTTCGGTGACTATGTCCTGCGTCTGTCGTGGGACACGGACGGAGCGCGGAAGGTCCTCGACGCCATCCAGGAGATTCACCGCAAGCTGGCCGAGAAGACTGGCGGCGAGTTCATCATCCAATTGCCGGACGCGCCCGTCACACCTCATCCGCTTGGGGGCTGCCCGATGGCGGCGCGGCCCGAGGATGGCGTCGTCAATCACCTTGGCGAGACCTTCGCCTACCGCAACCTCTACGTCGCGGACGGCGCCATCGTGCCGAGGGCCGTCGGGCACAACCCTTCCAAGACCATCGCCGCGCTGAGCGAACGCATCGTCGAGTCAATCGTCAAGGAGGGGCGCTAACCGGCCCGGCCTCAGGCTTAGTCGGTCGACTACCCGTAAATCCTTCTTCTGCCTGGTTGGGATTTGAACACCGATGGGTGGACTCAGAGGCCCTAAACGGCCTGTTTCAATGAGCGCCCGCGGTCGCCCCTGTGTCGATCAACTGATCGACGCGCCAATTCGAGGCCTGATTGAGTGGCAGGAGCCTTCCCGCTTCGCTGACTGCGTAATCCGGACGGCCATGAAAGGCCCATTGATAACGGTTAAAAAGAAAACAAGCTACTCCGCTACCGATGTGCGACAAGATCAATCTGCCGTCCGCGGTCGTTTGCCGCAGTCGGCTGGCAACCAACCTTTGGCCGTCGGGTGCTAAATAAATCCCACGCTCTCTGAGCTGTTTCATGCCGCATAACTCCGCGGGTATCCGGGACCAGAACATCTCTTCTTACTGCCCTTGTGTTCATACATAGCGACATCCGCCCGGGCGATCGGCTCTTCAATTGTAGAATCGGTGTTAGGGTCCATGCGCACGACGCCAATACTTACCGCAGGCTCGTAGCTGTGATTGCACTGTTGGTTATATCTGCGAAATTCGGTGAAACATCCGTAGCAGCTTCAAGTCCATTACCAGTGGCAACCGCCTCATGACCCCATTTGATCAGGGTGGTCGATAGAACTCGGCTGGAAACCGGATCGTCTTCGGCGATCAGTATGTTCAATTACGATCTCCTCTGCCGCTCGATCAGCAGGACCTGACGCACACGCCCAAACTCCTCCTCCAGGCAGCTCAGAAGTGCCTGGACGCCGGGAAACCAGTCGTTACATTCTATGCGTTCAAGTTCCTCGCAAATCAGTGCTACTTGGAGAGCGCCAAGATTGGCGCTGCTTCCCCTGAGGCAGTGTGCGGCTCGCTTTAGCGCTCGCTCATCTTTCCTGGCTAGTGCCTCTTCGATGGCAGCCAATCGGCGCGGCGCGTCTTCGAGATAAAGATCGATCAGTTCGACAATCAAGTCGGGCACTCCGTCCAGTTGTGCTTCTGCAAAGCTGGTCAGCACAGCCATGTCTAGCGCCTGTGTAAGCGCGCGGAAAGCAGCTTCGCTTAGCAACGGACCGGGCTCTTGATCTCTATAGCTCTCACTTACTATGGCGTTGGCAGGCATTATTTCCTCTCCGGCTCTCTGTCAGGTTTCTGGGCATTCATTGATTGTATTGCTGGACCGCTCTTGGTTCCGTTGCTGTCGCTCAGGAGCATTTGCAGCGTGGTTTGCAACCGTTCCGTAGTGAAGGGCTTCGAGAGGTAAACCGTCACTCCGGCTGCGAAGCTGTTTGCTATGAGATTCGGATCCGGCTCGGAGGTAATCATCATCACCGGAATCCGCATGAGACGCTTTTCAGTGCTCATATAACGAATGAGGTCCAAGCCTTCAAGGTGTGGCATCACCATGTCGAAGACTGCGGCTTTGAAATCAGCGTCCGCTTGCAGGATGCGATACGCCTCACGACCATCAATCGCCAGGACCGTGGTGTATCCTTCCTTTTTGACGATGGCCGCTACCAGATGCCTGATGACCGGATCATCGTCAGCCACTAAGATACGCCGCGAAACTTGATTGGTTGTTGGCAACATTCTCCGTGATCCTTTAGTTCAAACCGCCACTTGTTCCAGGTTTTCGTTTGGGAAAAGTTGACCCGCTCAAACTCTTTGCTGATCAGCGCGGCCAACGCGGTGGCGGATGAAGCGTCTGCTGGCTGAGGCAAGTAGACCAACTGGTGGAACAAAGGTGTGGCGTAAAACCTCACTGCACGCGCCAACGCTCCGCGTTGCCCGCGTCAGGCAGTCCATGGCATTTACTATGCCAGCTAGAATGCTAGGGCCACGATACTTCTTCTGGTCGGCAGGCTGGTCCCGGCGGAAAATCGACTATTGAGTCTTAATCATTAAATACGTAGTTGGGCTGGAGCGAGTGACGCGCTCTCCGCCAGGCACCGCGTGATCCAAAGGCAAAAAGAGGCAGCGCTAGAGAGCGAGCACTGTAACTTGAAGCGATTCATTGCCGCGACTAGAATCAGTTCCTTGCCGTAAGTTCAACAAAACTCACCAATTTCAGGCCTCCACCTATCTGCAATTCCGGAGTTTTGGAAGCTCACATTGCCGGAAGTGCTAATTGGACGTTAAGGCTTGCCGGAAGTTCAAACGGACCTTAGAGAGTGATCGAACCCCTGACCTCCGCATTAAGAATCGGACTCTCGGCAAAAACGTAAGTAATTGCCTTTTCTAAAGTCGCAGCCACCAAGAGATTTCAAGGGTTTTCACATTGCTTCCCATTCCTTACCATCGCCTATACACCACGTGCCGTTATTTTTGGTCACATATTGGCCACATGGATTTAGGGTGAACCCCTCAGTTGAGACAGTTTTCAATTGGCACACTTGCCGATCCGGTTCCTCTAAGTAGTGATCGTAAGAATCCAATGATGTACCATTCAACGAGTTGGAGCGGACACCGCTACCGCTCAACCGTTGGGCGGCTTTGGTTGAAAAACTTTTTGGATTGTGGCAGGACTTACATGATGAAGGAACCGGGTAAGTTGGAGTTGATATGGTCGAGAAACTAGCCCCCGGGTGTTTGCACGGGCGCGTCATAAAGAGTTTAGAGGTTTCCGGGTTTATCTTGACGGAAACCGCGCACCGCGCGCGGACCAGGTTGTCACAGCATGCTCACGAAAACTCCTACTTTTGCTTCGTGCTCCAAGGCGTCTACACTGAGCGGTACGGCAGACGGGAAGTCGTTTGCAAACCTGCCACTCTAACCTTTCGCGGCTCGGGCGAAACGCACGAAGACCTTCTTCATGACGCAGATTGCCGCGTTTTCGTGCTGGAAATATCTCCGCACTGGATTGAACGATTACGAGAAAACTCGCTCATACTAGGAGGCACACTGGAGTTTTTCGGTGGTGCTTTGCCTCAATTAAGTGCCCGACTGAATCGCGAGTTTCATAAGACCGACAACTGCGCTGCACTGGCGATTGAGGGACTCGCACTTGAAGTTTTGGCTGAAGCAGCACGGCAATCTTCCACCACGTTGTTGCGGACAACAGCTCCATGGCTTAGTCAGGCAAGGGAGATGATCATCGAACATTTCTCTGAGACGTTGACGTTGGCGCAGGTCGCCGCTCAGGTCGGCGTTCATCCCGTTCACCTTGCGACAACCTTCCGGCAAAAATACGGAATAACGATTGGTGAATTTGTCCGCAAATTAAGAATCGAACATGCCTGTGCCGAACTCATCGAGGGAAATCTTCCGTTAGCTGCAATAGCTTTGCAGGCAGGTTTTGCCGATCAGAGCCATTTCTCAAAAGTCTTCAAATCCTATATAGGTACGACCCCCGCCAGATATCGCAGCATTGTCCACAACTCTTAAGCCAATACAAAATCCTAATCTGGTAACAGACAGGAAGACTAGCGATCGACGATACTTTACTACGCGTGGCTGGCGGTAACTGTCAATTGCTTGATATAGAAATCGCCGGCTGATTAGAAATAGGGGAGGCATCGATCTGTATTCCGCGATCGCGTCAGACGATGACAAGCGCGAACCGGAAAGTGAAAACAACTCAGAGAGGCGTTGCGGCAGTAAAGGTTCGGGCTGAGATCGAGGTCTGACGTTGGCATTCAAATTGTGAGAGCATGGAGGAAAATGTGGTGAAGCCATATTTCATCAGGCCTTCGATGAAGGTCGTTGCTTTCTTCACATTTTGGTTAGTCTTGTCCGCCGCTCAAGGCGTCTCCGCCCAGGAAAAACTCACCGTGAATCAGGCAGTCACCCGCAATATCGCGCCGGGTGACACGCATAAATTCTCGATTTCGCTGAACGACGGAGATTACGTTGGCGCTTCGATCAGTCAGCACGGCAAAGTGAACTTGTTTATTCTCAGTCCTGATGGATCGGTGATGCGCCGTTTACTCGGAGATTCGGGCGATACCAAGGACACGTTTGCATTTGCGGTTGAAGGCGCCGGCGTTTATTCGATCAACATAGTCAACCCAGGCGATCAAGCGGCGAGCTATGAACTGCTGTTGCAGAAGATCGCGTCACTGAACGAACGTTTCCGGGCGGAGGCGTGGAGCGATCCGAATCCTAGCCCGCGCATTCAAGCGCTTCGCAATCAGATCGCATCGGGCCAGACCGATACCGAAAGTTTTTGGAAAGAGGTTGCTGCACAGGGCACGCCGCTCGTCGAGCCGCTTAACGATAATTATCGGTTGGTGACCTTTCTGTGGCGGGCACAGCACGATACTCGAAACGTAATGGTAACTGGTTCATTTAGTGTTCCCGGACCAACGCCGAACAATTTAATGCATCGGGTAGGAGATTCAGATGTTTGGTACCTAACCTTGAAACTGCCAAAGGGCGCCCGCTTTACTTACAAGCTCGTGCCTAACAATCCACCGAACTCGGGGAGCACGCAAGCGACTGGTCAGGCCGATCCTTACAACCCAAAACGATGGGATTGTCCGCAGGACTCAAGCAAGTACGGGTGCAGAAGCATAGCCGAGTTACCGGACGCCGCGCCGCAACCGTGGATCATCAGCAAGCCGGGGACACCAGCAGGCCGGATCGAAAAACAGACTATCAAGAGCAAGATCCAAAAGGTGGAGCGCGATCTCACAATTTACACGCCGGCCGGCTACAAATCGGATGGGCCGCCAAATGCTCTGTTAGTCCTCTTTGACGGAGACGATATCCTGTCGCCCGACTGGCATGGGCAGACGACGCTGGACAATTTGATCGCCGCCCACAAGATTCTTCCGACGGTCGTCGTGATGATCCACAATCTCCCAGATCGCCGACTGGTTGATCTAGTTGGCAATCCGGAGTTTGCCGACTTTGTTGCGTCGGAATTGGTCCCGTGGGTCCGGACACATTACCGCGTCACCCGCGAGCCTGCGCGCACTGTTGTCAGCGGTTGGAGTGCCGGCGGGCTCGCCGCAGCGTACTTGGGTTTGCGACACTCGGAGGTGTTCGGCAACGTGTTGATTCAGTCGGGTGCGTTTTGGTGGTCGCCTGAGCACAACGGCGGAGTTTGCGCCTCGAAGTGCCCGGAAGACGGCGGCCGGCGTTCCGATCCTGACAGTAGGGACAGCCGGACGGAAGGAAACTGGATCGCGAGGCAATTCGTAACGAGCCCCAAACTGCCGCTGCGCTTCTACCTTGAGGCCGGAACATTTGAAGTAGATAAGGATGGCACAGGTGGAAACATACTGGAGGCGATGCGGACCTTGCGGGACGTGCTGATGGCGAAGGGTTACGAGGTGCACTATCAGCAATTCGTCAGCGGTCATGACAATCTCAGTTGGCGTGGCACGTTCGCTGATGGGCTAATCGCACTCCTCGGGCGCTGAGCTTTCAAGATGATAAGAGCCGCTGCTCGAGTCAATGGTCGCGAGGGCGGGCAGCCCTGGAATTTTGCTAACAGGAGCGTTGGTGGGAGACGAATTCTCTACTTTCTAGGTCGCGGATCCTGGTGAATGGCGCTAGCTTCCTGATCATCGCGATCGGCCTCCACTGTCATGGACTCCGGCACTCCTGATATCGTGGTGGCTGAAAGCCAAAATGATTCTCGATTTCTGTCAGTTCGGGATGCCGCACATATCCCATTTGAGGAAGATGATGGCCACATTTTCCTGCAAGTAAGAGCAGCCAGCGCGGCCCGCGGCTTGCTGAAAATGTTTGGCTGGGAGGCAGGGACTCGAACCCCGATAGCCAGATCCAGAGTCTGGAGTCCTACCATTGGACGACCTCCCAGCAGCGAAACTCAATGTACGAAAGAGAAGAGAAAGTTGTCAACCAATGACTGTCCCGGCGTTCACCGCACGCTCGGAAACGTTGGCGGCGACTGAAAGAAGAACGAAAGACTTTGCCTGAAACAGTCAATTGACTCTCGTTGCTGACGCGCGTCAAATCAAATAATTCGCTTGTCGATTTCTGAAGATCGGAGCAGAATAGGCGCGCGGGTCGCCCCATCCGTCCGCGAAAGCGGCTAGCGTTGGCGTTAACTCCCAGTTATGACATTCCCTACAGAACGCGGACCAATCGATGAGCGAAGAAAAAAGTCAGACAGCCGCCAACGGAGAAAAAGAACAAGAACTGCGGGCAATGGTTGCTGCATATGAAAAGAAGATCGATGACGTGGCCCAGTTAGTATCTCGCGTCCGTCATGAAATCAACAATCCTTTAACTGGCGTGCTGGGCCAGGCACAACTCCTGCTGCGCGAGGACCTGAGTGACAAGGCAAGAAAACGGGCCGAGACAATCGAACAACTCGCGATTCGATTGCGTGACGTCGCCGCGGAATTGCGCCAGGTGCAGCTACCCCTGAAAACGTCAGAATCCGATTGAAAGTATTCCTCCGGCTCAGCTTTTTGTCTGCACTTTCTTTTCTTCGTCTGTGTAGACCTTGATGTTAGTACCGGGTTTTATTACGGCATTTTTCCCGTGCTTCAGGAATCCAAGCGGGCCAAAAAGAACAACTAGTGCTACTGTAGTTCCGGTCTTGTCTTCGCCCTCCTTGCCTTTCGATGAGCGGAGCTTGATCTTTTGATTATCGACGGTTGTTGTTGACTCAACCCGAATACCAAGGTTCCCGCCCTTGCCCATCATGCCAGCTTTTTTCGCGCTGGCAACCACGCCTTTCACGAGGGTGTCCTTGGCGATCACCACGTGACCATTGATCTTCACGTCCTCCGCAACTTTGAAGCTAAGGGCATCGCCCTCAGTCGCCGTCTTGCTGGAAATCTCCTCGGTTGTGACAACCGCGAACTCTGTTCCGTCAGGAAGAACAACTTCGGTCGCCTGATCCGCCTTCTCCTGTTTTTCCTGCAGAACCGCAGCGGCTATTGGAAGCGAGGGGGCCGCGAGCACTGTCATTAGCAGTGTAAGCGAAATAACTCTTGAGGCTCGACCTCTAGAGATTTGTTGAGCATGTAACATCGTTAACTCTCCTTACGATCTAAGAGGTTGGATTAGAGACCCCTCACAAAGCGAATCCCTAGTCTATGCGGACGAATCCGGCACACGCGAAGAAAGGCGAGTGTCGCGAACGGACGAGTGGCAACCCTGGAACTGAACGCCATCCTGCGAGGAAATGGCGTCCATTGATGATCTAAACTGTAACTGCCTCTTGCTCGTGCTCTTCAACCAGGTACGGCGATACACATACCGGCTTCTCGTCCGCATCTTCGGCGATGATGGCACTAACGATTGGCAGGCTGAGCGAATGCTTCTTTGAGATTCCGGGGACGTTATGGCCGGCGGCGTAGACGGGATGGCGCTCGTGTTCTTCGTACCACTCGGCGAGGTTGGCGGTCTTGTGCATGTTCTCGATGATCTGCCGCCAGCCGACGCCGGTGTTGTAGGCGCAGAAACTTATCTCGCCTTCCTGAGTGCCGTAAGGAATCACGCACATTTCGGTGCGGCGAAAATCGTAGTTGAAAAGATCCTGAAACCACATGCCTTCAACGCAGAGCACGCGCCAAATATCGTTCGGATCATCGGCGACTTTTGCTTTCATGCGGTCGTTGCGATCCGAGCTGGAATTCGTCGAAGACGGTTTGAACAGGTTGATGATCTGCGAGATCGGAAATCCTTCGGGCGCGCGTTCGGCGTGAAAGTTGCGCATGATCGCCATTCCGAGCTGCGCGTACGAAAGCTTCTTGCCCCGCGCTGAATCTGTAATCACCGCGACGTCTTTCATGAACTGCTCGTAATCAAAGAAGTCGAAGAGCGATGTAAACGCGCCCGTCTTTTTGTTGACCACAATCAAAGTGAAGATGCCGCAGTTCGGATGGCAATTGCACGAAGACCAGCCCCAGGGCGCATCCGCTCCTTGCAACATATCCATCACGCTGGTGAAAGCGGAATACGAAGAGAGCGGATACCAATCGCGCAAAGGTTGCAGTCGGCCAGCGAGTTGATCTTTCAAATCGTGCGTCATACCGGCGAGCGTGTAGCGCTGCTTAATGCGCAAGTCATCGGCAATATCTTCGTCACGACCAGTGAACGACACGGGTTGGAAGGCGATGGTCTGCACTTTGTCGATGTTCTGCGCGGCAAACTCAACGATCGCGCCGATGCCGTCGTTGTTGATTGTGTTGACGATCGTCGTGACGAGCGTGACCTTGATGCCGACACTCGCCAGGTTTTCAATGGCCTGTTGCTTTACATCGAACAGGTTGCCGACCCCGCGATGTCTGTTCTTTTCTTCGTTGACGCCGTCGAACTGCAAATAGACGCCGTGCTGACCAGCGGCTTTCGCAGCCTTGCAGAACTCAATGTCTTCGGCAAAACGAATTCCATTCGTGGCCGCCAGAATGCGATAGAAGCCAACCTTCTTTGCGTGGGCAACGGCTTCGAGATAATAAGGCGAAAGCGTGGGCTCGCCGCCGGAGAAGAGAATGATTATTTGGCGCTTTGGCTTGAACGACACGGCGCGATCGAGAATCGCCTTCGTGTCTTCAAACGTCGGCTCGTGAACGTATCCAACCTGGTTCGCATCCATGAAGCAAGGGTTGCACATCATGTTGCAGCGGTTGGTCAGGTCGACAGTCAACACGGCGCCGCGGCCAAACTTGATATTAGAAGTACCGTGCTTATGCACGTGCGAGTCTTCAGCCGCTTTGAAGTCACGACCAAAGAAGAGCGATTCAATCCGCTCGAGAAATGCCGGATCGGTAGCCATCACATCTACGAACTCGCCGTGCTTCGGACAGGTCTTGCGCATGACCACTTGTCCGTTCTCTTCCAGAATCTGGGCTTTGATTTCGCCCGGATGCTCATTCATCAATGATTCGAGAGTAGTTTCGCCGGTGATGACGGCGTCGCGGACTTCCTTGACGCAACGCGGGCAGAGGCTGTCAGTCTCGCGGGGAAAGCCGAGCGGCGGCGAGGTGCGCTCGTAGGATTTCAGCAACGGACCGGGCGCCCATTTGGGACGAATGGCTTCGCCTTCGGGAAGACGCGTGTTGATGGACTGGAAGGCCTTCCAAACGACATCGGAAAGGCCTGAGATGAACTTGGAGCCTATTACTCCGCTAACTAAACCTTTTTCGGATTCACCGCGGCGAAATTGATCACTAAACAAGAATCATTCTCCTCAATAGGGCGGTATGAACTTTCGACGCGCCTGGTGATAATAAGGACCAAAGAATTGTTCTGAAAACTCACTGCCAGACACACTTCATCAATCACATCTTGCAGCCGTGCCATGATAGTGGTCTCGACAGCCAAAGGCAAGGCAAAAAGCTTTGAACATTGAGTGGCAGATGGTGAGTGGATAGGCAAGCCGCAGGCTTAAGTTTACTGATCTTAGTACTTAAAACGATCAGTCGCAGTATCCGGGACCCGTATCTGCCCCGACACTATTTTCCAATGCTCGCTAACCATTCAACATTTATGGCCGCTCGGTGTACTATCGCGGCTCTCAATTCTTATGAGTATTCATTCGACAGCCTCGGTCCACCCGACTGCGATTGTGAGTGCGGAAGCGGCGATTGGGCCTTATGCGCGCATTGGCCCTTACGCGGTCATCGAGGAAGAAGTAGTCATTGGAACGGGATGCGAGATTGGTGCGCACACCGTGATCAAGAGATGCACTTCCCTTGGGGAGCGTAATCGGATCTTTGAGCACGCGGTTCTCGGCGGCGAGCCACAAGATGTCAAGTTCAAAGGTGAAGCGAGCAGCCTGATCATCGGCGCTGATAATCTGATACGCGAGTTTGTGACGCTGCACCGGGCCTGTGGTGAAGGAGAGGTTACGCGGATTGGCTCGCGCAACTTTTTCATGGTGGGTGTGCACGTAGCGCACAACTGCGTCGTCGGCGACGACAATATTTTTACGAACGGGGCGGCACTGGCGGGTCACATCGAAATCGAGGACCACGTGTTTCTCTCAAACAATGTCGGCTGCCATCAGTTCGTGCGGCTCGGACGCTACTCAATGGTCGGCGGCAAGTCGAAGATCGTCCAGGACGTGCTGCCGTTTTTAATCACCGACGGCAATCCGGCACGAGTTCGCGGAATCAATTCCGTTGCGTTGCGGCGCGCGGGTTTTTCAAGTAAGACGAGAAGCGCGTTGAAGAATGCTTATCAAGTTCTATTTCGATCAGGACTGCCTCTGGATGAAGCATTGCGAGAGATGGAGGAGATTCAGGATGAAAACGTGGCGCATCTGGTAAACTTCATTCGCGGATCGCAGCGCGGGTTTACAAGAGCGCGAACAAGAGACGAACGAGAGAGAGAAGAAGAGCGGCTGCTAGTTTAATTACAAGACAAACGAAACTTAAAGTTCATCCCGACTCAATCTGATGATTTCCAGGCAATGAACCAGATCAACCCACTACCTGCATCTGAACTCGCGGCCCACGTAGGCGGTCATCTACTTGGCACTGGCGCAGTTCTGATTTATCGAGTCGCCAGTCTCGAATCTGCGGGACCAGGCGACATTGCGTACGTCGAGGACGAAAAGTTCTTCGTCGCCGCGAGTGCGTGCAAAGCAGCCTGCGTGATTGTGCCCGAGGGCGCGGACGTGAAAGCGCCTTGCCGCATTGAAGCGAAGAATCCGAAGCTGGCATTTGCTTTGATTGCCGCGCTATTGCATCCACCAAAGCGACGCCCACCCTCGGTTCACCCCACGGCCGCAATCGCTGGCAGCGCTGAGATTCGCGAGAGCGTTTTTATCGGCCCGCACGTCTGCATCGGCGAATACGCGCGCGTCGGCGCCAACACGCGCCTCGAAGCTGGTGTGATAGTCGGTATGAACGTCACCATCGGCCGCGAATGCGTTCTGCATCCAAACGTCGTTCTCTACGATGGAGTCAACATCGGCGATCGCGTGATTCTGCACGCTGGCGTCTGCCTCGGCGCAGATGGATTTGGTTATGTGCGGGACGACATGGGCTATCACAAGTTTCCGCAGATCGGCACGGTTGTGATCGAAGACGACGTTGAGCTGGGCGCGTACACTTGTGTAGATCGTGCGGCATTGGGCCAAACACGCATCGGGCGCGGCACCAAGCTTGATAATCTCGTGCACGTGGGCCACAACTGCGACATCGGAGAGCGCGTCGTGATCGCGGCACAGACAGGAATCAGCGGCAGCGTGACAATTGAAGATGACTGCGTGATCGGCGGCCAGGTTGGTTTCGGCGATCACATCCGCGTGCAGAGCGGCGCGGTGATTGGCTCGAAGGCCGGCATCCTGCCGGGCAAGATCGTTCGGCCCGGCGTCTGGTGGGGCATTCCGATTCAACCGCTCGATGAATACAAGCGCTTGAACGCGCACCTCGGTCGTCTGCCGCAAATGCGCGACGAGATCAAAGAACTGCGCAAGCGGATTCTCTTACTGGAAGAAAAGCTATCGCAGAAATAATTGTTGTACGGGCGGACCTGCGTGTCCGCCCCCCTACTTCCATTCGCGTAGTGCTTCGAGCACTCGTTCGGCAGCTCGCCTCGATGCGCCGCCATCGCCGAGACGCGCGGCGACTTCGTTAAGTTGAGTGCGCATCGCTTGATTTCGTTCTTTGTCCAACAAGGCGACAAGCTCTGTTGCTAACTGTTCTCCAGTTAGGTCGTTCTGCATCAGCTCGACAACGATTTGTCCGCCCGCGATCAGATTAACCAGACCAAAATGATCGGAAGTGATCAAACGCCCCAGCGTGTGCCAGTTGATCGGTGATTCCTTGTAGACAATCACCATTGGAGTGCCGAGGATTGCTGCTTCCAAAGTGGCGGTGCCGCTGGCGATGGCGCTGACGTCGGCAGCCGCGAGTGCTTCGCGCGTTTCGTGATGAGTGATGCGCATGGCTTCCGGCAAAGCTAAATCATCTTTGCGGCGGGCAATAATCTGTTTGGCTTCTTCGAGCGAACGACTCGGCGCGATGACCAGCACAAATTGGACTTCGGGACGTTTCTGAGCGATCACTGCGGCGGCGTCGAGCATGGGCGGCATTATGCGGGCGAGTTCTTTGTGCCGGCTGCCAGGAAGAAAGGTCACAATCGAACGCGCTGGATCCAGATCATGCAAACGGCAAAACTCTTCACGATCATAGCGAGCCTGAACTTCGCCGACGAGCGGATGGCCGACGAATTCAACCTTTGTCATGCCGCGCCGGGCAAACCATTCTCGTTCGAAGGGAAGAATTGATAGCAGCAGATCAACGTCGCGGCGAATGCGTCGCACGCGGTATGAGCGCCACGCCCAAACCTGCGGACTGATGTAATAGATCACCCGATAACCGCGCCGGTGTAGTGCTTTCGCCAGCGGAAGATTGAACTCGGGCCAGTCGACCAGCACAACCGCATCAGGCTTTCTTTCAATCGCGGCGCGCTTTAACGCGCCATACGCCCGCAGAAACTTCGGAAAGACGCGAGCTACCTCGATGATTCCAAAAATTGCCAGATCATCTGAGCGCACTGTGGATTCAACGCCGGCGGCACGCATCAGTGCTCCGGGGGCGCCAAAAAAATCAAACCGCAGGTTCGCGTCCGTCTCGCGCAACGCGCGGACCAGCGCCGCGGCGTGGGCATCGCCCGATGGCTCGCCTGCGACGATCATGAGACGGATTGTTTCAGCCATCAAGAAGATGATAACAGCAAGTTTTGCAGGGACGAACCTGAGTGTTCGCCCGGACGTGGCCTATCTTCACAAGCGGCGACGCGCTGTTCAAGTTGACAAATTCTGCGACACGACTGGGGCGAACATACAGGTTCGCTCCTACATTGTTTTCACTTTTTCGTGTTAGCATCGCGACGCTGTAAACGAAAAGCGCGCCCTCGCCACGGCCGTTGCTGGTGAGATGTGCGCTGCGCCCGCTCGGTCCTGGAGGTCTTCGCTCGTTTTTGCGCGCTGCTTCTTCCTCAAATAATCTCTCCCGCGTAACCCTGCTCGCCGTCGCGTGCGTGGTGATTGCTCTTGGATCTGCGCTGACGATAGCTCAGCAGACTAATCCGGTCGATCGGAAAGTCACCAATCCGATGACTGACACGCCTAACGTGAATCCGCTCACGCCGGAGCAGCCGATACGCCCGCGCTTGCCCGCGCAGAAATCCGAGCCTGGTGTGTCGACCGAGGAGCTGAAAATCGAAGCGGGCACCCAAACAGTCTTTGGTCCCAAAGAGGCGCGCGTGTTTGTTTACGAAGGCAATGTCGACGCGCGCATCGGCACCTATCGTTTACAAGCAGACAAGGTGACTGTCTACGAAGCGACGAACAGTGTGATTGCCGAAGGCAACGTCGTATTCGACCAAGGTGACCAGCAACGCATCACGGGCTCGCGCGCCGAGTGGAACTACAGAACGAAGACAGGCTTCTTTGTCGACTCGACGGGATTTACAAACCAGACACAGGATGGCACCAGGCTCTATTTCACGGCAGACCGTGTCGAGCGCGTCAGTCTCGACACGATCGTTGCGGAAAATGCGCAGATTACCGCCTGCGATGAAGAAGTTCCCAAGTGGAGCTTTCATGCGAAGCGCGTGAGAATCAAGACCGGTGATCGAGCGCGGCTGGTGTCGCCCAATTTCAGAGTCAAGGGTTTTCCCATCGTTTATCTACCGTATGCTTCCGTCTCAATCAAAAATCGCGATCGCGCTTCAGGATTTCTGACGCCGACATTCGGCGGTTCGGGCGCGAAGGGTTTTCGCTTTTCTGAAGCGTACTACCTCACCCTCGGACGTTCGGCTGATGCGACCTTCCGCGGCGATATTTACACGCAGCGCGGCATCGGTTTCGGAACGGATTTGCGAACGCGCGCCAACTCGCGCTCGTTCTTGAACGTCGGTTTCTTCTACGTCAAGGATCGCGTGCTGGGGCCAAAGGTCGATGCTCAGCACCCGGATCAGGGCGGATCGAGTTTCTACGTCGAGGGCGTCCATTACTTTCCTAACGGATTCATCGCTGCTGCCGATGTCAACGTCACGTCGAGCCTGCCGTTCCGGCAGGTCTTCTCAGACTCGATTCAGCAGGCGATCTCGCCGGAAGAACGCTCGCAGGTTTTCGTTAACAAGGACTACAAGGATTACAGTTTCAACTTCCTGGCCCGCGCACAGGTCACGTCGCTCTCGAACACGCGCATTCGCATTCGCGAGATGCCGAGCGTGACCATCGACAGGCGGCCCACACCGCTTGATTTCATCAAAAAACTCCCGATCTACTTTTCCTATGAAGGCGGCGCTGAGGGCGTCAGTCGCAAGGAGACTGCGGACGACGTCGTTGCCTTTCGACAACAAGTGGGCCGCGATCCGCTCATCTCTCCGTCAATGGTGCAACGACTCGATTTTCATCCGCGAGTCGAGATTCCCTTGAGCTTTGACGGTTGGTCGCTGACCGGAACGGCGGCGGGGCGCGTCACCTTTTACTCGGACTCATTAGACCCGACGACGCAGAATGTAACGAGCCGCAACCTCACACGCAGCTACGGCGAGTTTGAGCTGGATCTGAGGCCGCCGACATTGGCGCGCGACTATCATCGGCGCAACGGAGGGTTCTTTTTTCGGCACCTGATCGAGCCTTATGTGATCTATCGGCGAATCACCGGCATCAATAATTTCGATCGGATTATTCGCTTCGATTACATCGATACGATGGCCGACACGAATGAGATCGAGTTTGGCGTCACGAACCGGTTCTTCACACGCCGCTCGACTGAGAATGTAAGTAGTGCGGCGCAGAAGAAGGCGGAACAGAGCGGAGCGAAGGCGCCGCTCTCGAGCCAGCCTTACGAAGCACTGACGATTACGGTGCGCGGCAAATACTTTTTCGATCCGTACTTTGGCGGCGCGTTGAAACCGGGACAGCGCAACCAGTTTTATCCGATCGATACGTTGTCAGGTTTCACTTACGGCGGCGTGCCGCGCCGCTTCTCGCCGCTGAGCATGGAAGCACGCTATCGTCCGCGCCGCTCGGCGTTTCTTGATTTCCGCACCGACATGGATACGCGTGGCGGCGGAGTGCGCGCTCTTTCGACGACCTTCGGCATCAATCGCGCTTTGATTCAAGCTTTCCAGAGTTTCTACTACACGCGGGCAATCGAATTGGTTCCGAGCCTGGCCAAATTTGCGGACGCGCGCGGCAAGGAGGCCGGCACGTTGCGCGGCTCGCAATGGAGCCCCTCGATCTTTCTCGGCAATCATGAGAAAGGATTGTATGGCGGCGCTTCGTTCTTCTTCGATTTCCAACCGCGTCCGGGCAAGGGCAATACTTCGCTGATCAGTTCAACGGTCACGGTCGGTTACGGTTGGGACTGCTGCGCCATCACCGCGCAAAACTACACCTTCAACGTCGGCCTGCGAAAGGAAAACCGCGTCGTCTTCAGCTTCAAACTCAACGGCATCGGCACCTTCGGAACGGAACAGATCGGACAACGGTTTCGGTGATAGCGCCATCAGAGACCTGCCCCTTGGCTGTAATCTGAAGCCGAATTAGGATATATTTCTCACTGCGGCGTGCGACGAGCGGATCGATCGATCAGCCACGGACCGCTGGAAATCATGCCTCTTGAGTTTCTCCCCAGAAGCCTCGCTGCAAAAGCAGGAATTGATGGGCCTGTTCACAGGGTTTTCAGTTAGGAGACTTATTTTCATGACGAATCGTCAGTTCACCCCGGGGAATAATCGGGTTCGCCTTGCGTTATCAATTGCTCTTTTCTCAGGCCTTGCTCTCTGGGCCATCATCGGTCTTCCACCCGCATCTCGCGCCACACGCCAGCGTTCCAGCGCGCCTCCCAGTTTGGGTCTCAAGCGCAAGAGACCTGAATTCGTTCCTGGTGACGTGCTGGTTCGTTATAAAAGCGAAGCGGCAGCCAAGCGCCAGCAGAGTGCCGTGGCCACAGTGAATGCCGAAGGCCGCGCCATCCCCATGCAGGTCGAACGCTTTTTAGGCTCTAATGTGGTCGACGGACTCCGCCTGGCCCGCGTTGCGCCCGAAGACACGCTGAACGCGATTGCCGCGTTGAAGGCCCAACCAGACGTGATCTACGCGGAGCCAAATTACATTCTGCACGCGGATCTCACGCCAAATGATCCGCAGTACGGCTCGCAATACGGCTGGCCAAAGATTAGCGCGCCGCAGGCCTGGGACATTACCACCGGAAGCAGCAACGTCGTTGTCGGCGTCGTTGACCAGGGAATCGACATAAACCATTCGGACCTGCTAGCGAATATTTGGACGAATCCGGCGCCCGGATCGATTCCGGGAATCACGGGCGATCTTCACGGCTATAGCTTTGTTGATAATTCGGGCACGATTCCCGCGGAAGATCACTCTACGCACGTGGCCGGAATAATTGGGGCAGTCGGGAACAATAATCGCGGTGTTGTGGGACTCAACTGGAACGTGAAGCTGATGTCGCTCAGGTTTCTGGACGGTAGCGGCAACGGCAGCGATTCGAATGCGATCCGAGCTTTGGCTTATGCCAAGCAGATGAAAGATCTTTGGGTCAGCTCTGGTGGCACTCAGGGCGCAAACATCCGTGCTTTGAACAACAGCTATGGCGGCGGTGGATTCAGCCAGGCTTTCCTTGATGCGATTAACGCCCTGAACCAGTCGGGAATTTTGTTCGTCGCCTCGGATGGAAATGCGGGTGGACTCCCTGAACAGGACTCGGATGCTTTTCCGCATTTTCCATCCGGATACAAAGCACCAAACGTCGTCTCATTAGTAGCCACGGACAGCAACGATTTCCTGGCAAGCTTCTCAAGCTTTGGCGCGCAATCGGCCACTCTCGGGGCTCCGGGCGTCAACATTCTGAGCACCACGACAAAGACGATCTTGATGCCGGACTTCACGGATGGGGACGGTAACACTTACAGCTTCTTTAGTGGCACCTCGATGGCTTCCCCGCACGCGACCGGAACGGCGGCATTGCTCAGCGCGCAAAATCCGAATCTCACGGTGCAGCAGCTCAAGAGTCTCCTGATATTCAACGGAGACCTTATTCCTTCTTTGTCCGGCAAGACTCTTACGGGTCGCCGTTTGAACGTGCGTAAGAGTCTGGATGCGCTGGCGGAAAACGATGTGACACCGCCAGGAAAAGTATCCAACTTTCAGGTAACCTCGCAGAGTGGACGAAACCTCAATCTAGGATGGACGTCATCGGGGGATGACGGCGCAGTGGGCCAGGCTTCGCTTTATCAGTTGAGTTTCACGGATGCCGATACCGGAGCGGTGGTGCCGCTAGGAAATCTTGCGCCACCGGCTTCCGGTACGCCGCAGACACTCGCCGTCAAAATGCCGATCGGGCACAATAGGGGGACGATCTCGTTGCGTGAGTTTGATAATGTAGGAAATGAAGGCACTCCGGCTACGGTAAGTGTTTCGGTCAGCTTTGTCGACAGCAATCCGTATGCAACCGCACTGGGCGAGAATGTTCCGCTCTCGACCGGAGGCACACATCTGAATTTTAACTGCGACGATTGTTTTAAGACCTCCGGGTTGCCATTCTCGTTCCCTTTCTTTGGCCAGAATTTCAGCTCGGTGACGATTTCCAGCAATGGAAATATGTACTTTCCGCCACCCTCGCCTCCCACGCGGCCGAACGGAGATGCTGATGACGTGCCGAGCTCCACGGGTGGTCTCGCGAGTTTCCGGATGATTTCCGGTCTCTGGGACGACATTTATCTGGGTACCGATCAGCGCGCGGACGCCGATGTCTATGTCGTTCAGCCTGACGCGAACCGCATTATCTTTCGTTGGCAAGGCGTGCCTTGCAACGATTTTGGAGCAGGCTGCACGTTTGGAGGTCCCATCAATTTCGAGGTCGAACTGCGCAGCAATGGTCTGATTCAGACTCGCTACGGCGCCGGAAACACGAATCTGTTCCCAGTGGTGGGAATCTCCGCCGGTGAGCCGGACGCTTATGTTTTGCCTTCACTCACCTCCGAGTCTGTTTCAACGAATCTGGCCAATGCGCCCACCGTGACTTACATTCCGCGCACGTTGATGAATCCTGACGACTTCACCGACTTCTTTGTCACTCAGCACTACCGCGACTTCCTGTCGCGCGAGCCCGATCCGGGCGGCGAGGCTTTCTGGATCGACCAATTTGCGGGGTGTGGAACGAATCAGGCCTGCATTAACGCGAAGCGCATCGACGTCTCGAACGCCTTCTTCTACGAACTCGAATTTCAGCAGACGGCTTCTTACGTTTACCGCGTAGATCGCGAGTCGTTCGGCAATAGTCAGCCATTTCCCAACCCATTTCCAGATCCGAATTTTCCAGGTGAGGACCTGAAGATTCCGAGCTACACAAAGTTCGCGCAGGACCGCGCCCTGGTGGTGGGCAGCTCGAACCTGGCACAGGCGCAATTGAATTTCGCCAATGCCTTTGTGCAACGACCCGAGTTCATTGCAAAGTATCCCGCCAGTTTGTCAACGGCCGCTCAATTCGTTGATGCTGTGTTGGCGACAATTCAAACCGATCTCGGCGTGGACCTGTCGACGCAGCGGCAGAATCTGATCAATCTTTACGGCACGCTCGGCCGCGGCGGAGTGATCTATCGCCTGGCGGACGACAACACGCAGACGAACCCGATAAACAACCGGGCGCTTATCGACGCGGAGTACAACCGCGCGTTTGTCTATGGGGAATACGGCGGCTACTTGCGGCGAGACTCGGACATCGCCGGCTTCCGTTTTTGGCTCAACCAGGTGAGCAGCGGGCCGTTGCGAGACGTCACCAAGCAGCATGCGATGGTCTGCGCTTTCGTGAACTCAGATGAGTATCAGCTACGATTCTCAACGATCATTACGCACAACAGTTTTGGAGATTGTCCGCACTAGGCGGACTCTCCGCAAACTCACGTTATTTTCTGCCGTCCTCCTCCTTCTTTGTGGCGGCGGAATCCCGGCGTCTGGCGCTAGATCCGGGGGTCATCAACGACGCCAAACGCAACCGCAAAGCTGGCGCGCAGTGCACCGTCCGCGGCACAGAGGCAAAACCGCGAGGCGTCAACCAGAAACAGAATCGATAAACGACGGTGACGAAGATCTCGAAGGCCGGCAAAGCTGGTTCCTGTTCCAGCGCACGTACCCGTTCGGCTCGATCCCAGTTGATGCACGGCGCGCAGCCTGGGAAAGCCGTCCGGGTCGAGGCAAAAGCGAAGCTCAGTCTGAGTCGGTCACCGCGCCGGTCTGGCAATCACTCGGTCCCACTCCCACTCTTCCTTACTTTGGAAACTTTGGCTTTAACAGCGGCCGCATCAATGCCCTTGCCGTGTCCCCGACCGACGCGAATTTGATTCTTGCAGGCGCCGCAACGGGTGGCATTTGGCGCTCGGCTGATGGCGGCGCCAACTTTGTTCCGGTCAGCGATGGCCAGGTGGATCTCGCGGTCGGTTCGCTGGTGTTCTCGAAGAGCAATCCGGACATCGTCTACGCGGGGATGGGCGACATGCAGGGCTGTTGCACTTACATGGGTAGCGGCATCCTCAAGTCGACCGATGCGGGCCAGACCTGGACACGCGTCAACAACAGCAGCCTGCCACAGCCCGGCGCAATCGGCGCGCTTGCCGTTGACCCGAACAATCCTAACCGAGTTTACGCGGCTCTCTATCGCTCGCTAGATGCCACAAACGCCAACAGTTTTCCTTTCGGAGGTTTTTATCTTTCAACTGACGGCGGCGTTAATTGGACTAACACTTTGGTGGGCCTGCCGCGAGACGTCATCGTCAGCCCGGCGAATCCACAAACAATTTACGTCGCTATGCGCGGCCTCGGCGCGAGTGGAAATGGCGGCACCGGCGGGGTGTTTCGCTCGACTGACGGCGGCAATACATGGAACATCATTTACACATCTGCTTTCCCGCCAGCGTTCACTAGTGGCGGGCTGCGCGACATTCGCGTTGCGGTGTCAGCAGCCAATCCGCAAAAGATCTACGTCTATTCGGGCAACTCTGCCAGCCCGGTAGCGATTCGTGTAGACGTGAGCACGGACGGCGGCAATAACTGGACCAACCTTGGAGCCCCGGGACTGGACAGCGGACAGTTTGGCTATAACACGTACCTCTACGCTGATCCCGCGAACGCCGATACCGTTTACGTGGGCACTCGTGATGTCTTCAAGAGTACGGACGCCGGTGTGACGTGGACCAATCTCACAAAATCGAACTCCCCATACTCGTACTCTGTCGCACTGGCGCATCCGGATCAGCACTCGCTCGCATTCTCGCCCATGAATTCGAACGTGATCTATATCGGAAACGATGGCGGTGTTTACAAGTCGCCGGATGGTGGCAGCTCTTTCCAGTCGCTGAACGCAACGCTTTCGCTGACGCAATTCGTGAGCATCGCGCGTCATCCGACCGATCCGGCAATCACCTACGGCGGCACGCAGGACAATGGCACCCAGAAGCGCACCAACGTGATTCCAACGCAGTGGCGCGACTTTGCCGGCGGCGACGGTGGACACTGCGTGGTGAACCCGCTCGATCCGACGATCGTCTTCGCGACCTATGTGCACGGCCGAATCTGGCGCTACAACAATAACGGCGACACGTTTGGCGGGACGATCGCCACCGACGGCACTTTCAAAGACGATAACAACGCGAACGAGCGGACCGCTTTCTATCCTCCGTTTGTTGGCAACGGCGTTAACGCGCAGATCTATTTTGGCTCGCAGCGCGTTTGGACCAGCACCAATCTCGGCGCGACGTGGACGCCGACGGGAACGACGGCCGATCTCACCCAGGGCGGCACGGACGTGCTCAACGCCATCAGCGTCGCGCGTTCGGATGCAAACGTGATCTATACGGGTTCAGCACAAGGCCGGGCGATGGTCAGCACTGATGGCGGCCAAAACTGGACAGAAGTCACGGCCGGTCTGCCCAATCGCACCATCACCTGGTTCGCAATTGATAATGCGAATCCGTCGAATGCTTATGTCTCAACTTCCGGATTCGGATCGGGCCACGTCTTCAAGACCGCCAATCGCGGACAAAGCTGGACTGACGTTAGCGGGAATCTTCCTAACATTCCCACCAGTGCCTTACTCATCGATCCGAACGACCCGAACACTATCTACGCGGGCACCGACATTGGAGTCTTCCGCTCCACGACCGGCGGGACCAACTGGAGCAGCTTTAACGACGGCCTGCCGCCCGTAGTCGTGATGGGTTTTGCCACAAACAACAGCGGCCAGATTCAGATTGCCACGTACGGGCGCGGCGCTTACCAGATGACTAGCTCCCAGAGGTTCTCGATCTCAGGTCGGGTAGCAGACGGTTTCGGCAACGGTATTAGCGGAGCGACCGTAACACTAAGCGGCACCGTGTCGGCTAACACAACCACCGACGGAAATGGCAACTACTCGTTTTCGAATCTGCCGGCCGGCGGCAATTACTCCTTGGCGCCATCGAAAGCGGGACAGTACTTTGGATTCGGGGGGGATGTTAACAATCTGAGCAGCAACATGACCGGAGTCAACCTGCGTCTTGACCTGTACGTACGAATCGACGCGCACACCACGGACGCCGGAGGTAATGACCTGGGCGGAGTTGCAATAGACACCGGCAACAGTTTTTTTGGAGGGCCAAAAACCAACGCCTTTGGCAGAGTTACGATACTGCTGGGAGTCCCATCTGTCGCTGGCACTCAGATTACCGTCACGCCTTCGAAGCTTGGCTATGCCTTCAATCCGCAGACTTTCACCTTCAACAGTCAGAGTGGCAATCAAAATCCCACCTTCGCTGCGATCCCGCCGAATGCTATGGATGATCCGCCCACGTTTGTGACGCAACAGTATCGCGACTTCCTGAATCGCGATCCCGATCCGAGCGGATTAGATTACTGGACCTCCCAGATCACTAATTGCGGCGCTGATGTGCTCTGCATCCACCACAAGCGGATCGATGTTTCAAACGCGTTCTTCTTTGAGCAGGAGTATCAGAAAACCGGTGCCTACGCTTATCGCTTGTACCGCGTGGCTTTTGGCAACAATCAGCCCAAACCCAATCCCTTTCCCGACACGAATTTTCCTGGCGAGAACTTGAAGATTCCCAGCTACGACGCGTTCAAGCCTGATCGCGCGGCCATCGACGCTTCAAATTTGGCGCAGTCGCAATTAGATCTAGCCAATACGTTTGTCGGGCGGCCTGAGTTTGTAGCGGAGTATCCAGCCAGTCTGGCAACAGCCCAACAGTTTGTCGATGCCGTGTTGGCGACTGTCAGCAGCATTGGCGTTGATCTTTCAGCGCAAAGGACCAACCTGATCAACCTTTACGGTACGCTCGGCCGCGGCGGAGTGATGTATCGCCTGGCGGACGATAACGTGACGAATCCGATCAGCAATGGATCGTTGATTAATGCGGAATACAACCGCGCGTTTGTCTACTCGCAGTATTCCGGTTATCTGCGGCGCGACTCGGACATCCGCGGCTTCCTGTTCTGGCTCGGCCAGGTGAACGGCGGACCGCTGCGCGATGTCACCAAACAGCATGCGATGGTCTGCTCGTTCATCACTTCGGCCGAATATCAACTCCGGTTTGACTCGTCCATCACCCGGACCAACCGCGATTGCTCGCAATAATCCATTTAGACTTCTCCCATGAATCTATAGAGTCCAAAAGCGACTTCAAACAAACGATGACTTTGTCCTATGTCAGGGGTAGTCTTGCGCCGTCTCTCAGGATACTTTGCAACGAGCGGTAGGCGGCTGACTCCCACGAGCCTCTGCGACCCGCGCATACTCGCCGGTTAGTCTCTCAATCACGTCTTGAATCACGGTTAGAAGCGGC